>DATMTA010000121.1:0-1958 GCA_035565055.1 Ensifer sp.
GCCCAGTGCCGACACCAGGAACATCACGGACGAGATGAGCAGCACGGTACGGCGGCCCCAGAGGTCGCCGAGCCGGCCGGCGGTGAAGGCGCCGAGCGCGCAGCCCAGCAGCATCGACGCGACTTCGAAGCCGAGTTCGGCGTCGGTCGAATGGAAGGCCTGCTTCAGGCCGTCGACGGTGCCGTTGATGACGCCGCTGTCAAAACCGAACAGGAAGCCGCCGATGGTGGCGACGCAGCTGATCAGGACGATGAGGCGGGTGTTTTCCGCCTCCTGGATGGTACTCGTGCTCTCGACGGCACTGGTGTTCATACAAGTCTCCTTGGATAGTCTTGGTTTGTCGTCGCCGTCAGTGTAGGTCTATAACATCCTGTACCATCAAACCAATAGCGCTAACATCTTGTCGAGTCTGTACGATTTCCGCCCTCGTGTCAATGCATTCCGAGCCGTTGCATTCGCCCGCAGGCAATGGATCGGGTAAGATGCTTGCCTTACCCTGCAAAGCCCTGTATTCACGGGGCTTTGTGTTTTGAAATACTAGGAATCTCCGATGGAAATCAAGGTCAACTTTCTCGACAAGCTGCGTCTGGAAGCCAAGTTCGATGACTTCACGGTCATCGCGGATCAACCGATCCGTTACAAGGGCGATGGCTCGGCGCCGGGCCCGTTCGATTATTTTCTGGCCTCGTCGGCCCTGTGCGCGGCGTACTTCGTGAAGTTGTACTGCAACACCCGCGATATCCCCACCGACAATATTCGCCTGTCGCAGAATAATATCGTCGACCCGGAGAACCGTTACAAGCAGATCTTCAAGATCCAGGTCGAGCTGCCGTCTGACATTTCGGAGAAGGACCGCCAGGGGATCCTGCGTTCGATCGATCGCTGTACCGTGAAAAAAGTGGTGCAGACCGGGCCCGAGTTCGTGATCGAAGAAGTCGAGAACCTGGATGCCGACGCGCAGGCGTTGCTGACGTTGCAGCCTGCCGCCGACGCCGCTACCTATATTCCCGGCAAGGACCTGCCGCTGGAACAGACCATCGCCAATATGTCCGCGCTGCTGGCCGGCCTCGGCATCAAGATCGAAATCGCGTCATGGCGCAACATCGTGCCGAACGTGTGGTCGCTGCATATCCGCGATGCGCATTCGCCGATGTGTTTTACCAACGGGAAGGGCGCGACCAAGGAAAGCGCACTGGCGTCCGCGCTGGGCGAGTATATCGAACGCATCAGCAATAACCATTTCTATGCCGGCAGCTACTGGGGCGAGGAGATCGCCAACGCGGCCTTCGTCCATTATCCGGACGAGCGCTGGTTCCAGCCCGGCCCCGACGATGCATTGCCGGACGAGATCCTCGATCCGTACTGCCGCGCCATCTACGACCCGGAGGGCGAATTGCGCGGTTCGCATCTGGTCGACACCAATTCCGGCAACGTCGCGCGCGGGATCGTGTCGCTGCCTTACGTGCGGCAGTCGGACGGCGAGACGGTCTATTTCCCGTCCAACCTGATCGAGAACCTCTATGCCAGCAATGGCATGAGCGCCGGTAACACGCTGGCCGAAGCGCAGGTGCAATGCCTGTCCGAGATTTTCGAGCGTGCGGTAAAACGCGAGATCCTGGAAGGCGAGATCGCGCTGCCCGATGTGCCGCAGGAGGTGCTGGCGAAATACCCGGGCATCGTGGCCGGGATCCAGGAACTGGAAGCGCAGGGCTTTCCCGTACTCGTCAAGGATGCGTCGCTGGGCGGCGCCTATCCCGTCATGTGCGTGACCCTGATGAACCCGCGTACCGGCGGCGTATTCGCCTCGTTCGGCGCGCATCCGAGCTTCGAGGTGGCGCTGGAACGGAGCCTGACCGAACTGCTGCAGGGCCGCAGCTTCGAAGGCCTGAACGATCTGCCGCAGCCGACCTTCGCCAGCGAAGCCGTGACCGAGCCGTACAATTTCGTCGAGCACTTCA
>DATMTA010000122.1:0-23657 GCA_035565055.1 Ensifer sp.
GGGAGAATAGCAATGCAAAGAACAATAAGAATAGCGCTTGCCGCCCTCGCCTTCATCGCATCCGGCACCGCCAGCGCATTCGCCCTGCCCGCCAACATGCAGAGCCTCGGCGCGACCAATCCGCCGATCGGCCATTACGAATACTGCAAGCGCAATCCGTCCGATTGCCTGCCGAACAACGATGGCCAACAGGCCTACCACCTCGACGAGGCCAACTGGAAAACGATCCTCAGGATCAACTACAACGTCAACACGACGATCAAGCCGATGACGGACCAGGAGCTTTACGGCGTCGAGGAATACTGGGCGATCCCGACGACGGCTGGCGATTGCGAAGACTATGCGCTCCTGAAGCGCAAGCTCCTGCATGATGCGGGCGTGCCCTATTCCGATCTTCTGATGACCGTGGTCCTGCAGCCGAACGGCGAAGGACACGCAGTTCTCACGGTCCGCACCGATCGCGGCGACTTCGTTCTCGACAACATGCGCAACAAGGTAATGATCTGGTCCGAAACGGAATACCGTTTCCTCAAGCGTCAGGCCACCGACAACTCCGCGAAATGGGTCAAGCTCGACGACGGTCGCGTCACCTCGACCTCGGTCGGCACCCTTCGCTGATATCCCTCGCCCAAACCGTTCCCGGCGAGAATCGGAAACGCGGCCCTTCAAGGCCGCGTTTTCTTTTAGTGGTGCAGACCCAAAAGAATGCTCACCGCACGAAGAACGACATAGCCATAGAGCACGGCCCATCCCGTTGCGGCAAACCATCCGGCCGCCTGCTGTCCGATCGTCTCCTCACCCGAATGCCACCCCTCGATGAGCCGCGTCGCAAACAGACCCGGTCCGCAGATCATGGCGGAAGACCACCAGACCAGCACGCGCGCATTCTGCCCGCTGCCGGCATAGGCGCCGAGCCCCTGCGAGACAAAGCCGCATAGCGCCAGCGGGATGGCAAAACCTGTCAACAAACACAGGGCAAGATCGGCAAAATTCATCATTTGTTAACCCTATTCCAACAGGGTTGGCCGAGCAAGAAACATGCCGCGGTTTTCCGTGTCGTTCCGAAACGGACATGGCCCGAAACGAGGCAGCCGGCCAAGGCGTGGAACAGGGGCGTGCACAGATGGCACAGGACATGATCGACTCCGCACCCATCCTTTCGACGGGGCTCGTCGGCAAGGTTGTCGTCGGCGCTTTCGTCCTCGCCGCCATGACCATAGGGGTCAGCTTTGCCGGCAAGTGGTATGGCAAGCGCATTGCCGTTGGCGAATATTCCGCCAGCACCGCCCTTCTCGACGTGACGATCGGCCCCGACCGCCTGAAGCTGCCGGAAAATGCCATACGCTTTCCCGAGCAGCGCGTTTCGAGCAAACAGGAACAGGTCAACCTGGCTCTCCAGTGGCCCGAGATGAAGGGCTATGACACCGCCAGCGCCAAGCGTTTCTTCGACATTTCCGATTCGAGTTCGTTGATTTTCCTGCAGATGTCGCAGTCGATCATGACACGCGACATGTCCGGCCGAGTCGCCCCGATCTATGCCCGCCTCTTCGACGGTCCCGCTGAACAGGGTCCCGGCGGGCTGGCGCTGCATCGTTTCAAACAGGGTTCGGGCTATGGCGACGAGGTTCTGCTGACCGATCCGAATGGTGGCGCGGAGCCTTATGCGGTCCGCTGCGTCCTGCCTTCAACACCATCGCAGTCTACCGGAGCCGATTGCCAGCGCGACTTTGCCGCCGGCAAGGATCTCAGCGTCCAGTACCGCTTTTCCGCGCGCCTTCTGGAGGACTGGAAGGCGCTCGACACGGCCGTTCGCGCTTACGCAACCGCCCGCCTCGCCGACTGAAAACAAGGCCCGCTTCCTTGCCGACTGGGGGTCCTTCGCGCCGGCAGGAGCGAGGGCGCTTTCGCGCATCCGGTCGCAAATTTCCCCAACAAATTTAGTGAACTCGTAAACGCAGCATTCATCATAAACCGATTGGTAACGCTATCCGTCTAGTGTCTCCCCACTGGCGCTGAGGAGGGATGGCGCCGCCAAACAGGTGAGCAATTCTTGTAAGAGTAAAAAGTGGCAATGCTGAAAAACTCCCAGAAAAAACGTCCCACGACCGGCGGCTTCGCAGGTGTGTTCCGGAAGATCGCTCTGACGATCATTGCAGGCACGTTTTTTGCCGCCAGCACCGCCTATGCAGCCAAGCAGGCCGGTATCGTCATTGATGCCAACACAGGCAAGGTTCTCTACAATCAGGATTCGGGCGGCCTCCGCTATCCCGCATCGCTGACGAAGATGATGACGCTTTATCTCGTCTTCGAAGCGCTGAATTCCGGCAAGCTGACCAAGTCGACGCCGATCACCATGTCGGCAGCCGCTGCCGGTCAGGCTCCGACGAAGCTCGGCGTGCGCGCCGGCGGCACGTTCACGGTGGAACAGGGCATTCTGGCACTCGTCACCCGCTCCGCCAACGACGTGGCCTGGGCCTTCGCAGAGACGCTCGGCGGTTCGGTTCCGAACTTCGGCAAGATGATGACGGCCAAGGCCCGCTCGCTCGGTATGCGCAACACCATCTACGTGAACCCGAACGGCCTGCCCGACGATCGTCAGCTGACGACGGCGCGTGACCAGGCCATTCTCGGCGTGGCGCTGCGCCAGCATTTCCCGCAATATTACAGCTATTTCTCGGTCCGCTCCTTCCGCTTCGGGAAGCAGGTGATCGGTAACCACAACCACCTTCTCGGCCGTGTCGCCGGCGTGGACGGCATCAAGACCGGCTACACCCGCGCTGCCGGCTCCAACCTTGCAACATCCGCACGCGCCGATGGTCATTCGATCGTCGTCGTCGTGCTCGGCGAACGCTCTGCCGGTGCCCGCGACTCCCGCGTAACGGAACTGGTCAAGCGCTATCTCCCGCTGTCCTCGAACGGTCGCGGAAACTTCGTGATCGCCCGTTCGGCACCTGCTCAGTCTAACCCGATCGCCATCCCGGCACCGGTCCAGTCTGCCGCCGCGCTCGCCTCCAAACCCGTCGAAGTTGCTTCCGCCAGCGCCGACCTGCCGTCGGCTGCCGTGGCGGCTCCCCAACCGCCCGCCGAGATCAACCGCATCGATCAGGCCTTCGGCGATGCGCCGCGCGTCGCCCCGAAGCCGGCGGCCGTTGCCGAGACTTCGAACGGCGACGATGAAGACGCATCTCCGGTCAAGACCGCTTTTGCAGCACCGCAGGCCAAAAGCCCGGCAAAGGCCGTGATCGAGGCTGAGAAGAAGGAAGAAAAGCAGGTCGCCAAGTCCAAGGACGACAGCGAGGATGAAGACGGCGTGGACACTGTAACCACCGCCTCGACCACTCGCTCCAAGGACAAGGGCTGGACCATTCAGGTTGGCGCAGCGCCGAGCAAGGAACTCGCAGAGGGGCTTCTCGACAAGGCAAAGGCCAAAGGCGGCAAGGTATTGCGTTCCGCCGATCCCTATACGGTTGCCGCGGTTTCCGACGGCGCCAAGATCTACCGCGCCCGCTTCAGCGGCTTCCGCGGCCAGGACTCGGCAGTGAATGCCTGCAAGGCGCTGAAGCGTCGCGGCATCAGCTGCTGGGCCAGCCTGGAGTAGATCTCATGAGTTTCGTGCGGCCCATCAACGTCGTTCACACTGATCTGGCTGCCGCACAGCCGACATCCCGCGTCGCGACACGCGTTCGCCGCGCCGCTGGACCATCAACGACCCGGAAGCCCGCAACCCCGCGGCTTACCCTCGATTTTTACTGCGTACGAGGTCTGTCATGTCGATGAATGAAAACTTCCAGGGCACCGAGACCGGCGGTCTGCGCCCGTTCCGCAACATGCTGCACCCGCTGCACGAAGCCGCGATGCGTCTTGCGAGCTCCGGCGGCAAGGCACGCACCCGCGATCTCGTTGCCATGCTTCTGAGCCACGGCGCCCGCGCCTGGCGCAGCGCCCAGCCGAAGACACAGATCCATCTCTACACGACCGCCCCGAACGGCCGTCGTCCGGTGCGCATCCGCCTCGGCTGATATCTCAGGAAATTGCAGCAGACGTCTGGAGCGGCTTTCCGTTCGGCCTTACCCGTAAGATGTCTAGGATTTCCACCAGTTGCGGTCTTCCGAGACCGCCTCGATGCCGCCCGCGTCAACCTTTGTCAGAAGGTCGCGGGCGCTTTCCGTTCCAATCACCGTTTCCGGCGCATAATCGCAGAGCGGGATCAGCACGAAGGCGCGCTCGGCAATCCGCGGATGCGGCAGGAGCAGCCTCTCCGCCTCGCTCGTCACACCTTCGAAGGTCAGGATGTCGATATCGAGCGTGCGCGGTCCCCAGCGCTCGATACGAACGCGGTTCATCTCCTTCTCGAGGCGAAGACAGAGGTCGAGCAACGCATCCGGCTCAAGAGTGGTTTCGATCAGGGCGCAGGCGTTGAAGAACCAGTCCTGGTCCGTCTTGCCCCAGGGCGGGGTGCGGTAGAGGCGTGACACGGTCAGCACCCGGCAATCCGGACGAACGTCGATCATCTTCAGCGCCGCCGCCATGTTGGCCGCGGGGTCGCCGATATTGCCGCCCAGCCCCAGATTGGCCTGCCGCCAGCGCATCTCAGGGGACATGCGTCACCGTGACTTCAACAAAATCCAGGACGCCCGGAACCGGCGCATTCGGCTTGCGCACCGTGATTTCGGCTCGCCTGATATGCGGAAACTTGGCCGTGAGACCGAGCGCGATATCGGCCGCCAGCGCCTCGATGAGATAGCGCCGCTGACCGAGCACCACGGACTCGATGACCTTGAAGGCCACACCGTAATCCACGGTCCCGTCGAGCTTGTCGTCCTGAAGCGGCGCCTCCGCTTCGACATCCAGCCGGGCATCGACGAAGAAACGCTGCCCCAGAAACGCTTCCTCGTCGAAGAAGCCGTGGCGCGCGAAGAACGCACAGTTCTTCATGAAGATTGTATATTGCTTCAATGGATCATCCTTTCGGCCGCGTTTGGGCGATCATAGCATCCGCGACCGCCAATGCATCCCTGCTGCTTGCGACATCATGCACCCGGAACACGCTGGCACCCGCCATCCTCAGGATCGCGCTGGTGGCTGCAGTGGCGATATCGCGCTCGGCCGCCGCGCGACCGGTAATTTCGCCGAGAAACCGCTTGCGCGAGGTGCCGGCCAATAACGGTAGACCAAGGACATGCAGCTCCTCGAACCGACGCATGAGTTCGATGTTGATCGCAGCCGTTTCCTTGGCAAAGCCGAAGCCGGGATCCAGCACGATGTGCGAGCGCGCGATACCAGCCTTGTCGGCAATTTCGAGCGAGCGTGCGAAGAAGGCCAGCTGGTCTTCGATCGCATCTGCAAGCACGGTGCGTTCCCGGCCGGTATGCATGATGCACACGCCTGCGCCCGCCCGTGCGGCGACGGATGCGATCTCCGGTTCCCGCGTGAGGCCCCAGACATCGTTGACGATATGCGCGCCGGCAGCCAATGCGGCCTCTGCCGTCCCAGCGCGGTAGGTGTCGACCGACAAGACCGGCCCCTCGCGGCCAAAACGCTCCGCTAGCGCCGAAATCACCGGCAGAACGCGCCGGCGCTCTTCATCGCTGTCGACCACGGCGGCTCCCGGCCGCGTGGACTCCCCGCCTATATCAAGAATATGCGCGCCGGCCTCGGCCAGCCGGAGCGCCTGATCGATAGCCGTCGGCGCGGTCGCAAACTGTCCGCCATCGGAAAAGGAGTCCGGCGTGACATTGACGATGGCCATGATGAGCCCCTGAGGACCGAGTGTCAGCGACCGATCATGCGCCAGCGGCCAACTGCGCGGCTCGAAACGGGCTTCATTCAGCATCCGAATTCCCCAGGTTAAGGCTTTTGCAACACGTGCGGCAGAATCGTGGCGTCTTTAGCTTTTTTTATTGCTCTCCGCCTCGCTATGCAGCAAGCTCCCCTCAAAGACAATAAACGGGAACTCTGCTGATGAATTTTGTTTCGGTATGGGCGTCTTGGCGCTTACTGGCTTTCCTGGGAACCATGCTTTGCGGCCTGGTGGCGCTTGCCGCGCTGGCGGAAGCTGACACGAGCGTTCGCAAATCCACTGTCTATTTCACCGTTCGCGGCAAGACCGCATCCCAACTTGACAACGCGCTGATGCGCAGCGGCCCGCAGGCCGGCATGAGCCGCCACCCGGGCGCCGCGCAGATCAAGTTTTCCGGGGACGTCAAATATCGCGAGACCAAGGGCAGCTGTTCAGTGGGCGCCGCCCGCGTCAACCTGAACCTCAAGCTGATCCTGCCGAACTGGGGTGATCGCAACGGCGCGCCACGCGGGCTTGCCGTTCTGTGGGACTCACTTGCCGGTGACATCAAGCGGCACGAAGAACGCCACGCCGAAATCGCTACCGAGCATGCGCACCGGCTTGAGCAGGCCATCAAATCGCTCCCCGCCCAGAAGACCTGTGGCGAGATGCAGGCGCTTGTCGAACGCACGACCGACAAGGAAATTGCGCTGCATGACGCGGACCAACGGCATTTCGACGAGGTCGAAATGGCAAACTTCGAAGCCCGTGTGATGCGCCTTGTGAGGGAGCGTCAAGCGCAGATCCAGCAGGCGAGTGCCGCGCAGTGAAGTGCTAGGCCCCAACCAGCAAGGCCGAAGACAACCATCACGCCGTCCGATCCTTCGGGCGGCGTTTGCATTTGCAGATCGGCTTTCGGTGAGCACAAGCTTGCGCGAAGCTGACCTTGTCAACAGGCTATGACCTGCCAAAAGTTGCAGTGGCAAAGACGTAACTCTTGAGTTACATTCACTGTCATCGAACGTCCGGGGCGTCTTGTTACAGACAGCGCCACAGAAGACGGACAAGCGCCAAGCGAGCGCCGAATTCAGACGGCAGATCATCCGTCGCGTTTCAGTCTTTTTGCGCCGCGCGTCAAACTGGCGGCAAGCATGGCGGCAGCTTCATGACGCCTGCAGGGTTACTGCATCGGGTAACCGTCGATATTTGATCCGTTGGCCGCGAGGGGGAAAAGGGCGGCTCGGATCGGGGATACACCACCTTCTCCTGGCGCGCGTCCTTAAGACGACAGGGCGCATCCTCCCTCGCCCCTGGCGCGCCCGACTGGCCTCGCTTGACGGTTTCCGCAAGCGAGGCTTTTTTTGTCCGCCTTCAGGCCTGCTTCTCGGGGACGTGAACGACGAGACCGTCGAACGCATCGGACATCTTGATTTGACAGGACAGCCGCGAGGTCGGGCGCACCTCGAAGGCAAAGTCCAGCATGTCCTCTTCCATCGGCTCGGGCGCGCCGACCTTTTCGGTCCAGGCGTCGTCGACATAGACATGACAGGTGGCGCAGGCACAGGCCCCACCGCACTCCGCCTCGATGCCCGGCACGGAATTGCGCACGGCATTCTCCATGACCGTCGAACCGGACTGCGCATCAATTTCGAACGGCGTTCCGTCGAACGCGATGATTGTCAGCTTTGGCATGGGAAACCTGTATCCTTCAAAAAAGACGCCCCGCTCCGGATCGAAATCCGCGCGAGGCGATGTCCTGTCGCAGGGCGAACCCTACGGCAATCTCGTCTGGTTCCACGGAAGGCGATCACTCGTCCCGATAGACCTTCTCGCGGCGTTCGTGACGCTCCTGCGCCTCGATCGAAAGCGTGGCGATGGGCCGCGCATCGAGACGCTTCAGCCCGATCGGCTCGCCCGTCTCTTCGCAATAGCCGTAGGTGCCGTCTTCGATCCGCTGCAGGGCAGCGTCGATCTTGGAGATCAGCTTACGCTGGCGGTCGCGGGCGCGAAGCTCGATGGCACGGTCGGTTTCGGAGGAGGCGCGGTCGGCGAGATCGGGATGGTTGGCGCTTTCTTCGGCGAGGTGGTCAAGGGTCTCGCGCGCTTCCCGGAGAATTTCATTCTTCCAGTTGATCAGCTTCGCCCGGAAATAGGCCTGCTGATTGGGGTTCATGAACTCCTCGTCTTCAGAAAGGACGTACTTGCTAAGTTCGATAGTCTCACTCAACGCGATTCTCCTGGAGAACATCACTTTCAGCGGGTGTATAGCCACATTGAGGGCACAGTTCAAGCAATGAATGCCGCCTTTTACAGCTTGATCAGGATAAATTCAGAGCGCCTAAAAAATGGTCAAGCATTTGAATAGGTGTGACAATTTGATGACCAGATTCGCGCGCGACCTGGAGGACGCATCGCCTTTACAGACCCTCGACTGCTCCATCTTGACGCGGGAGCACCCTCTCCTTCTTTCGACCAGCTTGACCGGCTTCGACCGGCAACCTAGATTTTGGCCGCTCTCGGCCTGATTGGGTCAGGCATCGTACCCGGTCGAGAACCGGATGACGGGAAGATATCGGGCGGTTTCGCGCTCCAACCGGTCCGCGGCGAAAACGGTGGGACCCAAGCGAAGGTTCATGCAGTCACATCCTCTTGCCGCCAGCCGCCTATTCCTGCTCAGACATGCGCAAAGCGCCTGGCCGAAGCCGGGCGAACGGGATTTCGACCGCCATCTGGATGCCGCCGGGCGCGAGGAAGCCGAGCGCATCGGGCGCGCCGCTGCGGGCATGGATATAAGCCCGGTCATGATCATCTGCTCCACGGCCGAGCGTTGCCGGCAGACGGCGGCGGCCTTCATCTCCGCCATGGAGCACGCGCCGCACGTCACCCTCGATCCCGGCCTCTACAGCGAAGGTCCTGACCATTATCTGGCGCTTTGCCACGGTGTGGAAGCGGGCAAGAGCCTGATGATCGTCGGCCATAATCCGATGATCGAGGAGAGCTTCACCCGCCTCGTCGGCATCAAGGCCGCCAACCGTCACATCCCCGCAGGCTTTCCCACGGCCGGCCTTGCCGCCTTCACTCGCCAAGGCGACGAACCATGGCGGCTCGAGACGCTTCTGACGCCCTAGGCGGGTCACCGCTGCGTGTTCAGCCCGGCATCGGCCCGACATAGCGCGATTGCGGACGGATGAGCCGTCCGACGCGGTCCTGCTCCAGCACATGCGCCGTCCAGCCCGCCATGCGACCGGCGGCGAAGACATTGGTGAAACTCTCGCGCGGGAAACCGACCGCCTCCAGGACCAGCGCCGTATAGAACTCGACATTGGTCTGCAGCGGCCTCAGCGGCTTGCGCTCTGCCAGGCTTGCCAATGCCTCGGCCTCCACCTTCTCGGCGAACCCGATGCGCCCGCCGGCGTCACGAAGGCCTGCCACCGCACGCTTCAGCGCATCGGCGCGCGGATCGCGAACCCTGTAGATCCGATGGCCGAAACCCATCAGTCGCTCACCGCGATCGAGCGCTGCGGTGAGCCACGGCCGGATATTCTCTTCCGTGCCGATCGCATCCAGCATGTCGAGAACCGGGCCCGGCGCGCCGCCGTGCAGCGGGCCTTTCAGGGCGCAAAGCCCGCCGATGACGGAGGAGAACGTGCCGGCCTGCGTGGAGGCGATGACGCGTGCCGCGAAGGTCGATGCGTTGAGCCCGTGATCGGCGACCGTGACCAGATAGGTCTCCAGCGCCCGCACCTTTTCCACCCCCTGCTCCACGCCGTGGATCATGCGCAGAAAATCCGCCGCATGGCCGAGCCGGGCATCCGGAGCAACCGGCGCGAGGCCTCGGCTTGCGCGCGCGATCGCGGCGGCGAACACCGGAACGGAGGCGACGGCCACCAGGTGGTGACGCTCCGCTTCAGCATCCGGCAGGAGCGACAGAAGGAGCCGCAGCGCCTCGACCTGCGAGAGCCCGGCAACCGCGGGAAGCACGGCACTCATGCGTGCGAACGCCACCTCGCGCGCCGCGCCAAGCCGCGCCCGGATTTCTGCCTCGTTCAGGTTTTCGGGCGCAAGATCGCGCCACAGCAGCGACAGAACAGCCTCGAACGACCAGCCCGCCAGCGCATCCAGTTCATGGCCGCGCAGGATCAGCCGGCCGGCAGCGCCATCGACATGCGACAGAACGGTTTCGGCAGCAACAACGCCCTCCAATCCGGCGGCGAACACGTCACCAGACGGAGACTCAAGCGATTTCAAGGGGATATTCATGGGTTAACCTCGCGACAGAACTCGTGTTGACGAACACGATCCTGTCAGCGAAGAATATATAGTCAATCTTGATTCAACCAATCAATGTGTATTCGATGCCCGCACCCGATCAATATATCGATGCAGAAACCGCCGCGGAGCTCCTCGGCGTCAGCCGCGCAACGCTCTATGCCTACGTGAGTCGCGGCCAGATCCATACACTGGGATCGGATGGCGATCCGCGCCGCCGGGTCTACAGCGCCCACGACATCGACGAACTCAACAAACGCAAATCCGTCGGCCGCCGGCCCCGTGCGATTGCCGAAACGACGCTCGACTGGGGCCTTCCCGTTCTCCCCTCCGCGATCTCGTTGATCGATGAGGGGCGCCTCTATTACCGTGGCCGTGACGCCGCGCGTCTGGCCGAAACCGCCACGCTCGAGGACACAGCACGGCTACTGTGGGATTGTGGCAAAATTGACCCCTTTGCCGACCCCGCAACCATACCCGAGCGTTTCGATCCCTATATGACGAACCCCGTCCGCGCCCTGCCCCTGACTGAGCGTTGTCAGACGCTGCTTCCCATGGTGGCCGCCGGACGCACAACCGCCTGGCAGCGAAACGCCCGCGCGCTCTGGCCGGGTGCTGCCTCTCTTATCCGTGCCATGGCCGGGGCGGCAAGCTGCAGTTCCGCAGATGGCGCCCCCATCCACAGCCAGCTGGCGCGCGAATGGGAATGCGGCGATATTGGCGGCGATCTCATCCGCCGTGCCCTCGTGTTGCTCGCCGACCATGAACTCAACGCCTCCGCCTTCGCCGTCCGCGTCGTCGCCTCCACCGGCGCCTCGCTCGGCGCCTGCCTCAATGCCGGGCTCTCGGCGCTGAGCGGCCCGCTCCATGGCGGCACGACGAGCCTCGTGGAACTCCTCTTCGACGACGTCCGTCAGGCCGGAAGCGCTGCGGCCGCCGTCGAAACGCGGCTCCGGCGCGGCGATGGCGTACCGGGCTTTGCACATCCCCTTTATCCGGAAGGCGATCCGCGCGCCGAAGCGCTTCTGCCCCTCCTGCCCCGCGAAGCAGGCCGCGACGATCTCATCGCCGTGATGGAGGATACCGCCGGCAAGCGGCCGAACATCGATTTCGCGCTGGTCTCACTCCGCCGCGCGCTGGGCCTGCCGCGCGGCAGTGCGCTCGCCCTCTTCGCCGTCGGACGCTCGGTCGGCTGGATCGCACACGCGCTGGAACAAAATGCCGAAGGCAGCCTCATCCGCCCGCGCGCCCGCTATGCCGGCCCGGCACCGGAGGATTGAGCTGATGCCTGAGGTTGATCAAAACACCATGGCTGCAAAAGTCGCAACCGAAGAAGCAACGGCCAAGTCAAAGGTAGCGCGCTATCTTCGATACGCGCTTCTTGTTCTATTGCTGTTGCCTCTCGCAATCTTGGCCTATCTCTGGGTCGATTCATTTGTCCGCACGCATACCGGGCCGTTTCGAGACATCCCCACCGACCTCACATCCGGCAGTGACATCACTGCGGCTATGGTCGCGACGGAAGACATCATCCGGCAATCGATGGGAGACGCTCTACTTGCGGCAGACCGATTGACGGAAATCGGCTACCGATGCGAGGCAACTGACGGGAAATACATCAAGTTCCTGCTGGAAACCGGCAAGGTCCAAACAGATCCAAATCTCGCCTCGGGCATGACATGTCGCTACAAACTGGATCTGACCGGAAGCGTCATCTACGCGTACATCATCGGGGACTCGCAGGGGAAAGTCGTGTTCATACGCACAGGCAAGAATTTCCCTTTGGCGCTGTAAATTTGCCGCAAGAGCTAACCGCATGGTGGAACACCCGGCCGTTGCTGTGTCGGGACGACACGCACATCCCCCAGAGGCTACGTAGACATGGCAATCAGCGGCCGTTCTCCACCACAATTGAACCGCCGCTTGACGCCACCTATATCTCGGTCATGATCCCGCCGACCCGCGAGCCCGCATGACGCCTTCCCTGACATCGCTGACGGACGACATGCTGATTGCGGCGGAAAACCTCGCCGATCTCGGCAAGGGCCTGGTCAATCCCTCACTGCGCCTCGGCGTCACCGGCCTGTCCCGCTCCGGCAAGACGGTCTTCATCACCGCGCTGGTGCACAATCTCGTCCATGGCGGCCGCCTGCCGCTGGTCCGCGCTCTGCATCAGGGCCGCGTCTCCTCCGTTCATCTCGATCCGCAGCCGGACGATGCAGTACCCCGCTTTCAATATGAGGACCATGTCCGCGACATGGTGGAGAAGCGCATCTGGCCGGACAGCACCCGCTCGATTTCCGAACTGCGCCTGACCATCCATTATGAAAGCGCCAGCGGCTGGAACCGCCTCTTCCGCCCCGGCACGCTCAATGTCGATATCGTCGACTATCCCGGCGAATGGCTGCTCGACCTGCCGCTGCTGGGTCAGGACTATGCCGAATTCTCGAGGAATGCGCTCGCCCTCTCCCGCTCGGATATCCGTGGGCCGCTGGCGCGCGAATGGCTGGGCCTTGCCGAGCGGATCGACCCCGCCTCGCCCGCTGATGAGCTCGTGGTCCGCGACATGGCGCAGGCCTATGCCGCCTATCTGAAGGCCTGCAAGTCGGACGAGCGCTCGCTTTCGATGCTGCCGCCCGGCCGTTTCCTCATGCCCGGCGATCTCGAAGGCTCGCCGGCGCTGACCTTTGCGCCGTTGATCACGCTGACAGACGGTCCCGCGCCGAAGGGTTCGTATCAGGCCATGATGGAGCGCCGTTTTGAGGCCTATAAATCCATCGTGGTGCGCCCCTTCTTCCGCGATCATTTCGCCCGGCTTGATCGCCAGATCGTGCTGGTCGACACGCTGCAGGCGGTCAATCGCGGGCCAGAGGCGCTGAAGGATCTTGAACACGCGCTCGGCGACGTGCTCTCCTGCTTCCGCGCTGGCAAGGGCAATCTGCTTTCCTCGATCCTGACGCGTCGCATCGACAAGGTGCTGATCGCGGCGACCAAGGCCGACCATCTGCATCACGAAAGCCATGACCGTCTGGAGCTCCTGACCCGCCATCTCGTCTCCGGCGCGCTCACCCGCATCGGCATGTCGGGCGCCGGCATCGAGACGGTGGCGCTCGCCTCTGTTCGCGCCACCCGCGAGGCGACCGTCAAGCATGGCGGCGAGGACCTGCCCGTCATCAGCGGCACGCCGATCGAGGGCGAGGTCATCGATGGCGAGCGCTTCGATGGCAAGCGTCGCACCGCCGTCTTCCCCGGCGACCTGCCGAAGGACCCGGAAACCCTGTTCGACAGCGCCGGCCACGCGAGCCTCCTGAAACCCGGCGATTTCACCGCCGTCCGCTTCCGCCCGCCGGAACTGGCCTCGGCAGCGGGGTTGGAACTGACGCTGCCGCATATCCGGTTGGACCGCGCCATCGAATTCCTGATCGGAGACCGGCTGGCATGAGCGAAACGCCGCGCAAACCCATGAACTTCTCCGAAGCGCCTGAATCCACTGTCGAGACGGCAACGCGCCGCCCCGCCTGGTTCGACAACGGCGTGGTGGAGACCCCGCTGGAAGAGGACATCTTCGAGGCTGAAGGCATCGATGCAGAACGTCGGATCGCCGAAACCGGCACGCTGAAGCCAGCCCGTCGCTTCCCGTTCTTCAAGATCTTCTCCGGCGCGCTCGGTGTGCTGGCGTCCATGGGCATCGGCCTGTGGATCGATCGCCTCGTCAACGATCTCTTCGGCCGCGAAGACTGGCTCGGCTATGTCGCTCTGGCCACCGTCGCCGTTCTGGTCCTCTCGGCCATCGGTTTCGTCGCCCGCGAGCTCTACGGTCTCAAGAGCCTCACCAACATCCAGACGCTCAAGCAGGAGGCCCGCGACGCCGCGCGCTCGCCGAACCGTGCCGACGCCGCCAAGACCGTCAAGGCCCTCTCCGCCCACCTCGCCCACCGCCCGGAAACCGCGCGCGGTCGCAAGGCACTGGAGGACCACGCCCGCGAGATCATCGACAATCCCGGCATGATGGCGCTTGCCGAAAGCGAACTGCTCGCCCCGCTCGACGAGGAGGCGCGGCGCATGATCGCCAATGCCGCGCGTCGCGTTTCCGTGGTCACGGCGGTTAGCCCACGCGCCTTGGTCGATATCGGCTATGTGCTGTTCGAGGCGGCGCGCCTTATCCGTATGCTCGCCTTTCTTTATGGCGGCCGCCCGGGCTTCTTCGGGCTTATCCGCCTGCTGCGCGAAACAGTCGCTCACCTTGCGGTGACCGGCGCGATCGCAGTCGGCGATGATGCGATCCAGCAGGTCCTCGGCCACGGGCTCGCCTCGAAAGTCTCGGCGCGACTTGGCGAAGGGGTCGCGAACGGATTGATGACCGCCCGCATCGGCATTGCAGCCATGGATCTGTGCCGACCAATGGATTTCACCGAAATCCGTCGCCCAAAGGTCACAGACTTTCTCAATGTCCTCAAGGATGCTGCGAAAACACGAAAGTGACGTTGGACAAGCGGGAAATTTTGCGTTACCGCCTCAAATCAGGAAGTGTTTCGAGTGCTTCGTCTGTTGTTCACGGGGATGTGGACAACACCAGAGGGAAACGGTCCCTGGACATCGGTTTTTCATAGTCCATTAACCAATCCGCGCGAGACTTGAAGTCAGTTCCGGTTCCAGTACCAGCGCTTGCCCCCGTTCAAGGAAGTCCGATGTCCGTCAAGCTTTCCATTGCCGCAACCGTTCTCGCGCTTGCCGCCGTTTCGCCGCTGGCAGCCCATGCCGGCGACCGCGAATTCTTCGACAGCACGGCCGGCGTCTGGCAAGGTCCGGGCGAAATCGTTGCCGGCAAGTATAAGGGCACGAAATTCACCTGCGATCTCAAGGGCGAGTCGAAAAGCTCCGGCGCTGGCCTCAAGCTCGACGGTTCCTGCCGGGTCGGCGTTTTCGCGCAGCCGATGTCGGCCACGATCGAACGCCATGGCGAAAGCTACAAGGGCACGTTCCTTGATGGTTCCGACGGCAAGGGCCTGGACATCGTCTCGGGTGCCGTTGTCGGCAATCGCGTCATCGTCGGCATCAACCGCAAGAACCTGAACGGCGCGATGATCGCGCGCCTGAAGGACAAGAACACGCTGAACGTGACCATCTCGGTGCGCGTCAACGACAACCTCGTCCCGGTCATCGGCATGACGCTCGATCGCAAGATGGACCAGGCCTCCGTCGGCTCGATCAAGCAGGACTGATGCTGACAAAAGCCTCCGCCGCAGCCCGGTGGAGCCCGCGTTTCCCGATCTGATTTAGCGCTTTACAAGCTCCACGCGCCGGTTCTTGGCGCGGCCCGCTTCTTCGTCGTTGGAGGCGACCGGTGACGACATGCCGGCACCAAACGGCGTCAGCCGCGCGGCGGCAATACCATAATGCTGGGCAAGATCGACGGCCACGGCCTGAGCCCGCCGTTTCGACAGATCGACATTGTAATCGAAACCGCCTTTTGCATCGGTATGACCGGTCACGACCAGCGCGATATCCGCATTCGCCTTCAGGAATTTACCGATCTCATCCAGCGTTGGCCGCGATTCCGGCTTGATGTCCGCCTTGTCGAAATCGAACTGGATGCCGTAGAGCGCGACGCGGCCATTGGCGGCAATCGACTTCGCCATGGCCCCCGCATCGACAAAAGCGATCTGATCGCCCTGCATCGGCTTGAGATCGGCCACGATGACATGGACCAGCGGCCCCATCTTGTTGTCGCCGAGATAGATGGCGGCATAGGTTTCGCCCTCCGGCTTCGTCACCTTCGCCAGCAGATAGCGCACGCCGTTGTCGTAGCGGGAGCCGGTCAACGCATCGCCGGCCGCGAACGCCAGCCGGAACGTGCTCGCCTTGCCCTTGAAGCAGGTCTCGTTGGCGCAGGAGAAGACGGTTTCGAAGCCCTTCGACCTCAGAGACTCCTCGTAGTTGCGCATGATCTCCAGCGAGGAGCGGTCCTTTGGTGCGTTGTAGCGAATGTCGGTAACCTTGCCCTCGACCTTGATGCTGTTGGCCTCGGTCAGCGCCTCGCCATCTGCCTTGAGGTCCAGCGCGGTCTTGAGAAAGCGCTGTTCGCGGAAGTCCTCGACCTTGTAGGTGAAGATTTCGGATCCGGCATAGCGGCCGACAAGCGGGTGATCCTTCGACCCGGCGATGTCCTTGGCGTTGGCGACGCCGGACAGCAGCAGCGATGAAAACAGGATGGAAGAGACGAAGGGACGATAATGCGCGCGGTGCATGAACAAATGGCTCCCTGAATTACGGTTTCGGGCAATGGAATGACGTTCATGACCAGGACGTGCGAGCCGCGGAAAATATTCTTGGAGCGTCACAAGCAACGCCCGTCAGCACAACGCGCGCCGACAACAAACTTCGATCAAAATACGTACATTATCCCCGGGCGCAACTATTGCACGGTCCCGCGATCCTGTCACGGCCTCACGAAACGTTGCCGCAACGCATCAACGGGAACAAAAGGGGCGAAGACAATCTCAGCCCCGCGCCAGCCCCTTGGCGGTTAGCTCCGCCAGATAGTCGGCGAACAGCGCGTCGCCCTCTTCGCCCAATTGACGCAGATAGGTCCAGGTATAGATGCCGCTGTCATGCATGTCGTCGAAGCCAATGCGAACCGCATAATTCCCGGACGGCTGCACGCTGATGATCTCGACCTGGCGCTTGCCGGGCACAGTCACCTTCTGTCCGGGCCCATGGCCCTGCACCTCCGCCGAAGGAGAAAGGACGCGCAGCATTTCGGCGGCAAGCGGAAACACCTTCCCGTCATCGAATGTCACCGTCATCGTGCGGCGATCCTTGGAGACCTTGATGGCGGTGGGACGACTTGTCATGGTGATGCTTTCGAAAATTTGATTGGCGCGTGCTCAGCCCCATATAATAGACATAGGGAGCGGCGCAAAGCACCGTTTCTTGCCCGTCGGAACGACTTGACCCAAAGCATTCCCGTCGTCACATTGAGGACGGAGGAGTAAGACGTTGAACCAGCACAATCCGGTTACCGCCGACACCGCGGCACGCGCGCCCATGATCGACCCCTTCGGGCGCATGGTTTCCTATCTGCGCGTCTCCGTGACCGATCGCTGCGACTTCCGCTGCACCTATTGCATGGCCGAGCACATGACCTTCCTGCCGAAGCGCGACCTGCTGACGCTGGAGGAACTGGATCGCCTCTGTTCGGCTTTCATCGCGAAGGGCGTGAAGAAGCTTCGGTTGACCGGCGGCGAGCCGCTGGTTCGCAAGAACATCATGTATCTCATCCGCGAACTTGGAAAAAAGGTCCATTCCGGCGAACTGGAAGAGCTGACGCTGACGACCAACGGCTCCAATCTGGAGCGTTTCGCGCCGGAACTGGCGGATGCCGGCATCCGCCGCATCAACGTGTCCGTCGATACGCTCGATCCGGTGAAGTTCCGCGAGATCACCCGTCTCGGCGACCTCGGCAAGGTTCTGGCCGGCATTGAGGCGGCGCAAAAGGCCGGCATCAAGGTCAAGCTGAATGCCGTCGCCCTGAAGGATTTCAACGAGCAGGAAATCCCCGACATGATCGCCTGGGCGCATGGCCGCGGCATGGACATGACGCTGATCGAGACCATGCCCATGGGCGAGATCGAGGAAGACCGCACCGATCAGTATCTGCCGCTCTCCAAGGTCCGCGCCGATCTTTCGCAGCGCTTTACGCTGACAGACATTCCCTTCCGCACCGGCGGCCCGGCCCGCTATGTCGAAGTGAAGGAGACCGGCGGCAGGCTCGGCTTCATCACGCCGATGACGCATAATTTCTGCGAAAGCTGCAACCGCGTCCGCCTCACCTGCACCGGCACGCTCTACATGTGCCTCGGCCAGAATGACGCCGCCGACCTGCGCGCCGTGCTGCGCGAAAGCGACGACCCGCAGGTTCTGTCCGAAGCGATCGACGAAGCCATCCGCCGCAAGCCCAAGGGTCACGATTTCATCATCGACCGCGACCACAAGCGCCCGGCCGTTGCACGCCACATGAGCGTCACCGGAGGGTGATCAAATTCACTTCCTGCGGAGATGAGGAAGCTCTGACGGACAAATGCGGGAAATGGTGTCGGTTGGAGAGCCGCTACAGTTCCTGGAATGGCATGGGGGGACGGAGTGTTGAAGCCAAATTACCTGATCGCAGGGACGCTTGCCCTCCTGTTGGCCGCCACAACCGCCCTGGCGCAGGACAAGCCGACAGAGCCGGCCAGGCCCGAAGATCCGGGCATCCTCACCGTCAGAACCTTTGCCTTTGCCGCCGTCCCCGGCCAATGCGATGAGCGGACGGCAGACAATGCCGAGATGGCCAAGGACGCAACCTATCCGCTGACTTGGAAAGACAATTACGGCGACCCGCCAGCCGAGCACAAGGCGACGCTCTTCGAGATCTATTGCTATTCCGGTGCCTATAATACTTCGAACCTCTATGTGGTGAAGGACGAGGAAAACAAGCTGTCGCTCGTCTCCTTCGCCTCGCCCACCTTCGATGTGGCCTATGCAGACGGCGACGATACCGAGACGAAGCTGAAGCGGGATCCAATCGTGACGGGCTATGCGACCAGCGTCTTCCTGACCAATCCGTCCTTCGATGAAAAGACCCGGACCCTGTCCGAATATTCAAAATGGCGTGGTCTGGGCGATGCATGGTCGGCCGGCGACTGGCAGTTCCGCGACGGCCAGTTCGTACTCACCCGCTTCGAGATCGATCCCATCTACGAGGCAAATATCGACAACGCGCCACAAAAGCTTGCAGACAAGAGTTTCCAGCTTTTCCCGCCGCCCAAAAGAAAATAGTCCGGATAGACAAACACGACGGACAGCAAGCTCGGAAGCAAGCCGCATGGCCTTATCAGACAATTTCAAGGGCGCGATCACCATGTCCGCCGCCATGGCAGGCTTCGGCTTCAACGACATGCTGGTGAAGACCGCGACGAAGACGCTGGCGACCGGCGAGATCATCCTGATCCGCGGCACGATCTCGACATTTCTGATTTTCCTTCTGGCGCTGCACATGGGGGCGCTGCGACCGCTGAAGACAGTGTTGCATCCGCTTCTGGCACTTCGCGTGCTCGCGGAAGTGACGGCAACCTTCACCTACATCTATGCGCTGGGACAGCTGCCGCTGGCCAACGCCGGCGCGATCCTGCAGTTCCTGCCGCTGGCCGTGACGCTCGGCGCGGCGATATTTCTTCGCGAGCCGGTCGGCTGGCGACGCTGGGGCGCGATCATTGTCGGCTTCGTAGGCGTGCTCTTGATCATCAAGCCGGGACCGGACGGGTTCTCGCTCGCCTCTTTCCTGGCGCTTGGCTGCGTTTTCGCCGCCGCCGCCCGCGACATTGCCACGAAGCGGCTGCCTCAGGGCATCCCGACGGTTTTCGTGACACTGATGACATCTCTGGCTGTGACGGTGGGCGCCGGAATATTCATTCAGCCTCTGGGAGGGTGGCATACGCCATCCCTCATGGATGTCGGCATCCTGGCGCTGGCCGCCGTCTGCCTGATGATCGGCTATCTGGCCCTCATCTCATCCATGCGCACCGGTGAAAACTCCTTCATCGCCCCTTTCCGCTACACCTACATGATCTGGGCGCTGGCGTTGAGCTTCCTTGTGTTCGGCGACCTGCCGGATATATTCATGCTCGCCGGGTGCGCGATCGTCGTAGCCTCGGGCATCTACACATTCTACCGTGAGAACCGGCGCAGCACCGGGCTGCCGGCCCAGTCGCTGCCGCGCGCGCCACATTGAAAAGCCTGCCGATGACAGAAAAGACAGATCCGAACATCCCCGGAATGGTGCTGGCCGGAGGCCGCTCGACACGCATGGGGGAGGACAAGGCGGCAAAGCGTTTAGCCGGCAAACCATTGGCGAAGATCGCCGCCGTGCGCCTGGCCGAGCAGGCGGCGCCGGTCTTGCTCAATTCCCGCAATCCGGCGCTTTCCGGCCTCGGCTACGATCTCCTTCCCGACACGTTGGAGGGCCAGGAAGGCCCGCTCGCAGGCATTCTCGCGGGCCTTGAACACGTAGGCGCCGCGCTGCCCGCCGCGACCCACCTCGCCGTCGTGCCGGCCGATGCGCCCTTCTTCCCGCAGACACTCGTCTCCCGCCTCGCCGCTGCTGTCGAGACAGCGGAAACCATCGCCATGGCGGCCTATTGCGGCGATCCCGAGCCTGCGTTTGCGCTCTGGCCTGTGGCACTTGCCACACGGCTGCGTCACTGGCTGGAGACGGGCGGGAGCCGCGCCATCCGCGCCTTCGCCGCCACTTGCGATGTGCGGCTTGTCGATTTCGTGGACGAGCCGCAGCACAGCTTCTTCAACGTCAATCGACCGCGCGATTTCGAGCGGGCGCGAACCTTGATGGGGCTCGGCAATGCCCCGAAAATCCTCGGCATTTCCGGCTGGAAGAATTCCGGCAAGACCGGGCTGACGGTCCGCCTCGTCGAGGAACTGACCGCGCGAGGCTACCGCGTCTCGACCATCAAACACGCGCACCACGATTTCGATATCGACAAGGTCGGCGCCGACAGCTTCCGCCATCGCCAGGCCGGCGCCCACGAAGTGACCATCGTGTCGGGCACCCGCTACGCCATCATGCACGAGCTGCGCGGCAATCCCGAACCCGCCTTCGAAGATGTTCTCGCCCGCCACGCCCCCTGCGACATCGTCGTCATCGAGGGCTACAAGCGCGAGCCGGTCCCAAAGATAGAGGCGCGCCGGCTGGAGGCCAAGAGCCGCGTTCCGCTGGCCCGGGAAGACCCGCATATTGTGGCCATTGCGGCGGATCATCGGGTGGAGGATGCGGGGTTACCGGTGTTCGATCTGGATGACACGCAGGCGATTGCGGATTTTGCGGAGAGGCTGCTGGGGTTTGAGGAGAAATAGTGGCGTGCCTGCCAGGAGGCATCCCCCTCTCTTGCAAAATCTACGACTTAGCCTGCGGCTAAGACCGTGATTTTGCTTTCTCCCCCACCAGGGGGGAGATGGGGAGGATGCCGAACCCGCTTGCTCCAGTCTCCCCCTCTGTGGGGGAGAAAGCGATTTCAACATCTTAGCTTCAGCTAAGTGTTAGAAATCGCAAGAGAGGGGGAAGGTTCGACGCCAAACTCACCCCACTTTCAACAACCCATTCATCGCCTTCACGCCGCCACTGTCCGGGAAAACATCCTTCCCCAGAGCCGCTTCCTCAATGCCGAGATGGTCCCGAAGCGCACCCTTGAGCACAGCTCGCAGGTCCGTCGTCGGCGCGAGGTCGCGCTGCTGGAACAGGGCCTTGTCGGACAGACCGGGCCAGTCGGCGAGTACGCGGCCGCCCTTCACCGCGCCGCCGGCGAGAAACGCCACCGTCCCGGTGCCATGATCGGTCCCTTCCGTGCCGTTCATGCGCGCGGTGCGGCCGAATTCGGTCGCGACGACGACAACGGTCTCGTCCCAGGCGGGCCCAAGCGAAGCTTTCAGCGCCGCGAGCCCGGCATCGAGCTCCACCAGCGCCTTGCCCAAATTCTCGCCCTCCGGCTGCTCGGTCGCATGAGTGTCCCATCCATCGAGATCGATGGCGCCGATGCGCGGGCCGTTGGGGTCGTTGAAGAGTTTGCCGACCATCTGCATCCCCTTGACGAAATTGGAATTCTGGTCGGCATACGGGCCGGCGCCTTGGCTCATTCCCTGCCCCATGCCCGCATTCATGTCGGCTTTGGCCGCTGCGATCCGTTCGAGATCGATGCCGCGTCCGAAGGCACTGGCGAGCGCCGGATCGGCAGATTTATAGAAATTGAGCAGCCGCGCCCGCGTATCATCCGTCGCCGGCTTCACGCCACCGGCCGCCCAGGTGAGCGTCGAGGCAGGTCCTCGCATGATCAGCGGCACGGTGGGCCCGATAGCAAGTCCACCGGCCTTCACGCTGCCCGCCTTGCCGAGTTGCGACATGGCGCGGTTGAGCCAACCCGTCGAGACCGGTCCGGCACCCGGCAAACCGCTTTCCAGCACATCCTGCCCGTCGAAATGCGAACGGTCGCGATAAGGCGTGGCAACCGCATGGATGGCAAGCGCCTGACCCTGGGCGAACATGTCGTGCAGTGTCGCAAGCTTGGGGTTCATCAGGAAGCCGCCCGCGATCGGCAACCCCGCCGCCGTCCCGTCGGCCCCTAGGATCAGCCCCGCACGGACGCGTTCGAAATCCGGATCGAAGGCCGGCTCGATGACGGCGAGCCCATCCATGGCTCCGCGCAGCACGACCACGAGAAAGCGCGGATCCCGCCCCGGAGCCGCGCTCGCAAATTGCGGCGCGAAGGACCAGGCTGTGAAGGCGCCGGCCGTCAGAAGAAAGCCACGGCGAGTCGGATGCAGGAATTCGAACATGGGCCTTACCTCACCTGGATGTCGGGGGACATGATGATGGTCGCCAGCGCCTCGCGGCGGCTGGCGGCCCGCTTGATCGCGGTCTGCATGTCGGGCGTCAGCGCCGGACCGAAAAGTGCATTGGCGAGCTCCATAGGCTCTGGCGGGTTCTTCGGCTGACCGGCAAGCTGCAGCGCATAATCGAAGCGCTTGACCAGTGCGTTCGGCGCGGCCCAGGCCATGTCATTGTCCGGAAATCCGTTCGGCGATCGCGGCGTCCAGAGCGGCTGGCCGAGAACGCGGGTAAAATTGCTCACCTTCTTCGGGTTGGTGTTGAGCGCGAGGATGCGCTCGCAACAAATCGCCATGTCATAGGGCGGGATGACCTTGGCGGCGGGCGCGCTCCACGTCTCGGGCGATTTGACGAGCGTCGCGACGGTCTCGCGCAAATCGCCGTTCGTCTCCCGGAACCGCTTCGCAACCGTCTCCGTCAATGCCGACGAGGCCTTGTCGCCGACGAAGTGGCGAACAAGCTTCTGGGCGATGTGCTGCGCGGTGGCCGGATGCGCGGCCAGCATGTCGAGCAGCGCCTCGCCCTGCGCCTGGCCGCCTTCCGCAAAGGGCGTGCCCATGACGGTGAACGCGCCCGGCTCATGCCGATTGGGCTCGAACTTGAACATGCCCGGCTGCGGGTCTTTGTCTCCGGCGATGCCCCAGCCGGTGATGATGCGTGCGGCATTCGTCACGTCCGCCTGATTGTAGCCAGCCTGAACGCCCACGGTGTGAAGTTCCAGAAGCTCACGGCCGAGATTTTCGTTCAGCCCCTTCTTCTGCTTCTGTCCGGCCCTGGAGTTCGGCCCGAAAGAAACATGATTGTCGAGATAGGCAAGCATTGCCGGATGATGCATGACCGCGCCCAGCATGTCGCGAAACCGCCCGGTGACAAAGGGGCGGATCGCCTCACGCTCATAAGCGCCGGCAAGCACGCGAACCTCTTCGCCCTTGGAACAGGAAATGCAGAAATGACCCGCCCAGAAATCCGTCAGCCGTTCGATCAGCGGCCGCTCGGAGGTCACCGCCATCTGCTGCCGATAGGCGGCCTCGTTTTCAAAATAGGTGCGGACGAACTCGTTCTTCTGCTTGAAGATCTCCTTGTTGTCCACCGTCGTGGCCGCTGCTGCCGCGGCATCCGCAGGCTTGGCCGAAGCAGGCGTGGCGGACGATGCAGCTCCTGCCGGCGTCATCGCCG
>DATMTA010000123.1:0-11578 GCA_035565055.1 Ensifer sp.
CCCATCTCCCCCCTTGTGGGGAGGCAAGCCGCAGTCCGCCCTCTCCCCTTGTGGGAGAGGAAGCGATTTCAACATCTCAGCTTCAGCTAAGTGTTAGAAATCGCGCGTGAGGGGGTTCTTTACCCCCGATGTTTCTTACTCACCCCCGTTGAGGCTCGAGAAATTCTGGCCCTTGGCCACGAGATCCTCGATCAGCTTGGCCGGAGCCCAGAAGTCCGGGTCTTCCTTGCCAAACTCGCGGATATCCGCGAGCACCTTGTCCAGCCCGCGCATGTCGGCATATTTCATCGGGCCGCCGCGATAGCGGGGCGAACCGTAGCCGGCGAGCATGACGACGTCGACATCGAGCGGGCGCAGCGCAATGCCTTCCTCGACCACCTTCGCGCCCTCGTTGATCATGGCCGCCATGTAGCGGCGCATGATCTCGTCGGCAGAGAGTTCCGGCTTCTGCGGGATGCCTTTCTTTTTGCGGATGTCGTCGATGGCCGCGAGGAATTCCGGGTCCTCGATGCCCTTGCGGGCGCCGGCGGGATAGATGTAGCAGCCGCGGCCGGTCTTCTGACCGAAGCGACCCTGTTCGGCGAGCCAATCCAGATATTCAAAGGCATAGCGGCCCTTGTAGCCCTCGGCGATGCGGCGCTTGCGGGCCATGAAGCCGATGTCGAGGCCAGCGAGGTCGCCCATCTGGTGCGGACCCATCGGATAGCCGAAATCGACCACGGCCTTGTCGATGGCATAGGGGCTCGTGCCTTCCTCGACCATGTGGGCAGCGATGCGCAGATAGCGTTCCAGAATGCGGTTGCCGATGAAGCCGTCGCAGACGCCGGCGCGGACGCCCGTCTTGCCGAGCTTCTTGGCCAGCGCAAAGCCAGTCGCCAGTGCATCCGCCGAGGTCTTGTCGGCGACGACGATTTCCAGAAGCTTCATGATATGGGCGGGCGAGAAGAAGTGCAGGCCGAGCACGCTTTCCGGCCGGCTGGTCATCGCGGCAATCTGGTTGATGTCGAGATAGGAGGTGTTTGAGGCGAGGATCGCGCCGGGCTTGGCGACCTTGTCGAGCGTCGTGAAGACGCCCTTCTTGACCTCCATGTCCTCAAACGCGGCCTCGATGATGAGGTCGCAATCGGACAGGGCGTTGAAGTCGGTCGTGACCGAATAGAGTTCGTTGGCGAGGCGGTCGCGATAGGCCTGATCGTATTTGCCGCGGGCGACGCCGTCGTTCAGGACCTTCTCGACATTGGCGCGGCCGCGCGCGGCCTGTTCCTCGTCGCGCTCGACCATCGTCACCGGCAGGCCGGCGAAGAGCATGGACAGCGTGATGCCCGAGCCCATCGTGCCACCGCCGACGACGCCGGCCTTTTTGATGTCCTTGGCCTGGCCCGCTTCAAGGCCGGGCACCTTGGAGACGGCGCGTTCCGCGAAGAAGGCGTGCACCAGCGCTTCGCGCTGCGGGTCGGCGAGAAGCTTCATGAAGATGGCGCGCTCGCCCTTCATGCCTTCGGCGAAGGGGACGTTTGCGGCAAGCTCCAGCGCGTCGATGCAGGCGACGGGCGAGATCTGGCCGCGCGCCTTGCCGGCTACGGCGGCCCGCATTCCGTCGAAGAAGGTCTTGTCACCCTTGCGGGCAGCTACCTTGTCGTCGTTCCGGCTGATGCGGCGCGGTGCCATGCCCTCGTCGATCATTTTCCGCGCGAAAGCGAGACCGGCGGCCTTCGGATCGGCGCCTTCGTCGAGTAGGTCAAAGATGCCGAGCTTCAGCGCTTCGCCGGCGGAGACCTGGCGGCCGGAGGTGGCAATGTCTGCGGCGGCTTCAAAGCCGATCAGGCGGGGCAGGCGCTGCGTGCCGCCGGCACCCGGGATCAGACCGATATGGACTTCCGGCAGGCCGACCTTGGCGCCCTTCATGCCGACACGATAGTGGCTGCCGAGCGCCAGTTCGAGTCCGCCGCCAAGCGCAGTGCCGTGAACAACGGCAACGACAGGCTTCGACGCGTCCTCGACCTTCTGGATGACGTCCGGCAGGAAAGGCTCGAGAGCGGCCTTGCCGAATTCCTTGATGTCGGCGCCGGCGACGAAGGTGCGTCCGGCGCAATAAAGCACGGCGGCTTTTGCGTTTTTCTCGGCCTCAAAGGCTGCGATTGCCTCGACCACGCCCGTGCGGACCGCCACCGAGGCGGCGTTGACCGGGGGATTGTCGATTTCAATCAGGAAAATATCGCCCTCAAGGCTCGTTTTGACCGCTTGGCTCATGCCGTACTCCTTCTTATCTGCAAAATAAGACCCGGCGACGGATCTCGATCCTTCGCCGGGTCGGGTTCATCATGGATTGACGCGGGCAAGCTCCTTCCACTCGCCGTTTTCAATCTTCGAAATCACGACGGGGTCGCCGCCGATATGGTCGTTCGGGCCGAACTTGATGTGCACGCCCGCAATCTTGTCTTCGTAGTCGAGGCTTTCCATGCCCTTCTGGAAGCTTTCCGGCGTCAGGTCCTTGCCGGCTGCCTCAAGTCCGCGAACCAGCGATTCAGCCGCCGAGCGGCCGAGAAGCGCGCCGGTGGAGGGGAATTCGCCCGCAGCCTTCTGGTAGCTGTCGACCCAGGCCTTGACCTCCGGAACGTTCATGCGGGCGACGATGTCGGGCCAGCCGGCCCCGGCATAGAAGCCGTCGGTCACGCCGCCCGGAACCTTGGCTATGGCCGTGTGGAAGGCGGCCGAGGCGCCGAGGAACTTCACGTCGGTCCAGCCCATCTTCTTGGCGGTGGCAATCGCCGTGATGACCTGTCGCACGCCGAGCGCAATTGCGATCGTGTCGCAGCCGGCGCCCTTGAGCTTGGTCAGTGAGCCGACGAAGTCCTGCTCGTCGGGCTTGTGTGTGGTTTCGGCGACATAGGTCAGGCCGAATTCCTTCACCGCGGCTTCGGCACCATCCTTCAGTTCCTGACCGAAGTCGGAGGGGATGTACATGGCGCAGATCTTCTTGGCGCCTTCCTTCTCGGCCAGATATTTCAGGCCGAGACGCGTCTGGTCATAGTAGGACGAGAAGCCCGCATACTTGTAGGGCGAGGGCGGCTCGACCATCTGGCGGGCCGAGGTCAGCGGCGCGATATTGGCGATCTTGTTCTTCTCCAGAAGCGGGAAGGACGCAATGTTGATCGGCGTGCCGAGCTGCAGAAGCATTGCGAAGATCTTGTCGGAATTGACCAGCTTGTTCAGGTTCTGCATCGCCTTGGGAACCTGATAGCCGTGGTCCTCCACCACGAACTTGATCTTGCGCCCATTGACGCCGCCCTTGGCGTTGATTTCGTCGAAATACATGCCGGCGGCCTTGACGGCGGGTGCGCCGAAGGCGGCGAAAATGCCCGACATGTCCTGGTTCGAGCCGATCACGACTTCCTTGTCGGTGACCCCTTGCGCGCCGGCAGCACCGGCCGCGAGAAGGCTTGCACCTGCCAGAAGACCGGCAATCTTTGCTTTCATTCCCTTTTTCATGTTCTTCCTCCTCCAAAAGTTCATGCTGCCTTCTCCTCGGCATACATGTCGTCGATCAGCGCCTTATGTTTCTTTTCCACGAAGCTGCGCTTGAGCTTCATGGTCGGGGTCAGCTCATCGTCCTCCGGCGTGAGCAGTATGTCGATCAACCGGAACTTCTTGACCTGCTCGACGCGGGCGAAATCCTTGTTGACCCTTTCGATGATCTCGCCGATCAGCGCCTGGACCTCGGGGCGGGCGCAGAGCGAAGCGAAATCCGAAAACGGGATGCGGTGGTCCTGGGCATATTTCTGCACATTCTCCTGGTCGATCATGACAAGGCAGGTGAGATATTTGCGCCGGTCGCCGATGATCACCGCATCCGAAATATAGGCTGAGAATTTCAGCCGGTTCTCGAATTCGGCGGGCGTGATGTTCTTGCCGCCGGCGGTGATGATGATGTCCTTGATGCGGCCGGAAATGCGCAGGTATCCGGCCTCGTCCATCTGGCCGGTGTCGCCGGTGCGGAGCCAGCCGTCCTCCGTCATGGTCTCGGCCGTCTTTTCAGGGTTCTTCCAGTAGCCGCGGAAGACATTGCCGGCGCGGTACTGGATTTCGCCGTCGGGCGCGATACGGATTTGCGAGCCCGGAATGGCGGGGCCGACGGTGCCGACGCGGTTGGCCTCCATCGTGTTGACCGACATGAGGCCGGCGCTCTCGGACATGCCGTAGCCTTCCAGCACCGGAACGCCGATCGCCTGGAACCATTTCAGGATTTCCGGCGAGATCGGCGCGGCCCCGGTTGTGCCGCGGCGCAGCTTGTCGAGGCCCAGCATCCGCCGGAGGTTCTTCAGGAGGAAGAAGTCCCAGAACGCATAGGCGAGGCGGGTTGTCAGTGGCATCGGCTTCCCGGCCAGCTCACACTCGACCTTCTTCGTGCCTGCTGCGACCGCGCGGTTGAACGCCCAGCGGCCGAGCGGGGTGGCGTCCGTGGCCATGATGACGACTTGCGAGTAGATCTTTTCCCAAACGCGCGGCACGGCGGTGAAGGCCGTGGGGCTCACTTCGCGGACATTCTCGAAGACGGTTTCCGTGCTCTCGGCAAAGTTCACCGTCGAGCGCGCGGCGATCGGCCCGGAGACCGAGATCATGCGCTCAAGAATATGGCAGAGCGGCAGGAAGCAGACCTGCTCGTCCTCGGGGAAAACGGGCAGCAGCAGCACGTTGGCGGCAATCGTGTACATCATGTTCGAATGGTCGATCATGACGCCCTTGGGCATCCCCGTCGTGCCGGAGGTGTAGATGAGGATCGCGATGTCCTCGGGTTTGGAAGCGGCGATGTCCTGCTCGATCCGGTTCGGCTGGCGGGCGAGTTCCTGCCTGCCCAGCTCGTAGAGGTCTTCAATAAAGATCACGTTCGGATCACGGAAGTCGTGCAGGCCTTCCGGATCGAAGACGATCACCTTCACCAGACCGGGCATCTGGTCGCGGACTTCCAGATACTTGTCGAGCTGCTCGTCATTTTCGAGGAACAGGAATTTCGAGCCGGAATCGTTGACGATATAGGCGAGCTGGCTCGCCGCATCGGTCGTGTAGACGCCGGTGACAATGCCGCCGGCGCACTGGATGCCGAGGTCGGTGTAGAGCCATTCCTTGTTGTCTTCCGAGAGGATCGCGGCCACGTCGCCGCGTCCGAAGCCCATCGAGATCAGGCCGAGGCCGATCAGGCGGGCGTGCTCGTACCAGTCCGCCCAGCTGTAGGAGAGCCAGATGCCGAAATCCTTCTCGCGATGGGCGGTGCGGGAGCCGAGCTCCTTGCAGCGCTTTTCAAAGAGCTTCGGCAGCGTGTCGCAGCCGTCGATGAAGAAGGGGCCCTGGCTCAGGTCGGCGTTGAGTTCGATGCCGTGGACCTTTTGCATGGGCGGAATGTTTGCGATCATGTTCATCGTCTTCTCCTCCCTCAACGCCAGGTCTTGCGGTTTTTCCAGCGGCGCTGTCCGCGCTGGCTCTCGCCCTGCTGGCCGAGATAGAATTCCTGGATGTCCTTCGATGCGCGCAGCTTCTCCGCGGGACCGCCCATGACGATGCGGCCGAGTTCCATCACGTAGCCGTAATGGGCTGCTTCGAGTGCGATCCTGGCATTCTGCTCGACCACCAGCATCGTCACCTTCTGCTCGGCGTTTAACCGTTTGATGATGGCGAAGATTTCCTTGGTCAGAAGCGGGCTTAAGCCAAGGCTCGGCTCGTCCAGCAGCATGACGCGGGGCCGCGCCATGAGGCCACGGCCGATTGCCAGCATCTGCTGCTGGCCGCCGGAAAGCGTACCGGCATCCTGAGCCGCGCGCTCCTTCAGGATCGGGAAGTAGCGGTAGACCATCTCGATATCAGCGGCGATGCCGGCGCGGTCGGTGCGGGTGAAGGCGCCCATCTTCAGATTGTCCTCAACGGACATGAGTGGGAAGATTTCCCGGCCCTCCGGTACCTGGACTACGCCCTTTCGCACCGAATGGTCCGGGTCGCGGCCCTGGATTTCCTCGCCGTTGAGCTTCACCGTTCCCTTTTCCGGGTCCATGACCCCGGAAATGGTTTTCATCAGCGTCGTCTTGCCCGCGCCATTGGCGCCCAGCACGGTGACGATCTGGCCTTCATGGACTTCGAGGCTGACGCCGCGAATGGCCATGATCGGCCCGTAGTAGCTTTCGAGGTTCTCGATCTTGAGAAGCGGCTCGCCCATCACGCGGCCTCCTCTTCGTCGGAGCCGAGATAGGCTTCGATGACGCGCGGGTCGGTCTGCACCTCGCGAGGCGTGCCGATCGCCAGTTTCTTGCCGTCGGCCAGCGCCAGCACGCGGTCGCAGACGGAGGAGACGAGATGCATGTCGTGCTCGACCATGAGCACGGTGATACCCATCACCTTCTTGATGTCCTCGATCCAGAAGGCAACGTCCTGCGTCTCCTCGACCGAAAGGCCCGAGGCCGGCTCATCGAGCAGCAGGAGCTTCGGCTGGATGGCGAGCGCCCGGCCCATCTCGACCACCTTCCGCACGCCATAGGGCAGGCCGGCAATCAGCTTTTCGCGATAGGGCTGGAGATCGAGGAAGTCGATAGCCTTCTCGACCGCCTCGCGGTGTCGATGCTCCTCGCGCCTCACGAAAGGGGTAAAGAGGAGTTCGGTGAGGAAGTTCGAGCGGCGATGCGTATAGCGTCCGACCAGCATGTTCTGGAGTACGCTGGCCTGTTCGAACAGTTCGATGTTCTGGAAGGTGCGTGCGATGCCGAGACCGGCGATCTCGTGCGGGGCCTTGTCGAGGATGCTCTTGCCCTCGAACAGGATGTCTCCCGAGTAGGGCGTGTAGAAGCGCGAGATCATGTTGAAGATCGTCGACTTGCCGGCGCCGTTCGGGCCGACGAGGGCGAAGACCTCGCCTTGCTCGACGGAGAAAGAGACATCGTTGACGGCGGTGAGGCCACCGAATTTCAGGGTGACGTTTTTCAGTTCCAGAAGGCTCATCTGATGCGCTCCGTCTTGAGGTAGCTCTTCTGGCGGCGGAACATGTCGCGCCGGGCGAAGGGAAACAGCTCGAAATAGGTGCGGATCTTCACCCAGCGGCCATAGATGCCGAGCGGCTCGAACAGGATGAAGAGGATGAGGATGGTCCCGAAGATCCCGGTTTCCAGGCCGGGGATCGCGATGGAATCGAAGTGGAAGATGCTGCCCAGCCCGTCGCGGGCAAAGGCGATCGCCTGCGGCAGGAAGCCGATAACGACGGCGCCGAGAAAGGCCCCGTGGATGGTGCCGAGCCCGCCGATGACGATCATCAGGATCAGGTTGATCGAGATGACGAGGTTGAAGGTCTCCTGGTTGAAGACGCCGGCAAAGTGGCCCATCAGCGCGCCGCCGACGCCGGTCATGAAGGTGGAGATCGCGAAGGCCATGGCCTTGGTGCGGGCCACGTTGATGCCCATCGCCTGCGCCGAGATTTCGGAATCGCGCACGGCGGCAAAGGCGCGCCCCAGCGGCGAGCGCTGGATGTTGCGATAGGCCAGCACGATGAGGATGGCGATGGCGAGGATCAGCCAGTAGAGGCCGGAGGCATTGCCATAGCGGTTGAAGCCGATGCCGAAGATCTCGATGTCGGGTGCCGTCAGGCCGTTGACGCCGCCGGTCAGCGGTTCGGCGAGCACGATGACGTCTTCCATCATCACCGAGACGGCGAGCGTGGCAATCGCTAGATAGATGCCGTGCAGGCGCGTCACGGGCAGGGCGAAGAGGCCGCCGGCGATGCCGGTGATGATCCCGCCGAGGGGAAGCGCCAGGATGAAGGGCAGGCCGGCGCTTTCCAGCAGCACGCAGGAATAGGCGCCGATCGCCATGAAGGCGGCGTGGCCGAGGCTTGCCTGTCCGCTCTGGCCGACGAGCAGCATGAGGCCCATGCCGCAGATCGCCCAGATCAGCACGTTGGTGGCCTCGCCGGTCAGGAAGTCACCGAGGATGAAGGGCGCGGCAATCGCTACGATCAGCAGGAGCGCATACCAGAAGGCCTGCGGGCCATGTTTGAAGAGCCGGATGTCCGCCTCGTAGGTGGTCTTGAAAACGATCCGCATCGGCTCACACCTTCTTTGCACGGACCTGCGAGAGCACGCCGTGGGGGCGAACGATGAGGACGATCAGCAGGATCAGGTAGGGCATGATCTGCGACACGCCGGCGGCGACATAGCGCGACGACAGCGGCTCGACGAGGCCGATGATCAGGCCGCCGAGAAGCGCGCCGGGCAGCGACCCGAAGCCACCGATGATGGCAGCGGCAGAGGCCTTGATGCCGAGCAGGCCGGTTGACGGATCTATGGTGCCCTTGGCGGCGAAGAGGATACCGGCAATGGCGGCGACACCGCCGGCGAGGGCCCAGACGAGGGCGTGCACGCGCTTGACAGGGATGCCCATGTAATAGGCCGCGAGCTGGTTCTGCGAGGCGGCCTGCATGGCAAGCCCGATCTTGGTCTTCGCGAAGAAGACATAGAGGCCGGCGGTCAGCAGGATGGTGACGATGATGATGGTCAGGTCATCGAAGCCGAGCACGAGGCCGCCAACCCGTATCTCGCGGCCAGCCAGCGGGCTTTCGAGCGATTGCGGCTCATGGCCCCAGATGACGCCTGCGACAAAACGCAGCACGATGCCGAGCGAGATGGTCAGGATGACGATGGCGATCTGGCTCTCGCCGAACATGCGGCGGATCAGAAGCGCTTCAACGAGGTAGCCGACAACCGCCATGACGGCGACAGCAAGGATGCAGGCGAGCCAGAAGGGCAGGCCGAGTTCGTTGGAATTGGCGAAGGTCAGCGTCAGAAACGCCCCCAGCATCATGAAATCGCCCTGGGCGAAATTGACGGCTTCCGTCGCCTTGTAGATCAGCACGAAGCCGAGGGCGATCAGACCGTAAACGCAGCCGTTTGCCAGGCCGCTGATCAATAATTGCAATAAATCCACTTAAAGGTCCCTCCCTGAACCCTGGCCGAAGCCATCGTGTTTCTTGCTTTTCTCGGGCAGCCCTCCACTGCCGCGTCATTCTCCCTATGCGTTCAACGCTTGGCCGCCGTCGGGTCTCCCAACCCGGCCAGCGCAAATTCGGTACATTGCCTTGCGATCCGTTGGCGGTCTTGTGCCGTCTCGCCGGGGCGCGGCTTGTACCAGAAGATCGGCGAGTTCAGCGCCATGAACATCAGCTGCCGCGCAATGCTGGGATCGCTGTAATGTATATGGCCATCGCGGACTGCTTCTTCCATGACGGCCTTGAAAAGCGCCGAGTAGCGGTCTCGGCTTTCAATCAGTGCATTGAGCCGTTCACGTTGCTCCGGCGTGGTGGAACCGCGCAGGTGGATTTCGACACCCTGCCAGACGGAGTGCTGGTAGGGCTGCGTCTCGATCATCGACATGCAATGCGCAAATGCCATGTCGCGCAGGCGCTCGATCGCCGGCGCCTCCTTCTTCAGGCTGGCGTCGATGGCGGCATAATTGAACTCCATGCCGACTTCGGCGACGGCAAAGAAGAGATCGGCCTTGGAGGCGAAGAAATGGTAGATGCGACCCTTTGTGGAGCCAAGCCGGCGGGCGACGTCGTCGATGCTGGTGGAGGCGAAGCCGCGGTCCATGAAGCACTGGGCGGCCATGCGCAGGATTTCGACCTGGCCTTCCTCGACCAGACTGCGCTCAAGATTGCTGTGCGCGGACGCATTGGCGGTCATGCCGTCCAGTCTCCCCGTCTGCCGCCGCTTCCACACGCGGGCGGTCGTTGCCGGAAGTAGACATACTACCGAGTATGTTGTCAAGCGGTCCTGTTTTGGCACACAGCCTGAGGTTAAGGATTTTTTGTCCATATTCTTTAGGTCGATCTTATCCCGCCTGTGGTTCTCTTCTCCCCATTCTTAGGGATGCTCTCGCAGTTTGTTCTGACAAGGAGAAGAAGATGAAGGACAAGATCAGGGAACTTCTGGGCAAGCTCGGCGGCCTGCCTGTGGCGGTTGACACGCTCGCGGACGGCGCGGACCTTTACGCGGCCGGTCTTTCCTCTTTCGCGTCGGTGCAGCTGATGCTCGGCATCGAAGACGCATTCGACATCGAATTTCCGGATCACCTGCTGAACCGCAAGTCCTTCGCCTCCATCGACGCGATTGCCGAAACGGTGTCTGCGATTGTCGAAGGCCGGGAGGCTGCGTGATGAACATGATGTCTGAAATTCGCGGTGCCGGGCTCGTCGAGCGCGCCCGCGAAGTGGCAGCCGTTGCCGCCAAATATGCCGATGCTGTCGACAAGGAAGGCCGTTTCCCGCACGAAGCCGTGGCCGCCATGAAGTCGGCGCGCCTGTTCGGCATCCAGATTCCGATCCTCTTGGGCGGCGAGGGCGCCACCATTGCGGAGATCGCCGAAGTCTGCTCGATCATCGCGCAGGAATGCGCCTCCTCGGCCATGATCTTCGCCATGCACCACATCAAGCTGTCGAGCTGCGTTTCGCATGGCATGGGCGACGAATGGCATGAAGCCTTCATGCATCGCATCGTGCGCGAACAGCTGCTGCTCGGTTCGGCCACGACCGAAGCCGGCATCGGCGGCAACCTGCGCAATTCGATCTGCGCCATCGAAGTCGATGGCGACATCTGCCGCCTGACAAAGGAAGCGACCGTCATCTCCTATGGCAAGCAGGCGGATGCGATCCTGATCACCTCGCGCGCCCACAAGGATGCGGCCTCGACCGACCAGGTCATGACCGTGTTCCTGAAAGACCAGTACACGCTCGAGCAGACCCATGTGTGGGATACGCTTGGTATGCGCGGCACCTGCTCGGACGGGTTCCTGTTCAAGGCGGAAGCGCCGGCGGTCCAGATCCTGCCGAAGCCGTTCGCCGAAATCGCCGCGGAATCGATGCTGGCCACCTGCCACCTGCTGTGGTCCGGCGTCTGGTATGGCATTGCGCTCAACGCGGTCACCCGCGCCCAGGCGTTTGTCCGCGCCGCTGCCCGCGCCAACCCGGGCACGACGCCTCCGGGCGCGCTGCGCCTTGCGGAAGCGACGGCCGAGCTGCATTTGATCAAGTCGAACGTCATCGCCGGCATCGAACGGTTCGAGGCTGCCAAGGAAGACCCGGCGCAGCTTTCGTCGATGGGCTTCGCAGTGGCGATGAACAACGTCAAGATCGCGACATCGCAGAAGATCCTCGCCGTCATCAACCAGGCGATGATGATCTGCGGCATTGCCGGCTACAAGAACGGCACGCCCTATAGCCTCGGCCGCCATCTGCGCGATGCGCATTCGGCCCAGCTGATGATTTCCAACGATCGCATCCTGTCGAACACCGCGACGATGCTGACCGTTCATAAACTCGATACGAGCCTGATGGGATAACGTGATGGATATGCAAGTGACCTTTCTTGACCGACTTTTTGACAGCGGCCTCCTCATCGACACCGGCGTCGAAGGCCTTTACGCCCGCTCCGGCACGTTCGAAGACGTCATTACCGGCTTCGAGCGCCTCATCGACAAGTTCTCCGGCGAAACGGGTGCCGAAGTCATCCGCTTCCCTCCCGGCATGAACCGCAGCTATTTCGAAGGCTCCGGCTAC
>DATMTA010000124.1:0-32991 GCA_035565055.1 Ensifer sp.
TGTGGGAGAGGATAGTCTGCCCCAAGAGCCGCAGGCGATTGGCTAGGCAGACTTGGTGAGGGGGTCAGCTGCAAACAGAGACATTCAAAGGAAACCACACGATGCGCGAAGCCGTCATTCTCTCCACCGCCCGTACGGGCATCACGAAAGCCTTCCGGGGCGAACTCAATGCCACTCATGGCGCCGATTTCGGCGCCGCTGCGGCTAAAGCCGCCGTCGATCGCTCCGGCATCGATCCGAACCTGCTCGAAGACGCAATCTTCGGCTGCGGGGTGCCGGAAAGCGCCACCGGTGGCAACATTGCCCGCCATATCGGCGTCCGCGCCGGCCTGCCGCTGTCGATGACCGGCGGCACCGTGTCGCGCCATTGCGGCTCCGGCCTCTTTGCGATTGCCCAGGCCGCCGCGCAGATTACTCAGTATGGTGCCCCCGCCATGCTGGCGGGCGGGCTGGAGTCCATCTCCATCGTCCAGAGCCACCTGAACATGTTCATGTACCAGAACGACTGGATGATGGAACACAAGCCGGCCATGTACATGCCGATGATCGAGACCGCCGACATCGTCGCGGCACGCTACAATGTCTCGCGCGAGGCGCAGGACGAATATTCCTATCAGAGCCAGATGCGCACGGCCGACGCCCAGAAGGCCGGCCGCTATGCGGATGAAATCATCTCCATGACCACGAAAATGGCGGTGCAGGACAAGGAAACCAAGGCGATCAGCTATCACGAGGTGACCTTCGACAAGGACGGCTGCAACCGCCCGTCCACGACGCTGGAAGGCCTGCGCTCGCTCGAACCCGTGCGTGGCCCCGGCCAGTTCGTCACCGCCGGCAATGCCTCGCAACTTTCCGATGGCGCATCGGCCTCGGTGCTGATGGAAGCGAAGGAAGCCGAAAAGCGCGGGCTGGAGCCGATGGGCGCCTTCCGTGGCTTCGTCGTGGCCGGCTGCGAGCCGGACGAAATGGGCATCGGCCCCGTCTTCGCCGTGCCGAAGCTTCTCGAACGCGCCGGCCTCAAGGTCTCCGATATCGGCCTCTGGGAACTCAACGAAGCCTTCGCGAGCCAGGCGCTCTATTGCCGCGACCGCCTCGGCATCGATCCGGCGATCTACAACGTCAACGGTGGGTCCATTTCGATCGGCCATCCGTATGGTATGACAGGTGCACGGCAGGTGGGCCATGTGCTCTACGAAGGCAAGCGCCGCGGCATCAAATACGCCGTCGTCACCATGTGCATCGCCGGCGGCCAGGGCGCAGCCGGTCTCATCGAAATCTACTGAGGAGGAAACCGATGGACCTGAACTTCTCTCCCGAAGACCTCGCCTTTCAGGCCGAGGTCCGCGCCTTCCTCAAGGCGGAATTGTCGCCGGCGCTCGCCGACAAGGTGCGGCATAACAAGACGCTGACCAAGGACGACATGGTCGGCTGGCACGCCACGCTCAACAAGCGCGGCTGGCTGGCGCAGGACTGGCCGAAACAGTATGGCGGGGCCGACTGGACGCCCGTGCAGCAGCAGATCTTCGATGACGAAGCATCCATGGCAAATGCGCCGCGCATCATCCCCTTTGGCCTCAAGATGCTTGCCCCCGTGCTAATGAAATTCGGCTCGGAGGCGCAGAAGGCGCATTACCTGCCGCGCATTCTCGACGGCACCGACTGGTGGTGCCAGGGCTATTCGGAACCCGGCGCCGGCTCCGACCTCGCCTCGCTGAAGACCCGCGCGGTGCGTGATGGCGACCATTATGTCATCAACGGTCAGAAGACATGGACGACGCTCGCGCAATATGCGGACATGATCTTCTGCCTTGTCCGGACCGGAACGGAAGGCAAGCCGCAGGAAGGCATTTCCTTCATCCTGGTCGACATGAAGTCGCCCGGCATCACCGTGCGCCCGATCATCCTTCTTGAAGGCACGCACGAGGTCAACGAAGTCTTCTTCGACAATGTCCGTGTGCCGGCCGAAAATCTGATCGGCGAGGAGAACAAGGGCTGGACCTATGCAAAGTATCTCCTGACCCACGAGCGTACCAATATCGCCGGCGTCGGCGCTTCCAAGGCGGCGCTCGCCGAAGTGAAGCGCATCGCCAAGGCCGAAACGGTGCGTGGCGTGCCGCTTGCCGACGACCCCTATTTCGCCGCCCGCGTCGCGCAGGTGGAAATGGAACTCGACGCGCTGTCGACCACCAATCTGCGCGTCCTCTCCTCACCGGATGCGGCCGCCTCTGCCGGCTCGATTTCCTCCATGCTGAAGATCAAGGGCACGGAAATCCGGCAGGCGATCAACGACCTCGCGCGACGCGCCATCGGCCCCTACGCCATGCCCTTCGTCTCCGAAGCGCTGGAGGACGGCTATAACGGCGAGCCCGTCGGCCCCGAATATGCCCTCGGCGTCGCGCCGGACTACTTCAACAACCGCAAGATCACCATCTTCGGCGGCTCGAACGAAATCCAGCGCGGCATCATCTCGAAAATGGTCATGGGACTTTAAGGGGAGCAAGGCACATGAACTTCACCCACACGGAAGAACGCCAGCTCTTCAAGGACTCGGTCGCGCGCTTCATCGCCGACACCTACACGCTGGACGCCCGCAACAAGGCCGCCGAAACCGATCTCGGCTTTAGCGCGGAGAAATGGGCGCAATTTGCGGAACTTGGCGCCATCGGCGCGCTGTTTTCGGAAGAGGACGGCGGCTTCGGCGGCGCGCCGTTCGATGTCACGGTCCTCTTCGAAGAACTCGGCCGCGGTCTCGTCAACGAACCCTTCCTCGCCACCGCAATCCTCGCCGGCGGGCTGATTGCCGAACTCGGCAATGCGGAGCAGAAGGCGATCATCGAAGAGGTCATCGCCGGCACGAAACAGCTCGCCTTCGCCCATGGCGAGCCGAAGAGTCGTTATGACGCCAGCCATGTCGAGACGACCGCTAAGAAATCCGGCGACGGCTATGCGCTCAACGGCGCAAAGGCCGTGGTGCTGAATGGCGGTGCGGCCGACACGCTCATTGTCTCCGCCCGTTCCTCGGGGGCCGCCTGGGATGAAGACGGCCTCTCGCTCTTCCTGGTCCCCGCCGATGCGGCAGGTGTCGCGCGCCATTCCTACCCTTCTATCGACGGCCTCCACGCCGCCGAAATCCGGCTCGACAACGTGACAGTCGGCGCGGATGCGCTGCTGGGCGCGGAAGGCAAGGCATGGCCGGCGATCGAGAAGGTCATCGCCCGCGCCAACCTCGCGCTTGCCTCGGAAGCCATCGGCGCGATGGAAGTTGCCCGCGACATGACGATTGAATACTTAAAGACCCGCAAGCAGTTCGGCGTCGTTATCGGCAAGTTCCAGGCGCTACAGCACCGCATGGCGACCGTGCTTCTTGAAATCGAACAGGCCCGCTCGTCCGTCATCAACGCCGCCGGCCGCTTCGACGGCTCACGCGTCGAGCGCGAAATGGCGGTTTCCGCCGCGAAGACGCTTGCCGGCAAGATCGGTCGTCTGGTGGCGGAAGAAGCGATCCAGATGCACGGTGGCATCGCCATGACCTGGGAATATGCGGTCGGGCATTTTGCGAAGCGCCTCGTGATGATAGATCACATGTTCGGCGACGTGGACTACCACGTCGCGCGCTATGTGGCTCTGTCGAAGGAAGCAGCGTAAGTGCAGGCACTGGTCTTGGAGGAGAAGGGCCGGTTGAGCCTCAGGGATTATCCCCTGAGCCTCGATCTCGGCCCGCATGACGTCCGCATCGCGATCCACACGGTCGGCATCTGCGGCTCGGACGTGCATTACTACACCCACGGCAAGATCGGCCCCTTCGTTGTGAAGGAGCCGATGATCCTCGGGCATGAGGCAGCCGGTACGATCACGGCGATCGGCGCGGAGGTCAGCCACCTGAAGGTCGGCGACCGCGTCTGCATGGAGCCGGGCATTCCGGACCTCAACTCGAAGGCCGTGCGGCTCGGCATGTACAATGTCGACCCCGCCGTGCGCTTCTGGGCAACGCCGCCGGTCCACGGCTGCCTGACGCCGGAAGTCGTCCACCCCGCCGCCTTCACCTTCAGGCTGCCGGACAATGTCAGCTTTGCCGAGGGCGCGATGGTCGAACCGCTCGCCGTCGGCATTCAGGCCGCCCTCAAGGCCGGCATCAAGCCGGGCGACACCGCCGTCGTCATGGGCGCCGGCCCCATCGGCATGATCACCGCGCTTTCGGCGCTGGCCGGCGGCTGCTCGCGCGTCATCGTCTCCGATGTCGCGCAGCCGAAACTCGACATCATCGGTGCCTATCCGGGCGTTGAAACGGTCAATGTCCGCAACACGAAGCTCGTCGATTACGTCCGCGCGACGACGGAAGGCTGGGGCGCCGATATCGTCTTCGAGGCCTCGGGTGCCGCGCCGGCCGTGCTGGACGTCGCCAATGTCGTCGCACCCGGCGGCACCTGCGTCATGGTCGGGATGCCCGTCGATCCCGTCCCGGTCGACATCGTCGGCCTCCAGGCCAAGGAAGCAACGCTGAAGACGATCTTCCGCTACGCCAATGTCTATGACCGGGCGATTGCGCTGATTGCGTCGGGAAAAATCGACCTGAAGCCACTGATCACGGAGACTTTCGCGTTCCGGGATTCGGTTGCGGCGTTTGACCGCGCCGTGGAGGCTCGGCCGACGGATGTGAAGTTGCAGATTGTGTTGTGATGTAGGGTCGGGGGAGCAAGAAACCCCTCACCCCGCCTCCGCTTCGCTCGGCGACCCTCTCCCCAAGGGGAGAGGGGGAATAGCGAGGCTGCGACGACCTCCATCTTCTCCCCAGCGGGGAGAAGATGCCCGGAGGGCAGATGAGGGGGCGGCCCGAAAGGGCCGAAGACGTTACGCCCCCAACGTCACATCCAGGCTCGCGCCCTTCTGCCGGTCGGACTCTTCCGCCGCATCGAGCAGGAACTGCAGCGCCGCACCACGCTCGAAATCCGGATTCATCGGCCCCTCGCCGTTGATGGCGTCGATGAAGACGCGATAGACATTCTTGACCGCCGGCGTCTCGATCTCGCGCCAGGTCTGCGTCGCCATGTCCTGCGCGCCAAGGCAGGCGAGAAGCTTGCTCTCGTTCTGGATGTAGCGCACTTCCAAGCCCCCGCCATCACCATAGATGGAAAGCTTGAGGTCGTTATGGTGGCCGGACGCGAAGCGCGTCGCGGTAACGGTGCCCATCGCGCCGTTGGCAAGCTCGAGATGGCAGACGAAGCTGTCGTTCACGTCGAGATCATATTCGCCGATCCGGTTGCCCTCCGCCTTGTCGAAGGTCTTGAGCCGACCGGAAATCGAAACCGGGAAACTGCCGGCAATGAAGGTCGCATAGTCGAGAATGTGAATGCCGACATCGCCGAGCACGCCCTTCGAGCCATGCTTGGAGGAGAGCCGCCAGAGCCATTGCGGCTCGGTGCGCCAGTCGCCCCAGGCGGCCTGCGTCAGCCAGCTCTGCAGATACTGCGCCTCGAAATGCCGGACCGGGCCGATCATGCCCTTCGCCACCATCTCGGCGGCGCGCTGCAGGGCGGCCCCATTGCGGTACGAAAGGTTGACCATGTTGACGACGCCGGCGGCCTTGGCCGCATCCGCCATTTCCTTCGCCTTGGCATAATCGGTCGAGAGCGGCTTTTCGCAAAGCACATGCTTGCCCGCCTTCAGCAGTGCCAGAGTGGTCGCGTAATGCGCGGAATCCGGCGTCACGTTCGTCGCCGCATCGAATTCGCCCCACGCAATCGCCTCATCAAGCGTGGCAAAGCGGTGTTCGATCTGGTGCTTGTCGCAGAAGGCCTCAAGCTGCACCGGCCGCGTGTCGACGCCAGCCACGACCTCCACGCCGTCGATGGCCTTGAAGGCCTCGGCGTGGTTGTTGGCCATGCCGCCGGTGCCAAGAATGAGAAGTCTGATCGTCATGTCCGGCACTCCTTACCGCAGGCCCTGCTCGCCGGCCTGATGCAGTTTGGGGCCGCGCTCCTCAATCTTTTCCGGCGCCTTGTCGACAGGCACGTTCGGCGCGTCCGTCGGCTTGGCGACGCGCGCCATAGGGTTATAGGCCCACTTTACGGCATTCTTGATCACGGTCTGCACATTGGCGTCGTGATAGGTCGGATAGGTCTCGTGGCCGGGGCGGAAATAGAAGACATTGCCCGCGCCGCGCTTGTAAGTGAGCCCCGAACGGAACACCTCGCCGCCCTGGAACCAGCTGACAAACACCGTCTCCAGCGGCTCCGGCACGCCGAAGGGCTCGCCATACATTTCCTCGTTCTCCAATTCGAAATGATCCGGCAGGCCCGCCGTGATCGGATGGTTGCGTGAGGTCACCCACAGCCGCTCACGCTCGCCGGCTTCGCGCCAGGTGAGATTGCAGGGCGCCCCCATCAGCCGCTTGAACGGCTTGGAAAAATGCGCCGAATGCAGGAAGATCATGCCCATGCCCGACCACACGGCCTCGCAGACGCGCTCGACGATCTTGTCGTCCACCTGCCCATGCGCCGCATGACCCCACCAGACGAGCACGTCGGTCTCGGCCAGCCGCGCCTCGGTCATCCCATGCTCGGCATCCTGGAGAACGACGGAAGAGGCCTGAATGCCTTCGTGCTTGTTGAGCGCGGAAGCGATGCAATTGTGCATCCCGTCCGGATAGATCCCACGGACGGTTTCGTTCTTCTGCTCGTGGACGTTCTCGCCCCAGACGGTGACGCGGATGGTCATGACTCTCTCCCTGATTTGCCTGAGTGATGTTGAGCTGACTGTGCCAAGAGAAACGACGCCGCACAAGAAAAATCCAAAGCGCTTTGGAACTCACGAGAGGACAGTTTGTTTCAGGCGAAATTGTGAGATTCTGCGAAGATTTTAGCGCCGCCGCTCGGCTCTAACCAGAATTGCCCCGCCCACCAACGACAGCGCAGCCATCGCAAACCAGGTGAGTGCGTAGGACAGATGCGAGTTGGGGAAGCGGATGATCGTCAGACCGCCAACGGGCAGACCGCCCGGATTCGGCGTATCGTCCGCATCGATGAAAAAGGGCGCGACGCGGGAAAGACCCGCCGTTGTGCCCATGGCCTCCACATCGCGCGAATACCAGCGCCCGTCAGCCGGATCGTTGGAGCGCAGCAGCGTGCCGCCGGGCTCCGTGATGCGCAGAAGTCCGGTCACCTGAACTGCGCCTTCCGGATTGCCTTCCGCGCGGCCTGCGGCATCCTTGCGATCGGACGGCACCCAGCCGCGATTGACATAGACGATGGCGCCCTTTTCGGTCTGCAGCGGCGTCAGCACCCAGAAGCCGGGGCCGCGCTCGGTCGATGCGTAGACCAGTGCGCTCTTGTCATGGACGAAGCGGCCTGATGCCGTGACATGTCGATATTCGTCACTGGCGGCATTTACGGCAGACCAGGAGACCTCGTCCGGGACGGAAACAGCCGGGGCATGGACGCGCGCATCCACGCGTGCAATGAGGTCCAGCTTCCAGCTTAGCCGTTCGACCTGCCAGATGCCGAGCGCGATGAAGGTGGCGAAAAAGAGAAGCGTGAGAAGGCCGATGCCGACGAGGCGCGATTTGCGCGGGGCTTTCGAAACCTTGTCTTCGGAGATGGGCATATCGTTCATGAGTTCGAACCTCCCCTCCCCGCTATCATGCCAGATGAAAAGGTGGCCCGTGATCAGGCGGGCCACCTTCGATCTTGTCAGGGAAGCTGCTTCGCCGCTTCCGGCGTCAGCGGCATCATGTAGGTGTTCAGGTTGTGCATGACCCAGAGCGAACCGGACAGCGTGATGAGAACGAGAACGACCGTGAAGAGCAGAGCCATCATGTTCCAGCCGCCTTCGGACTTGGTGTCCATGTGGAGGAAGAAGATCATGTGAACGATGATCTGCACGAGGCCGAGGCCCATGACGAGAACTGCCGTCACCTGCTTGTCGGCAATGACATCGCCCATGACCAGCCAGAACGGGATCGCCGTCAGGATGACCGACAGCACGAAGCCGGTCATGTAGGAGCCGAACGTGCCGTGATTGGCATGGGCGCCATGGTGATCATCGTGGTGACCGTGGTCGCCATGCGCGTGCGTGTCAGCGTGAGAAGCCATATCAGAGCACTCCCATGAGGTAGACGAAGGAGAAGACGCCGATCCAGATGACGTCCAGGAAGTGCCAGAACATGCTCAGCGTCGTCATGCGACGCTTGTTGGCGGCGTTGATGCCGTGCTTGTTCATCTGCACCATGAGAACCGCCATCCAGACGAGACCGCAGGTCACGTGCAGGCCGTGCGTGCCGACCAGCGTGAAGAAGGACGACGTGAAGGCGCTGCGCCAGGGGCCGGCGCCTTCGCCGATCAGGTGGTGGAACTCGTATAGTTCGATGCCGAGGAAGCAGACGCCGAAGAAGAAGGTGACGACCATCCAGCTGATCATCAGCCCCTTGTTGCCCTTTTCCATCTCCAGCATGGCGAAGCCATAGGTGATGGAGGAGAAGAGCAGCATGGCAGTGTTGATCGCCACGAGCTTCAGGTCGAACAGTTCCTTGGCGTCCGGGCCACCCGCGAAGGAGTGGCCGAGCACGGCGTAGGTGGCAAAGAGGATCGCGAAGATGAGGCAGTCGCTCATCAGGTAGATCCAGAAGCCGATCATCGTGCTCTGCTCGGGATGGTGCTCTTCCCTCAGATAGAAGGTGAGCTCACCGCCCGGTTGCGCATTATGCGAGGTGTTGGCGCTCATCGGTTCACTCCGCGGGCAGCATTTGGGTACGGCGGGCTTCTACAGCTGAGACCTCTTCGGCCGGAATGTAGAAGTCGCGGTTGTAGTTGAAGGTGTGGTGGATGGTCTTACCGATGATCGCCACGAAGGAGACAATCGCCAGCCACCAGATGTGCCACACCATCGCGAAACCGAAGACGACGCTCAAGGCCCCGAGGATCGCACCCGTGCCGGTGTTCTTCGGCATGTGGATCGGGATGAAGCCGGAGAGCGGACGCTTGTAGCCGTTCTGCTTCATGAACCAGTACTCGTCGACTTCATGCACCACCGGCGTGAAGGCGAAGTTGTAGGCCGGCGGCGGCGAAGAGGTCGACCATTCCAGCGTGCGGCCGTTCCACGGGTCGCCGGTCTCGTCGCGCAGCTCATCGCGCTTCCAGATGGAATAGCCGATCTGGATGATGAACGAACCAATACCGAGCAGGATCAGGAAGGCGCCGAAGGCTGCGATGATGAACCAGATCTGCAACGACGGATCGTCGAACTGGCTCATGCGGCGGGTCACGCCCATTAGGCCAAGCACATAGAGCGGCATGAAGGCGAAGTAGAAGCCGATCAGCCAGAACCAGAAGGACATCTTGCCCCAGAAGGCATTGAGGCGGAAACCAAAGGCCTTCGGGAACCAGAAGTTGATGCCGGCGAAGACGCCGAACACGACGCCACCGATGATCACGTTATGGAAGTGCGCGATCAGGAACAGCGAATTGTGCAGCACGAAGTCCGCTGGCGGAACGGCGAGCAGAACACCTGTCATGCCGCCGATGACGAAGGTCACCATGAAGCCGATCGTCCACAGCATGGGGACTTCGTACTTGATGCGGCCGTGATACATCGTGAACAGCCAGTTGAACATCTTGGCCCCGGTCGGGATCGAGATGATCATCGTGGTGATGCCGAAGAAGGAGTTGACGCTCGCGCCCGAACCCATCGTGAAGAAGTGGTGCAGCCACACGATGTAGGACAGGATGGTGATGACGCAGGTCGCATAGACCATCGAGGTGTAGCCGAAGAGGCGCTTGGCCGAGAAGGTCGAAACGACTTCCGAGAAGACACCGAAGACCGGCAGAACCAGGATGTAGACTTCCGGGTGGCCCCAGATCCAGATCAGGTTGACGTACAGCATGGCGCTGCCGCCATCCATGTTCGTGAAGAAATGCGTGCCGACATAGCGGTCAAGCGTCAGCAGCGCGAGAACGGCGGTCAGAACCGGGAAGGCAGCAACGATCAGGATGTTGGTGCAGAAGGCGGTCCAGGTGAAGACGGGCATCTTCATCATCGACATGCCGGGGGCGCGCATCTTGAGGATCGTCGCGATCAGGTTCACGCCCGAGAGCAATGTCCCGATCCCCGCGATCTGCAGTCCCCAGATGTAATAGTCCACCCCGACGTCCGGACTGTAGGTGATGTCGGAAAGCGGCGGATAGGCCAGCCAGCCGGTCTTTGCAAACTCACCGACGAAGAGCGAGATCATCACGATGATGCCGCCGGCAACCGTCATCCAGAAGGAGAAGTTGTTGAGGAACGGGAAGGACACGTCGCGTGCGCCGATCTGCAGCGGAACGACGAAGTTCATGAGACCGGTCACGAACGGCATCGCCACGAAGAAGATCATGATCACGCCATGCGCCGTGAAGACCTGGTCATAGTGATGCGGCGGGAAATAGCCTTCGTTTCCATTGAAGGCGATCGCCTGCTGGAAGCGCATCATCAGGGCGTCTGCAAAGCCGCGCAGCAGCATGATGATGGCGAAAACGATGTACATGATCCCGATCTTCTTGTGGTCGATCGAGGTGAACCATTCCTTCCAGAGATAGCCCCAGAGACGGAAATAGGTGAGCGCGCCCAGCACAGCGAGCCCGCCGATCGCAACCCCGATAAAGGTCACGACCAGGATAGGCTCGTGATAGGGAATGGCTTCGAGAGAAAGCTTCCCGAACAGCAATGATGTCCAATCCGCAGTCATCGGATTACCTCAACTTTGTTCTTGCAAATGAAACGGTTTTCAACCGGCCGCTGACAGCGTGAACACGCCAGGTGAAGCGGCCGGGATCATATCGGGTATTACGGCTCAGGTGGCCGGGCGGATGGCCTTTTCCTCACGCGCGGCCGTCGTCGGCTCGGGGATGCGGCAGATCAGGCCCTTGTCCATGGCCATCATCTCGCTCATGCACATCGTGCCAGGCTTGACGCACATGTCGACGATCGCGCTGTAAAGCGACGAATCGGTCGTGGCGTAGTGACGAACCGGCTCCTTGATGCTCGGCTTTTCCAGCTGCATGTAGGTGGCCTTGTCCAGCGTCTGACCGCTGGCCTTCACGTCGGCAACCCACTTGTCGAAGCCGGTCTGGTCAAGACCATGGAACTTGAAACGCATGTGGGAGAAGCCGGCGCCTGAATAGTTGGCGGAGAAGCCTTCGAACTCGCCCGGCTTGTTGATCACGGCATTAAGCTTCGTCTCCATGCCGGCCATGGCATAGATCTGACCGGCAAGCGCCGGAATGTAGAAGGAGTTCATCACCGAAGCGGAAGTGATCTTGAAGCGAATCGGCGTATCCACCGGCGCTGCAAGCTCGTTGACCGAGGCAATGCCGAGGTCCGGATAGATGAAGAGCCACTTCCAGTCCAGCGCGACAACTTCAACCGTCATCGGTTTGTGATCAGCGGAAAGCGGCTGCTCTGCCGAGATGCGATCAAGCGGACGATAGGGATCGAGCGTATGCGTGCTGATCCAGGTGATAGAGCCGAGTGCGATGATGATCGCCAGCGGTGCCGACCAGATCACGACCTCAAGGCGGGTTGAATGATGCCATTCGGGATCATATTTGGCCGTCTTGTTGGACTGGCGGTAACGCCACGCGAAGAGCAGCGTCAGGAAGATGACGGGAACCACGATGAGCAGCATCAGGATAGTCGAGACCACGATCAGGTCGCGCTGCTGTGCCGCAATATCGCCCGAAGGCGACATGACTACCATGTTGCAGGAAGCAAGAGGCAAGGCGAGTGCCGCCATGAGCCCCGCCCTTGATAACGTCTTTGTTTCAGGTCGCATTTTCCGATTCCAGCTTCGTCCTCTCCCTCCCGAAACGGGCAGGTAAATGATCTGGATCAAGAACGCCATAGGCCGATTTGCCGCAACGCAAGAAAAATTGTGGCAGATTTAGGCTCTGTGCGTTCGCGAACACTTTAAAATACTGATTTCAAAGTGCAATCACGATTTCTGTTGCGTTTGCTCATGAGGCCATTTGACGCAGCAATTTTGCAGGCGCATAGTGCTGTTCAGGGCGCTGTTTCGGGGCTCGAACCAATTTGGGAGAATTTGGTTCGAACAAAATCCTCGGAGCCGCGTTTTCTGCAGGAGGAGCAGCCTATGAATTCATACAGTGCATCAGTAGACCAGCCCCGTTCGCTCTCGCCCAGCTCGTCATCGAGTGAGCGCGATGCGCGGCGCATCAACGCAGACAACAAGGTCGATCCCGGCAGCATCGCGCTCGGCGTGATCATAGGCCGGTCTTCGGAATTCTTCGACTTCTTTGTTTACGGGATCGCTTCGGTCCTTGTTTTCCCGCAATTCTTCTTTCCCTTCACGGACCGCCTGACAGGCACCCTCCTGTCGTTCGCGGTCTTCTCCCTGGCCTTCCTCGCCCGTCCAGTCGGCACGGTGTTCTTCACCGCCATCGACCGCGCCTATGGCCGCGGGACGAAGCTGGTCGCCGCCCTGCTCATCCTTGGCGGCTCGACCGCCTCGATGGCCTTCCTGCCCGGATACAAGGACATCGGAAACTGGGCGATCGCCCTTCTGATCATCTTCCGCCTGGGCCAGGGCTTCGCGCTCGGCGGTGCCTGGGATGGTCTCGCCTCGCTGCTCGCGCTCAACGCCCCGCAGAACCGTCGCGGCTGGTACGCCATGATGCCGCAGCTCGGCGCGCCGATCGGCTTCATCTTCGCCGCCGGCCTATTCGCCTATTTCCATTCGGCGATCAACGAGGCGGACTTCCTGGAATGGGGCTGGCGCTTCCCGTTCTTCGTGGCCTTCGCGATCAACGTCGTCGCCCTTTTCGCACGCCTTCGCCTGGTCGCGACGACCGAGTTTGGCGCGCTGCTCGACCGCGCGGAGCTTGCCCCTGTCCGCACGGTGGATCTGGTGAAAAACCATGGCGTCGATCTGCTGATTGGCACGTTCACGCCGCTCGCCAGCTTCGCCATGTTCCACCTCGTGACCATCTTCTCGCTGAGCTGGGTGACGCTGACAACCGACCACGACATTTCCAGTTTCCTGCTGGTTGAGCTGGTGGGCGCCATTGTCGGCACGGGTACGATCGTTCTGTCGGGCGTTCTGGCTGACAAGATCGGCCGTCGCGGTCAGCTGTCGGTCGCAGCCGTGCTGATTGCCGCCTTCAGCATCATCGCACCGGTTCTCTTGTCCTACGGGTCGCGCGGTCTCGACGCCTTCGTCATCATCGGCTTCGCGCTGCTCGGTCTCTCGTTCGGGCAGGCTGCCGGCGCGGTCGCCTCGCGCTTCGGCAAGGTATATCGCTACTCCGGAGCGGCACTGACCTCCAACATGGCCTGGCTCATCGGTGCGGGTTTCGCTCCGCTGGTCGCGCTCGGCCTCGCGACATCCTTCGGCGTCGCCTATGTCGGCATGTACCTGCTGTCGGGCGCGGTCTGCACGCTCGGTGCCATCGCCTTCAGCCGCAAGCTGGATACGATGGACGACTGATCCCAGCCGAGATCAACCAGAATGGAACGGCGTCCTTCGGGGCGCCGTTTCGCGTTTCAGGAGACCTCGAACTTCGACGCAAGCGACGCTGACAATTGCGCTGCAAAACGCGCTGAGGCCACCGGCAACGTCCGTCCCTTCAACTGCCCCATATAGAGAACCCCGGCGGGCACGTCCCGCCGGTCGATCGGCCGCGACACAAGCTCCCCCGTGCTCGTCTGCTGCGAGAGCCCGATGGGTATCTGGAAGGTCAGGATGTTCTCCGCCACCGAATGGTTGCGCAGAAACTCGAAGCTGTCCGACTCGATCACAGGCTCGATCCGAGCCGACGCCGTCAGGAGCGCCATGTCGATCAGATGCCGCACGCCGTAGGGCGCAGTCGGCAGCGCCACCGGATAGGAAAGGCAATCGCTGAGACGGAGGACCTCCTTCGCCGCCAGAGGATGGTTCTGCCCCATCACCACGTAGACAGGCTGATACACCCGCATCAGGGTCATGAAGTCGGCAAGCCGCACCGGCTCGAACACGATGGCGATATCAGCCGTATGGTCCACCAGAGCCCGCTCTGCCGCCTCGCGGTCGCGCACATGCACGCCAAACGTCACGTTCGGATGCTCCTTTCGATAGAGCGCAATCTCCATCGGCAGGAAGTAGGGCAGAAGCGCCTGGCTGCACGCGATCGAGACATGGCCGCGCCGAACGCCGGACAGATCGGCGATCTGCGAGCGCACCCGTTCCATGTCCGACATCTGGTTGCGGATATGGTGGATCAGAAGTTCGCCGGCACTCGACAGACGCACCCCGTGCGGCAGCCGCTCGAAGATCGGCACGCCAAGCTCGTCCTCAATCGCCAGAATGCGGCGGTTCAAGGCTGTCGAGGTGATGGCAAGGCTTTCGGCCGCACCCCGGATGGAGCCCGCTTTCACCACGGCGTCGATATAGCGGAAGGTGGTCAGGTGGCGCATCGTCCCTCTCTCATGCTGCTGCATTTTTTGCAGCGGCCCAGCCAAAACATAGCACAAGACATTGGCACCGCCATCCGAATAACGTGTGCTTGCAATTCAGGCGCGACGGTCCTTCCGAGGAACCAGGGCGCGCAAATCCGATGAATTTTTTCCATTTCCAGAACCGTACCGGGGAGCATTGCAATGACGAAAATCTGGACACCCAATCGCCGCCAGTTCCTGAAGAACACGGCCGGCGTCGCAGGCCTTGCCGCGGCCTCCAGCATCCTGCCGGGCGGCGTTGCCCGCGCGGCTGGTCTCACCGTCGGCTTCATCTATGTCGGCCCCAAGGACGACTATGGCTATAACCAGTCCCACGCCGAAGGTGCTGCCGTCGTCAAGAAGATCCCCGGCGTGAAGGTCGTCGAGGAAGAGCGCGTGCCCGAAACCGTCGATGTCCAGAAGACGATGGAATCGATGATCAACTTCGATGGCGCAACGCTCCTCTTCCCAACCTCCTTCGGCTATTTCGATCCCCACATCCTGGCGCTCGCACCGAAATACAAGGATGTCCGCTTCGAGCATTGCGGCGGACTCTGGACCGAGAAGAACCCGAAGAATGTCGGCTCCTATTTCGGCTATATCGGCATGGGCCAGTATCTGAACGGCATTGCCGCCGGCCACGCCACCAAGTCGAAGAAGATCGGTTTCGTCGCCGCCAAGCCGATCCCGCAGGTCCTTCTGAACATCAACTCCTTCCTGCTCGGCGCACGCGCCGTCGACCCGACCATCACCTGCCAGGTCATCTTCACCGGCGAATGGTCGCTCGCGGTCAAGGAAGCCGAAGCCACGAACGCGCTCGCCGACCAGGGCGTTGACGTCATCACCTGCCATGTCGACGGCCCCAAGGTCGTCATGGAAACGGCAGCAGGCCGTGGCATGTATCTCTGCGGCTACCACGCCAACCAGTCGAAGCTGGCGCCTGAAAAGTACCTGACCGGCGCCGAATGGAACTGGGGCAAGGTCTATACCGACATGGTCAATGCGACGCTGAAGGGCGAAACGATCCCGAACTTCGTACGTGGCGGCCTTTCCGAAGGCTTCATCAAGATGAGCCCGCTTGGCCCCGCCGTGAGCGACGCTGCCCGCAAGCAGTTCGAATCCACGCAGGCAACCATCCTCAAGGGCGGCTTCTCCGTCATCAAGGGGCCGCTCAAGGACAACAAGGGCAATGTCGTCGCCAAGGACGGCGAGGCCTTTGCCGAGACCGACGTCAAGCTCGAGAGCATGAACTACCTCGTCGAAGGCGTCGTCGGCTCGACCTCCTGATCATCGCTCCTGCAAGCTCAAAATCGGCGGCGCCCCCGCTCGGGCGTCGCTCTCTAAGGATATGAGGGGAAAGCGATGACGACAGACGCAGGACTTGCAAGCCCCGCGACAAGGGCAATCAATGCAGAAACGGCCGAAACGCTGGGCCGCAGGATTGATGCGGTCTTTCTGCCGCTCGCCGCCCTGCTGGTTGGCATGTTGATCTTCTCGATCTTCCTTCTCTTTCTCGGCAAGTCGCCGATCGAGTTCTTCCAGATCGTCTACAAGGCCGGCTTCGGCACAAGCTTCTCCTGGACGAACACGCTCGCCCGCGCCGCCCCTCTCCTCCTCGCGGCCCTCTGCGTGGCGCTCCCCGCCCGCCTCGGCCTCGTCATCATTGGCGGTGAAGGCGCCATCGTACTCGGCGGCGTCGCGGCGGGCGCGGTTGCCATGCTCGCCCCCGGCCTTCCTGGCCCAATCGGCATCATCGCGATGGCCATCGCCGCCGCAGTTGTCGGCGGCGCCTGGATCGGCGGCATCGGCGCGCTGCGGCATCTGCGCGGCGTCAACGAAACCATCTCTTCGCTGCTGATGGCCTATATCGCCATCGCGCTCATGAACCACCTGGTCGAAGGGCCGCTACGCGATCCGGCCAGCCTCAACAAGCCCTCGACCGCGCCACTCCCCGATGCCTGGCGCATCGGCGAAATCCCCGGCGTCGGCGTCCATTGGGGCCTTGCCGTCGGCATCATCGGCTGCATCGTCTGCTGGCTGCTCATCGAGCGCACCACCTGGGGCTTTGCCGCCCGCATCGTCGGTGGCAATGTGAAAGCCGCGCAAATTCAAGGCCTTCCGGCAGGCCTTCTGATGATCGGCTTCACGGCGCTCGGCGGCGCATTCGCAGGACTTGCCGGCATGTTCGAAGTCGCTGCCGTCCATGGCTCCGCCAATGCATCGCTTGCAGCCGGTTACGGCTATACGGGCATCCTCATCGCCTTCCTTGCCCGCCATAACGGCCTTGCCATCATCCCCGCCGCCATCGTCTTTGCCGGTTTCGAGGCCTCCAGCGGCCTGATCCAGCGCCGGCTCGACCTGCCCGACGCCACCATCCTGGTGCTCGAAGGCATCGTCTTCATCACCATCCTTCTTTCCGACGCGTTGCAGGACAAGGTCAGCATCGTCAAGCTCATGAAGGGAGACCGCACATGACGACCGACATCGGCCTCTGGGGTGTACCGCTTGCCATCCTCGGCGGCGCGATCCGCGTCTCCACCCCCTTCATCTTCGTCTCCGTCGGCGAAGCGCTGACGGAACGCTCCGGCCGGGTCAACCTTGGCCTCGAAGGCACCCTCGTTTTCGGCGCGATGAGCGGTTACGCCATCGCCTACCTGACGAACTCCGCCTGGCTCGGCCTGCTGGCCGCCGCCTTCTTCGGCATGATCTTCGGCCTTTTCCATGGCTGGATCTGCAAGCTGCCCAAAGTCAACGACATTGCCATCGGCATTGCACTGATGATCTTTGGTTCCGGCCTTGCCTTCTTCTTCGGCAAGCCCTTCATCCAGCCCGTCGCGCCGCATCTGCCGGCCTTTTCGCTCGGCTGGTGGTCGGATGTGCCGCAGGTGCAGGCGGCGCTCCGCGTCAACGTCCTCTTCATCGCCGGCATCGCGCTTGCCTTCGCGGCGTCCTGGATGCTCAAGAACACCAAGGTCGGCCTCACCATCCGCGTCGCCGGCGACAGCGCGGATGCCGCCCGTGCGCTCGGCATTGATGTCAACCGCGTCCGCCTCTGGTCGACCGCCGCCGGCGGCGCGCTCGCCGGCATCGGCGGAGCCTATCTCTCGCTCTATTATCCCGGCAGCTGGAATGAAGGCATCTCGTCCGGCCAGGGCCTGATGGCCGTGGCGCTTGTCATCTTCGCCCGCTGGAGCCCGATCAACTGCGCTTATGCCTCGCTCCTCTTCGGCGGTGCCGGCGCACTCGGCCCGGCGCTGCAATCGGTGGGCGTCACGCAGGGCTACTACCTCTTCTACGCAGCGCCCTACGTCCTGACGCTCGGCCTTCTCATTGCCACCAGTTCGACCACGCGGGCGATGACATCGGCCCCCGGCGAACTCAGCATCACCAAGTAACGACTGGAGACCCTCTCGATGACCACCGTAAAGGCAGACCCCTATCTCTGGCCCTATAACGGCGACCTGCGCCCGGAAAACACCGCGCTGATCATCATCGACATGCAGACGGACTTCTGCGGGAAAGGCGGCTATGTCGACAAGATGGGTTACGACCTGTCGCTGACCCGCGCGCCCATTGAGCCCATCAAAAAGGTGCTCACGGCCATGCGCGAAAAGGGCTACCACATCATCCACACCCGCGAAGGCCACCGCCCGGACCTTTCCGACCTGCCGCCCAACAAGCGCTGGCGCTCGCAGCAGATCGGCGCTGGCATTGGCGACCTCGGCCCCTGCGGCCGCATCCTCGTGCGCGGCGAACCGGGCTGGGACATTATCGACGAGCTTTATCCGATTGCCGGCGAGATCATCATCGACAAGCCCGGCAAGGGCTCCTTCTGCGCCACCGATCTCGAACTCATCTTGCGCACCAAGGGCATCGAAAACATCATATTGACCGGCATCACCACCGATGTCTGCGTCTCCACCACGATGCGCGAGGCCAACGACCGCGGCTTCGAATGCCTGATCCTGGAAGACTGCTGCGGTGCCACCGATCCCGGCAACCATGCCGCCGCGATCAAGATGGTCAAGATGCAGGGCGGCGTCTTCGGCTCCGTCTCCGACAGCGAAAAACTGGTGAGTGCGCTCCCATGAACCACGTTCTCGAACGCTCCCCTCAACCGCCGACCCGGGCGCTCTCGCTCGAAACGTTCGGCATGACCATGCGCTTCGGCAACTTCACGGCGCTGCGCGATGTCTCGATCAAGGTGCCCGCCGGCTCCTTCCATGTTCTGCTGGGCGAAAACGGGGCCGGCAAGTCGACGCTGGTCAAATGCATCATGGGCTTCTACCAGCCGACCTCCGGCCAGTTGACGGTCGATGGCCGCGAGGTCGAAGTCGCCCATCCCCGCGCCGCCCACGATCTTGGGCTCGGCATGGTCTACCAGCATTTCACGCTGGTCCCCTCGCTGACTGCCGCCGAAAACCTCGTGATCAGCCGCGCCGACGTGCCGGCCAAGATCAACTGGGGACAGGAGCGCGAGGCGCTATCTGCCTTCATGGCAACCATGCCCTTCCAGGTGCCGCTCGATGTGCCCGTCGGACGCCTTGCCGCCGGCGAGAAGCAGAAGCTGGAATTGCTCAAGCAGCTCTATCTCGGCCGCAAGTTCCTCATCCTAGACGAGCCGACATCGGTGCTCACACCGTCCGAAGCCGATGAACTGCTCGGCATGGTGCGTGGGCTCACCACGGCGGGCGATCTGACCTGCCTGATGATCAGCCACAAGTTCCGCGAAGTCACCGCCTTTGCCGATGAAGTGTCCGTGCTTCGGCGCGGCGAATATGCCGGCGGCGGCAAGGTTTCGGATCTTTCGACCGCCGACATGGCGGCCATGATGATCGGCGAAAAGGAACTCGTCCGCTCCGCCAAGCGTGTGGAGACGTCCGGCACTGTCGTCCTTGAGGTCAAGGGTGCCAAGGCACCCGACCGCTCCGGCTTCAAGACCATCGAGATCGGCGATCTCAAGGTGAAGGGCGGCGAGATCGTCGGCATTGCCGGCATCTCGGGCAACGGCCAGATGGAACTCATGCAGATGCTCGCCGGCCAGCGGCCGCTGGACGAGGGAGAGATCCGCGTCAAGGATACGCCCTACAAGGCGACCCGCACCGAGGCCCGCAAGTTCAATGTCCGCTACCTGCCGGAAGAACCGCTGAAGAATGCCTGCGCGCCGAAGATGACGGTCGCCGAAAACATCTTCTTCCGAGATTTCGACGCCCGGGGCGGCAAGAACCAGTTCTGGCTCGACACCCGCCGCATGATGGCGGAGGCCGCGCGTCTCGTCGGGGAATACAAGGTCAAGACCGCGTCGCTCGCCTCGCAGATCGCCTCGCTCTCGGGTGGCAATGTGCAGCGCGCCGTGCTGGCCCGCGAACTCACCGGCGAGGTCGATCTGCTCGTCATCGCCAACCCCTGCTTCGGCCTCGATTTCTCGGCTGTGGCCGAAATCCGCGCCCGCATCATGGCGGCCCGCAATTCGGGTACGGCCGTGCTGCTGATCAGCGAAGATTTGGACGAAATCCTTGAACTGTCAGACCGAATCCTTGTCATGTCGGAGGGACATATTGCCTTTGAGACCCCGGCCGCAACGGCCGAAATCGGCGAGATCGGCAAATACATGGCAGGGCATCACTGATGGCGACGATCAAGGCACGACCCTTCGACTTCAACCTCGATCCAAAGAAGGCGGCGCTGATCGTCATCGACATGCAGCGCGATTTCGTTGAGCCCGGCGGCTTCGGCGAAACGCTCGGCAATGACGTCACCCGCCTGCAGGCCATCATCCCGGCCACCGCCGCGCTGATCTCCGGCTTCCGCAAGGCGGGCCTCACCATTGTTCACACCCGCGAATGCCATCGGCCGGACCTTGCCGACTGCCCGCCCGCCAAGAAGGATCGCGGCAATCCGAAGCTCCGGATCGGCGATCCGGGGCCGATGGGCCGCATCCTGATTTCCGGCGAACCCGGCGCGGATATCGTGCCGGAGCTTTACCCGATTGGAGGCGAGATCGTCATCGACAAGCCCGGCAAGGGCGCGTTCTACGCCACGCCCCTCGGCGACATGCTGAAGGAACGCGGCATCACCCAGCTCGTCTTTGCCGGCGTGACCACGGAAGTCTGCGTGCAGACGACCATGCGCGAGGCGAACGATCGCGGCTATGAATGCCTGCTCGCCGAGGACGCGACTGAAAGCTATTTCCCTGAATTCAAGAAGGCCGCCATCGACATGATGACCGCGCAGGGCGCGATCGTCGGCTGGCTGGCCCCCGTTTCCAGCATCGTGGAGGCCCTGTCATGACGAGCGCAATCAACATGCCCGAATTTCTGCAGGGCGGCTGGCGCGAGTGCCAGTTCGAATATTTCCGCGACGGCGTCGAAATCTGCCGCCTCGTGCATGGCGAGCCAGAAGTGGCTCTGCTGCGTTATCAGCCGGGCGCAGAAGTTCCCGCCCATCTGCATGGGGGAATGGAAACGATCCTCGTGCTGGAAGGGTCGCAAAGCGACGAAAATGGCCTTTACGCCCAGGGAACGCTGGTGACCAATCCCGAAGGGACCGTACATTCCGTACAGTCGCAGGAAGGCTGCGTGGTCCTGATCCAGTGGACGAAACCTGTCCGCATCCTTGAATAGACTGAAGAGACCTGTCCCCGTGAATATCGAAAGCCTGCCCTTTACCCTGTCGTCGCTGCGCAGTGCCTACGCGACCGGACTGAGACCGGAAGCCGTGGTGGCCGAGGTCTATCGCCGCCTCCGTCTTGCGGATGATCCCGGCATCTTCATCCACCTGCCGGCCGAAGCGGAAACGGCAAAGGCCGCCGCAGCGCTGGGCGCTTACGATCCGGCTCGACCGCTCTGGGGCATTCCCTTTGCGGTCAAGGACAATATCGATGTCGGCGGAATGCCGACGACCTGCGCCTGCCCGGACTTTGCCTATGAGGCGAAAGACGACGCCTTCGTGGTGGCGAAGCTCAAGGCGGCCGGCGCCATCGTCATCGGCAAGACCAATCTCGACCAGTTCGCGACCGGCCTCGTCGGCGTGCGGACCCCCTACCCGGTCCCGAAGAACGCGCTTGATCCGGAAATCGTTCCCGGCGGATCGAGCGGCGGATCGGGTGTCGTCGTCGCGCGCGGCATCGTCAGCTTCTCGCTGGGTACGGACACGGCAGGCTCCGGCCGCGTGCCGGCGGCGCTGAACAATATCGTCGGGCTCAAACCCTCGCTCGGCAGCCTCTCGGCAACCGGGATGGTGCCGGCCTGCCGGACGCTCGACACGATCTCCGTCTTCGCGCTGACTGTGGACGATGCCTTCGCGGCCTTCTCCGCCGCCTGCCATTATGACGCGGACGACGCCTATTCGAAGCGCTTCGCCCCGATGAAGCTCACGGTACCGACCAAGCGTCTGACCATAGGCGTGCCCGACGAGAAGACCCGCCTCTTCTTCGGGGACGAAGTTCAGGCCGCCTCCTTCGCAGCAACCTGCAACGCTTTGAAGATGCTCGGACACGACATCGTCGAGCTGGATTTCACGCCGCTCTATCAGGTCGCAGCCATGCTCTACGAGGGCGCGTGGGTGGCCGAGCGCTATGCCGCGACGGAAACAATCATGAAGGAGCGTCCGGAGATCATGCATCCGGTGACGCGCCAGATCATCAGCGGTGCCGAAAAGCTCTCTGCTGCCGACGCATTCAAGGGCATCTACCGCCTGGCGGACCTCAAGCGGAAGGCAGAGCCGATGCTTGAGACGGTCGATTGCCTCTGCGTGCCGACGATCCCACGCTTCTTCACGGTGAAGGACCTGGAGGCGGACCCGATTGGCCCGAATTCCAAGTTCGGCACCTACACCAATTTCGTCAACTTGCTGGACATGGCCGGCATCGCTGTGCCCGTGGCGACACGTGCGGACGGTCGGCCCGGCAGCGTCACCCTGCTGGGCGCCAGCGGCGCGGATGGAATGCTCGCCGGCATCGCCCGAAAACTGCATGAGGGCGCCGCAGTCAAGCTCGGTGCAACCGACTGGCCGTTGACAGCCCCGCGCACGGCTATGGCAGACCTTAACGCAGACGAAATGGCTGTGGCGCTGGTCGGCGCCCACATGAGCGGCCTGCCGCTCAATCACGAGATAGCCGGGCGCGGCGGGCGCTTCCTCTTCGCCGGACACACTGCGCCGGAATATCGCCTCTACGCGCTGGCCGGCGGCCCGCCCAAGCGGCCGGGCCTCATCCGAGCCGAGAACGGCGCGTCAATTGCGCTTGAAGTCTGGTCGATCCCGAGATCCCGCTTCGGCGAATTCATGGAAGGCATACCCTCGCCGCTCGGCATTGGGACAATCCAGCTGGAAGACGGTGGGACCGTCAAGGGTTTCCTGTGCGAAACCGCGGGCATCAACGGGGCCGAGGAAATCACCCAGCTCGGTGGATGGCGAGCCTATCTCGAGCAGAAGTAAGCGCTCGACCGAACGAAAAGGCCCGGCATTGCAGGGAAGCAAGGCCGGGCAAGGCTGTGACTTGGAGATGCGATGACGGCGCCGCCCGACAAAACCGGGCGGCGAATGCATGTCAGGCGGCTTTCTTGCGAACGCGCGAGTAAACAATATTGCGATTTTCGCCGTAGAAGACTTCGACATCGACCTTGTTGCGATCGACCGCCGCATTGACGATATCCCACATGTCGGCGTCAGACCTGAGGATCAGCGGCCAGTCCATGAAGGTTTCCATGTAGCCGTCGGTCGTGATCTCATCGCTGAAGTTGGCGAAGAGGAACTCGCCGCCGTCCTTCACCAGTTCCATGAGGCGTTGCGTCAGGCGGATAGCAACTGCGCGGGGCAGATAGTCATAGAGACCGGATGCATAGACAAGATCGAACGTGCCGAGGTCGTAGGACCGGCGCATGAGGCCGGCAACGTTACCGATAACGGGCTGTATCGCGGTGCCGGCATTGGCGGCGCGGACAATCTCGACGCTGGTCGGGTCCTGGTCGAGGGTGACCCAGCGGCCGAGCGTGCCAGCCTTGAGGGCTTCCGACTTTTCCGATTCCCGCAGATGACCGCAGGCGACAGCGAGAACCTCTGCATTTTCCTTGCGAGCGGCGGTCTCGTCAACGATCCGGGCGAGGATGTCGCGGCGCTCGCGCCCTGCCACAGAGCTGGCGGCGTCGCTTGTGTAGGCATAAATGTCCCGGCCCAGTTCTGTGCAGGAAGCGATGAAGTCATTGGCAGCCGGATGCTTGTAGTAGATGTCGAGCAGGCTTGCGTCGCCGGAATAACCCCGGGGCTTTTCGAAGGACCACTTGGTAAAGGGGTCCTGGAGCAGATATTCGGAAACCGGATGGGCCTGGGCGAGCGGGATCAGCTTCTGCCACACATCGTGACCCGACTGGTGGCGCAGGACATGCAGCTTTGCAGCGAGTTGTTCGACGACCTTGGCGGCCGGCTGCTGATTGGCAAAGCCCTGGCGGGCAAGCTCGAGAATGAGAGCGAGTTCGGCACTCTTCTGGCGCAGAAGGCCGTCGTCAATTTCATGAGAGGTCTTGCCATGACGCTTTACCAGCGCCGGGGTGATGAGGCTTTGTTCGTCAATTCTCAGATCGTGTGACTGCATCATGTTAGCTCCTCGTTGGCCCCCCAACTGGCTGTTGACGAGAAGATGATAGCGCAGGTTTCGAGATGCGTAACAATTTAATAAATTTTTGGTTAATTTCGATCGTTACCCCTAAAATCTTTATGGAACGCGCAGCTTTTGAGCTCTGCCGTTTACGCAGAATTAGCAGTATCCTGCTCTAGTGTGCCAAAGTATCACGCAGGACTAAAATAGACTACTTTAAGTTGCGCAACCTTAAAAAAGTGCAAAGGCACAAATAGAACGGGAACGCGAGCGAAATGCAGCTGAACGAAGATATCGCGAAACGCGCTCGCGCCGCCATGCGTAAGAGATGGTGGCAGGCCGGCGATCCGTTGCTGTTGTCCATGTTACATAAGAAGAACGACCGTCAGGATCGAAAGATACTTCGCTGGGGCATCTGGGCTGCCGTCCTCAGCTATATGTGCTATGGTCTTTTCGACTTCTATCTGTTCCCGGATATTGCCTATCAACTGATCGCCATCCGGTTTTGCTTCAGCGTCGTCTTTCTCATCTCCATCGAGACCGTTGCCCGTGGACGTCGATCGCTTGAGGTGCTGCATGTTGTTGCAGCCCTTTCCATCCTGTGTGGTGGCGTCGGCTGGCTCATCTTTGCCATGGCGACGCAGTATACCGAGGCCCTATCGCAGTTCATGGTGTTCGGAACGGTCTTCGTTCTCGGCGCCAACCTGTTCTTCAACTTCCGTTTCTGGCTTTCGGCCGTCACATCGGCCATCGTAACGGCCGCCTTCGTCTATGCGCTGATGTTCGAGATCAACACGGACATCGAGCAACGCGTGGTCATGTCGGCGTTTTTCATCAACTGCCTGGCCTTGTCGCTATACCTGTCCTGGCGTTTGAGCGAAGAACGCTACTTCTCGTTCCTGCATTCTCTGCAGGCGCAGATCCAGGAGAAGGTGGCCATTGAAAAGGGCCAGCAGCTTGAGAAGATCGCCGAGACCGATCCACTGACGGGCTTGCGCAATCGTCGCGCCATCAGCCAGGACTTCCTGAACCTCACTCGAAACGGGCTTGCCGAGAACGAGCAGATCGGCCTGATCCTCATTGATGTCGACTATTTCAAGCGCTTCAACGACAGCCTCGGTCACCACGCGGGCGACGAATGCCTGATCGCACTGGCGCGCCTGTTTGCACAGAAGGCCGAAGAGCTGGGAGCGGTTGCCGGGCGGCATGGCGGCGAAGAGTTCGTGATTCTGAGCAAGGTCGACAGCCCCGGACGCCTGCGCGATCTCGCGGAAATCTTCTGCCAGAGCGTCGAGTCTCTGGCCATTCCACATCCGGACCGCGGCGACGAGCGGCAGATTGTCACGATCAGCGCCGGCGCGACAATGACGCGAAATGATGGCAGCCTGGAGCTCACCGTGCTTCTCCAGCAGGCCGATCGCGCGCTTTACTCCTCAAAATTTGCCGGCCGCGCGACGTTTACGATCTATGATCCCGCAGAAGCCTCCCGCGACGCCTCGGGCGAGAACCTCGCCGAACTGCTCAAGCACGCCATCGCCCGCGGCCTCGTCTCCGTGGTCTATCAGCCCTTTGTCGATGCCCGTTCGAACCGAGTCATCGGGTACGAGACGCTGATGCGCCTGCGCGATTTCGACGGCAGCATGATCAGTCCCGCAGTCTTCATTCCGGTCGCCGAGCAGACCGGCGCTATCCATCAACTTGGCCGTTGGGCAATCGAACAGGCTTGCAGCGACATCGCGCGGCACGGCATGGGCGACGTCGTTTCGGTCAATGTCTCCGCGATGCAGCTGAAAACACCGGGCTTCCCGCTGCAGGTGACCGAGATCATCGGTCAATACGGCATTTCCCCAAGAAAGCTGGCGCTTGAAGTCACCGAAGGCATCGATATCGCGCTGGAAACACAGGCGCAGAAAAACATCGAACAGCTTCGCGCCTTCGGGGTCCAGGTCTGGCTCGATGACTTCGGCACCGGTTTCGCAGGTCTCGCCTGGCTGCGCCGTTTCGATTTCGACGTTGTGAAGATCGACCGCGCCTTCCTGCATGACTGCGAATCCCTGCGAGGCTCCAGCATGTTGCAGGACATGGTCCGCCTTCTGCGCAACCGCGGCGTCCATGTCCTGGTGGAAGGCGTGGAAACAAAGCAGCAGGTCGACCTGCTCAAGCGTCTGGGCGTCAACACGATGCAGGGCTATTATCTCGGTCGTCCCGCTTCGATCGAGACTGTCTTGACGCATCGTTCGGGCACACACGGGGCCTGAAACCTTTCAGCGGGAGGCTCCGCCATGCCTTTCGCGCCGACAGCGCTCGGAGCAGTAGCGCACCTCTTCCCAGTCGCGCGCCCATTTGCGGCGCCACGAGAACGGTCGCGAACACACGACGCAGACCTTTTGCGGAAGATTGCCCTTCTTCATCGATTTCGCATTTTTCATGTCGGTGACTACGGGCGAAAACGCTTGGCAGATCGCTCCCGCAAATCCAGTTCGAGCCTCCCTGCGTAGCCTCTGAGGAAGAGAGGAGACACGCCGATGTATCTGGATACCAATGGGCACGGACCAGGCAGAAAGCCCGAGCCGCAACGCGATGCCCGGCCCCAGCTGTCGCTGAACCAGCAGAAGACGCTCTTCTGGATCGCGGGCGTGAACCTGATCCTGCTTCTCGTCGCGCCGATCGGCGGCGCGACGCTTTTCGATATCGTGATGGACTGGTTCCGATAGCGGGAAACGCCGCATCCTGAAGGACACGGCGCAATCCGATTATTCGGAAACGAACCGGTTGGCCGCCGAGACGATCGCCTCGAGCGACGACGTCACGATGTTCGTGTTGATGCCTGCGCCGTAGAGCTTCTTGCCCTTCGCCGAGACTTCGACATACGAGATGGCCGAGGCATTCGATCCGTGCTGGAGTGAATGCTCGGAATAGTCATTCACCGTCATCTCGAAGCCGAGATAGGTCGAAAGCGCATTGACGAAGCCGTCGATCGGACCGGTGCCCCTGCCCTCGATGCGCTTCTTCTCACCCTTGTCGGTGATTTCCGCGGCGACGATGCGCAGACCCGGATGGGCCGGATCGACATAGGAATGGTGATCGACGAATTTCAGTCGCGCCCCCGGCTGCGTCACATAGCGCTCGATGAAGCGCTCGTAGATGCGCTTCGGCGGCACTTCCACGCCCTCTTCGTCGGTGATCCGCTGGATGTCGTCGCGGAACTCGACCTGCAGATTGCGCGGCAGGTTGATGCCGTAGTCTTCCTGCATGATATAGGCGATGCCGCCCTTGCCCGACTGCGAGTTGATGCGGATGATCGCCTCGTAGGAACGGCCCACATCCTGCGGATCGATCGGCAGATACGGCACTTCCCAGAGCGGCTTGTTGGCGACCTTGATCGCCTTCATGCCCTTGTTGATCGCATCCTGGTGCGAGCCGGAAAAGGCCGTATAGACCAGTTCGCCGACATACGGGTGGCGCTCGGGGATCTTCAGCTCGTTCGAATATTCGTAGACAGCCTTGATCCGCTCGATGTCGGAGCAATCCAGCTTCGGATCGACGCCTTGCGTGAACATGTTCAGCGCCAGCGTCACGATATCGACATTGCCGGTGCGCTCGCCATTGCCGAACAGCGTGCCTTCGACGCGGTCGGCGCCCGCCATCAGGCCGAGCTCCGTCGCAGCGATGCCCGTGCCACGGTCGTTATGCGGATGCAGCGAGACAATGACATTGCCGCGGTCGTGAATGTTGCGGCACATCCATTCGATCTGGTCGGCATAGATGTTCGGCGTCGCCATTTCGACGGTGGCCGGCAGGTTGAGGATCAGCTTGTTGTCCGGCGTCGGCTGCATGACCTCGATGACGGCGTTGGAAATTTCCAATGCCACTTCGAGCTCGGTGCCCGTGAAGCTTTCCGGCGAATACTCAAACCGGAAGCCACCGCCGGCCTTTTCGGCCATGTCGCGGATCATCTTGGCGGCGTCGACGGCGATCTGCTTGATGCCGGCGACATCCTTGCCGAACACCACGCGGCGCTGCAGCTCCGACGTCGAGTTGTAGAAATGCACGATCGGCTTGGTGGCGCCTTCCAGCGCCTCGAAGGTCCGCGTGATCAGTTCGGGGCGGCACTGCACCAGCACTTGTAGGGAGACATCCTCCGGCACACCGCCCTCTTCCACGCACCAGCGCGCGAAGTCGAAGTCGGTCTGCGAAGCAGACGGGAAACCGATCTCGATTTCCTTGAAGCCCATGTCGAGCAACAGCTGGAACATCCGCGCCTTGCGATCATGGCCCATCGGATTGATGAGCGCCTGGTTGCCGTCGCGCAGGTCGACGGAGCACCAGATCGGCGGCGTCACGATGGTCTTGGAAGGCCAGGTGCGGTCCGGCAGGCTGATCTGCGGATAGGGCTGATACTTCACGGCCGCGCTCGGCATTCCGTCCTGGGGATTATAGGTCTGCTTGATCATCGCTTCTTCTCGAAACTTCCAGTCGCGATCGCTCTTAGCGCACGGGCGCAGGTTTGGCGATACACGAATGCGGGCTGACGCGCCCGAAATTCAGTTCATGGGGTGATTGCGAAGAAGCGCTTTATAAGCCCGAGGCGGTCTTTCGGCCGCCGGGCGCTTCTTCAGAGGACCCGGCAACCACGCGTAAGGCCGAGAAGAAGAAGCGATTTGACGGCAGCCGAACGGCTCCGCATGGCGCGATGGCCGCGGGCGATATCGTTCGAAAATTTCTTCAATGTCTGCGTCATGTCGCTGCCTATATCCGTTGCTCACGAAATTGGCAAGCGCTTGATCAAATTTTCCGCAGTCAGGCGGCAGGATAGGCGCGCTTGCAGTCAATAAATTCTAAACGCGTAGATTGCATCAACGGAATATACATTATATGGTTGCATATCGTTCGGAGCGTTTCGCCATGATTGCAGATGCATCCTTCATACTGTCGCTCGCCCTGCTCGCCGTGATCGGCCTTCTGGCAGCCGCGGTTCTACTTCAGCTTCTTGACGGCACCATCGAGATGCGCGGACTACTCCTGCCCTCGCCCGACGAAACCGAAGTGCAGCCCGAGCGCCTGCTTCTGCTCGGCCTCACGATTTTCGCCGGGCTTGCCTATTTCAGTTATGGCCTGTCCCAGGGCGCGCCCAACGGCGTGATGCCGGACATTCCCGATGATCTGCGTACCGAGCTGCTGGCCGCACTAGGCGGCGGCAACGCGTTGTATCTGTTTCGAAAATTCACTTTTGTCCGGGGGAGACCTTAATGTGGCTTAATCCGCAACTCATTGCCCTGCTGATCGCGGTGGTCGTCGCGATCATAATTCTTGCCATCGGCCTGACTGTCGTCAGGCTCATATGGTCCAAGACTATGGACCTTTCCATGCTCCTCACCGAAGTGACGACCGATGGAACCGGCCAGCAACAGGCGAAGGCAAGCCTCAGCCGCTTCCAGTTCCTGGTGTTCACGTTCGTGGTCGCAGGGCTCTATTTCGTCCTGTCGCTCGAAAGCGGTTATCTGATCGAAGTTCCGAACGGCACTCTTGTGCTCCTCGGCATCAGCGGCGTCTCCTATCTCGGTTCGAAGACCATCAGTTCCGGCGCGAATCCGCCGCCTGCGCAGACATCCCGGCAAACAACGACGTCGGAACCCGCAGCGGGCACGCGCACCGACAACGGGGGAGGCAATAGTAACGAGCCGGCAGGCACGGGTAACGGCGGGCAAGGGGGCGGTAGCGCCAAACCCGCCAACGTTGGGGGCAGCCGCAACAAGGTTGGCAGCGGCAATACCGGAAAGGGTGGCAAAGATGGCAATCAAACCTAATGCTCTCCTGCTCGGCCTGCTCCTGGGCGCCGGGCCTTTCGGACATCTTCTCTCTCCAGCGCTGGCAGCCGGCCTTGCCACACCTTCGGACCTCTCCGAATGCGCGGCCATCTTCGATCCGGTCGGGGTACCGGACGGTCACGACGGCGCCAACGAGCGCGACTATGTCTACGCAAACGGCATGAAGCCGGACGAACCATCCGAGGGGGGCAAACCCTCTCCCGTTCTCTACAAGTGCTACGGCACGGGCTTCGCGGTTCGCCTCAACGCCATCACGCGCGTGCCGGACTGGGTTGCCGAAGACATCACGCCCGAAGAAATCGGCTCGGAGGCGGAGCGCAGCAACAAGTTCTTCGTTGACGAGACTGTCCAGAACTATTCCTCGACCCTTGATGACTACCGCAGCTCTGGCTTCGACCGCGGTCACCAGGCTCCCGCCGGCGATTTCAGTGCCGATCAGGCCATGCAAGACCAGACGTTTGTGATGTCAAACATGGGGCCGCAGGTGGGCGCCTGTTTCAATCGCGGCATCTGGAAGGATCTGGAGGCGTCGCTGCGCAATCTGGTCAAGACCCGCCAACGGCTCATCGTCTTCACCGGCCCCGTCTACGGCGACAAGCTCAAGGCGATCGGCGATGTGGCGAAGGACAAGAAAGGCATCCAGCTCGCGGTGCCCGACGCCTATTTCAAGGTGGTCTATGCACCGCGCGACAAGCGCGCCATGGCCTTCGTCATCTCGAACGCCAAACATTGCGACGAGGCCTATTCGGATGCGAAATTCCGGGTCTCGATAAAATCCGTCGAACAACAGACGGGATTCACCTTCTTTGATGCGCTGCCGCCGCGGCTGCAGACCACGCTCAAGGCGCAACCGTCACCGGCATGGACCTGGTAGGCTGCAGGCCGGGATCAGATGCTTTGACGATCAGGATTTCCGCACCACGAGGGCCCTGACGGCATAAACGCCGATCCCGGCCAGCAGCCCCCAGAACGCGCCGGAGACCCCAGCAAAGCTCTGGCCGGATGCCGTGACCATGAAGGTGACGGCGGCGGCCTCGCGGGTGTCCGGGTCCTTGAAAGCGGCGCTTGCCGAGGCAGAGAAGGCGCCGAAGAGTGCGAGCCCCGCCACCGCCTCGATCAGGATCGGCTGCGCCTGCGCGACGAACCAGGTGATGAAGCCTGTGAAGAGGCCGAAGAGAATGTAGAAGATGCCCGCCATGATCGCCGACCAGTAGCGCCGGCGCGGTTCGGGATGCGCATCCGGACCCGCGCACATGGACGCCGTGATGGCGGCAAGGCACACGCCATGACCGCCGAACGGTGCGGCCAGAATTGAAAGCACGCCCGTCCCGGCCAGCAGCGGCCCCGGCGGCGGCTCGAAGCCGTTGACCTTGAGCACGGTGATCCCCGGAATGTTCTGCGATGCCATGGTGACGAAGAAGAGCGGTACCGCAATCGAAATCATTGACTGCCACGTAAAGCCGGGCGTGACCCATTCGAACGGCAGGCTTGTCGCCGGCAGGCTGGAAAACGCGCCGGTCGGGAACTGGTAGACGGTGATCGCCGCAAAGGCGAGCAGCGCCGCCGGCACCGCCATCAGCCGGTTCCAGGCCCCTGCAATCGCCCAGGCCGCAAAGATGATGAGCCCCGCCGCCGGAAAGGCCGCCACCGCCTTCACCGGCGCAAAGCACAGTTCCATCAGTACGCCGGCCAGCATGGCGCTCGCCACGGCCTGCGGGATCTTCGTCACCGCATTGCCAACCGGCCGCACCAGTCCCGCAATCACGACCAGCACATTGGCCGCCAGAAACGCGCCCACCGCCACGCCGAACCCGCCGGCGACCGCCCCGGTCCCAGCCAACAGCGCCGCACCGGGCGTCGACCACGCGACCGAGACCGGCATTCGCGTCCAGACCGAGAGAATGATTCCCAGAACCCCCATCGCCACCGAAAGCGCCGCCAGCCCCGACGCCGCCTGCCCCGCCGTCGCGCCGACCACTGTCAGCCCGTGCAGGATGACTGCGAAGGAACTGGCAAAGCCGACAAAGGCGGCAAGCAGGCCCATGGTGAAGGCTTGCGGGGAGAAATCTTTAAGCATGATGGACCGGGTGTTTATCTAGTTGAGGAGGGAGACAGACCAGAGTAGGCGGGTCTTGGCAAGGTTGAGGTGGTAACAAATCGGCGACGATCTCAGCAAAACGGAACGATGCCTTTCGAGGCGGATCAAAAGAGCAGAGGCCAGAAGGCTTGCCAGAATTTGCAAGAGTTCATCCTTTGGCTATCGCCAGTTCAGCAGTGAGGTCGGACGACTCCCATATCGAATTCGTTGGCGACGAGCGGAGAACGCTCCCTCATCTCGTCGGGAAAGCACTAGGTCGAAGGGTCGCATGAGCTATGCCTATACGCGTGGAGGGCTGGAACGCACAACCCTTCAACCTCTTTGTACTTCTCGGCCAAAAGCAACTTTAGGACGTGGCGGCGCCCTTGAGACTTGGATCTGCCGCGCCTCCCGCTGGAGATTCTCATGAATTGAGTAGAACGGTCGCTGGCATGACGGTGTCCCCTAGGCGCGGTTGAATTCTTCGGCGAGCTACAGTCGACATGAGCCAATCAGCTTTGCAACCATGTTGTGCGAAATACAAAATTATGCAATTCTTGTTTGCGCAATCGGGAGCGCTCCAATGGCAGATAAGGCTATTCCGCAAAACTTCGAGACCCGGGATCGTCTAGCGATTGTCGGACTGTGCGCGATCCTTGTTCTGGGGGTGGCCTTTTTTTCTATTTTGTCGCTAAGCTTGGCCTACTCGATTTCCCAGCTGCATTTTCTGCGACCAATCGCACTGGTTCCGGAGATGAATATTTCCAGACAGCACTGGAATACCGTGAGCGCCGCCTCGCGCTTTCGCTGACCTACCGCACTTTTCTGACAAGCTTCGGGTTTGTCGTTGGGCTCGTCCTATCCACGATCGGAGGCATTTTTATACTCCGCCGCGCCCTCGCGGAATTCTCTGCAGCACTCGATTATCCACCTGGCCCCGTTCCCGGCGCTGCCGAAGTAAATCGGGCTTCTGAAACGAAGATGGAAAAGGCGAGAGCCAGCCTGACTACAAATTCCCCGGGATTAGTTTTTCTCGT
>DATMTA010000125.1:0-20621 GCA_035565055.1 Ensifer sp.
GACCGGTCAGCTTCTCGCGGACCATCATGGCGACGGCTTCGCCGATCGGCGCATCTTCCTGGCGTTCGATGCCGGAGAAATTGGCCTTGGCGTATTTTTCCTCGGTCATGGAGCGCAGGTTTGCAGCCATGCCCTCCATGCGCAGCGCACCGATCGACTCGACACGCGCCTGCTCGACAGCATCGAAGACCGCGCGGGCATCCGAGCCCTGCGGCGCCATCGTCGTGTGAACTTTCTCGTCGTGGCAAGCAAGCCGGAGCGCCATGGAATCGCCGAGACCGCGGGTCACCGCCAGCTCATGCGCCGTCGGGCGCTTTGAAAGCTCGGGCAGCCGGATACGCTCGGCCGTCATTCCCGGACGTTCGTTGGCGAAGGTCACTTCGACTTCGTCGTCACCAGCGATTGCGCGAACGCAGCCGGTTATCGCACGCCGCAACGGCTCCACATCGACGGGGCCGTTGGGCTTGGCTTTCGAATTGTCACCACGAGATGCCATGATCGACCGGCCTTAGGCCTCCAGCACGATATTGGCAGCGCTTTCCTTCAGCTCGACGCCAAAGGCACGCTGATAATGCTCGGCCACGAGCGCACGCTCGAGCTCATCGCACTTATTGAGGAAGGTGACGCGGAACGCGAAGGCGAGATCGCCGAAGATCTCCGCATTCTCGGCCCAGGTGATGACGGTACGCGGGCTCATGACGGTCGAAAGGTCGCCGTTGATGAAGGATGCGCGGGTGAGATCGGCAACGCGGACCATCTTGGAGACGGTGTCGCGACCATTGCCCTCGCGGAAGCTCTTCACCTTGGCGAGAATGATATCGACTTCGTTCTCATGCGGCAGATAGTTCAGCGTGGTGACGATCGACCAGCGGTCCATCTGCGCCTGGTTGATCTGCTGCGTGCCGTGATAGAGGCCCGTCGTGTCGCCGAGACCGACCGTGTTGGCGGTCGCAAACAGGCGGAATGCCGGGTGAGGACGGATGACACGGCTCTGGTCGAGCAGCGTCAGGCGGCCGGAGGATTCCAGCACGCGCTGGATGACGAACATCACGTCCGGGCGGCCTGCATCGTATTCGTCGAAGACGAGCGCAACGTTGTGCTGGTATGCCCAGGGAAGGATGCCGTCCTTGAATTCGGTGATCTGCTTGCCGTCCTTGAGGACGATGGCGTCCTTGCCGACGAGATCGATACGGCTGACATGGCTATCGAGGTTGACGCGCACGCAGGGCCAGTTGAGGCGGGCTGCGACCTGCTCGATATGGGTTGACTTGCCGGTGCCGTGATAGCCGGAAACCATGACGCGGCGGTTATGCGCAAAGCCTGCGAGAATGGCGAGGGTCGTGTCGCGGTCAAAGAGATAGTCGGGATCGAGATCGGGAACGTAAGGATCGCCCTGGGAGTAGGCGGGAACCATCAGGTCGCTGTCGATGCCGAAAACCTTGCGAACCGAGACTTTGGTGTCGGGGAGGTTGGAAATTTCCAAATCGATCTTGCTCATTGCGTCTCCATCGCGGCGGACCCTGTCCGGCCGACCGCGCAAGGCCTTCCCTGGCGGCTTTGTTCAATCTTGTCCTATCTCAACGGGTTAGCAGAAACCCGCCTGCTTTAGCAACTGATAGGCCTGGACGACGGCGCGAAAACGCTCCTCCGATCCACGGTCGCCGCCATTTGCATCCGGATGATGCTTTTTGACAAGCTCTTTGTAGCGCGACTTGATGTCCTCGGGCGTTGCATTTGCGGCAAGGCCCATCGTTTCGAAGGCCTTGCCTTCCAGCGGCTTCAGTTTCTTCACCCGCGGCTCGAAGCGGGGTCCGCGCCCGCGGCCCTGCTCGACGAAGCCGAACGGATCCTTCATGCGCGCCTGCGAAGCGGCAGACCCGGAGCGGGCCGTTCCCTGCGTCGGTCCGAATTTGGAGTTCTTGTTGACCCCCACCGTCCAGGTCGGGCGATGGCCGGTGATCGCTTCCTTCTGGTAGCGCGCAATCTCGGTATCGGAGAGGCCTGAGAAGTAGTTGAACCCCTTGTTGTATTTCTGCACGTGCTCGAAACAGAAGAGAAAATACTGCCCCTCCGCGTGACGCCCGACAGGCGCGCGGTGCTTTCCCGGTTCGTCGCAGCCGTCCCACTGACAAGTGGGAGCGGAAGGCTCCGGCCTCGCCTGCGCATGCTTTCGCGTGCGGATGCGATCGAAATATTTGGAATCAAGTTTCATGAGGCGCTGAGTATGGGGTTTCAAAAGCCCCACAACAAGAATTGACAAGCAAGAATGTTGGTGGCCTTCTGGAACCCTTTTTCCCGCTTTGCAAGGGTGCATATGTCCGTTCAATCCGAGATAGAGCAACTGCTGGAAGCACACTTCCAGCCGGAACGCCTCGCTGTGATCAATGAAAGCGACCGCCATGCCGGCCATCGCCCGCCAGAAGAAGGCAATGAAACGCATATGCGCGTGCGCATCGTCTCTCCGGCTTTTGCGGGCATGACCCGCGTCGCACGTCACCGCGCCATCAACGACGCGCTGAAGCCCGCCTTCGACAAGGGCCTTCATGCGCTTGCGATCGAAGCCGCGGCCCCCGGCGAGGCGACGCGGTGGTGACGAGACAGTCTTTTGCTGGTAATGCGCCGCCAGCAATGTAAGACTGGTTCACATGAGAGACGACAAGACATCGCGGGACAAGCGCGGCTATCACCACGGCAATCTGCGTGAGGCGCTGATCGAGGCCGCGCTGAAGCTGATCAACGAGCACGGTTCGGACGGCGTGACGCTGTCGGAAGCCGCGCGCATTGCAGGCGTCAGCGCTGCCGCACCCTATCGCCATTTCAAGGACCGCAACAGCCTGATGACGGCTGTGGCCGAACAGGGCTTCGCCATCTTTGCAGAAGTGCTTGAAAAGGCCCGTTCGGCAACGCCGGGCAACCCGGTCAAGTCGCTGATGGCAATCGGCGAGGCCTATCTCGATTTCGCCCGCCGCGCGCCCGCCCACTATGCCGCCATGTTCGAGGCCGGCATTGCCCATGGCTCTACGCCGGACCTTGCGCGAGAGAGCGCCCGCGCTTTCAACGTTCTACGTGATGCGGCGACCGACATCCACGCCATCCTGCCGGCAGATCGCCGGGCCCCTGCGCTCATGATCGCGCTCCATATCTGGTCGCTGACCCATGGCGTTTCCTCGCTGTTTCTCCGCGGCGACAACGCCCGGCGAAACCTGCCGGTCAAGCCGGAGGAACTGCTGGAATCCGGCGTCCTGATCTATCTCGACGGCCTCGGCTATTCGCCGCGCTAACGGCGACCGCAACCCAACCGATCAAATATTTTCGCTGCCTTCTTGACTTTCCCCAACACTCCGCCAATCTATGTGAATGTTATTAACATTAACGCCAACGGAGGCAGCGATGAGCATCGCCACCAAACTGGATGAAGTGGGACGTCCCGCATGGATCGTGGCGATGATTGCCGGCTTCATCATCTTCTGGCCAATTGGCTTGGCCATTCTGGCTTTCACCATATGGAGTGGACGAATGGGTTGCAGATCTTACGCATATGCCGGCTATCGTGACGAACGCCGCGCGTGGAAGGAAGCCTGGCGGGAACGCAAGCGCGAGATGCGCGAGATGTTCCGCTCCGAACGCAACCGCTTCGGCGGCGCGATGAGCACCGGCAACAGCGCCTTCGACGACTACAAGGCCGAAACGCTGCGCCGCCTTGAACAGGAACAGGAAGAGTTCAACGAATTCCTCGAAAACCTGCGCCGCTCCCGCGACAAGGCCGAGTTCGAGCAGTTCATGCAGAGCCGCCGCAACGCGACGGCGCCGGCAACGACCGAGAACAACGGCGCATCCAATGGCTCGAACAACCTTGAGCCCTGGCGCGACCAGTCCGGCGAGAACAACACGCCGAACTACTGAAAACCGGTCTGAAACGAATTAAGGGACGGCGTCGCTTTTCGGGCGGCGCCGTTTTCGTTCGTCAGCCCGGCAGGAACAAATTCCAAGTACCCCGCGTTTGTTGGAGCGAATGCCGCAGGCGTTGCGGCGTGCATCAGTGCAGCAATGCGGAGGTAAAGATCATGTTGAAATGGGCTCTTATATTTCTCGTAATTTCGGTCGTGGCCGGTCTCTTCGGCTTCACCGGCATTTCCGCGGCGGCAGGCGGCGTGGCGCGCATCCTGTTCTTCATCGCGATCGTGATCTTCCTGATCTTCGTCGTGCTCGCCATGCTCGGCATCGGCGTCGTCACCTGATTGAACAGGTCAGACGAAACGTCAGGCATCGGCCTCATCGGCGGGGCGGATGCGCAGCTTGGTGATCCGGTTGCGCTCCCGCTTCATCACGATGAAGCGCTTGCCATAGAAGGTAAATGCCTGTCGCTCGTCGGGAATGGATTTCGACTCGTGGATGACGAGACCGGCGATCGTCGTTGCCTCTTCATCCGGAAGGTCCCAGTCGAGTGCCCTGTTGAGGTCACGGATCGGTACGGACCCGTCCACGACGATTGACCCGTCCGCCTCCTGGCGAACACCCTGCATGTCGAGGTCGTATTCGTCGGAAATGTCCCCGACGATCTCTTCCAGGATATCCTCCAGCGTCACGAGACCCTGCACCTCGCCATATTCATCGACGACGATGGCAAAATGGCCCTTGCGGCGGAGAAACGCGTTGAGCTGGTCCTTCAGGTTCGTCGTATCGGGAACGAACCACGGCTTCTGGGCGAGCTTCACGATATCGATCTTGGACGTATCAGCATCGACGTCGGCCATCGCGCGCAGCAGATCCTTGGCGTGGAGCACGCCGATGATGTTGTCGGTCGAGCCGCGCCAGATCGGCATTCGCGTATAGGGACTGTCGAGGATGATGCGGACATTGACGTCCGGCGGATCATCCGCGTTGATCGCCCGCATCGCCACGCGATGCACCATGATGTCCGAGACTTCCAGCTCGCCGAGATCAAGCACGCCGCCCAGACGGTCGCGGTCGGCCTTCACCACCGAGCCTTCCTTGTGGAGATAATCCACCGCACCGCGCAGTTCCTCATGCGCGGTCAACATCGAAACCTCGCTGGAAAGCTTCACGCCGAACAACCCCATGATCCCGCGCACCAGCCAATTGACCGCCGCCGAGACCGGGCCCACGACCAATACGAAGAGGCGGATCAGCGGCGCCACGGCAAGCGCAAATCGATCCGGCCCGGCAATCGCCCAGCTCTTCGGCAGCACTTCGGAAAAGACGACGAGAACGGCCGACGTGATGAGCGTGGCTATCGCCACCGCGGAGGCACCGAACGCCTCGAGAAACAGGCTTGTCGTCAGCGAGCCCGCCAGAATGTTGACGATCGTGTTCCCGATGAGAAGTGCACCGATCAGCCGGTCACGCCGGTCGATCAGACGCGTGACGATGCCGGCACGCTCTTCGCCGTTGTTGGCCAGCGTGTGCATTCGCGACTTCGAGGTGGCCGTCAGCGCGGTTTCCGATCCGGAAAAGAAGCCTGAAAGAAGCACGAGCGCGAGGATACTGACCAGGCTTACCCAGTAGTTGGCCAGAAAGGTCAGGATCGCCTCGGCGCTCATCGCGTCAACTTCTCCTCCAGGAACCGCACGACCTCGGAAGCCGGAACGTCATCGGCGATGAAGGACTCGCCGATGCCGCGTGTGAGAATGAAGGTAAGCTTGCCGCCCTTGACCTTCTTGTCCTGCGCAATGGCGTCCATCAGTTTTTCAGCAGGCGGCAGTTGGCCGGGAATTTCCTGCATGGTGGTCGGCAGGCCGACGTCCTTCAGATGGCGGACGACCCGCGCCGCCGCATCCGGGCTCGCAAGGTTCATCCGCGCCGAAAACTCGTGCGCCAGCACCATGCCGATAGAAACGCCCTCACCATGGACGAGGCGGGCGCTGTCATACTGCGTCACCGCTTCCAGCGCGTGACCGAACGTATGGCCGAGATTAAGTAGAGCACGGGCACCATTCTCCCGCTCATCGGCCGCAACGACATCGGCCTTGGCCTGACAGCTCGCCGCCACCGCCTCGATGCGGGCGTCGCCGCCGGCAAACACGTCGCGCCAATTGGCCTCGAGCCAGGCGAAAAAGTCCGGCTTGTCGATCAGTCCATACTTGGCGACTTCCGCATAGCCTGCGCGGAATTCGCGCGGGGTCAGCGTGTCGAGAACATCCGTGTCGGCAAGAACCAGATCAGGTTGGTGGAAGACCCCCACAAGGTTCTTGCCATGGCGCGTATTGATGCCTGTCTTGCCGCCGACCGAGCTGTCGACCTGCGAAAGCAGCGAGGTAGGCACCTGTATGAAGCGTGAGCCACGCCTTACGATGCCAGCGGCAAAGCCCGTGAGATCACCGATGACCCCGCCGCCCAGCGCAATCACGGCATCGCCGCGCTCGATGCGCGCTTCCAGGACATGATCCACGACGCTGATCAGGTGCTCGAAGCTCTTCGTCTTTTCGCCGGCAGGCAAGGTGAGAGATGTCGCCGTAAGTCCGGACTGACCGAGGCTGTCCATGAAGGCATCCAGATAGCGTGCGCCGACATTCTCATCAGTGATGACGGCAAGCTTGCGACCCTTCAATCTTGACGAGATTTCCCGTCCCGCAGACGCAATCAGACCGGGACCGATCAAGATGTCATAGGAACGGTCGCCTAGCGGAACTCGCACGGTACGCTTTGCTTCAGCCAGCATGGTCGGCCTCTTCTTTGGTTGCGGGCAGCGGGTGGGCGGCGACCGCCTCCAGCACTTCCAGCATGATGATTTCCTTCCTGGCGTCGCGCGACATCACTTCAATATCGGCTTCGGCATAGATGGGATAGCGTGCCGCCATGAGATTGGCGAGCGTTTCGCGTGGGTTCGCGGTCTTGAGCAGCGGACGATTGTCGCGCTTGGAGACCCTAGCCCAAAGCGTTTCCAGATCTGCGTTGATCCAGATGGTCAGCGCACCCATGTCGCGAATGACACGTCGCGTGTTTTCGTTTATGAAGGCGCCGCCGCCGGTCGAGATAACGCGCGGTCCGGTCTTCAGCAGACGCTCGATAACACGCGATTCGAGCGCCCTGAATTCCGGCTCGCCATAAGCCGCAAAAAGCTCGTTGATCGTCATGCGCGAAACGCGCTCTATCTCATGATCGGAATCGACGAAGGGAATGTCGAGCGCCAGCGCAGTGATCTTGCCGATGGCGGATTTGCCGGCCCCCATCAGCCCGACAAAGACGAGATCGCGCTTGCCGAGCGCACGCCGCGCCCGCGCCACCACATCATCGTCATGCACCGTCTCGGACACGCCCTATCCTCAAGTCTAGCTGCCTGCTTTAATTCTTAGCATGTCGTTATCGCAAAACCGCTGCACACTTTTGCGCGCCATGCCCTAGCCCTGTTCCTATCGGCAAAAGCAGGTCGGGCGTCAAGTGCGGCTCGTCCTGTGCTGCGGCCAGTTCTGCGGGTTGTGTTGCCGGCGCGAAGGTCTCATATAGAAAACAGCTCGAATCGCTTGCGGGATTTCTGAATGCCGACCCTGTTCCGCCTCGTCCTGTGGTGCGCGATGATCGCCGGAACCGGCTATGCGATCCTTTACCTGCTGGCCTACGGGGTCCAGCCGACGCCGCGCGAGGCCTATGTGAAAATCCCCCCTGAGCGAGTCAACGTTCAACCGGCGAGCCAGTGAGATGGCCGATCTCTCCGGCGCACATGTCGAAGCTTTCCTGGAGATGATGAGCGCCGAGCGCGGCGCGGCACAGAACACGCTCGCCTCCTACAGACGCGACCTCGACGACGCCCGCGCCTTCATGAAGCGGCGGGGCGTAGCGCTCACGGAAGCCGCCTCCGCCGATCTCTCCGCCTATCTGTCCGATCTCGCCGCGCAGGGCTTCGAGAACTCCTCGCAGGCGCGCCGGCTATCGTCGCTCAGGCAATTCTACAAATTCCTTTACGCCGAAAACCTGCGCGGCGACGATCCGTCCGGCATTATCGATGCGCCGAAGAAAAACCGGCCGCTCCCGAAAATCCTGAACGAAGATACGGTCGGCAAGATGCTGACGCTGGCCGCGGAGGAGGCGCAGCGCCCCGGACCGGGACAGACGGACCGCCTCCGTATGGCCGCCCTTCTCGAGCTTCTCTATGCGACCGGAATGCGCGTCAGCGAACTCGTCTCGCTGCCTGCCCGCGTGCTCAACGGCGAAGGCCGTTTCCTGCTGATCAAGGGCAAGGGCAATAAGGAGCGCATGGTGCCGCTCTCACGGCCAGCAATTGCCGCGCTCGATGCCTATGGGGCGGCGCTCAGGGCCGAAGCCGCGGCGAAGGACGGGCCTGAAAGCCCCTGGCTCTTCCCTGCCCGCAGCAAGGAGGGCTATCTACCGCGCCAGGTTTTCGCCCGCGACCTCAAGGCGCTTGCCGCCCGTGCCGGCGTTCCGGCCTCCGCCGTCTCTCCGCATGTGCTGCGCCACGCCTTTGCCAGCCACCTTCTTCAAAACGGTGCAGACCTGCGCGCCGTGCAGGAACTTCTCGGCCATTCCGACATTTCGACCACACAGATCTACACGCATGTGCTCGACGAACAGCTGCAGAAATTGGTCCATGAGCATCACCCCCTTGCAAAAAAGCCAAAAACCGACGATTAGGGTCCGCGTAAACTGAAGCTGCCAGCGCTTGAAGCGCGGCTCACGCGCGCGCCACGTAGCGACCGGAACGGATCAGATGCACAATTACCTCGACTTCGAGAAGCCGATCTCCGACCTGGAGGGCAAGATCATCGAGCTGAAAAAGCTCGCCGAACAGGACGACAGCGTCGACACGTCCGATGAAATCCAGAAGCTGGAAGCCCGCGCCCAGGAAGCCATGGTCGAAATCTACGCCAAGCTCTCCGCCTGGCAGAAGACGCAGGTCGCGCGCCATCCGCAGCGCCCCCATTTCGTCGATTACATGGAAGCCCTGTTCGAAGACTTCACGCCGCTCGCCGGCGACCGCGCCTTTGCCGAAGACGCCGCCATCCAGGCCGGTCTTGCCCGCTTCCGCGGCCAGCCCGTCGCCCTGATCGGCCAGGAAAAGGGCAACGACACCAAGACCCGCATCAAGCACAATTTCGGCAGCCCGCGTCCGGAAGGCTATCGCAAGGCGATCCGCGTCATGGAACTCGCCGACCGTTTCGGCCTGCCGATCGTTTCGCTGATCGACACCGCCGGCGCCTATCCGGGCGTTGACGCCGAAGAGCGCGGCCAGGCGGAAGCCATCGCCCGTTCGACGGAAATGTGCCTGAACGTCAAGGTGCCGGTCATCTGCATCGTGCTGGGCGAAGGCGGCTCGGGCGGCGCGATTGCAATCGCCACCGGCAACCGCGTCTACATGCTCGAACATGCGATCTACAGCGTGATCTCGCCGGAAGGTGCCGCCTCGATCCTGTGGCGCGATTCCGCCCGCGCCAAGGAAGCCGCGACCAGCATGAAGATCACCGCCGAAGACCTGAAGGGCCTCGGCGTCATCGACGGCATCATCCCGGAACCGGTCGGCGGCGCGCATCGCGATCCGGAAGCCGTGATTGCCGCAACGGGCGATGTGATCGCCCGTGCGCTGGCGGATCTCAAGGGTGTCAAGGACCTGCGCAAGCAGCGCCGCGAGAAGTTCCTGGCCATCGGCCGCAACCTCTGAAGCGGAGCGCGCATCAGCGCTCTGAGCGCCCACAATGCCCGATGGGGATTGTCAGCCAGCGAACATTCATGTTTCAGCTGGTCACAGTCTTTCCACATTTGCCCAAACTTCAACACATTTGGGCTGTTTGCAGTGGATAAGTGCGAATCCATCCTCCAGCGGTGCGTCCTGATAAGGTCCGCTTAACGATTTGTGAACTATAACAGGCTGCCGGCTTCCCGGTCGGTTGTCAGGCGTCAGTTTATCGAGCGGTGAAAATGCGGTTCAAAGCCTTTCTCGTCATGGCCTTCGCGGCGACCATGCTTTCAGCCTGCCAGCAGGAAGACGTGCTGGACGTTTCGCGCCTCCAGGGCAAGCCGGAGCTCCGCCTGACCAACGCGACGCTCTCGCGCATGAAGGCGCTGAACATGGATCGCAATTCGCCGATCATGATCCGCATCTTCAAGGAGGAAGGCGTGATGGAGGTCTGGAAGGCCAACACCTCCAACCGCTACGCGCTCCTGAAGAGCTATCAGATCTGCGCCTGGTCAGGTATGCTCGGCCCGAAGAAGAAGGAAGGCGACCGCCAGGCGCCGGAAGGCTTCTACGACATCACCAAGGCGCAGATGAACCCCAATTCGCGCTACTATCTCGCCTTCAACATCGGTTATCCGAACGCCTATGACCGCTCGCTCAACCGTGGCGGCACGAACCTGATGGTGCACGGCGCCTGCTCGTCCTCGGGCTGCTATTCGATGACGGATGCGCAGGTGCAAGAAATCTTCGCGCTCGCCAACGACGCCTTTGCCGGCGGCCAGCAGGCCTTCCAGATCCAGGCCCTGCCCTTCCGCATGACGGCCGAGAACATGGCGCGCCACAAGGACAGCCCGAACATCGACTTCTGGAAGATGCTGAAGGTCGGCTACGACCAGTTCGAGATCAGCCACCGTCCGCCGGTCGTCAACGTCTGCAACCATACCTATGTCTTCAACCAGGTGGCAGCTCCGGGCCAGAGCTTCAATCCGTCGGGCGCCTGCCCGGCCACCTCGACGCCGCCGGAAATGGCGCAGGCCTATGCGGCCTATCAGGCGAAGTACAACACGGATTATGCTGCGGCAGAAAAGAAATATGCCGGCTATATCTGGAATGAGCCGACGGAAGCGCAGCGCAAGGCCGCCGTCGCCGACCTGAAGAAGAAGAGCACCGACCTCGCCTTCGCCCCCACCGGCAACGGCCTGCAGGCCGGCAAGCTGGTCAAGCTCGAGGAATTCAAGGCACTGGAACAGCAGCGCGCCCAGACCGAGGCCGACAAGGCACTTGCCCAGGCCGCCATCAAGGCCGTCGAAAAGACGAAGCGCGCGCCCGTCCCGCAGGCGAACCCGCTGGTGCCGGTCGCCCAGCCGACCACGGCCAGCGTCGCCTCCAACGTGCCTGAAAACCGGCCCTTCTGGAAGCTCTGGAACTGACCGGCATGTCCGGTCAGCCGAGTGACAGTCCAGACCTGATTCTCGATCTCAAGGGCCTCAAATGCCCCCTGCCGGTCCTGCGCGCCCGCAAGGCCCTGAAACCGCTTTTGCCCGGCTCGCTCATCGAACTCGAAACCACCGACCCGCTTGCCGGCCTCGACATCCCGCACATGTGCAACGAGGATGGGCATGTGCTCGTGTCGTCGGAACGCACGGAGGCGGGGCACCGATTTCGGGTGCGGCGGGGCTGAGGCAGCGCCTCTTGCCAATCTCCCCCCTTGAGGGGAAGATGCCCGGCAGGGCAGAGGGGGGTGCCACGCAGCACGACCTCTCATCCGGAATCATCCCCCGCAATACCCTCCTCTGTCAGCTTCGCTGACATCCCCCCGCAAGGATGGAGATTGGAGCATGCCGGCCCCGCTTGCGCCCTCTTCTCCCCTCGGGGAGAAGTGCCGAGCGCATGCGAGGCGATGAGGGGGCTAAACGGCACGCCGCGCAAGAAAAACCCCTCATCTACCCTTCGGGCATCTTCCCCCCAAGGGGAGAAGCGGGAGCTTGCGGCAACCCCAACACTCCATCCTCACCAACCCTTAATGACATTTCCGCTTTCCGGCCGCTCCACCGCCCGAAAAGGCGCAATCCCGCCCTCTGCAACTTGCGATTTCGGCGGTGGGGCCGCTATGGTCGCACCGATCCTGCAAGCAACGGCATCCTCGGAGCCGAACCGGAGAGCCATCGACCCCATGCGCGCTTTCTTGAGAAGCCTGATCATCATCGTCCTGCCATTGCTCGTGCTGACGGGGTGCTTTGACAAATATGTCGTCAGGCAAAAGGTGTCGCTGTCTGTGCAAACGCCAAGCGGCGAAAAGACGTCATCCAGCGTCGAGGAAATCTCCTACACGCCGCCATTGCTCAAAGGCCCTGCTGCTGGCTTCGATAATGCGACAATCACCCGAAAGGGCGAAGCCGTCGTTCTGGAGGTTGCGCCGGGCCGCTATCTCTTTGCACTGCTCAGCGACAATCGTGACCCATGGAACGTGTTTTTCCCCGGTGAGGCTCCGCAGGCCACCATCGAGAGGTTCAAGACCATGACCGGCGCGACCCGCGAGCTTTCAAGCAGGCAATACCCCCTCCTCGTCACCTTCGACGACATCAACGACCCGGCCAGCGTCAAACGCGTCGACCCTGCCAATCTCGAAACCACCTTCGGCCCCAGCTATCGGCTGAACGGGATCACCCTGTCGCTGACCAAGGAGCCGGTGACGAAGGGTGAGGTGGGGAAGGTGTTGGGGTGGTGGCCCCGTTACACCGATAAGGCAGGGCGAATTATCTCGCTCCGTTACCCGAGCAAAAGCCCGCGTGGATACGATACACTGTCGCCACTCGACTTTTGGTCTTTGGACAACATACCGAAATGAAGTGAGTCTCCAAATTTCCGTTAAGAGGAGTCTCCCCGCCCGCAGACGCGGGCGGCTGGATGCCGGATCGGGTCCGGCATGACGGAGCAAGAGGCACGCGGCCACCCGGCCCGACAACCCCCTCTCTTGCAAAATCTACGACTTAGCCTTCGGCTAAGCTCATGATTTTGCTTTCTCCCCCACCAGGGGGGAGATGGGGAGAACGCCGGCCCCGCGCGCTCCAATCTCCCCCTTGGTGGGGGAGAACGGAATTTCAGCATCTTAGCTTCAGCTAAGTGCTAGAAATTCCAAGAGAGGGGGTCTCGCCACAACCTCAATGCCATCAAAATTTCATCCCCGGCACCGCCAGCGGATTGTCCATCAGCGCCGCACGGTCCGCACCACCCACGCGCGGCTTGCCGATAAACGCATCGAAGAGATCACGCACGAAATCCTCTTCGAGGTCCTTGGTGATCAGCACCAGCCGCGTGCGGCGATCCTCGCCTGGCCAGGCGTCCAGCCGCGCCGGCGGGTGGAGCGTCGATTGGGCGGCATGCAGCACCAGCGGGCGGGACGGGTCGTCGGAGAGCATGACGATGGCCTTCATGCGCAACAGCTTATCCCCATGCGCCGAGCGCATGAGGTCCACGAACATCGCAACCGCCGTCCGGTCGATCGGCTGGTCATGCACGATGGAGAAGGAGCGGATGCTCGCATCGTGACGGTTCACGTCGTCATGGTGGTGATGGTGGCCGTGGGCGTGATGCGCATGATCGTGGTCGTGACCATGTTCGTGTCCATGATGGTGGTCATCGTGGCCATGGTCATGATGCCCATGGTCATCGTGATGATGATTCCGCGCCTTGTTCTCGTCCGCCAGCCAGCGCGCCACATCCGGGCTCTTGGCCGTCACGTCGAAATAACCGGCCTGCAGCAAAGCCGCTGTGCCCGCCTCCGCGCCATCGGCGTCGACAATGCGCGCATTCGGATTGATCGCCATCAGCCGCCCCACAAGCGCGTTGACGTCTGACGGCTCGGCCATGGTCGTCTTGGACATCACCAGCCGGTCGGCCACCGCCGCCTGCCGGCGCGCTTCCTCGTGATTGTCGAGCGAGCGAAGGCCGTTCAGGGCGTCGATCACCGTCACCACGCCATCGAGATGGAAATTCTGCGCCAGCACCGGATTGCCGATGACCGATTGCAGCACCGGCACCGGATCGGCCAAACCGGTCGTCTCGATGACGACGCGCGAGATCGGCTTCATCTTGCCCGTCTGCATCAAATCAATGAAGGAGGCGAGCGTATCGACCAATTCGCCGCGCACGGTGCAGCAGAGGCACCCGTCGGAAAGCTCCACCATCTGGTCACCGGAGGTCTCGACCAGCATGTGATCGATGCCGACATCGCCGAACTCGTTGATGATGACGGCGCAGTCGGAGAGTTGCCTATCCTTCAGCAGCCGGTTCAGCAGAGTCGATTTGCCGGCGCCGAGAAAGCCGGTGATGATCGAAACGGGGATGCTTTTCAACGGAGCCCCTTATTGTTGCGACGGGCGCGGCTTCGGGATCGGGATGCGCTTGAGCTTCGGCCCGCCATCGCCCTGCTCGATACCGTCAGCCTGGGCAGCGCCCGGCTCCGGCGGCAGGAGATCGGCGACGACGAAATGCGGATCGTGATCCATCTCGTGCAGGTAGGGCGACTTGAGGATCATCTTGCCCTCCTCGTCGCGGCCCTCCGAGCGGACCTGGGCCGCCTTCGGATTGCAGATCTGGTCGCGCACGTCCGCCACCTGATCGCGCGTCGCACCATAGGGCGCAAGACTGGTCAGCGTATCGCTCCCCGCTGATGGTTTCGTCAGTGCCATCTGCAGCAGGTCTGCCGCCTGGTCAGCGCGGCCGCCGAGACTGTCGGCCCCGAGGACCACCGCCACAACCGTGCGCCCGCCGCGCGTGGCGGAGCCGATCTGGTTGAAGCCGGAAGAGCAGATGAAACCGGTCTTCATGCCATCCGCACCGTCAAAACGACCGATCAGCAGATTGTAATTGGTGTATTTCTTCGTGCCGTTGATGAAGCCTTCCAGCGAGAAATAGCCCGCATATTCCGGAAATTCCCGGCGCAGCGCCACCGTCAGAACGGCAAGATCGCGCGCTGTCGTGTATTGCCCCGGCTCCGGCATACCGTTGGCATTGACGAAGTGGGTGGAGAACATGCCAAGCCGCGCGGCTTCCGCATTCATCATCGAGACGAAGTTGTCGTCCGAACCGCCCACCGCCTCGCCGACCGCCATGGCAATATCATTGGCGGACTTGACGAGCATGATCGTCAGCGCCGTGTTCATGGTCATGCGCGCGCCCGGCTTGAAATACATCTTGCTCGGCTTCTGTGCCGCCGCCTGTTTGGACATGACGACGGGCGTATCCAGCGTGATGCGGCCGCTCTTCAGCGCCTTGAAGGTCACATAGGTCGTCATCAGCTTGGTCAGCGACGCAGGATACCAGCGCTGGAAAGCCTCCTCATGGTAGATCACGCGGCCCGTGGCGACATCGACGACGATCTTGGGATTGGCCAGCGCATCTGCAGGCAGGGCCATTGTAGCCGCCACGGCCAGCGCCACAGCCCCGCCCATGATCTTCCGCAGGTTACCGATCGCCGCCCGGACCATTGCCATGTGAGAAACTCCTTGAAATGAACGCTCATCGCTCGAAACCCTGGGTCTATTACCCTATATGGGCGGGACGAGGAAAGGCCATTGATTGATTTGGTGCACCGGTCCAAGATCGGCGCCGATCACATTGCCCCGCCGCATAACCAGCAAAGAAGACAGGATTTCGACCATGCCGATTTTGAACCGCGCCGCAGAACTTCAGGATGAAGTTGCCGGCTGGCGGCGGAAGCTGCACGAGAACCCCGAGCTTCTCTTCGACGTTCACGCAACGGCCGCCTTTGTCGCCGACAAGTTGAGGGAACTCGGCGTAGACGAGGTCGTGACCGGCCTCGGCCGTACCGGCGTCGTCGGGATCATCAGGGGCAAGGCCCCGGGCCGCACGATCGGTCTTCGCGCCGACATGGACGCACTGCCGATCAGCGAACAAACGGGCAAGCCCTGGGCCTCCAGGACGCCTGGCAAGATGCACGCCTGCGGCCATGACGGCCACACGGCCATGCTGCTCGGCGCGGCAAAATATCTCGCCGAGACACGCAACTTCGTCGGTTCCGTGGCTGTCATCTTCCAGCCGGCGGAAGAAGGCGGCGGCGGCGGCAACGAGATGGTCAAGGACGGCATGATGGAGCGCTTCGGCATCGCCGAGGTCTACGGAATGCACAATTTCCCCGGCATTCCAGCGGGAACTTTCGCCATTCGCAAAGGCGCGATCATGGCCTCGACGGACGAATTCATGATCACTGTCAAGGGTCTCGGTGGCCACGCCGCCATGCCGAACCGCGGCGTCGATCCGGTGGTCATCGGCTCGCAGATCGTCATGGCGCTGCAGACGATCGCATCGCGCAACGCCGATCCGCTGGAATCGGTCGTCGTGTCGGTCACCAAGTTCAATGCCGGCAACGCCCATAACGTCATCCCGAACGAAGCGAAGCTCGGCGGCACGGTGCGAACGCTGAAAAAGGAAATGCGCGACCTCGCCGAAAGGCGGCTCAAGGAAATCGCGCAGGGCATTGCCGCTGCCGCCGGCGGGAGCGCCGAAATCTGGTATGACCGCAACTATCCGGTCACCTACAACCACGATCTCGAAACCGAACACGCCATCGCCGCAGCAATAGAAATCGCCGGCGAGGCGCATGTCGAGAAGAACATGAACCCGACCATGGGTGGCGAGGACTTCTCCTATATGCTCGAAGCCCGCCCCGGCGCCTTCATCGCCATCGGCAACGGCGAAAGCGCCAGCCTTCACCACCCGGAATACGACTTCAACGACGAGATCATCCCGCACGGGATCTCGTATTGGGTGAAGCTGGCGGAAAGCCGTCTGGCGGGGTGATATTCGTGAGGGAAGAGCCCCCTCTCTTGCAAAATCTAACACTTAGCCTTCGGCTAAGAGTTGATTTTGCTTTCTCCCCCACCAAGGGGGAGACTGGAATTCGCGGGAACGGCATGCTCCCAATCTCCCCCCTTGTGGGGGAGAAGGCGATTTCGATGGCTTAGCCGAAGGCTAAACATCAGAAATCGCAAGAGAGGGGGCGACGTGGACGACACTCGCCCCTCATTGACTCACCCAACATTCTCCGCAAACAGCTTCAGCGTCCGTTCCCAGGCGAGCTTGGCGGAAGCCGGCTCATAGGCCGAACGCGCATCGCAACTGAAGCCATGACCGGCCGGGTACACATAGACCGGCAATTCCGGGCGCTTCTGCTTCACGATCTCGACCTTCTCCATGGGGATCGACTGGTCCGTCTCGCCGAAATGCACTATGGTCGGGCACTTGGGCGCCATGTCGGCCATGTCGGAGACCATGCCGCCATAATAGCAGGACGCAGCCGCCAGATCGTCGCGGGTGATCGCCGCACGATAGGCGAGCGACCCGCCGAGGCAGTAGCCCACGACTCCGACCTTGCCATATTGCTTCACCGCCTCGACCGCCGCGCCGATGTCGAGCATGACCGCCTCGCGGTCGAAATTCTGCATCATGGCGATCCCGGCCTGCACGTCCTCCGGCGCATAGCCGCGCTCGTAGCCCGGCGAAAGGCGATCGAAAATTGCAGGCGCCGCCGCCACATAGCCCTCCGCCGCATAGCGCTCGCAGACGGAGCGGATATGCGCGTTGACCCCGAAAATCTCCTGCAGGACAACAATCGCGCCCTTCACCTTGCCATCGGGGATCGCGATATACATCTTAATGGTCTTCCCGTCGGAAGCGGTAATGTCCAGCCATTCCGTTTTCAAAGCACTCTCCTTTTTCGCTTTTTTGCGGATGTAACAAATCCCACGAAGGCGACCCTTTCAAGTGAAGATGCGGTAACAAATCGGAACTTTGTGCATTTTCGTCACCGAGATCGTCCACCTCAAGAGGAACAACCCCATGGATCAACCGACCATCACGTTCAACGACGGAAAGACCATTCCGCAGATTGGCCTCGGCGTATGGCAGACGCCCAATGAGGAAGCAGCACCCGCCGTGCGCAAGGCGCTGGAAGTCGGCTATCGCCATGTCGACACCGCCGCCCTCTATGAAAACGAGGAAGGCGTCGGCGAAGGCATCCGCCAGTCGGGCGTCGCCCGCGGCGACATCTTCCTGACGACGAAACTCTGGAACGACCGCCAGAGCCATGACGCCGCGCTGAAAGCCTTCGACGAAAGCCTGAAGCGGCTCGGCACCGATTATGTCGACCTCTTCCTCATCCACTGGCCCTCGCCCCATCGCGGCACCTATGTGGAAGCATGGAAGGCGCTGGTCGAACTGAAAAAACAGGGCCGCGCCCGCTCCATCGGCGTCTCCAACTTCGCCGAGGAGCATCTGGAACGCATCATCGGTGAGACTGGCGAAACACCGGTGCTCAACCAGATCGAACTGCATCCGGATTTCCAGCAGAAGGCGCTGCGCGCCGTGCATGAGCGACTGGGCATGAAGACGCAGTCCTGGAGCCCGCTCGGCCAGGGCAAGCTCCTGGCAAACCCCGAGATTGCCAAGGTCGCCCAGCGCCTCGGCAAGTCGCCGGCACAGGTCATCATCCGCTGGCATCTCGACAACGGCCTCATCGTCATCCCCAAATCGGTGACGCCTTCGCGGATTGAAGAGAACTTCAAGGTCTTCGACTTCACGCTGGATGCCGACGCCAAGGCCGTTCTGGACGCACTCGACGGTGACAACCGCGTCGGCCCCGATCCGATGACGGCGAAATTCTGAGCCGGCTAATCAACGCATCGAAGAAAAAGGCCCGCCTCATTCGAGGCGGGCCTTTTTCGTAAGCCTGAGCTTTCAGAAATCAGGCAGCGCCGACAGCGCGGCTCTTTTCGAAACGCTTGCGGTCGTTCGAGTCCAGATACAGCTTGCGCAGACGGATCGACTTCGGCGTGACTTCCATCAGCTCGTCGTCCTGGATCCAGGAGAGCGCGCGGTCGAGCGTCATGCGGATCGGCGGCGTCAGCTTCACGGCTTCGTCCTTGCCGGCGGCGCGGATGTTGGTGAGCTGCTTGCCCTTCAGCACGTTGACCTCGAGGTCGTTGTCGCGGCTATGGATACCGATGATCATGCCGGCATAGACCTTTTCACCCGGCTCGATGATCATCGGGCCGCGATCTTCCAGGTTGAACATGGCGTAAGCGACAGCCTCGCCCGAACCGTTCGACAGCAGCACGCCGTTGACGCGGCCGGCAATCGGACCCTTGTAGGGCTGATAGTCGTGGAACAGGCGGTTCATGATCGCCGTGCCGCGCGTATCGGTCAGCAGTTCCGACTGGTAGCCGATGAGGCCGCGGGTCGGCGCGAAGAACACGAGACGGACGCGGTTGCCGCCCGACGGGCGCAGCTCGACCATTTCGGCCTTGCGCTCGGACATCTTCTGTACGACGACGCCAGAATGCTCTTCATCCACGTCGATGACGACTTCTTCGATCGGCTCCATCGTTTCGCCGGTCGCCTCGTCCTTGTGCATGACGACGCGCGGACGCGACACGGCAAGCTCGAAGCCTTCGCGGCGCATGGTTTCGATGAGAACGGCAAGCTGCAATTCGCCGCGGCCGGAGACGAAGAACGAATCCTTGCCTTCAGCTTCCTCGATCTTCAGCGCAACGTTGCCTTCGGCTTCCTTGAGCAGACGGTCGCGGATGACGCGGCTCGTGACCTTGTCGCCTTCGGTGCCAGCAAGCGGGCTATCGTTGACGAGGAAGGACATCGTGACGGTCGGCGGATCGATCGGCTGGGCAGACAGCGGCTCGGAAACGGACGGATCGCAGAACGTGTCGGCAACCGTACCCTTGGAGAGACCTGCAATCGCCACGATGTCGCCGGCATGGGCTTCTTCGATCGCCGTGCGCTCGATGCCGCGGAAGGCGAGGATCTTGGAAATACGCCCGTTTTCGATCAGCTTGCCGTCCTGGCCCAGAACCTTGACGGCCTGGTTCGGCTTGATCGAGCCGGAATGGATGCGGCCGGTGATGATGCGGCCGAGGAAGGGGTTGGCTTCGAGGATCGTGCCGATCATGCGGAAGGCGCCGTCTTCGTCGCCAACGCTCGGCTTCGGAACGTGCTTCAGCACGAGGTCGAGCAGCGGGGCGAGACCCTGATCCTTCGGGCCTTCCGGATTGACGTTCATCCAGCCGTCACGGCCCGAACCGTACATGATCGGGAAGTCGAGCTGTTCGTCGGTGGCGTCGAGGTTTGCAAAGAGGTCGAAGACCTCGTTGATCACTTCCTCATGACGGCCATCCGGACGGTCGATCTTGTTGATCGCGACGATCGGCTTCAGACCAACCTTCAGCGCCTTGCCGACCACGAACTTGGTCTGCGGCATCGGGCCTTCGGAGGCGTCGACAAGAACGATCGCGCCATCCACCATCGAGAGAATGCGTTCCACTTCGCCGCCGAAGTCGGCGTGGCCGGGCGTGTCAACGATGTTGATCCGAACACCCTTCCACTCAACCGAAGTCGCCTTGGCAAGAATGGTAATGCCGCGTTCCTTTTCGAGGTCGTTGCTATCCATCACGCGCTCTGCAACGCGCTGGTTTTCGCGGAACGAACCCGACTGTTTCAGAAGCTCGTCGACAAGCGTGGTCTTGCCATGGTCAACGTGCGCGATAATCGCGATATTGCGAATTTCCATCGGTCTAAATCTCTGAGGCTGAGGCGCAGCAAAATATGCGGGAGGACGGCGCCAGTTACTTTTGGGGCGCTCATACAGTTTTTTTTGCGTTTGCGAAAGGGGGGTGGGCGGAATTGGGGTTACGGCAGCACGCAACCTCTCCCCTTGAGGGAGAGGTTAGCTCACCCCAAGAGGCTTAGCCGATGGGTTTGCCGAGCTTGGAGGGGTGAATTGCGGCGCGGCGGAAGACTAACTCCCCCTCACTTGCGATTTCTGATGTTTAGCCTTCGGCTAAGCCATCGAAATCGCTTTCTTCCCCACGAGGGGGGAGATTGGAGGATGACGCGACCGCTTGCTCCCATCTCCCCCTTGGTGGGGGAGAAAGGAATTTCAGCA
>DATMTA010000126.1:0-24061 GCA_035565055.1 Ensifer sp.
ATTTCCATCCCAAAGTCGAAGTTGCGCCTGTGCCCGCAGACGGTAGAAGATGCGGCAGGGACGACTTTGGGAGGATCAGATGAACATTCACGCTGCACACAGCATCTACGAGCACGACCTCGACAAGAACGACGCCAATTACAGCGCGATGACGCCGCTGGGCTTCATCCAGCGCACTGCCGCAATCTACCCGACAAAGACCGCCGTCGTTTACGGCGACATCCGCCGGAGCTGGGCCGAAACCTGGACCCGTGTGCGCAAGGTCGCTAGCGCGCTGAAGCGGCGGGGCATCGGCGCTGGCGATACCGTTTCCGTGATCGCCGGGAATATCCCGGAGATGTTCGAGGCGCATTTCGCCGTGCCAATGACCGGCGGTGTGCTCAACACGATCAACACCCGCCTCGACGCAGCGGCCATCGCCTTCATCCTCAACCATGCCGAAGCAAAGATGGTGATGGTCGATCCGGAATTCGCCGGCGTCGCCGAGCAGGCGATCCACATCGCCGGCCGTGACATTCCCGTCATCAATATCGAGGACGCGACCTGGCCCGAGAGCCACATGATCGGCAGCACCACCTATGACCAGCTGCTATCGGAAGGCGACGAGAACGACGTGTGGATCTGGCCGGCGGACGAATGGAACGCGATCAGCCTGAACTACACCTCCGGCACCACGGGCGACCCGAAGGGTGTCGTCTATCACCATCGCGGCGCTTATATCAACGCGCTCGGCAATATCCTCGACTGGGGCATGGGCAAGCATCCGGTCTATCTGTGGACCCTGCCGATGTTCCATTGCAACGGCTGGTGCTTCCCCTGGACAATTGCCGCCGCGGCGGGGACGTCCGTTTGCCTGCGCGCCGTCCGCGTCGAGCCGATCTACGACCTGATCAAGCGCGAGAAGGTCACCCATTTCTGCGGCGCGCCGATCGTCTTGAACCTGCTGGCCCACGCGACCGACGCGCTGAAGGCCGGCATCGACCACAAGGTCTCGATCATGACCGCAGGAGCTGCCCCGCCGGCCGCCGTCATCGAGGCGATGGAAAAGCTGGGCTTCGACGTCACCCATGCCTACGGCCTTACCGAAACCTACGGTCCCGCCGTCGTCTGCGCCTGGCATGATGAATGGAACGATCTCGACATTTCCGAGAAGGCAAGGCTCAAGGCCCGCCAGGGCGTGCGCTACACCGTGCTCGACGGCCTCATGGTCGCCGACCCCGAAACGCTGGAACCCGTGCCCTCCGACGGTGAGACGATGGGCGAGATCTTCTTCCGCGGCAACAATGTCATGCGCGGCTACTTGAAGAACCCCTCCTCCTCGGACAAGGCCTTCAGCGGCGGTTGGTTCCATTCAGGCGACCTCGCCGTCATGCACCCGGACGGCTATATCCAGATCAAGGACCGCTCCAAGGACATCATCATATCCGGCGGCGAGAACATCTCCTCCATCGAAGTCGAAGGCGTGCTTTACCGCCACCCCGCCGTCATGGAAGCCGCCGTCGTCGCAAAGCCGGATGAAAAGTGGGGCGAAACCCCCTGCGCCTTCGTCGGCCTGAAGGACGGCGCCACTGTCACCGAAGCCGACCTTATCGCCTTCTGCCGCGCCAACATGGCCCACTTCAAGGCCCCCAAGACCATCGTGTTCGGCTCTCTCCCGAAGACATCGACGGGGAAGATCCAGAAGTTCATCTTGCGGGAGCAGGCGAAGGGGTTGTGAATCCGCTATGAACGAGCAACGCCGGAAAGGCGGCGCATCCGCGCCGCTTCTTTCACGGTCGCGGCAATGCGAGCCAGGAAGGCAGGGCTGACACTTCCTATGGGCTGGATCGACTCGAAATCGAAGGCCTTGGCCAGTTCCACCCGGTTGTACTCGTCCAGGATGATCCAGCAGGGATAGGCGAGGCCAGTCCTGCGGCATTCCATTTCGCCGAACGCCAAGTGCAGCCGGTCTGCATTGGGTTGCTGCGATGTGATGGGAAATAGAAAGACGGCACCCGGATTGTCTGGTGTTCTCACGACGATACAGGCAGGGCGTGCTTTGCGACCTGTCTCCTCACCGGCATCGGCCTCCCTCTTCCAGAGATAGAAGAAACGAACGACCTGTCCCCGTTCAAACGTCGGGACTGTTTTCATCAATGATGGCATCCAGCCCGGCCATCAGCTCATCATGCACGGCATCAGGCGCATCATCGAGACCGTAGGCTTTCGTATGGCCCTGCCCTCTCAACCGTTCATAGGTTACGGCGCTCAGAATCACGAGTTTCTCTTTGCCACGCTTGGTCAGCGCCACCGGCTCGATCAATGCCGCTTCCAGAATTTCGCCCGAAGCCCGGTTCATGTCGGAGAAGGTGAATTTCTTCATCGCTAACCTCAAATACGTATTTCACCTAAAATACGTATTTTATGTGAAATACGCAATAGAGTCAGGACGACGCCCTCACCCCTCATGCAGCACCGCCGCAGCCTTCACGGCAGCCGATGCCCGGTTCTCCACGCCCAGCTTCACATAGATCTGCTCCAGATGCTTGTTCACTGTGCGCGAGGAGAGCCCCAGGATCTCACCGATATCGCGATTGGCCTTGCCCTTGGAAATCCACACCAGCACCTCCGCCTCGCGCGCCGTGAGCCCGAACTGACGTTTGAGGATTTCGTCATCCGCCTCTTTGTTCGCCGAAGTGATGCGGAACAGGATTTCGTTGGCGCCGACTTCGCCGAGATAGTTGAGATGCAGGCTCGCCCTGTCGCCGAGGCCGATGGCGAGCGGCGCTTCGGTCGAAAAGCCCGCGCTGCCACGCCCGCCGAGCCAGCGAGCAATCTCCAGAGCAATCGTCGCCTGCCCTGCCTCATTGCCCGCGGCCATGTTGAGCAGCCGCGAGGCCTGCGGCGTCGCCCATTTGAGCTCTCCATCGGCAGTGACCGCCATCAGATGCCGCCCCGCTGCGTCGAGCGCGACCCGCGCGTGCTGCGCAGAGCGGGCATTGGCGAGATGCACCCTGATGCGGGCGCGCAACTCGTCGATATTGATAGGCTTCGTCAGATAGTCGACGCCGCCGGATTCCAGCGCGTGAACGACATGCTCGGTCTCCGTCAAACCGGTCATGAAAATCACCGGCACGGGCGCGATCGCCCCATTGGCCTTCAGCCGCCGGCAAGTCTCAAAACCGTCGAGGCCCGGCATGACGGCATCCATGAGGATGATATCCGGCGTGATCTTCTCGGCAATGTTGATGCTCGCCTGCCCTGTGGTCGCGATCAGCACGGAAAAGCCCGATTGCTCCAGGGCATCGGTGAGGAAGCCCAGCGCCTCGGGACTGTCGTCCACGATCAACACGATGTCGCGCGGCTCAGCCATCCACGGCCTCCGTCTTCATGCCTTCGAGAAACCGCGCATAGCCTGCCATGTCGAATGCCTTCACATATTGGCCTAGCGCTTCGGCAAAGGGGCCATAGGCCGGATCCTCCGCCATCTCGGCAAGCTTGCTCTCGATACCCCGGATATAGCCGATTTCACCGAGCTGCACGAGTTCGCGCAATTGCGAGGGCGACGGCGCACGGATCGGCGGCGCATCCGCCATGGCCTCCGAAACGCTCTCGTCCACATCATCGTCGTAGAGCCAGGTGAGTTTGAGATGAGTCTGCAGTTTGACATGAAGCTGCTTGATGTCGAAAGGCTTCGCAATCGAGTCATCATGCCCGGTCTCGCCAGAGGCGCTCGCCCCGTCGCCGATATTGGCCGACAGCATCAGGATCGGCGCACGTGTCCCGCCCTCGCGCAGGCGACGCACCAGTTCCCAGCCACTCATGCCCGGCATGGAAATATCGACGAAGAAAAGATCGGGCGTGCAGGCCGACACCAGAGCCAGACACTCCCCGCCCCCTTCCGCCGTCAGCACGGTGAAGCCGAGCGGCTGGAGGATTTCGAGCATCAGATCGCGATGATCGGCATTGTCGTCGACCACGACGATCGTTCGGCGCGCGCCGGCATAACCCTTGATGGAACGCTCCGCGCTTTCGGCAATATCGGCGCGGTTGACCGGCGGCAGGCCGAGGCGGATCGAAAAGGTCGTGCCCTCCTCCGGCTGGCTCGTCACCGCAATTTCGCCACCCAGCATATGGGTCAACAATCTGGTGATCGTCAGCCCGAGACCCAGACCCGGCATCGGCCGGATGCTGTCCGCATCGCCGCGCTGGAAGGGCTCGAAGATATGCGGCAGGTTCGCCTCCGAAATCCCGCGTCCGGTATCCGAAATCGTGAATGTCGCGACCTGGCTGCGATAGTCCGCGCGGATGCTGACGCGGCCCTCGTCGGTGAATTTGATGGCATTGGAAATCACGTTGACGAGGATCTGCCTGAGCCGTTTCTCGTCGGTCCGCACATGGCGCGGCAGGGCCGGCACTCGCTCGAACAGGAATTCCAGCCCCTTCGCCTGTGCCTGCGGGCGGAACATGTCGACGATCTGGTCGAGAAAGTCATGCATGTTGACCTCGCCCTGATAGACCTGCAGCCGCCCGGCCTCGATCTTGGAAATGTCGAGCAGCCCGTCAATCAACCCGGAAAGATGTTCCGCAGAACGCTTGATCACCTTGATCGCCGACTGGCGCGGTTGCGGGATGGTCGCATCGCGCTCCAGGATCTGCGCGTAGCCGAGAACGGCGTTCAGCGGCGTGCGCAATTCGTGGCTGAGACCCACGACATAGCGGCTCTTGGCGCGGTTTGCCGCTTCCGCCGCCTCCTTGGCGTCCTGCAGCGCAGCGTCGGTCTTGCGGTGGGCGGCGATTTCGCGCAGCAGCAACGAATTCTGCCGCGAGGATTCCTCCTCCGCCACCACCCGGCTGTCATGCGCCAGCACGAAGAACCAGGCGGCGATGCCGGCAAGAATCGAGAAGACAAAAAAGACGGCAAGCGTGATATCGTCCACCACATGCGCGGTCTCCGGCGCACCTCGGCTGGACCGCGCGGCGATCATCCACAGAATGCCGCCGATCGCCGCGATCGAGGCCGTCGCGGTCATCAGGTACCGCCCGAGCCGCGTCGAAAGCTTCGCGACGACCGGGTCCGGCAGCACGACGGAAGCCGCCTGCGCCACCTGATACTGCAGCCGCGCCTTCGGCTTGCAAAGATCGTGGCAGCGGCTGTCGAGCGAGCAGCAGAGCGAACAGATGGGTGCCGAATAGGCCGGGCACCAGGCCATATCCTCCGGCTCGAAGGGGTGCTCGCAGATCGAGCAGGTGATGGTGGAAAGCGACTTCCACTGCGGCCGCGGCTTGCGGGCGAGATAGTATTTGCCCTTCGTCGCCCAGGCAATCGCCGGAGCCGCGATGAAGGCGACGACGGGCGCGATGTAGATTGCCAACGACGACGCCAGATCGCCGAATGCGCCGAAATGGGCAGAAAGCGCAACGGTCGCCGTAATCAGCAGCGAGCCTGTGCCGACCGGGTTGATATCGTAAAGATGCGCCCGCTTGAATTCGATGCCGGGCGGTGCAAGCCCCAAAGGCTTGTTGATGAAGAGGTCCGCCGAAATTGTGCAGAGCCATGCGGCGGCTATGATCGAGAAGACGCCAAGCGTCTCCTCAAGCAGGCGATAGATGCCGAGCTCCATCAGGAGAAGCGCGATCGCCACGTTGAAGAACAGCCACACGACGCGCCCCGGGTGGCTATGCGTCAACCGCGAGAAGAAGTTCGACCAGGCGAGCGACCCGGCATAGGCGTTCATGACATTGATCTTGAGCTGCGAGACCACGACGAAGGCCGCCGTCAGTCCCAGTGCGACCGTATGGTTGGGCACCATGTAGCCAAAGGCGGTGACATACATATGCGCCGGGTCGGCTGCCGAACCGGCCGGCACCCCCGAAGACAAGGCCAAAACCGCAAGGAAAGAGCCCGCCAGCAGCTTCGGCGCGCCGACGACAACCCATCCGGGCCCGGCCAGAAAGCGCATGAACCGCTGCCAGAGCGTCGCCGGCTTGTGGCCTGCCGGCAGGAAGCGCAGGAAGTCGACCTGCTCGCCGATCTGCGACATGAGACCGAGAATGACAGCGGAGGCCGCGCCGAATTCGGCCAGATGGAAGGGTGCAACATGCCCCGAGGCGGCCGGCTCATGCCCGACGCCGGCAAATCCGAGCCAGAGGATCACCTTCTGCCAGTCGGCAAAGGCGATGAAGAGGAAGGGCAGGATGTTGAGAACGATCCAGACCGGCTGCGTCAGCAACTGGAATCGCGAGATCAGCCGCACGCCGTGCGTGACGAGCGGAATGACCACCAGCGCCGAGACGATGTAGCCGAGCCACGGCGGAATTCCGAAGGCAAGCTCCAGCGCTCCGGTCATGATCGACGCCTCAATGGCGAAAAGCATGAAGGTGAAGCTCGCATAGATCAGCGATGTCAGCGTGGAGCCGATATAGCCGAAGCCCGCGCCGCGCGTCAGAAGGTCGATATCGACGCCATGGCGGATGGCGTAGCGACTGATCGGAATTCCGATCAGAAGCAGCAGCAGACAGGCGGCAACGGTCGCGAAGATGGCATTCGTCGTGCCATAGGAGAGCGTGATCGCCCCGCCGACCGCCTCCAGCGCCAGAAACGAAATCGCCCCGATCGCCGTCTGCGAAATGCGGGCGGGCGAATATTGCCGCGCGCTCTTGGCCGTGAAACGCAGCGCGTAATCTTCCAGCGTCTGGTTCGCCACCCAGCGGTTATAGTCCCGCCGTACGGGTATGATGCGCTGTCTGGCTGTCATGTGATCTGCTTCGCTGGCATCGTCTATCAAAAGCATGGGCAGCGCGGGCATTCAAGCGCAGGCAGCGGCTGACCATTACGTTAAACGACGTAAGCGGTGAATGACGTCACAAGTCTTCATGGTCCGTGCCCAGTGAGACCCCCGGGATGTTCACGCCAGAACTGCAAGCATTTTCATCGCTTCCGCGTGCAAAAGTCCCCTTTTCCCGCGCCGGCGCTAGCCTTGTCCGCATCACCCGCTCACGAGGCCACCATGACTGACACGACGCCGAACCTCAACCTGCCCTATATCCTGCCGTCGCAGGCCATGAAGCACATCACACATAACGAGGCGCTGCAGATCCTCGATGCGGCCACGAATGCGGTGGTCGTCGCGACACTGACCGCCCCGCCGGCGGCCCCTGCCGAAGGTGCCCTCTATCTGGTCGGAGCGGCCGCCACGGATGCCTGGACAGGCAAGGACGGGCGGCTGGCCTTCTTCATCGACGGAGCCTGGATATTCCTGGTCCCACGCGCAGGCTGGCAGGCATGGTTTGCGCAAGACGCCCGCACGCGCATCTACGACGGTGCTGCCTGGACCGACCCGCTGGAAAACCTCGTTGTCGATCGCCTGGGCGTTTCCACCGCGCCGGACGCCACGAACCGTTTCGCCCTCTCTTCCGAAGCGAGCCTCTTCAACCACGCCGGCCACAGCCACCGCGTGAAGGTCAACAAGCAGGCCATCACCGATACGGCCTCACTGCTCTTCCAGTCCAACTGGTCCGGCCGCGCCGAAATCGGCCTTCTCGGCAGCGATACGCTGCAGTTCAAGGCAAGCGCCGATGGTAGCTCATGGCATATAGGTCTCGAGCTTTCCGGGGACGGCGTGGTCCGCTTGCCGGGGCGGCCGGTCGCTTCGGCGACGCTTGCGGCGGCAACCTACACGCTCGCCTCCGGCAATCTCGTCGGCTTCGACACGCTGAATGCCTCTCAAGGCGGATTTGCGCTCGGCGCGACGCTTTCCGGCGGCCGGGGCAAGCCGCTTCTCGCTCCGGCTGCCGGCCTCTATGCCGTTGGCCTGCGCGCCAGTCTGCAAGCGACCGGCGCGGCCTCCCTTGCCGTATCCGTCAACGGTGCCGTCACCAATCTGCGCTGGAACGCCGGTGCAGCCACATCACCTCTCGCAACGGTTGGAATTTCCGGCATCCTGACGCTCGCCGCCGGCGACGCGGTCGCGCTCCTGGCCGGCGGCCCGCTGTCACTGCAAACAGGCCCGACCGCTTACGAACTGACACTCACGCTTCTGTAAGGCAAATCCGGGCGAAAGGTGGGGCTGTCCACACCGAAAACGGCCTAGGCGTAGAAGCGGACGATATCGACGCCCGCCGACCACATCATCTTCAGGCCCACCAGAAGAAGCAGCACGTTGATGATCTTGTAGAAACTCTCCGTCGAGAACCGGCGGACGAGCTTCACACCAAAATAGGTTGTCAGCAGCGCAAGCGGCGCCAGCACCAAGGAAACCTTCAGAATGTCGAGGTTGAGCTCGCCCAGCATGAGATAGGGCGGGACCTTGATCCAGTTGACGGCGGCGAAGAACAGCGTGCTGGTGCCGATGAAGAGGTCGCGCTCCAGCTTCTGCGGCTGCACATAGATCTGAAACGGCGGCCCGCCCGCGTGTAGGATCATGCTGGTGAAGCCGGCAACCGCCCCCCAGAAAATGCCTGCCGGGACATCGGCCTTCTTGGCAGGCGCAAGCTCAGCCTTGGAGAAGAAAAGGCTGCGGATTGCAAAGATGGTCGAACTGACGCCGATTATGGCACTGATGATGAATTCGGACATGTAGGCGGCGAGAAAATAACCCGCCGCAATCCCGACCACCGCAGCCGGCAGCAGGATCACGATATTCCGCCGGTCGATCGTGCCGCGATATGTCCAGAGACTGTAGGCGTCCTGCACGAGCAGGATCGGCAGCATGACAGCGGCGGCCTCGACCGGCGGCATGACCAGCGCGAGGATCGGTGTGGCGATGATCCCTGCCCCTGCAAAGCCGCCCTTGGAAAGTCCGGCAACGCCCACGGCAAAGATGGCAGCGACCAGAAAGGCCGGATCGTGCAGCAATTCCACCTGGTTTCTCCTCCGGCTCCCTCCCAAGGTAGCCTTACCAAACTGCTTTTAATCGATTGAGGCGGCTGGTAAAGCCGATATTCACCATTCCGGTACGTTTGTCCGGCCAATCACCCGAGGCTTAAAGGAATTCACACGCTTGGCCGCCATCATCCGGCGCAAAGTCCGGAGACCCTGCCCCGCATGTCGAATACGCTTCCGCTCGTCACCCATGTCGTCCGGCAATTCCTGCCCAATCGCGGCGGGCTTGAAGACGTGGTTGCCAATCTCTGCCGGCAGCTGCCCGCGCTCGGCTACCGCGCCCGCGTCGTCACGCTCGACCGGCTTTTCGTCGAGCCAGACACGTTGTTGCCCGCGCGGGAAACGATCGGCGGCATCGACGTCGTTCGAATTCCCTGGAAGGGCTCCAACCGTTATCCCTTTGCGCCGCAGGTCTTCCGGCATCTTTCCGATGCCGACATCGTGCATGTTCACGCCGTTGACTTTTTCTTCGATGCACTTGCCTGGGGCCGCATCCTTCATCGCAAGCCGATGATTGCGACGACCCATGGCGGTTTCTTTCACACGCAGAAATTCGCCGCCGTCAAGAAGGTCTGGTTCAACACGCTGACCCGCGCCTCGGCGGCTGCCTATCAAGATCTCGTCTGCTGCAGCCTCTCCGACCTCGAAACGTTCCGGCCGATCGCCGACAGCCGGGCAAGACTCATCGAGAACGGCGCGGATACGGAAAAGTTCGCCGACCGGGCGAGCCGGGTGCCGGTAAAGGGCCTGATCACAATCGGGCGCTTCTCGACAAACAAGCAGTTGCCACGCCTCATCCAGGCAATGCGTGCTCTCGTCGATCGCGACCCGGCCTGGAAACTGACCATCGCCGGCGTGTCTTCCGATCTGAGCGAGGGCGATCTCCGGCAGGCGATTGCCGCGCATCGCCTTGAGCACGCGGTGAACCTCGTCGTCGGCGCGTCCAACGAAGACATCGCACGGCTGATGGAGCAGGCGTCGCTCTTCGTGTCGGCATCCGATTATGAAGGCTTCGGCCTGGTTGCCATCGAGGCGATGAGCGCGGGCCTCATTCCCGTGCTTCAACCGAACGAGGCTTATCGGGCGCTCGCAGCCCGGCACGCGCCGATCCGGCTTGCGGATTTTTCCGATCCGCCGGCTGCAGCCGCTGCGGTTGCTGCAAGCTTCGACGCGTTGGCCGCAAATCCGCTTGAGCGGAGCAGCGCCATCGCAGCCGCCGCCGACTATGCCTGGCCGGCTGTGGCGCGGCGATATGCCGATCTATACGATCGCATTTTGAAACGATGAGGAAACCGACGATGATGAGACGCCTGCTGGCCCTTCTGGTCTCCGCGGCCATCGCAACGCCCGCGGGCGCCACCTGCTTTCGCGGCATCAACCTCTCCGGCGCAGAGTTCAACGGACGCGGCGCGCGGATCAACATGGACTACACCTACCCTTCGCAAAAGATCATCGACTATTTCGCCGCGAAGAAGCTGAACACCGTGCGCCTGCCTATCCGGTGGGAACGTCTGCAGCCGGTGCTCAACCAGCCGCTTGATCCGGATGAGCTTGGACGCCTGAAAACCTCCATCGAGCAGATGCGCAAGGCCGGCCTGGGCGTCATCATCGATCCGCATAATTTCGCCACCTATAACGAAATCCAGATCGGCACGCGGATTGTCTCCGACGCCGACTTCGCCGATCTCTGGCGTCGGGTGGCGAAGGAATTCGCAAACCGCGAGGGCGTCTATTTCGGCCTGATGAACGAGCCGTTCAACATGCCCGCGACGCAATGGCGGCCAAGCGCCCAGGCGGCCATCGACGCCATTCGCGAAACAGGCGCAAAGAACCTCATCCTTGTGCCCGGCGTCCAATGGACATCGGCGCTGCAGTGGGCTGAGGCGAGTGCTGCGGAAATGATCAAGATCACCGATCCGGATGACAACTACGCCTACGAGTTCCACCAATATCTCGACAGCGATTTTTCCGGCACGCACGCCGCCTGCGACCGCGCTGCCGATGCGCTGAAGGCCATAGACGACGTGACGGCGTGGATGCGGGCGAACAAGCGCCGCGGATTTCTGGGCGAGTTCGGCGGCAGCAGCTCACCGGAATGCCTCAAGGGCATTGCCGACATGGTCACGCGGATGAACACCGCCAAGGACGTCTGGATCGGCTGGACCTACTGGGTGGCCGGCGACTGGTGGCCGGCAGTGGAGATCAACAACATCACACCCACGAAGGACGGTGACCGGCCTCAGCTCGCCAGTCTTCTCGGTCCGGGACTTGATGACAGGTCCTGCGCCGGCTTCTGATCGGCCCGGTCCCAGGACCACACACCATTGGCCACGCCCACGATGAACCACAGGAGCCCGCCGGTCTTCAGCGAGTAGCCGGAATTGGAAATCACCATCAGCAGCAGGAAGTAGATGATGGCCATGGAATGGAAGTTCCACGCCCGCGCCGTCTTGCCAGGGGCAAAGACGAAAAGTCCCCACAGACCGACGAAACCCCCGATCCCGAACTGCGTCAACGAATAGGCGAGACCTGAATCGGCGGTAAACTTGTCCGTCACCTCCGCGCCAAGCACGACAGGCAGCCCGAGCTGCGTGACGAGATGCGCCGTCACATTCAGTCGGCCACTGATGTCGTTGGGCCCGCCATGCGTGCCGCTGGCGAGACCATAGATGGTCAGCAGCGTCAGCATGAGGAAGGGCAGGATGAACCAGACGGTACGAGGAATAATCTGGAAGAAGGGTCTGAGCAGCGTCATCACGATGCAGGAATAGAGCCCGAAGCGCGCGTCGGCGAGCGAGATCATCGTCAGCGCACAGGCAAAGGTAACCCAGCGCCACACTCGCATCTCTTTCCTGAACAGCGCCCAGGCATAGATGATGACGCCGAAATTGCCCGTCGAAACCGGCTCGAGAAAGATCGACGACACGCGATGGGTTCCGAGCGAGGGAAAGATTGTTCGAGGTTCGGCGCGCACGCCGCTGATGAATAGCCCCTTGGTGTGCCCGAGCGTGTCGGTCAAGGTCAGCGAGCCACGCGCCAGATAATAGCCGAGCACGTTGAAATAATCGAGGAACGTGTCGACCGCGAAGTACTCGAACAGCCCGAAGGCGACGACCAGGATTGCCGAGAAGGCGACGAGGAAATCGGCCAGGCGCGGGCTGGCGATCCGTGCACCGGCGAAATAGAAGGCGAAGGGCACGAGAACGTCGCGCACCGGCTTTGGGTCGAAGACCTGGCGGAAGGCGAAGAGAACCAGCATGTAGGCGAGAAAGACGCCGAAGCTCAGGTAAAGCCCGGCCTTTCGATCGAAGGCCACGATCAACGCACAGGTGATGCAGAGGAGCTCGCCCATCATGACATGACTGTCGCGGACGGCGAACATCCGCGTGTTGACGAAGCAAAGAAACGTATTGTTGAGGAGGCTGCCGACCACCGCGAGGATCGCCAGTATGTAAAATGCGCGGGCGAGGCTCTCCCCCTGCTCCCGCGCCGTGACGGGCGCGCGCCCGCCGACAGGCAGTGGCGGAACGGTCCCCGTCAGGCTTGCCATTTTCAGCCTCGACCTTCGGTCACGATCGCACCGAGGAACTTGCTGTCCCATCGCGACAGACTGTCCATCAGGCTCTCGATTTCCTCGACCGGCGTCTCGGCGCCGATGATCATGAAGGTCGCATCTGCCTGGTCGATAATGCCCGGAAGCATGGCGATGGCAGCGTCTCCCGCGCCGTTGGCAAGATGCAGCATCGGGCCGCTGTCGTCCCGACGGACGAGCGAGGTGCCTGCAGCCGCACGATAGCGCAGCGCGCCATCCAGCGGATCGGACGGCGCGGCAAGCGCAACCCGCGGACCCCGCCGAACAAGGCGCGAGCGGGCTTGCGCAACCGCCTCCATCCCGTCAGACAGCAACACGACGGAGCCCATGGCGATCAATTCAGCGGCAACCGCACGAATGACCTCGTCCGCATTGTCCACGCCGCTCGCCGGATAAAACAGGATTTCCGCCTTGGCCGTGCCGTTTCCGGCGAAGCTGTCGCGGATCATGTCCGCAGCGCGCTCGACTTCGCTGCGCACAGCCTGCGCGGCGGGCGAGGTGCGAACGACGGGTCCGTTCGGACGCGCCTTGCTCACCGGACTGAACGAGACAATCTCGGAGGGGGTCGGCGTCGGCTCCGGCTCGGGGGTGACAACGTCCGTCTGCGGCCGCCGGCGACCCGGTCCGCCGGGGGCACCGGCCTGGCTGATCACTTCCCGCAGCACGGCGAGCGCCGAACCCGCTGCCGCGCCGAACAGGAGACCGGCAAGCAGAATGAGGATCTTCGGAGCGCCTGACGGCTTCGCCGGCGGAACCGCAGCCGAGATGACGCGTGCCGTGGTTGGATCGGGCGCAGCCCGGCCACCGAGAACTTCCGCACGCGCCAGCGTCGACTGATACATTTCCTTGAGCGCCTGCGCCTCGCTCTGCAGCTGGGCAAGCGTGGTGCGCGCGTCGCTGGTCTGCGCCATCGCCTTTTGCATGTCGGTATAGCGCGCCTGCAGCTGATCGCGATCGCCCACGGCGCGCTGATAATTGTTCTTCAGCGAAGCCCGGACCCGGTCGAGTTCCGCCGTGATGGAGGCGCGCATACTGGCGGCCTGGGCCCGGGCGGCCTTGAGCTGGGGATGCTGCTCGCCGAGATTGGCCGAAAGCTGCGCCTCGGAATCAAGGAGCTGCGCGTAACGGGTGCGCAGGCTGACGAGGGCGTTCGACTGCAGCGCCTCCGGGATGGCGCCGACCTGAATGTCGGCCATGGTCACCTTCTGAGCCTGCTCATAAATGGTCTTTTGCTGCTCGACCCGCGTCTTGGCAGCGGCGAGCTGCTGGTTCAGCGCCTCGAGCTGCTGATCGGCGACAAGGCCGCCGGTCGGCGTCGAATAGAGCCCATGCGCTGCCTTGTAGGCTTCGACGTCGGCCTGCGCCTTCTGCAGCCTCGCCGCAAGCGCGTCCGCCTGTTCCTTGAGCGAGCTGCCGATGCGCTGCGTGCTGCCGCTGCGGCTCTTGTCGATCTGCGCGAGATAGGCGCCTGCGGTGGCATTGGCGATATCGGCCGCGGCCTTTGCATTCGGGTGCTTGGCGGAAATGGCAAAGACCAGCGACTGGTCCGCGCGCTGCACAAGAATATCATCAGCCAGAGAGTCCATCGCCTCGCGCCGGCGCTCTGCCTCGGTCAGCGTCTTGGCGCCGAAGAGACGGGCCAGCAGGCCGCCGGTGCGCGGCGCCGCAAGAAAGGGATCGTTCTGCAGGTTGAGCTTGTCGACGACCGCACCGAGAATTTCCGCCGATTGCATCACATAGAGCTGGCTGTCGGTGGTCGCCTGCGCGACGAGACCCGCAGCGCTGACGGCGGTTGGATCGGTCGCCGGACTCTGAAGGGCGGCGGGATCGAGGAACAGGGCGGTGGTGGCGCGATAGGTCGGCGTCTGGAGAGAGGCGACGCCGAGAGCGAGAACACCACACAGCGCCGTGGAGGCGACCGGATAGACCCAACGTCGACGCAAGATGCCCGGCAGTTGAAAAATGTCGATATCCATACGCAATACGATCCCGAAATCTGACGAAACAAGAAAAGGCTTCGGGCAACGAAACTGCCAGAGTATGATTAACAATCGGTCAACCGGCGCGAGAGGCGATTCACCATGTTTTCCGGTTGCAGGCTCCTTTCAGGCGGGGCGCAGCCAATCTTTAACGGCGAGCCTTTATGGTCGGACGCACGACGTCGAACCGGATTGCATCATGCCGCAAACAGCCTCTCCTGCTCCTGCCCTCATTTCTATGGTCGTCTCGACGCTGGGGCGCGATGTCGAGATGCGGCTGCTCCTCGACACGCTGAGTGCACAGGATGACGGCGGTTTCGAACTGATCGTGGTCGACCAGAATGCCGATGACCGGCTTGTGCCGATCCTTTCCCCTTACGAAGGTCGCTTCCCGATCCGTCACATCAAGTCCGATCAGAAAGGTGTGAACCGGGGCCGCAATCTCGGCGCCAGTCAGGCGACCGGCGAATGGCTTTTCTTCCCCGACGACGACAGCTGGTATCCGGCCGATTTCCTGAAGACGCTGCGCCACCTGATGGCGACCGAACCGGCGGACATCTATACCGGCCGGTCGCTGAACAAGGATGGCAAGGAAATCATGGTTTCCTACATCGGCGAGGATGCCGAAATTACGCGGGGAAACATCTGGCATGTCATGATCGAATGGACCATCGTTGTCCGCGCGGAGACCTTCCGTAAGGTCGGCGGCTTCGACGAAGATATTGGAGCCGGCGCCCAGTCTCCATTCCAGTCAGGCGAGGCCCAGGATCTGGTCCTGCGCTGCCTTTCCCAGGGCGCAAAGGGCCTTTTCCGCCGCGCATTCTATGGCTTTCATCCCGAGGAACAGCCGAATGCGAATCCGGAGGTCCATATTGCCAAGATGCGGGGCTATAGTCGCGGCAAGGGCTTCGTCATGCGCCGCCACGGTTATTCCTTCGTCCAGTTCCTGCCGGAGCTGCTGCGCCCTGCCGCAGGCTTTTTCGTCTATACGGCGTCCCTGAAACCGACCCTGGCGCGCCGCTCGCTGGCAATCCTGACCGGACGCCTCTACGGCTGGCGGAATTTTAAACCTCGATAAACCATGGTCCAAGGTCGGCAGGCACAGGGCAGCAGAGATTCGGATGTCTTAAGCTTTCGCGGCTAGGCTCCGGTTCGAAATGGCACAGCTGGTGCCCTCAGGGCGCTCCCCAGGAAACGTGTGAAACGGTTTTCCATCCGGAAGCGCAGCGAACAGAGAGATGCAGATCGCTTCAGTGTGTCTGTCGGGTGCTGAAGCGGAATGGACATGAGATGAAACCTGCAAATAGCGGCATCGTGAAGAACTCGGTTCTCAATGCAGCGGCCGGACTGGCGCTGCTCCTGACCGGATTCGTCTCCTCTGTCGTGGTTGCGCGACTTCTCGGCCCCGAGGCGAATGGCATGATCGCCTTTTCGCTCTGGATGGTCGTGACCGGCTCGTTGATCGCAGAACTGGGAACCGGCATTTCCATGCTCCGTATCCTGCCGCAGCTTGCCGCGCGCGGTTACGACACCAGGGCGCGGCGCGGCTTCGGGGCGTTCATGGCTTGGCCGGTGACTGCCGCCACCCTGTGGCTGGCGGTGGCTGCCACGATCTGGCTTTATTACGAAGGCCCAAGCCACGGCCTCGCATCAACCCCTGTGATCGCGCTTCTGACAGGCGGTCTCTTCATCGTCCAGTCGCTGGGTTCGTTTGCCAAGAACTACATGATCGGCGAACAGCAGCTCGGCGTGTTCTTCCGTGTCTCCACTGTCAGTGCCGTCGTACAGGTCGTCGGCGTGGCTGTCGGCGCATGGTACTGGGGTGTCGCGGGCGCGCTGGTCGGTTATGCACTGGGACAATTGCCCCTGCTCCTCACAACGTTGAATATTCTGCGGACGCAGCCTGACAGCTGCGGAATGCAGCCAAGGCAGATCGCCAGCACCTCTTTTCTCATCGTCATCGAGTTCATCGTCACGGCCGTTTTTCTGGCTCGTCCGGAAATCGTCTTCCTGCAGGAGTTCCGGTCATCCGAGGCGGTCGGCTACTATGCTGTCGCGACCTCGCTCGCCAATCTTGCCCTGCAACTACCGATCCAGTTGACGGGAAGCCTCGTGCCCTATTACGCCGCGCATTCGGAGAAGAATGGCAGCCTTCCGTCCGACCTGCTCGTCACGGTCATCCGGAACTTCGCCTATCTGACCCTGCCGATGAGCTTCGGCCTTGCCGCCGTGGCCGAACCGCTGGTCACCGGCATATACGGCCCAGCCTATCGCGAGGCCGGGTTCATCGTCAGCATCATCGCTGCCGGCGTACCGGCCGCCGTCTTCCTGCAATTGTGCACGCAATACGTCTTCGCCATGGACCGCCAGGACCTGCGGCTGCGTACAACGGTTGTCGGCGCGGTTGTCATGGGGATCGGCCTCTTCGCCACCGTCCCCTTCTTCGGCGGCGAGGGCGCGGCTGTCATGCGCGACCTCACGCTGGTCGTCATGGGCGCCTTCATCATGCGCTACATCCCGAAATCCGGCCATAACAGCGGCATCGTTCTGCGCATTCTGCGCATCGCCGCCGCAGCGCTGGTCACCGCGGCACTTGCCTATGCGGCGACGCGGCTGCTGCCGGGCATATTGGGCGTTGTCGTCGGCATCGCCGCGGGGATGCTCGTCTATGTGCCGGCGCTTCGCATCATGCGCGCGGTCGATCCTGCGGACCGGTCGACCCTTGCCGGCATCGCCATCCGCGTGCCGCCGCGTCTGCGTCCCCTTTATAGTCGTCTTGTCCATATTGCAGCGCCCCATGCGGGCGAGGTTGAGTTGCCATGAACGCACACACAATACCTAAAACCGTTCTCGTTCACGCCGGTGAGCCCGTCCGTTTTGACCGGATGGCCGGCATTTTCACGCCCGCCATTGTGCACACGACACCATCAGACACGGCCGTCCTTCTCGTCAGCCCCTGGGGTTTCGAGGACATGTCGGTGCGCAAGTTCTACCGTGAGATCGCCGAGGCGCTGGCGGCCCGCGGGCTTGCAAGCCTCCGCTTCGACCTGCCCGGCACGGGCGACTCCGCCGAGGTCCAGGCCGACATCACCCTCGACGACTGGCTCACCGCAATCACAGCTGCCGCCTCTGAGGCCGGCCGGCTTTCCGGCGCGTCGAAGATCGTCCTTCTCGGCCACGGCCTTGGGGCATCGCTGGCGCTCCTGACCGAAGCGCGCATTGCCAACCTGACCGGCGTTGCCGTTCTGGCGCCAGTCACCTCGGGACGCATCTATGCGCGCGAAACCAGTCTATGGTGGAAGGTGATCGCAGCCGATCTCGGCCTCGGGCCCGACTATACCGAAACGGGTGCACTGACCATTGCAGGCATGACCATGCCGGACGCCGTCGCCGCGTCGATCCGCAAGCTTCGCGACGCTGACCTGAAGCTTTCCCGCCCGCTTCCTGTTCTTGCCGTCTGCCGGCAGGGCCGCGACAGCGATGGCGCCCTGGCCGATGCGCTGGCCTCCGGCGGTGCTGCTGTGACCCGCCTCCCCTATGACGGGTTCGACGCACTGGTGGTCAACCCGCTCATATCGAAGACACCGAACCAGCTTGTCGCGCAGATTGCGGACTGGGCGCGCGGCATTGCGCCCGCCGAAGGTCCATCAGCTGAGCCGGGGCGATCCTCGGCGATGCCGCTGACGGGCGACGGCTACCGCGAGACCGGCCATCGCTTTGCCGATGGCGGCCGCCTGATCGGCACATTCTGTGAACCCGAAGGAGAGACACGCGGCGCGCCCGTGCTCCTCGTCAGCACCAGCTATGACCGCGCCTCCGCCTGGGGCTATTCCGGCGCGGCGACAGCCCGCGCCCTGGCCCGCCGGGGCATCGCAAGCCTCCGCTTCGACGCCGCCGGCATCGCCGACAGTCCCGCCACACCGGGGGACCCGGCGCAGCTGCTCTATTCCAAGAGCCTTGATCGCGATGTTGCCATGGCGCTCGATGAACTGACGGCGCTGACCGGCAGCCCTGCCGTTCTCGCCGGCCGCTGCAGCGGCGGCTACCACGCCTTCCAGGCGAGCGTCGCCAACCCGAATGCGGCAGGCGTCGTCATCATCAATTCTCATGCGTTCGTCTGGGACGAGAGCCAAAGCGTGGAAGCTGCCCTCAAGAAGGTCTGGCGGCCCATCGGGGATTATTCCAAGCGCGCCGTGAATCCCGAAACCTTCCGCCGGCTGATGCGCGGTCAGGTCGATCTCAAGGCCGCCGGCATGGCGATCGGCCGCCTGATCGTCGCCAAGACCTACAACAGGATCGAACCGGTTCTCGGCAATCTTTCAGCTGGAAACCGGCTGAAGTCCCAAATCCATGCCGCATTCCGCGCGCTGGCTGATCGCGGCGCACCCGTCGTGCTTGCCTATGGCCGGCACGACCCCGGCATCGAACAGGCCCGCATGGTCTTCGGCGGCGACCTCAAGGGTCTCAAGCGCTATGCCAATACGCGCTTCGTCACGCTCGGCGACAGCGATCACAACGTAACCGTGCCCGAGGCGCAGCAGACCGTGATCGAGGAGATCGCACGCGTGGCGCTCAGCGTCGGATGACGTAAAACCTTTTGCGGATGAGCGACTTGGCTCCCGCTCCGGACTCTGATTGTCAGAACCGTGAGACGCAGCGTCCACCGGCAAGGCGCACCGCGCCCGAAGGCTTGCCCTCGCCCGCCAGGGCGATCCGCCGGGTGCGGCCCGGCGCCAGATGGAACCAGTTGTCGGAAGGCGCGAAACCGGGCACGTCGATCTCGACATTCTGGGCGAAACGATCGGTCGAGATGTCCAGCGCAAATCCCTGAACGGACTCGACAAGTTCCAGCGTGAACGTCACGTCGTGGCGGGCGGCCTGTCGGCCAAGCGGGAAATGGCAGGCGCTGGCGATCTCATCGCCGCCTGCCCGGTCGATCAGCCGCGCCACCGTCACGTCATGCGAAGGCGGGCCAAAGCGGAAGGCATAGGCCGTGTCGAAGAAGGCGCCGAAAAGGTCGGTGGCCGGAATGATCGAGGCGGAATGCGGTTGGAGCGTCAGATCGCGCCGACCCGAGACGACCGGCACCGCGCCATCGCGCAGGCAAACGAGTTCGACCGTGACATCGGCGCCCTCCCCCAAGTCATTGACAAGATGGAGATCCACCCCGTTTGTCCCCTCATCCGTCAGCATGACCTGCAGCGGCCGGAAGGCACGACGCACCGCGTGCCAGACGGGCTTGGGCCGACCCGTGGCATCGACGAGGCCCCAGCCAGGGCCGGGCAGCAGATCCTGGAACGTCCAGAGGAGAGCGCCCCGGCACGACGAGCCCCCCCGCCGCCACTCGGCAAATGTCGCCTCGATGACCTCGCCCGTCACGGCCCGGGAAAGATCGAGATAGAGGGCGGGATTTTCGCGCCGCAGCCGCTCAGGCTCCATCTCGTAAAGGAGCTTCAGATAGAAATCCCGCACATCCTCGAAATCCCAGCTTGCGCCCCGGTCACGCGGAACACGTGCCTTCCAGCGCGGATCATGAACCGGCTGGACCGCAAGATGCTTGTCGAGCGTCACCTGCTCCGGCACATGGGCAAAGGCGAGGCTTTCGGCCGCGAAGCGTACGTTGGCGCGGCGGGCATCCTCAAGCGGCCGCATATAGGCCCCGACGCCGTAATAATGCGTGACACCGGCATTGGGCGCAAACGGCATAGCTCCGCCGGAGGGCGAGTTGGGCACCCAGATGCAATCCCGCCTATGCTCACGCACAAGTTCCGGCAGAATGCTTTCCGTCAACTCCGACCTATAGACGCTCTCCGGCAGGCCCAACATCGCAGCCTGCTGGTACACTTCCGAACCGCCGCAGACGACCGCGAGCGACGGAGAGGCCGAGTTCCGGTCGAGCAGTTGCGCGACCTCCTGCTTCAGCTCGGCAAGCCATGCCGCGTCGCTGGCCGGATAGTCGAAATTGGCGAGCATCAGCTCCTGCCAGACCATCAACCCGAGTTCGTCGCAGAGCTGGAAGAACTCGGCGCTCTCATAGGCCATGGTCCCGCCGATGCGGATCATGTTCATGTTGGCAGCCGCCGCTTTTTCAAGCCAGGGCAGGTAATCCCCCCTCCCGCCCGGCAGGCTGACAATGTCGGCCGTCGTCCAGACCGCGCCGCGGCAGAAGACCGGCACGCCATTGACCTTGAGCCCGAAGCCCTGCCCGTCCGCATCGCGGTCAACCTCGATATGGCGGAAGCCGGTGCGGCCGAGCAGCACGGTTTCGCCGTTCCAATCGAGCGTCACGTCATGATGGACGGGCTGGCCATGTGTTCGCGGCCACCAGGCCTCAACGCCCGGCAGCACCAGCACCGCCGAACCATCCACGACCTTGGAACTCACCCCGGCACACGACACCGTCGCACCCTCGGCACCGTCGATCCGAACGATGAGATGCCCGCATCCCTGCGCATCGAGCCGCGCCGAAATCCGCGCCTCGCCCGGCTGATCCTTCGCCCGCCGGATGACGGAAATCGGCCGCCACGGCCCGACCGCATGAACTTCCGGGCACCAGCCGGGCATTCTGCCCAGCATCGTCGTGCGGAAAAGCCGCACGCCCGCCGGCGTGATCATCTGCGGCCGCCAGCGGGCCCGTGGGCCCTTTTTGCCGAAGAGTGGCCCCAGCGCCCGAAAACAGATCGCCAGCCGGTCGCCGCCCTGAAGGTGGACGGCAACGTCGTGGCTCAAGTACATGCTTTGACTCGACAGAATCCGGTCGCCGTTCAGCCAGACCTCGGCCACGGTTGCCAGTCCCTCGAAGCGCAGGATCGCATCGCCGGGCTCTTCATCAAGGCGCAACACGTACCAGGCATCCAGATTGTCGAGCGATGCAGGATTGGAGCGGTCGAACCGGCCGGCGGCCTCCAGCGCTTGCGCGACCGTACCGGGCACCGCGGCGGGGATGAAATCCTCGATCGCGGTGATGTCGCCCGGCGAGGCAAATGCGCCCGGCGCGGTCAGCTCCATCACCCAGCCGTTGTCAAGACGGCGGATCGTGGGTTGGGCGGATGGGGCGGCGTGGTCGGTCATGGTGGTCTCTTCGCATCCGGTTCCACCTCTCCCCTTGTGGGAGAGGAAGAAAAATCAGCATCTTAGCCGAAGGCTAAGTGCTAGATTTTTCAGGTGAGGGGGTCAGCGGCGGAGAAGACCCCCCTCTCTTGCAAAATCTATGACTTAGCCTTTGGCTAAGACCATGATCTTGCGTTCTCCCCCACAAGGGGGGAGACTGGAGGGCACCTCACCCCAGCGCCCTGCCCGCACTCTCCATCAGCTTGTCCCAGGCCTCAGCAGCCGGTTCCAGCGCGCCGTTCAGCGGCTCGAACTTCTTGCGTGTGACTGCCCGCGCCAGCTGAAACTGCGCCGATTTCATCACTTCCGAAATCCGCATCGCATGTGCTGCCGGTTCGGCAAATTCCGGCCCCAGCCATTCGAAATAGCTGCCGCAGAGCTCGAAATTCGCGCCCGCCTGCCGGAGCGTATTGAACGCATATTTGTGGAAGAAGCCAAAGGGACGTTCGGCGACTTTCGCGGCGGCCTCGGGGAAGATCGTGGAAAAGGCGGCGATCGGGTTTTCGGCCGGCCGTCGGTCGTAATGATACTGGCCGAGCGACAGCGCTTCCTCGCGCAATTCGCGCTCGTCCGGATAGAAATCCGGCAACTTGACGAATTCGGTATAGGGCAGGAAGGGCAGCGACCCCTCCGGCGCATTCATCTGGAACAGCCCGTCGAAATCCTCGCCCGACAGGTGGAAGAAGCCGGCATTGTGGAAATAATCGAGCTCTCGTGCGTCCAGATCCATCCGGTTGATCGCAACCGTCGTCTTGCCGTGTTCTTGTCTGTAGGCGACGCCCTGCGTGTCGGGCATGTAGAACGAGTCCATCTCCACGAGGCAGATGCGGCCGCGCGCCACCTGTTCGGCGACATGCGCCTCCACCCGATCGTAGATGGCCAGTTCCGTGACGACAATTCCGTAAAGCGTTTCAAGGTCTTCCAGCGGAACCTTGAAAAAGGTCATCTGGTCGCCTTCGAAATCTTGGCACAGCGTGAAAGCCAGCATGGATTGCGGTGCGAGCCCCTGGGCTGCCAGAAGCTCGATCCAGAGATCCGTATAGCAATTGGTTTCAGGCCACATGCGCTCCGGGGAATGGAGCGCATGTGGCTGATAACCGTTGGGCGTGACGTTCAGAATGCCCGTCATCGGATCACCCGAAGAGGGCGTCGCGGACCTGCTGAGGCCACAGCTTGGGATCGAGCCCGTGGTGGTGGAAGAGCGCGAGCGCAATGCGCTCCAGGCCGAAGCCAACGCAGGCTGTGTGGGCGGTTTCGCCGTCGACGGTCTTCAGGTCCCAGGTCTTGCCGAAATGGTCCTGATGGTAGTTGAAGCTCATGCAGGCGGTCGGCTTGGAGACCGAGGTGATCGGGATGAGCAGCTCGAACTTCAGGTTCTGGTCGCGCTGGTTGTTCTTCATCAGACGGCCGGCGCGGCCGAAGAACGGGTCGTTGGCGACGTCGATATCGACCGGCAGCGCCACCTGCGCCATCAGCTCCTTGCCCTTTTCCATCCATTCCTGGCGGAAAGCCATGACGTCTTCCGGCTTGCCCATGCGGACGAACTCGCGCATTCGGAAGAGCTGCATCCGGGCCGGGTCCATCGACGGCTCATGGCGGAAGCAGTAGGACTGGATGTTGAAGAGACCGCCACCCGCCTGCAGGTTGCCGCGCTTGGCGACGATTGGATAGAGCGGATAGCAGGCCGCCGGCGTCAGAACGATGTCGGAAGCCTTCTGGCCGTCCGTCCAGTCCTTGCCCTCGGCCATGCACTGGATGAGGCTCGCATGGGCCAAGTCGTCACCGCAGAAGCAGTGAACGGTGCCCGCCAACTGCGGGAAGTTCTTCATGTAGCCCGAGCCTTCGAAATAGCTGCGGTTCATCCCGGGGGGGAAGCGGATCACTTCGGCACCCGTTTCGCCGGAGAATTTGTCGATCAGGCGCTCGAAGCCGGTGATCACGTCTTCGAACGTGCCGGAGCGCGCATAGAGCCCTTCGACGCCGGTGTCGATCAGGAGACCGCTGTCAAAGAGGCGGTCGAGGAAAGTCACTTGCATATCCATGGCGTTATCCCATCAGGCTCGTGTCGAGTTTGTGGACGGTCAGCATCGTCGCGGTGTTCGACAGGATGCGTTCGTTGGAAATCATCAGCTGGGCCGAATGCGCGTCGCGCAAATGGCGGCCGAGACTGTAGGGCGTGCCGTTCTTGTAGCCGGCAATGCCGCAGATCATCATGGCCTGGTTGATGACCGAGAGGATCTTCTGCGAGGTGGCGATCTTGACGTTGTTCATCGCAACGGCAAAGCCCATGGAGGACAGCTTGGCGGGCTCCGCCTTGGCTTCCTCGAACCGTTCGATACCGGCAATGACGTTGGACTTGATCAGATGCAGTTCGGCGGTCGCTTCAGCCAGACGCAGCGCGCCGGGCGGCGTGGTGCCGGGATTGGCGCGCGCTGCGGCACGTACGAAGGCCTGTGCACGGGTGACTGCGTTGAGCGCAATGCCGTACCAGACGCCCGACCACAGCAGGTGGCAGGT
>DATMTA010000127.1:0-20064 GCA_035565055.1 Ensifer sp.
GCGCGACCGGGAGAATTCCCGTCTGATGACGGTGGTGCGCTCCGTCGCCGTCACCTCGCTTGCCAGCCGCATCTTCGCGTCTTCGCCCGTCATGGCAGCGCTGGTGGCCGTGGTGCCTTTCGCGCTTGGCCTCGCCGCACGGCGCAGTGAAGGGGCATAGCCGCTCCACGCTGCGCCCTCTCGTAACCTTGCGACCCTTTCCGAACGCGTCCGCCCGTCGAATGCCGATCAGGCCCGGCTGATGGCGGAGAGTGGATTTCCAGCCAGGATCCGGCCTCTGCCGGACACGCATTCCAGCCATCCACAGGCGCCGTGAAAAAACTGTCAAAAAACTTCGCGATGGCGCTTGCCATGTCCGAACAAGATGTTATAACCCCGCTCACTTTCGGGGCACCAAACGGCCCCGCCCGCCAAAAGCGGAGGTTCTTCAAGGACCTGAAGTGCCCGGATAGCTCAGTTGGTAGAGCAGCGGATTGAAAATCCGCGTGTCGGTGGTTCAAATCCGCCTCCGGGCACCATTTATACTTCTCCTTGGTCCTCATCCTTTTCCTCTGGCGACCTTATCCGAGAGATCGAGCGGTGAATTACCCGGTCTACGATCATCGGCATTTCCCTCAACATCATGTAACTTTCTTTGGAGTCGCCGGCAAAGCGCTCAAAGAATGGCCCACGATCTAGCATTTTCATAAGACGGCGAGCTCGCAGACTGACCTTTTCTCGGTCGTGTGGGCCGGCGTTCTTCACTTCGCGATAGAGTTCGCTCAGAATTTCGGCCAACCACGGCATATCTTCCCTTACGTAGCCAGCGAGAACCAAGAGCGATATTGGATCTTCATCGCCTGAAAGCTCGCTTATTTCATCAAGCATCGCGGGATGGAAACGACGTTGTTTGCTACGAGAAGAGCGAATGCCCCTCTCGACCACGTCGATCACGAGGTCTTGCATACGCGCATCAAGGCCACGCACCCCAGCGACCAGTTCCTCGAGAATTTCTGTTTGCGGTCGTGAGTGTTGCTCGGCTGGAGCCTGATTTGGAATTTTGCTGACCGTTTCTTCTAGCTGGGGCCAAGCCAAGGCAAATCGTTGCTTTGTGCGGTCCTCCGGCTCCTTTTCATCTGATACGCTGTTGATTGAATGAATGACTTCGCCAAGGCCACTCTTTTCGAATTTCTTTGCTTGAAACTGCGCTAAGGGCCCCGAGATGTCGCTGAATTCTAATCCAAATAGAAGGGGAATAACTTTGGCCTCTTGCATAGATTTGGCAAGCGCTCCAGCTTCAAACAGCACCCATTGAGAATTGAGATTTTCCGGGGTGACGCAAAGAATGCCGAAATTCGATGCTTCGAGTTCTCCGGCTATGGATTGCGCCCAGCGATCGCCAGCGGCGATATCAGACTCTGAAACCCAGGGCTCGACATAATGAAGCACAAGGGGAAGCCATTCTCGTAGGGCCTGAGCCAATGCTTGGCTGCGTTTACCACTCCAACTAATAAAGACCTTCATTTTCCCTCCCTAGTGCGCACTGATTTCCTGGCTGCTCACTTGAAGTTGTCCAAAATTTTGTGCTGACGTCAACTTCTTGTGCAGATGGATGGAAATTATTGGGAGAGGAAAATTTGGTGAAGCGACTTTTCATCGGCCATTGCAGGCGACAGTTTCCGAGCTTGTATTTGACGGAGCATTTACCCGCTTAAAAGAATGCTTACGCCGCCCGCGGCTCAATCGCCGATAAATCCCCCGCGATCTCCCGGCGCCTTTCCATCAGATCATAATCCGCCTGCAATCCCAGAAAGAACCCCTCCGACATCCCGAAATAGCGTGCCAGCCGCAGATCGGTATCCGCCGTCACGGCTCGCTTGCCCAGCACGATCTCGTTGATGCGGCGCGGGGGGACGTGGAGGGCGCGGGCGAGTGCGTTCTGGCTGAGGCCCATGGGCTTGAGGAAGTCTTCGGCGAGGATTTCGCCGGGGTGGGGGTTGGGTAGCAGATCAGTCGTGGTAGTCGACGATTTCGACATGGCTTGGTCCTCCTTCCTGCCAGATTAGGCCGTCGCGGTTTCTCGCTCTCCGGATTGCCTTGCCGGTCATTTAGCGCTGGACGAAGTCTCGGCTGCTAATGCGTCTTTGATCTCTGAAACGGCTGCGGCAAATTTCTGGAATTCTTCCGCAGTGAAGGGCACGTATTGAGCATTTCCGGCAGCGATATGTGCCAAAACCACGTAAGCACCTTCATTGTTACGCTTCAACCGCAAGGAAACGTTGCAATTCCCGTCCAGAATCTGAAGGTCCGATTTTTGGACGACTTCGCCGGTCAGAACCTGCATTAATGAGCGAAACACACTGAGCATGATGACCCCTGGAGCGTTTGTCTGGGCTTTGACATCGAATGCTGATGCCCGTTTCCAACCCTAGCACAATCACCTTGGGTTGCCGAGAGGCCGCCGCACTCACCCTCAATGCGCAAACTGCAACGTCGCCAGAAACAGCACGATCCCGAGCGCCATCACGAACGCCGCGCCCAATATCTCGATTGCCGTGCCGATCTTCACGCCCACTGTTCCGTCACCTGCGAGCTTCACGGCCAGCCCCTTGGCTGACACGGCGGTGATGGCGAGCAGCGATACCGTAATCGCAGTGCCGATGGACATGGCGAAGACGGAGAGGATGCCGCCGAGATAGAGGCTGTTGAGCAGCGAGAAGGTCACGACGATGATCGCGCCGGAGCAGGGGCGTAGCCCCACGGCGACGACGGCGGAGAAGGCTTCCTTGAGGCTGAAGTTTTCGCCGCCGAGCGATTGCGGGGAGGGCATGTGGGCGTGGCCGCATTCCTCGCAGAAATCGGCGACGGCTGTCCTGTTCGTCTTTGCGTTGTCGAGGAGGCCGGTCGGCTGGGCGGAGCCGGAGCTCAGGTTGAAACCTTTGAGGCTCGATTTTGCGGGGGCAAGACGCTGGACGGCGGTGTGGTCGCAGGCGCAATAGGCGTCGTCGTCATGCGCGTGGAATGCCATGCCCGCCGGCATTCCGGCCATGGCGGGTGCTGCGGCGCGGCGCGGCGGGGTCTTGCTGACGAGGCTGCGGACCTTGCGCACCAGCATCCAGAAGCCGAAGCCGGCGACGAGCACATAGCTTGCCTGCTCGAGAAAGTCGGTGGCGTTGGTCAGCGAGATCGAGGTGCCGCGCAGCACGAGATAGGCCGCGCCGACCACGAGGAGGGCGGTGATCCCTTGCAGGAAGGACGAGATGATCGCGATCGTGATCCCGCGTTTCAGCTGGATCTCGTTGGCGATCATGTAGGAGGAGATCACGGCCTTGCCGTGTCCCGGCCCTGCGGCGTGGAAGACGCCGTAGAGGAAGGAGAGGCTCACCAGCGTCCAGAGCTTCCACGGGTCCTGGCGCATGGCGATCAGGGACTGGGTGAGGGCGCGGTAGAAGCGCTGCTGCTCGTAGTTCACCCAGGCGAGGAAGGGTCCGCCGAAGCCGGATGTGTTGAAGGAGGGCTCCGCGGTGCCGATGCCCAGCGGCGAGCCGGCGTGTGCTGCCAGCGGCATGAGGAGAGGTGAGAGGATCGCGGCAGTGGCCAGCGCCAGCGCGAGGCGTCTTGTGGTCCGCGCCGTCAGCATGTCACTTCAATCCGCGTTGCGAAGAGCTTGGACATGGTCGTTCCCATCGGGTCGTTGAAGAAGGCTTGCGTCAGCGTCTTCTGGTTCTGGGCGATCACTTCGTCGGGATTGGGGCGAACCACCTTGTGCTGACACGCCTTGAAGCCATTGCCCTCGACAATGATGTCCTTGTCGGTGGCGAAATCGAGCGAGGTGTACAGTGTGGGGTCCCAGACGCCGAAGGTCATGTCACCCTTGAGCGGCATGGGCGTTGCCGGCTTGACGGCGAACATCATGAGAAGCTGGCCGTCCTTGTAGTCGACATTGATCACGTCCGGCGGCGCGATGTCGATCTTCTTCCCGTTCTGCGTGATGTTCGTGTAGTAATCGAAATCGGCGAGCGACTCCTTCACCGTCTTGCCCACGGCCTTGAGCTCATCCGGTTCCAGCTTCAGGTTCTTGTTCTTGTCGAAATCCAGAAGCACGGTCGAGGAAAAGACCTCGTCGAAGCGCCAGACGTTTCTCAGTTCCTTGACGTTGCCGTCGTCGCCGGCGACCACTTCCAGCCGCGCCTCGACGAAGATATGCGGATGGGCGAGGGCGGCGGCCGGAGTGAGAAGGCCGAAGAGAGTGGCAAAAAGGGCAAGCTTGCGGGTCATTGAACCGAATTTCGTCTGTCTGGGTTTCATCTTGAGTGGGCCTCAATCTGGACGAAAATGAGCCCGGTACCCTGACGCATGATGTCGCGGCACCATGCCACGATCGTTCGGACCCGCAAAGTTACATTTTCTTAAACCACGCCTGCAGGAAGTCGACGAATGTCCGCACCTTGGCGGGCAGGTGGCGCCGGTGCGGATAGACGGCGTAGACGCCGCTGTCGGACGGCAGATATTCCTCGAACAGCGCGACCAGTTCGCCCGCCTCGAGATGCTTGCGGGCGACGAAGTCGGGCAGAAGCGCCACGCCAAGGCCGGCCAGCGCGCCGCGCAACGTCGCCGTCGGGCTGTTTACCTCGATCGGGCCGGAGACCTGCACGGCAAACGAGGAACCGTCCTTGTCGTAGAAACGCAGCACGCCCTTTCGCCGGCTGTTCGAATCGATGAGGCAGGGGACGCCTGAGAGCTTGTTGGGATGGTCGAGCCCCTTGTGGCGCGCAAGAAACTCGGGCGTCGCGCAGATCTTCAGACCGAAATCGCTGATCTTGCGGGCAATGAGGCCTGAGTCCTCGAGCTTCGTCACACGCACCGCGATATCGAAACCCTCTTCCACCAGATCGACGAATCGATCCTCGGCGACGATGTCGAGCGAAAGGTCGGGATGCAGCTTGGCGAAGTCGATCAGGCAGTGGCCCACCTCGGCGTCCACGAAGGTGCGCGGCACGGAAATCTTCAGCCGGCCCTTCAGGTCCGTGTTGTTTTCGCGTACCAGATCGGCCAACTCGTCGATTTCCTTGAGGATTTCCGAGGCCGAACGGTAATAGGTCTTGCCGGCTTCGGTCAGCGAGAACTGCCGGGTCGTCCGGTTGAGCAGGAGCGCGCCGAGTTCGTCTTCCAGTTCGCGCACATATTTGGAAAGCAGCGCCTTCGAGCGTCCGAGCTTGCGGGCAGCGGCTGAAAAGCCCTCCGCGTCCACGACGTCGATGAAGGCCCTGATCCGCGTGAGAGTATCCATTTCGCCTCGCTATTGATTTTCTGCAATATAAGGGTTGCGTACGGTGCATTTCAATCATTGAAAAAAATTGGCGGGGGTCAAAAAAACACTTGATTGCGACAGGGAAAATTCTTATCTCCGCCCTTGCCCAAAGTCGCACGTGCCTGTGGGTGTCCGCCGACCCTCGAACTGGGATTTGATCCCTAAGGTGAGGTTATCGGTAAGGTACCTGGAACTAACCGCTCCAGTCGCTATTCCGGCCAACCGGGAAATGCGAGGACATCTTGAAGCAACGACGGTGCGGGCCTTTCTGGTGTCTGCCGGCTCTCCAACGGCCGGGGTTACTGAAGAGGCACACCTTCATTGCCGGAAGTGCGGTCGGGTTCTCCCCTCCAATCCAAGGCAGACAAAGTGAATGATCGCTCGGGCTTGAGCGTTTGTTCGTCATTTGCGTTTGCGTTTCGCTCAGGTTCCGGGGTCTCCACCGGCTGGTTCCTGATCGCTGCGTCATCCGCGCTTTGTCCTTCGGGAATACGTTGATTCTCGAAGCCATGCCGTTCCAACGCCCCGAGCCGTCATCGTTCGGGACGATGGGTATCTGACTCTGGATTTTTGGAGACCCGCCATGACCTCGCAGCGCATCCTCGACTTCTTCAAGAGCCGCCAGCCGGAAGGTCCGTGCCTCGTCGTCGATCTCGATGTCGTCGCCGGCAATTTCAAGGCATTTCGTCATGCCCTGCCGGACAGCCATATCTATTACGCGGTCAAGGCGAACCCCGCTCCGGAAGTCCTGCGCCTTCTCGCAGGCCTCGGCTCCAATTTCGATTGCGCGTCCGTCGCCGAAATCGAAATGGCTCTGGATGCCGGCGCGACGCCTGCCCGCATTTCCTATGGCAACACGATCAAGAAGGAACGCGACATCGCGCGCGCTCATGCGCTGGGCGTCAACCTCTTTGCGGTCGACAGCCACGAGGAAGTCGAGAAGATCGCACGCGCCGCTCCCGGCGCCCGCGTCTTCTGCCGCGTGCTGACGAATGGCGATGGCGCCGAGTGGCCGCTTTCCCGCAAGTTCGGCTGCGTGCCGCAGATGGCCGTCGACGTGCTCGTCTACGCGCATCAGCTGGGTCTCGAATCCTTCGGCGTCTCGTTCCATGTCGGTTCGCAGATGACCAAGGTCGATGCCTGGGATGCAGCACTGTCCGACGCCAAGCGCGTCTTCGTGTCGCTTGCCAAGCAGGGCATCGAGCTGAAGATGGTCAACATGGGCGGCGGCTTCCCGACGAAGTACCTCAAGGACATTCCTTCGGCAGAAGCCTATGGCCAGGCGATCTTCGCATCGCTCTCCAAGCATTTCGGCAACCGGATTCCGATGACCATCATCGAGCCGGGCCGCGGCATGGTCGGCAATGCGGGCACGATCAAGGCGGAAGTCGTCCTGATCTCGAAGAAGTCGGACAATGACGAACACCGATGGGTCTTCCTGGACATCGGCAAGTTCGGCGGTCTGGCTGAAACGATGGACGAAGCCATCCGCTACCCGATCCGTACGGAGCGCGACGCCGACGACATGGGCCTTTGCGTGCTGGCCGGCCCGACCTGCGATTCGGCGGATGTTCTTTACGAGAAGAACATGTATCCGCTGCCGGTCTCGCTCACCATTGGTGACGAGGTGCTGATCGAAGGCACGGGCGCCTACACGACGACCTATTCGGCCGTCGCCTTCAACGGTTTCGCGCCGCTGAAGTCCTACTGCATCTGACCGATCCGCCCCGGCTCATCCGGGGCGTTTCAATCCGGCCCAGAAACCGTCACAAAGCCTTCATCTGCCGTTCAGACAGGATTGGTTAGAACGGTTTCCAGGCTGAATTGATAAAGGTTTGGAAGCAGCTCGGTCGATGCAGACCGTCGCTGCGCCCTTCGCGGGGCGCGGCGTTCACCCACAGTATCCGGGCCGCATTGAGCGGTATTGAAGTTCGGGAGGCCACGATGGCCCTTGTTCTTGACGTCCTTCGCGCGCAAAACGCGCCTGAATTCACCATCGAACCGGAAGCTGCCGGCGATGTCGTCGCCCGCGAGCGTCTTCTGGATGCGGCCATGGGCCCGAACCGCCGCAAAAAGTCGTCCGAGAAAATTCGCCGTGGCCGGCTGCCTGCTGAAGGCCTGGCTTTCGTCGCCCGCGACCGCAACGGCCATGTCATCGGCACCGTGCGCCTGTGGAACGTTCACGCCGGCATTACGCCCGGTGGCGCGCCGCTTCCGGCCCTGCTGCTCGGTCCGCTCGCTGTCGATGCCGCCCACGAAGGCAAAGGCATTGGTGCGGCGCTGATGCGCGCGTCCATTTTCGAAGCACGCCGTCTTGGCCATGGCGCGATCCTGCTCGTTGGCGATGCACCTTATTACGAGCGTTTCGGCTTCTTTGCCGACAAGACCTCGACGCTGATGATGCCGGGCCCGTTCGAACGCTCGCGCTTCCTCGCGCTGGAATTGGAAGATGGCTGGCTCAAGGGCGCTGCGGGAGTTCTCGTGCCCTGTGGCCGCAAGCTTTCGGTCGCCCCGATCAAGAAGGCGGCCTGAACCGTCCGAAGTGATGCGTCACGTGATGTGCCGGTTCCGAAAGGGGCCGGCATTTTTGCGTCTGGAGGCCGGTTTTTGGTCGCGGCGCTATCGAGCTTCCGCGTGCCGGATGTCGATTGTTACAATCGCTGTCGCAAAGGGGGGCTGCCACGGCGCCTGACCAGATCTCGTCCGAATATGGTTAACCATTTGATAATATTTCTGTTTCTTGCGAGCTCGCGTGTGCCGGTCCGGGCTGTCATATATCCTTCATACAAGTGTCACATAAGCGTAACTCCTGGAGCCTAATGAACCCCCAAGCCGCGGTCCTTGTGAATGAGGGGGCGGCCTGAAGGAAAAGCAATCACGTACAGGGAGAACTGCCGTGAACCTCATCCGCAAATTCGCAGTCGGCGCCGCCGCTGCCGCTATCAGCCTTTCGCTCGCCGGCGCATCTCTTGCTGCCGACATCACCGGCGCAGGCTCCAGCTTCATCAACCCGGTTCTGTCCAAGTGGGCTGAAGGCTACAAGGCCGCCACCAGCAACACCGTCAACTACCAGTCGGTCGGTTCGGGCGCCGGCATCAAGCAGCTGCTCGCCAAGACCGTCGTCTTCGGCGCAACCGACAAGCCGATGAGCGATGGCGACCTCGAGAAGAACGGCCTTGCCCAGTTCCCGATGATCTCGGGCGGCATCGTCGTGACCTATAACATCGACGGCGTAAAGCCGGGCGAGCTGGTATTCGACGGCGAAACGCTGGCCGGTATCTTCCTCGGCAAGATCACCAAGTGGGACGACGCCGCTCTCAAGAAGCTGAACCCCGACGCCAAGCTGCCTTCGACGCCGATCTCCGTCGTCTACCGCGCTGACGGTTCGGGCACGACCTTCAACTTCACGAACTACCTCTCGAAGGTTTCGCCGGAGTGGAAGGAAAAGGTTGGTTCGGACACGGCTGTCCAGTGGCCGGTCGGCTTCGGCGCCAAGGGCTCTGAAGGCGTATCCACGACGGTTGCCCAGACCGCCGGTTCGATCTCCTACGTGGAATATTCCTACGTTGTTGCCAACAAGATGGGCTTCTCGAAGATGAAGAACGCCGCTGGCAAGATCGTTGAGCCGAAGCTCGACACGTTTGCTGCTGCCGCTTCGAACGCTGACTGGAAGGGTGCGAAGAACTTCAACGTGATCGTCACCAACCAGCCGGGCGACAACACCTGGCCGATCGCCGCTTCGACCTGGGTTGTTCTCTACAAGCAGCCGGCCGACAAGGCCCTGAACAAGGGTGCTCTCGACTTCTTCAAGTGGGCCTATGAAAAGGGCCAGAAGGATGCGACCGCTCTCAACTACGTCGCTATCCCGGATGCGGTCGCCAAGGTGGTGATGGAATCCTGGGACAAGGACTTCGCTGCGAAGTAATCGCCGCCACAAGGTATCAGCGGACAGAGATCATCTCTGTCCGCTTTTCATGACCGGGACAGGGGTTGCAGAATGGTCGATGCGACAAACGGCGCTGAGTTTTCGCGGGTGGATGTTTCCGCCATCACGAAAAGCTTCAAGCTACAGGACCGTATTTTCTTCTTCATGACGCTTGCATCGGCCGCGCTGGTCGTCCTGATGCTGCTTGCCATTCTCGTCGTTCTGGTGATCGACGCGCTTCCGACGTTCCAGACATTCGGCCTGTCCTTCCTGTGGGGCACGGTCTGGAGTGCCCCGACTGATCATTATGGCGCCGTCCCCGCCGTCATGGGTACCCTGATCAGCTCGCTGATCGCCATGCTGATTGCCGTACCGCTCTCCTTCGGCATCGCCATCTTCCTGACGGAACTCTGCCCCGGCCCGCTGCGTCGGCCCATCGGCACGGCCATCGAGCTGCTTGCCGGCGTTCCCTCCATCATCTACGGCATCGTCGGCCTCTTCGTTCTCGTGCCGTTGATGCAGCTCTACATCCTGCCTTTCCTGATCGCGACGGTCGGCCAGGTTCCGGTCATCGGCTATCTGTTCCAGCCGCCGGCGCCGGGCGTGGGTCTTCTGACCGCCAGCTTCGTGCTCGCCATCATGGTCCTGCCCTTCATCACCGCCATCACCCGCGACGTGTTCCTGACCGTTCCGCCGATGCTGCGTGAATCCGCTTACGGCATGGGCATGACGACATGGGAAGTCGCCCGCAACATCCTGATCCCCTATACCCGCCGCGGTCTCGTCGGTGGCGTCATGCTGGGTCTTGGCCGTGCGCTCGGCGAAACCATGGCCGTCACCTTCGTGGTCGGCTCGGTAACCCGCCTGCAGTCCTCGATCATCTCGCCCTCGACCACGATCTCGGCACAGATTGCCAACACGTTCGGCGAAGCCGACGGGCTTCAGCTTTCGAGCCTGATCGCGCTTGGCCTCCTGCTCTTCATCCTGTCGTTCTGCGTGCTTGCGCTGGCGAAGTGGATGATCGGCCGCTCTGACTCTTTCTGAGGATCGACCCATGGAAGATACCATTCGTCAGAATATCATGTCGCGGCGCTACGGCCGCAACCGGCTGATGATGACGCTCTCCGTCGCCGCCGCCGTCCTCGGCATGTTCTTCCTCGCCGTCATCCTCGGCACGCTTCTGTTTCACGGCGTGTCGTCGCTGAGCCTTGATGTGTTCACCATGAGCATCCCGGCTGAAGGCTCGCGCGGCGGTCTCATCAATGCGATTTACGGCACCGTCATGGTGACGTTCTTCGCGATCCTGATTGCCGCTCCGATCGGCATCCTCGCCGGCACCTACCTGATCGAATATGCCAACGGTTCGAAGTTGGCTGAAGTTGCCAAGTTCATCAACGACATCCTGCTCTCTGCCCCCTCGATCATCATCGGCGTGTTCGTCTATGGTGCGATCGTGGTGCCGATGCGCGGCAATTCGGCGATTGCCGGTATCGCGGCGCTCGCCCTGATCGCGCTGCCCGTCGTCAACCGTACGACGCAGGACATGCTGCTTCTGGTGCCGAACGCGCTTCGCGAAGCCACCGCTGCACTCGGCGCCCCGCGCTGGAAGGCGATGACCCATGTGATCTACCGCTCGGCCTGGACCGGGATCCTTACCGGTATCCTGCTTGCCGTGGCGCGCATCAGCGGTGAAACCGCGCCGCTGCTCTTCACGGCCGGCTATTCCAAGTTCATGAATGCCGGCTTCACCGGGCCGATTGCCACGCTGCCGGTTGCGATCAATACTCTTGCCGCCGATCCGGGCGAAGATCTGAAGCGTCTGGCCTGGGCCGGCGCGCTGATCATCACCGTCGCGATCCTCGCCATCAACATCCTTGCCCGCCTGATGGGCGGTCGCCGCCAGTGACGCGGAAGCAACGATAGGATTGGAATTATGAATATGACCGATATGAATTCCCAGAGCGTCATCCAGAACCGTGGCGGTTCCTTCGGCCCGGCCGATCTCGAAATGCCTGTAAAGGTCGAAGTCAAGAATCTCGACTTCACCTATCAGAACGGCCACCGCGTTCTGAAGAACGTCAACATGAAGATCCGCGACAAGACGGTTACCGCCTTCATCGGCCCGTCGGGTTGCGGCAAGTCCACGCTGCTGCGCACCTTCAACCGCATGTACGATCTTTATCCGGGCCAGAAGGTCGAGGGCGAGATCCTGCTCGATGGCAAGAACATTCTGGCCAAGGACGTTGATCTCAACAACCTGCGCGCCAAGGTGGGCATGGTGTTCCAGAAGCCGACGCCGTTCCCGATGTCCATCTATGAAAACATCGCCTTCGGCATTCGTCTCTACGAAAAGATCTCGAAGTCGGAAATGAACGACCGCGTCGAAGCGGCGCTCACGGAAGCTGCGCTGTGGAACGAGGTGAAGGACAAGATCAACCAGTCCGGACTTGGCCTCTCCGGTGGCCAGCAGCAGCGCCTCTGCATCGCCCGCGCGATTGCCGTGAAGCCGTCTGTCCTGCTTCTTGACGAGCCGGCCTCTGCACTCGACCCCATCTCGACTGCCAAGATTGAGGAGTTGATCGAATCACTCCGTTCGCATTACTGTATCGCCATTGTGACGCATAACATGCAGCAGGCAGCGCGTACTTCGCAGTACACTGCCTTCATGTATCTCGGCGAACTGGTCGAATTCGACTCGACCGACAAGCTTTTCAGCGCGCCGAGCCAGCAGCGTACGAGCGACTATATCACTGGTCGCTTCGGCTGAAGGGTCACCAAGCGATACGGAACCTCTGGTTCCTACCGGCGGGTTGTCTGGAGGCAACTCGCCGGTTTTCGTTTGAGGGGTCCGCTCTTTTTACGGATAGCGATGCTGACCGCCGCGGAAGTCGGTGACTGTCAGCCCCGCTTCGCTGGTCTTGTGCTCCGCCGCATTCACATAGGCCTTGCCGTGTCCGCCGGGAATGTCGAGTACGTAATGCGGCTGGCAGAGACCCGACAGCCTGCCGCGCAGCGAGGCAACGAGCGCCTGGCCTTCCTCGACCGTCAGGCGGAAATGCGACGTGCCGGGCGCGAGATCCGGGTGGTGCAGGTAATAGGGCTTGATGCGGTTTTCGACGAATGTCCGCATCAGCTGGGCCAGAACCTCTGCATCGTCATTCACGCTCCTCAGGAGCACCGACTGGCTGACCATGGTAATCCCGGCATCGATGAGGCGGGCGCAGGCACGGCGCCCAGCTTCGGTGAACTCGTCCGGATGATTGGCGTGGAGCGCCACGTAGATGGTCTTGCCGGTGGCTCTCAACAGAGCGATCAGTTCGCCGGAAATCCGCTCCGGGTCGACCAGCGGGACGCGGGAATGGATCCGGATGACCTTCACATGATCGATCTGGCTCAGGGGCTCCAGCAGCCGTTCAAGCCGGCGTGGTGAGAGCACCAGCGGGTCGCCGCCGGTGAGGATGACTTCCCAGATTTCAGGGCGCTCGCGGATATAGGCGAGTGCGGCGTCAAGTTTCTCGGCCGCCAGCAGGCCATCGCCGGCGGGCCCGACCATTTCGCGGCGGAAGCAGAAGCGGCAGTAAACCGGACAGACATGCACCGCCTTCAGCAATACGCGATCCGGATAGCGATGCACGACGCCTTCGACGGGCGTGAAGCGCCGGTCTGAAATCGGGTCGTCGCTCTCTTCAGGCAAGATATCGAGTTCGCGGGCGTCGGGCATGAATTGCCGCGCCATGGCGCTATCCGGTCCGGTGCGCTCGATTAGCGCCGCCATTTCGGGTGTCACGGCCACGGCATAGCGGGCGGCGACAGCCTCTAGGGCAGGGGAGGGCGTGACGAGCCCGGCCATGGCGACATCGTCCAGCGTGGTCAGCGATGCGCCGGCCTTGATCATGGCTCGAACTCCGCAACCGGGGTCCAGATGACATCGTCGATCCGCCGCGCGCCCGTCGCCAGCATGGCCAGCCGGTCGAAGCCGAGCGCGATGCCGCTGGCCTCCGGCATGATCTCAAGCGCTTCGAGAAAGTCTTCATCGATCGGATAGCGTTCGCCATAGACGCGGGCCTTTTCGGCCATTTCCATATCGAAGCGGCGGCGCTGCTCGGCGGCGTCCGTCAGTTCGCCAAAGGCGTTCGCCAGTTCCACGCCGCAGGCGTAAAGCTCGAAGCGCTCGGCGACCCGGCCGTCCTTCGGCGAGCGGCGGGCGAGGGCGGCTTCGGCCGTGGGATATTCGCAAAGGATCGTGGCGCGGCCCTGGCCTAGATGCGGCTCGACCTTGCCGACGATGACCTTGGAGAAGAGATCGGCCCAGGTGTCGTCATCGGAGACGGAGAGGCCTTGCACGCGCATCTGTGCTGCCAGTGCCTCGCGGTCGGTCGCGCCATCGGGATGGATCGTCGCCAGAAGATCAATTCCGGCATGGCGCTGAAAGGCTTCCGCCACCGTCAGCCGTTCCGGCTCGGCGAAGGGGTCGCATTCGTGACCGCCAAAGCGGAAGCGGTCGATGCCGGTGGTCGTGGCGGCGAGCACCAGTAGGTTGGCGCAGTCGGTCATCAGCTGGTCATAGGTCTCGCCGGCGCGATACCATTCCAGCATGGTGAATTCGGGATGGTGCAGCGGCCCGCGCTCGCGATTGCGCCAGACATGGGCGAAGGTGCAGATACGCGTCTCGCCGGCGGCCAGCAGCTTCTTGGCGGCAAATTCCGGCGAGGTGTGGAGATAGAAGGGCAGCGCCCGGCCGTCGATGGTCAGCGCCTGCGTCTCGAAGGCGTGCAGATGCGCCTCGTTGCCGGGGGAGACCTGAAGCGCTGCCGTTTCCACCTCGACGAAATCGCGCTCTGCAAACCACATACGGAATGCCGCGAGCAGCCGGTTGCGTCCGATGAGCAGAGGACGGCGGTCGGCATGAACATGCGGTTCCCACCAACGGCTTTTCTTGCGGCTCATCCTGGTCATCGTCCGGTTCACTTCCGAAGTCCGGCGAAATCTTCGCGTGCGGACTGGCCTTTTGCCTGAAATTGCGTTAGTGCGCCCGCAATGAACATTTCGGAACGCGGGCGGGCCATGCCGGTCCCTTTAAGGCGCGTTTCATCGAGATACAAGGACGTCTTATGGTCAAGATCATCGCCTCGTCGGTCCGCAAGGGCAATGTCCTCGAAGTCGAGGGCAAGCTTTATGTCGTTCTGACCGCCCAGAACTTCCACCCCGGCAAGGGCACGCCGGTCACGCAGGTCGACATGCGCCGCATCGTTGACGGCGTGAAGGTGTCGGAACGCTGGAAGACGACGGAACAGGTCGAGCGCGCCTTCGTGGAAGATGCTGCCCATTCCTTCCTCTACAGCGACGACGAAGGCTTCCACTTCATGAACCCGGAATCCTATGACCAGCTGGTCATGGACAAGGAATCGGTGGGCGATGCCGCTGCCTATCTCGAAGAGGGCATGAGCGTCATTCTCTCGGTGCATGAAGGCCGCGCGCTGGCGCTCGAACTGCCGCGCCACGCGACGCTGGAAGTCGTCGAGACCGAGCCGGTCGTCAAGGGCCAGACGGCCTCGTCGTCCTACAAGCCGGCAATCCTGTCGAACGGCGTTCGCACGCTCGTCCCCGGCCACATCACCCCCGGCACCCGCATCGTCATCCTGACGGAAGACGGCTCCTATGTGGAGCGCGCCAAGGACTGATCCGGTTCTGCGCTTAGATATTCCATGAACGACAAAGGGCGCTCAACCCGGATAGGGGAGCGCCCTTTGCTTTACCCGGACAATCGCGAACGCGCAGCCGATAGGGCGCAGCAGGCGATCTTCGATGACGGGTGGTGAGTGACAGATATGATGGCGGAGCGGGATTTCAAGAGGGGATGCGCCCTCCCATCTCCCCTGGTGGGGGAGAAAGCAAAATCACGGTCTTAGGCGAAGCCTAAGTCGTAGATTTTGCCAGAGAGGGGGTAACGCTGCGGGGACAAATTTGCCCCCTCATCTGGAAAATCTAGCACGTAGCCGTTGGCTAAGATGCTGATTTTCCTTCCTCTCCACAAGGGGAGAGGACAAGCCGCACCCTCTCCTCCGTCATCCTCGGGCCTGTCCCGAGGATCTGCTACGGCAGAATTTCTGCTGCAACGTCAATTGCTTGGCTTCGTCAGTAGATGGTCGGGACAGGCCCGACCATGACGGCCTTGGGGATTTGCCGCAGGTACCTAAAGCGAGTGTTGCCCGAAAAACTTCTTCCCCCATTTTCCCCGCTACCTGTTTATCCCCTTATCCTATAGCTCTCCCGTCACCGGATGGACCAGCGACGACTGGTTCAGGCGGGAGGAGAGCCTGATGGTGTCCCTCGTAACGTGCGGTGGATGTCATCAGGGGGCGCGGGCGGCATTGAGATAAAAACCTCGATGAAACGACTCCCCCGATGGGCTGCGAATAGCTCGGCGGCCTGGCTGTGCCAGAGAACCCGTCTGCCTCCGCAGGCGGTTTAGCGAGGCGGCCCGCGCTTGAGGAATGGGGCCGGATGAGGCTCCCCTTGCAGATCTCGACGGGTCGCGCTGGCGCTCCGCCGTTATTTTAATACTCAATCAGGGCGGCGCGTCAGCGTGGCTCTCCGGAAGCCGATGTCCAGAGACAGGGGCAAGGGGCATTGACCGGAGCGAAACTCGGGATAAGGTTTTCCTGGGCGATTTTCTGTGTCTCCAGCTGTCACAGAGCTGTCGTATCCAGGTTCTAGAACTCCGAGCGTCGTCGAGGGGGCGGCATCGATCATTCCCGAACGGAGGGGCCCGAAGGCGGGCCTGCGCCCGTTCGTCTTCATGGCAAAGGAAACCCATTGATGACCCTCCTCAACACTCGGCGGCTGCTGGCGTGCAGCGCTGCCTTTCTCGCATTCCAGAGCCCGCTCGCGCACGCGGACGATGTGAAGACCGCAACGCCGATCAAGCATCTCGTCGTGATCTTCCAGGAAAACGTCTCCTTCGACCATTATTTCGGCACCTATCCGAAGGCTGCCAACCCGGCGGGCGAACCGGCCTTTACTGCGGCTGCCGATACGCCAGCCGATATCGACACGCTGGCCCATGCCAATCTGATCGACAATAATCCGAACAAGACCAATCCGGGCAACGGCGCGGATGCGACGGCACCCTTCCGCCTCGACCGTTCGCAGGCCGCGACAGCTGACCAGGATCACGGCTATACGGCCGAGCAGGCCGCCTTCAACGAAGGCAAGATGGATCTCTTTCCGGCGCATACGGGGAAGGGCACGAAGGGCGGCGCGGGCGTCTTCGGCTCCAAGGGTCTCGTCATGGGCTATTATGACGGCAACACCGTCACGGCGCTGTGGAACTATGCCCAGCACTACGCCATGAGCGACAATTCCTTCTCGACCAATTTCGGCCCCTCGACGCCTGGCGCAATCAATCTGATCTCGGGCCAGACAAACGGCATGGAGCTGCCAGCCGGCTACAAGCTGGAGAAGGACGGCACCTATGACGGCGGCCGCGTCGTGCCGGACGGCAATGGCAACTGGACGATGATCTCCGACCTCGATCCGACCGGCGACGTCTGTTCGAACCCGAAATACCCGACCGCCCTGATGACGGGCCGCAATATCGGCGACCTCATGAATGAGGCCGGCATCAGCTGGGGCTTCTTCGAGGGCGGCTTCGACCTGACCGCCAAGAATGCTGACGGTTCGACGGGCTGCGCGCGCTCGACGGCGGCCACGGTCACGGGCGTCAAGGTCGCTGACTATATCCCGCATCACCAGCCGTTCCAGTATTACAAGTCGACGGCCAATTTCGATCACAAGCGTCCGTCTTCGGTCGATGCCATCGGCACGTCGAAGGATGGCGGCGCGAACCATCAGTATGACCTGGCAGACTATGAGGCCGCGCTGAAGAACGGCAACCTGCCGGCGGTCACCTTCCTCAAGGCTTCCGCCTATCAGGATGGCCATGCCGGCTATTCGAACCCGATCGACGAGCAGACCTTCATCGTCAACACGATCAACGAGCTGCAGCAGTCGAAGGACTGGAAGGATACGGCCATCGTGATCGCATATGACGATTCCGACGGCTGGTACGATCATGCGATGAAGATCGTGAACGCCTCGAACATCCCGGTGAAGGGCTATGACGTGCTGAACGGTCCCGCCTGCGGCACCGGCACGCCGCTGAACGGTATCGATGGCAAGCCGGCGCAGGGCCGTTGCGGCTATGGTACGCGCCAGCCGCTTCTCGTCATCTCGCCCTACGCCAAGGCGAACTATGTCGATCACACGCTGACCGACCAGACCTCCGTCCTGCGCTTTATCGAGGACAACTGGCTGGGCGGCAAGCGCATCGGCCAGGGCTCGTTCGATGCGATCGCCAACCCGATCGACACCATGTTCGACTGGGCACATGCCACCAACACGACGCTGACGCTCGATCCGGCGACGGGCGAGAAGAAGAGTTGATGGGGAAGCCTTCCAGCATCATCCTTGCCGCCGTAAGCGTCATGCTTGCGGCGGCGGGGGCCGCTGCCCAGCCGGTGCAGCTGAGCGCGATGGCTCAGCTCGGTCGGGACATGTTCTTCGACCGCAGCCTTTCGGGCAACGGGGCGATGTCCTGCGCCACCTGCCATGACCCCGAACATCATTTCGCGCCGGCCAATGATCGGGCGGTGCAGATGGGCGGTCCCGCCATGGACAAGCCCGGCATCCGTGCCGTCCCGTCGCTCACCTATCGCTCCTTCACGCCGGCCTTCTCGGTCGGTCCGGCGGACGAGGCGAGCGAGGCGGGCGATGCAACGCCGATGGCCGCCGCGAATGGGGCGGTGAGCGGCGGACCTGCCGGACCTCTGGGGGCCGCGCCGCCTGCGACCGGCAAGACCGGCACCGACAACGCGGCCAACATGGTGCCGCGCGGCGGCATGTTCTGGGACGGGCGTGTCGATACGCTGCAGGATCAGGCGATGGGTCCGCTGATGTCGCCCTTCGAAATGGACAATGCCGATATTACGCTGCTCGCGGAGAAAATCCGCAGGACCTATGGCGAACGCATCGCGCAGCTCGCGGGCAGAACGGTGCTCGATGACCCCGAGGCGCTGGTGGGCGAGGCAGGTTTCGCGATGGCCCGTTATCAGGTCGAGGATCCCGCTTTCCATCCGTTCAACAGCCGCTATGACGATTATCTGGCGGGCAGGGCGGTGCTGACGGATCGGGAGCTGCGCGGGCTCAAGGTTTACGAGGATCGCAACAGGGGCAATTGCGCCGACTGCCACCCGAACAAGCCGGCGGCTGACGGCACGCCGCCGCTCTTCACCGACTTCCAGTATGAGGCGCTCGGCGCGCCGCGCAACAAGGCCATCCCGGCCAATGCCGATCCGGGCTATTTCGATCTCGGCATCTGCGGGCCGATGCGCGGGGATGACTATGCGAAGGAAAAGGCCAATTGCGGGCTCTTCAAGACGCCGAGCCTGCGCAACGCGGCATCGCGCGGCGTGTTCTTCCACAATGGCGTGTTCCATTCGCTGGAGGATGTCATGCGCTTCTATGCCGAGCGCAATACCGATCCGGGACGCTTCTATCCCAAGGGTGAAAATGGCAAGGTCGAGGCCTATGACGACATGCCGGCTGCCTATCGCGCCAATATCGACGTCATCGATCCGCCGTTCAATCGGAAGGCAGGCGACAAGCCGGCACTGAACGATCAGGACATTGCCGACCTCGTCGCCTTCCTCAAGACCTTGAACGATCGCTGATCCACAAGAGGCCGTCAGGGCACGCTTGTCATACGGTGTCGAACGCGTAAACGTGAAGGCTCGCGATCAACTGGAGCCTTCGCATGTCCCTCGATACCCGTCCCGCGCCGCCCGCCGATGCCGCTCAGCGCCGCGCGGTCAAACCGGTCGTCTGCTATCCCGTCGAGACGCTACCGGTGCCGGACATGGACCGCCTCAACGCCGTGCGGGAGACGCTGACGAAGATCGACGAGGTCATCGTGCCGCCGCGCGAGGGCAAGGCCTTCAATGTGCCGAAGGGCCATTTCTTCCGCATCGTCAGCATCGAGGGCCCGCAGGTCGGCGACCTCAATCTCTGGAACGCCAACGACCTCAACGAGCGCTTCTTCAGCGGCAAGACGCGGGCGCTCCATGCCACGCATGTCACGACCGGCAACCGGCTCTGGAGCAACCTGCCGAACCTGCGCCCCATGGCAACGATCACCCACGATACGCTCGGCTGGTACGGCTTCGACGAATACGGCGGCGGGGTCCATGATGTCATCGGCACCCGCTGCGATCCCTATACGCACAAGCTGCTCTCTGGCGGCGACTATCATCATTGCTGCCATTCCAACCTCTGCGGGGCGCTGTCGGAGGCGCGCAATATCACGATGAAGGAGGCGGAGCCTTATGTTCATGACGTCCTCAACGTCTTCATGTGCACCGGCTTCACCAAGGGCACGCATCAGTATTTCATGAAGGCGAGCCCGGTGCGGCCCGGCGACTTCCTCGAGATGTTTGCCGAGATCGATCTGCTCGGTGGCTTGTCGGCCTGCCCCGGTGGCGATTGCAGTTCCGAGCACTCGAGCGATACGGCAGCCTGCCATCCGCTCAAGGTGGAGATATTCAAGCCTGACATGGCGCTCCTTGCCGACTGGCCGTTCCCGGAGCGAAATGCCTATCGCGGCAGGCCCTGAGGCCTGAACAAGAAAAGGCGGCGCAGATATGCGCCGCCCCAACTCTGTCTGATTGTCACAGGCCGAACGAGCCTGTCTCAGAATTCTTCCCAATCCGACGAGGCGAGCGCCGTGTTGCCGGAAACGGCAGGTGCCCGGCGTGCCGGCGCGGCAGTGCGCGTTACCGCTGCGGGGCGGGCC
>DATMTA010000128.1:0-48629 GCA_035565055.1 Ensifer sp.
GTGCAGCGAGCGAGTGAGGTTGGCGTGACCGACTGACAACACTCAACCACGTTTGAGGCCTCCATTGAAAAACCCAACAAGCTAGGTTATTTAAATGGTGACGGTTCTCCGCGAACATGGCATGCGCTTTGTCATCTACACGGCAGACCACGAACCGCCGCATGTTCACGTTTATGGCAATGGCGAAGCGCGCATCGATATCGCAAGCCTTAAGGTGATGACCCAAGGAGGCATGGCGGATCGGGACGTGCGCCGCGCTGCCGATGTGATTGAGGCGAACCGGGAACTTTTTCTCGATGTCTGGAGGAAATACCATGGTTGATGTCACTGACGCAGAACTTGCCGAAGCCAAGGCCCGCTGGCAGACGGAAAGAGCCGGTAGGCCAATCCCGGTGTTGGTCCGTTATGATGCAAAGTCAGGCCGAATCGTCGTCGATTTCGAAAACGGGGCGGCCTTCATGGTTCCCGCCAGAGCCCTCGAAGGCCTTGCCAACGCATCGGAAAACGAACTCGCCGAAGTGGAACTTCTCGGAGAAACTGGTCTCCATTGGGACACGCTGGATGTCGATTACACGATCACCGGCCTCATGAGTGGCATCTTCGGCAGCCGCAGCTTCATGGACGCCCAACGCCGCGGCGGCCTCTCCCGCTCCCCCGCCAAGGTAGAAGCCAGCCGCCGCAATGGCAGCAAGGGCGGCCGTCCGCGCAAGGTCCAGAAGACCACCGCAATCGATTGAAAGCAGACAATGACTGAAGAAACGCATCTCGTCCTTTTCATGCCCTCGGGCAAGCGCGGCCGTTTTGCCTCGGGAACGCCCGTTATCGAGGCCGCGCGGGAGCTTGGCGTCTATGTCGAAAGTGTGTGCGGCGGGCGGGCAACGTGCGGGCGCTGTCAGGTCTCGGTGCAGGAAGGCCAGTTTGCCAAGCATGGCATCACCTCCTCCAACGATCACATCTCGCCCATCGGCCCGAAGGAAGAGCGCTATGACCGCGTGCGCGGGCTCCCCGAAGGCCGCCGGCTCTCCTGTTCGGCGACCATCGAAGGCGATCTCGTCATCGACATTCCGCAGGATACCGTCGTCAACGCGCAGGTCGTGCGCAAGGAGAGCGATGGCCGCGTGATAGAACGCGATCCGGCGGTCCACATGTGCTATGTCGAGGTCGACGAACCCGACATGGAAAAGCCGCTCGGTGATCTCGACCGGCTGCTCGCAGCACTCGAAAAGGACTGGAAGCTTTCCCGCATCCAGGTCGATTTCCATCTCCTGCCGCGCGTTCAAGCCATCCTGCGCAAGGGCGAATGGAAGGTGACGGCGGCGATCCACAAGGACGAGGCCGACGACCGCCCTCGCCTCGTCGCGCTCTATCCGGGCCTGAAGAACGAGGCCTATGGCATCGCCTGCGACATCGGCTCGACGACGATTGCCATGCATTTGTCCTCGCTGCTATCTGGCCGCACGCTCGCCTCCTCCGGCACGTCGAACCCGCAGATCCGCTTCGGCGAAGACCTGATGAGCCGCGTCTCCTATGTCATGATGAACCCGGACGGGCGCGAGGCCATGACCAATGCCGTGCGCGAGGCGATCAACGGGCTCGTGGACAAGGTGGCCGCCGAGGGCGGCATCGATCGCGAGGACATTCTGGATGCCGTCTTCGTCGGCAATCCGGTCATGCACCACCTCTTCCTCGGCATCGACCCGACCGAACTTGGCGGCGCGCCCTTCGCGCTGGCCGCCTCCGGCGCGCAACACATGAAGGCGGAAGAGATCGGCATTCACCTTAACAAAAGTGCACGCGTCTACATGCTCCCCTGCATCGCCGGCCATGTCGGCGCGGATGCGGCCGCCGCCACGCTCACCGAAGGCCCGCACCGGCAGAACGAGCAGATGCTGCTGGTCGATATCGGCACCAATGCCGAAATCGTGCTCGGCAACTCATCGCGCACGGTGGCCGCCTCCTCGCCAACCGGCCCCGCCTTCGAAGGGGCTGAAATCTCCTCCGGCCAGCGCGCCGCACCAGGCGCCATCGAGCGCGTCCGCATCGACCGCGACACGCTGGAACCGCGCTTTCGCGTCATCGGCGTCGAACAATGGTCAGACGAGCCGGGCTTTACCGAGGCCGCCGAAAAGACCGGCATCACAGGCATCTGTGGCTCGGCCATCATCGAAGTCGTCGCCGAAATGTTCCTCGCCGGCATCATCTCGGAAGATGGTGTCGTCGATGGCGCGATGGCGGCGAGGAGCCCGCGCATCCTCGAAAACGGCCGCACCTTCTCCTATCTGCTGCATGACGGCGCGCAGAAGATCACCGTCACCCAGAATGACGTCCGCGCCATCCAGCTCGCCAAGGCCGCGCTCTACGCCGGCGTGAAGCTCCTCATGGACAAGCTGGGTATCGACCACGTCGACCGCATCGGCCTCGCCGGCGCCTTCGGCACTTTCATCGATCCGAAATACGCGATGGTCCTCGGCCTCATACCCGATTGCGACCTCGAAAAGGTCAAGGCCGTCGGCAACGCCGCCGGCACCGGCGCGCGCATGTGCCTGCTCAACCGTGGCTATCGCCGCGAGATCGAGGAGACGGTGCGCAAGATCGAGAAGATCGAGACCGCACTGGAACCCAAGTTCCAGGAACATTTCGTCTACGCGATGGCCATGCCCAACAAGGTCGACAGCTTCCCGAACCTGGAGAAGGTGATCACCCTCCCGGAGCGCAAGACGTTGGCGGATGCAGGCGGCGAAGGCGGACGGCGGCGGAGAAGGAACCGGGACTAGCACGGCGCCATGCAAAGCCGGAGGCATCTCGCCTCGGCGCATGAGGCGAACCGCCTCAAACCTTCAGCCTATCGGCGAGCCGCATCATCAGATCCATCCGCTCATGGAAAATCGCCACGATCAATGCCGGTTCGCCTTCCCGCGGCAGGCAGAAGACGACGTGATGCCCGCAACAGGCAAGACGCAGGGACGGATAGAGAGCACTCATATCCCTGAAGGCCCCGCGCCCCGTCGCGACGCGGTCGATTCCGCGTTCAAGTTCGCCGATATAATGCCGAACCTGTCGCTGCCCCCACTCGCGACGCGTGTAGCGGATGATGGCACGCAAATCCGCTTCCGCGGCATCGGTCAGCACATAGTTCCGAGTCAAACTCGCCTATCCTTGCGCCAGCTCATCCGCAAGAATATCGTCAATGCTCCGGGACGACACCTTGCCGGCAAGCCCGTCCCTGACGCGCTCTTCCACAAGCACTTTCAGTGTCTGCCAGGCCTCTTCTCCATCCGCCTCGCCCGGAAACAGGCGCTCCAGCGCATATTGCTTGATCGTCTTGCCCTGCAGCGCCGCCAGCGCCTTCAGGCTCTGATGCTGCTGATCCGTAATATCAATGGACAGGCGGCTCATGGGCTGTCTCCAGTTTTCCAACAAAGCCACATTAGCACAGATGTGGGTCGATCGCCACAGATACCAGGCTGCGGATCCATTTGGGCGACGGTGACACGGAAATGTTCGACCTATTCACACCTTGAAAGGACCGGAAAACAGTGCCATTATAAGTACCAATAAAAGTACGAGGATTGGTGTCATGACCCATATCGTTCTCGCCGAGGTGACGGCCAGCGTCTCTGAGCTGAAAAAGAACCCCATGGGAACTGTCGCGGCCGGCGAAGGGGCTGCCGTGGCGATTCTCAACCGAAACCAGCCTGCCTTCTATTGCGTACCCGCCCAAACCTACGAAGCCATGCTCGAACGGCTCGAGGATATGGAACTGAACGCGATTGCGGATGCGCGAGCAAACGACCCCGTCATCAAGGTCGCGCTGGATGATCTATGAGCTCGGCTTTGTCGAAGCCGCTCTGAAAGAGTGGAAGAAGCTCGACAGCAATACGCGCGAGCAGTTCCAGAAGAAACTGGCGGAGCGTTGCATCAATCCGCACGTTCCCTCGGCTCAGCTTTCCGGCAGCCGTGACCGCTACAAGATCAAGCTGCGCGGCGCCGGCTATCGACTCGTCTACGAAGTGCGCGACGAACAGGTGATCATCGTCGTCATTGCGGTCGGCAAGCGGGACCGGTCAGAAGTTTACAAGGCTGCAGCACGCCGAAAACTTCCGCCGTCAGATTCCTGAAAAACGGTCCAACCGTCATTCCAGACTCGCCCCACGCCTGCTAGCCTCCGCCCCATGAAACTCCTCACCATCTCCGGTAGCGCCCGCGCCCAATCCACCAACACCGCGCTTCTGCGCGCACTGGCGGATGTGGCTCCGCCTTCCATCCAAGTCGAGGTCTTCGCCGGCATAGGCGATCTTCCCGTTTTCTCGCCCGACCGGGAAGGCGACGTGACGCCGGCGATGGTGCGAGGCTTCCAGCAGAAAATCGCAGAGGCCGATGGCCTCATCATCGCAAGCCCGGAATATGTTCGCACCCTGCCCGGCGGCCTGAAAAACGCCATCGACTGGCTGGTCTCGGGCGAACATGTCATCGGCAAGCCGATCGCCATCGCGCACGCATCTCATCGCGGCGACGACATGCTGCAGACGCTGCGAACGGTGCTTTCCACAATCAGCTCGAACTTCAATCCCGGCATCTTTCTCCGCGTGCCGGTGATGAAGCAGGCGCCGGAAACCATTGCTGAGTTCATCACCCAGCCGACCAACAGGCTAGCGGCCGAGAAATTCCTGAGCGATTTTGCCACCTTCTGTCGCGACAGCCGGGCCATCAAGCCGAGCGCGATGGATTTGTGACCTCATCCCGGAGCTGACCTCGCGTTTTCCGCACCCTTTCCCCAAGTTGCGGGCATTTTGCTGTCGCCTGAACCGGCTTCCTGCGCTATAGGGGCCTGATCAGCGCCACCCTGAGCCAGACGGACGCCCATGACCATTTCGAACAGCCAGCCGATCACCCCGGAACTCATTGCCGCTCATGGCCTGAAGCCGGATGAGTACCAGCGCATTCTGGACCTGATCGGCCGCGAGCCGACCTTCACCGAGCTCGGCATCTTCTCCGCCATGTGGAACGAGCACTGCTCCTACAAGTCCTCGAAGAAGTGGCTGCGCACGCTGCCGACCGAGGGTCCGCGCGTCATACAGGGTCCGGGCGAAAATGCAGGCGTGGTCGATATCGATGATGGCGAATGCGTCGTCTTCAAGATGGAGAGCCACAACCACCCCTCCTATATCGAGCCCTACCAGGGTGCGGCGACTGGCGTCGGCGGCATCCTGCGCGACGTCTTCACCATGGGCGCGCGCCCGATTGCGGCGATGAACGCGCTGCGTTTCGGCGAGCCGGACCATCCGAAGACCAAGCACCTCGTCTCCGGCGTGGTTGCCGGCGTCGGCGGTTATGGCAATTCCTTCGGCGTGCCGACCGTCGGCGGCGAAGTCGAGTTTGACGCCCGCTATAACGGCAACATCCTCGTCAATGCCTTTGCCGCAGGCCTTGCCCGCGCAGACGGCATCTTCCTGTCCGAAGCCAAGGGCGTTGGCCTTCCCGTCGTCTACCTCGGCGCCAAGACCGGCCGCGACGGCGTCGGCGGCGCGACGATGGCCTCGGCCGAATTCGACGAGTCGATCGATGAGAAGCGCCCGACCGTTCAGGTCGGCGACCCCTTCACCGAAAAGTGCCTGCTGGAAGCCTGCCTCGAACTCATGCAGACCGGCGCCGTCATCGCCATCCAGGACATGGGCGCTGCCGGCCTCACCTGCTCGGCCGTCGAAATGGGCGCCAAGGGCGATCTCGGCATTGAGCTTCAGCTCGACAAGGTGCCGGTGCGCGAAGAGCGCATGACGGCCTATGAAATGATGCTGTCGGAAAGCCAGGAGCGTATGCTCATGGTGCTCGAACCCTCCAAGGAAGAGGTCGCCAAGGCGATCTTCGTCAAGTGGGGCCTCGATTTTGCGATCGTCGGCAAGACCACCGACGACCTGCGCTTCCGCGTCATCCATCAGGGCGAGGAAGTCGCAAACTTGCCTATCAAGGATCTCGGCGACCAGGCCCCGGAATATGACCGTCCGTGGAAGGAGCCCGGCAAGTTCCCGGCCATGCCCGCGAACACTGTAGAAGCTCCCGCAGACTACAACGCGACTCTCCTGTCGCTGGTCGGCTCACCCAACCAGTCCTCGCGCCGCTGGGTCTACGAACAGTACGACACCCTCATCCAGGGCAATTCGCTGCAGCTTCCCGGCGGCGATGCCGGCGTCGTGCGCGTCGACACGCATCCGACCAAGGCGCTCGCCTTCTCCTCCGACGTGACGCCACGCTATGTCGAGGCCGACCCGTTCGAAGGCGGCAAGCAGGCCGTTGCCGAATGCTGGCGCAACATCACGGCGACAGGCGCCGAACCGCTCGCCGCCACCGACAACCTGAATTTCGGCAACCCGGAAAAGCCGGAAATCATGGGCCAGTTCGTCATGGCCATCAAGGGCATCGGCGAAGCCTGCCGCGCGCTCGATTTCCCGATCGTATCGGGCAACGTCTCGCTCTACAACGAAACGAACGGCGTCGCGATCCTGCCGACCCCCACCATTGCCGGCGTCGGCCTCCTGCCCGACTGGTCGAAAATGGTCCGCATCGGCTCGATGAAGGCCGGCGACGCTCTCCTGATGATCGGCGTAGACGGCAGTCATCTCGGCCAGTCGATCTATATGCGCGACGTGCTCGGCATCAAGGACGGCCCGGCCCCGGAAGTCGATCTGGCGGCCGAACGCCGCAACGGCGATTTCGTCCGCAACGCGATCCGCAACGGCGAAGTCACCGCATGCCACGACATTTCCTCCGGCGGCCTTGCCATAGCGCTTGCCGAGATGGCGATGTCCTCGGCCAAGGGCATGAAGCTGTCGCTTGCCGAAAGCCATGGCCCGGCACATGCGCTGCTCTTCGGTGAAGACCAGGCACGTTACGTGATCGCCGTTCCGGCCGATCTGGCCAACTTCGTCTGCGCCAACGCGGAGGATGCCGGCGTGCCGTTCCGCCGCCTCGGCACCGTCGAAGGCATGAACCTCGTTGTCGATGAACTTCTCAATGTTTCGGTTGACGAATTGCGCGGCGCCCATGAATCATGGTTCCCTGAATTCATGGACGGCGGCAAGGCGCTTCGCCCGGCTGCCGAGTAAGCGGAGAAGTACCAGACATGGCAATGAAAGCAGGCGACATCGAAGATCTGATCAGGGCGGGCATTCCGGGCGCGAAGGTGAAAATTCGCGACCTCGCCGGCGATGGCGATCATTTTGCCGCCGAAGTCGTCGCGGAAGCCTTCCGCGGCAAGACCCGCGTGCAGCAGCACCAGATGGTCTACGATGCCCTTCAGGGCAATATGGGCGGCGTGCTCCACGCACTCGCCCTGCAGACCAGCGTTCCGGAATGAGCTGAAGGGTCGAAGGGCAGCCTCTCAAAACTGCCCCTCGCCTCTTTTATTCCGGAAATGCCGTGCTATTTATCGTGATAAGAATGACCAAGTCGGACTGGGCCGGGCCTTGAACCCGTGCAGGAAAGGACAAATCCCATGAGCGCAGTAACAGATTTCATCGACAACGAAGTCAAGTCGAACGACGTCGTCCTCTTCATGAAGGGCACGCCGCAGTTCCCGCAGTGTGGCTTCTCCGGCCAGGTCGTGCAGATCCTCGATTACCTCGGCGTCGATTACAAGGGCATCAACGTGCTCGCCGATGGCGATATCCGCCAGGGCATCAAGGATTATTCCAACTGGCCGACCATCCCGCAGCTCTATGTAAAGGGTGAATTCATCGGCGGCTGCGACATCGTGCGTGAAATGTTCCAGGCCGGCGAATTGCAGGATCATCTGCAGGCCCAGGGCGTCGCCGTCAAGGGCGCTGCCTGATCCATACCGCACGCGGCCTGCGCCGCTGCCCAGAAAACCGGAATGGCGAAGGCGCTGTCCACCCAGCGCCTTCTTGCTTTTTGGAGTACAGGAAGAATGACCGGAACGAATGCAACGCGGCCTGCCTTGCTCGGCAAGATGGGTAGGACGCAGTTCATTGCGCTTTGCGCCGCGCTCATGGCGCTCAATGCACTCGCCGTCGATATCATGCTGCCCGGCCTGCAGCAGATCGGTGCTTCGCTGAATGTCGAAGACGAAAACAGCCGGCAATTCATTGTCACGGCCTATCTCGTAGGCTTCGGCATCGCCCAGCTCTTCTTCGGCCCCGTGTCCGACCGCTTCGGCCGCCGCAAGCCTCTCTTCTTCGGCTTCGTGATCTATATCCTCTCCGCCCTCGCCATCGTCTTCACCCCCACCTTCGGCATTCTGCTCGCGCTGCGTTTCGTCCAGGGCATCGGCGCGGCAGCCACCCGTGTCGTCACCGTCTCGATCATCCGCGACATCTATGGCGGTCGTCAGATGGCGGAAGTCATGTCGCTGATCATGATGGTCTTCATGGTCGTGCCGGTCATTGCACCCGGCACCGGGCAGATCATCCTGCTCTTCGGCGAATGGCACCTGATCTTCCTGTTCATCGGCATGGTCGGCCTCATCGTGGCCCTATGGACTTGGCGCAATCTGCCGGAAACACTGCATCCGGAAGACGTGCGTCCCTTCACCGCCGCAGGCATCCTCGGCGGCTTTCGCATCGTACTGACCAACCGCTCGGCACTGTTCTACACGCTCTCCAGTGCCGTGATCCTGGGAGCACTCTTCGGCTTCATCAACTCGGCCAACCAGATCTATATCGAAGTCTACAAGCTGGGGAACTGGTTCCCGCTCGCCTTTGCCGGCGTCGCCCTGTTCATGGCGCTCTCGTCCTTCATCAATTCGCGGCTGGTCGGACGGTTCGGAATGCGGCGCCTGTCGCATGGCGCGCTGCTCGGCTTCATTTCCGTCAACGCCGTCTGGCTCGTTGCGGAGATCTTCGGCCCTGAACCCCTGCCGTTCCCCATTTTCATCTCGTTCTTCGCGATCTCGATGTTTCTCTTCGGCTGGATCAGTTCGAACTTCAATTCGCTCGCCATGGAGCCATTGGGCCATGTTGCTGGCACTGCCTCATCGGTGCTCGGCTTCACGACCACCATCGGCGGCGCAGCTCTGGGCGCGTTGATCGGCCAGGCCTATGACGGTACGGCGCTGCCGCTTGTCATGGGATACTGCGGCTTGTCGATCGTCGGGCTGGGATTCGTGCTGATCGCGGAAAAGGGTCAGCTCTTTCGGCCGCACAATCCGCCGGTCAAGTAAGCGCTGCCGAACAGCGGCCGCCGCTCAGGCGGCCGTTTTCAGATGCGGGAAAATGGTGTCTCTGAGAGCGTGCCAGCTGTCGCGATCGGTCGCGACCAGGAGCCCGCCGTCGGTGTGGCTGGGCAGATAGACGGACCCGTCGAAGCGCGCGGCATAGCCGCCGGCCTCCTGGGTCAGCAAGGCGCCGGCCAGGTGATCCCATGGCATCAGCTTGTTGTAGAGCGCGAACTGCATCCCGCCCTTCGCCAGCAGCCGGTATTCGTGGGCCGCGCAGCGGTAGCTGAAGATATTGCGAACCTTGGCAAGATTGGAAAGCAGCGCCACGCGCTCTTCGCCATACATGTACCCGGTAGAGGCCGCGCCCAGCATGGACTCCACCGGAATGCCCTTGGCGAGGGACAGACGGGTGCGCTCGCCATCCAGAGGAACAGCCCAGGCGCCTGCGCCCTTCTCCGCCACATGGCAATCACCGGCAAACGGATCGAGGATCAGCCCGGCGACCGTCTCTCCACCCTTGACCACCGACATCATGACGCCGAAGAGCGGCACGCCATTGGCAAAGTTGAATGTGCCGTCCACCGGATCGACCACGATCGCGAGATCAGCAGACCCCAGCTTCCCCAGCAGCGCCGGATCGGCCGCCACCGACTCTTCACCCACGAAGAGCGCGTTCGGCATCAGCGAAGCGATTTCTCGCGCGATCAGCCGTTCCGCCGCCTCATCGGCCTCCGTCACAAGATCGATCGCCTCGCTCTTCTCGCGGATGTCGCCGTCGCCCAGCTTGCCGAAACGCGGCATGATTTCGGCTTCCGCCGCATGCCAGAGAATATCGATGAGCTTGTCGGTCTGGAGGGTCACGGGGTCAGTCCTGCCTGTCTTGAGCGGATATGTCTTTCGAGAGTGCGAGCGAAGCGAAGTCGAACAAGCTCTTATCCAGCATATGCGACGGGTTGATGTTGGCGAGCGCCTTCATCATCACGTCCTTGCGGCCCGGCATCTTCGCCTCGATGCCGGCGAGCATGTCCTTCATCGCATTGCGCTGCAGCCCGTCCTGCGATCCACAGAGATCGCAAGGGATGATCGGGAACTGCATGGCCGCGGCAAACTTTGCCATGTCCTCTTCCGCGCAAGTGGCAAGCGGTCGCAATACCATGAGATCGCCCTCGTCGTTGAGAAGCTTGGGCGGCATGGTGGCGAGCTTGGCGCCATGGAAGAGATTGAGAAAGAAGGTCTCCAGAATGTCCTCGCGGTGATGGCCGAGAACGAGCGCATCGCAGCCCTCCTCCTTGGCGATCCGGTAGAGATTGCCGCGGCGGAGACGCGAACAGAGCGAGCAGTAGGTCGCCCCTTCCGGCACCTTCTCCTTCACGATGGAATAGGTATCCCGATATTCGATCCGGTGCGGAATGCCGAGCGAAGACAGATAGTCCGGAAGGACATGTTTCGGAAAGTTCGGCTGGCCCTGGTCGATATTGCAGGCGACAAGCTCGACAGGCAGAAGCCCACGCCATTTGAGCTCCATCAGGATTGCCAGAAGCCCGTAACTGTCCTTGCCGCCCGAAAGCGCAACGAGCCAGCGCTTCTGGCCTTTCAGCATGGCAAAGTCGTCGATCGCCTGCCGCACATTCCGCAGCAACCGCTTGCGCAGCTTGTTGAAGTTCGACGATTGCGGCGCATGGGCATAGAGCGCCGTCATTGCCGGATCGCCGGCAAAGCTTTCCGCTACCGGCTCGGCGTGATCGTCAGGCGTCAGCGCGATATTCATGACGCCCTCTGCCGCAGGCTTGATTCGATCCGCATCAGCGTCGGATCGAGATTGGCGAGCACCGAATATTCAACATCGCGTCCCTCCACCAGGCTGTCGCGCTGGCGCAGGACCTTGTCGACGAAGCCGGGATGGCACATGAAGACACCGTAATTGCCCTTTTCGATCAGCCCGCGCAGCATGGGTTCGAACTGTTCAGGACGTGTCCAGTCGTAAAAGCCGAGAAGCGGGCCGCGAATGCTGTAGCCATGCTTGCGCATCGCGCTTTCGAAGCCGGATGCGACGACGGCCACAACCGCCGTCTTCGCCTTGATCTTCACGCCCGGCGCGGCCATGACGGCGGGCGCCCCTCGCAGCCACGGAAGCTTGCCATATTCGGCAAAAATTGCCGATCGCTTGGCGAGCCATCCGCGCACGACTGGCAGGAAATGGACATGCTGGTGACCATCGATATAGTCCGGCAATCCGCCCATGGCTTCCACATAGGCCGCGAACTGCGCATCCAGTTCACCCTCGACCGCAGCCGCATTCACCCGGCCCTGATAGCTCGCCTTGATCAGTGCATCGACCTTGGGCATTCGCCGGTTCTGCCCGAAGGCATTCAGTCCGCTCATCGGGTTGAAATCGGTCAACGTCAGGTGCAGCCCTGCCTCGGCATAGCCCTGATCGATCAGGGCCTTGAGCCCCGCCGCCTCGACCCGCCAGTCGGCAAAGAGCGTCATGCAGCCTGTCCCGTCGATCTTTCCCGCAGAAATCAGCTTGCGGATCGCTCGGTTTACGCCGGGCGCAAGCCCGTAGTCATCTGCCACCAGAGTAAGACCGTCCCGCCTGGAGCCACCGCCGGTCCTGGTCATGACGCATCATCCGCACGGTGGATCTTGCGCACGATATAGAGCGGACGATCCTTCACTTCCGCGATCGTCACCCAGATATATTCGCCAAGCAGTCCCAGCAGGGCCAGATTGAACCCGCCGAGAACCGAGATGGCGGACATCAGACTGGGGTAACCGGGAACATCGGTCCCGAAGACCATCGAGCTGAAGATGATATGGCCGCCATAGACAATGCCGGCAAGACCGGTCAGCACGCCGACAATCGACATGATCCGCAGGGGCAGAGCGGAGAACGAAACAATGCCTTCGACGGACAGAGCGAGAAGCCCGAGACGCGACCATTTGGTTACGCCCGACAGGCGCGGATCGGGCTTGTAGTAGATGCCCTTCTGGCGGAATCCGGCCCAGGCATAAAGTCCCTTGTTGAAGCGCCGCTTGTCGCGCACGCGCAGCAGCGCATCGACCGCAGCCCGGTTCATCACGCGAAAGTCGCCGGCATTCTCCGGCACCTCGAAACGCTGCCTGAAATTGATCAGCCAATAGAAGAACCGCCCTGCAAGCGCTTTCTTCCAGGATTCCTCGTTGCGATCATCCCGGATCGTGTAGACGACATCTAGCTTCGGATCGGCCATCAGTTCGTCGATCATCTGGATGCACACGTCGTAGGGATGCTGCAGATCCGCATCGATCATCATCACATAGTCGCCGCGGGTTTCCGCAAGTCCGGCGTAAAGCGCCACTTCCTTGCCGAAATTGCGGCTGAGTTCGACAATGCGCCAGTTGCCGTTGAGATGTTCCCTGTACCGCTCGATGCTGTCATCCGTGCTGCCGTCATCGACCAGCACCACTTCCAGATCGAAACCGTAGCGGCTCCCGATCTCAAGCGCGAGCTTGTCCGCGAACGCTGCAAAGCGTTCGGCGGACTCCCGCTCGTTCAGAAACGGCGCGACAATCGAGAACAACGGCATGTCAGAACCAGACTTTACAGTTTCACGGGGCCGGACGGCACAGCCCCTCGGGTAGCAGAACAGTTAATGTCGCAATCCGGCCCTGTCCACCACGCCCGTTCCGCCAATCGAAATTTTCCTGTGCGGCGACGCAGAGCCCATGTGCAACAGGGTAGTCCGGCGGCACGGCATCGGTCGCCAGGATACCCTGGCTGCGCACGAGGTCGTCCGTGATCCAGGGCGAGTATCCCTTGTTGAAATGCTCGAACCACGCCGGACGGCCCGGCGTGACGTTGGCGACGCCCGCCGCCTCCGGCCCACCCGCCACAATGCCGATCGGCATGTCGGGCTTGCCGGCAGCGGTTACGGCCTTGCGCCACAGAGCTTGTCCCGCCTCGGCCATCGGCTCGGCTGGCATCAGCGGCGCCCACAGGACCGGGCGGCCATTGGCGCGCCAGTAATGGGCCTGACGTTCGACCGGATAGGAAATTGCCAGAATGATAAGAACGGCAATGTAGAAGATCGCCGCGCTCTTGCGCCAGCTGACATCGACGCCATGAGGAACGACCAACAAGACGACCAGCGCAGGCGCCGCCAGCAGATAGGCGATCAGCCACTGATCCTTGATCAGTCCGCCTCCAAGGGCGCCGATAAAGGCCGAGATGGCGATCGGCCCGATGACAACAAAGCCGAGATAGACCTTGAGGCTGCGGTCGATGGCCGAGTCGACGCGGCGCGGTGCGGACGTGTGATCAAGCCCTCGCAGAGCGACGAGCGCCGTGGGGATCAGCACACCCACCGCCCCCAGGATCACCAGCAGGGGGCTGACCAGATGACCGAGAGCCGTACCTTCGGTCCGCTCGGCACTCATCCGGAAATAATCGACCGTATTCATCGGCGCTGTGTAGAACCACCACACATGCGGCAGGAAGACGAGCACACAGACGGCGAATGCAGCCAGGACATGCAGTACCTTCACCCGCGACCGCGCCACGGGATCGGCGAGAAGGCCCACCGCCGCAAAGAGGGCCACAAGACCAAAGGAATATTTGCCCAGAAGCCCCCCTCCTGCAGCCAGTCCGGCAAGCAGCGTCCAGCCGAGCGAACGCGTCATGACACCGCGAAATGCCGCGTAGAGAAACAGTCCCACGAAGGGCAGCTGCGCAATATTGGCATTCCATTGCGGCAACTGCGGCCCGAAGAAGTAAACCAGCGGCGTGGTGAGCACCACCAGGCCCGCCTGCGAGGCCGGGCGGGAAATGCGCACAAGCAAATAGATGAAGGTCAGACCGACTCCGAGGGCGATCCCGGATGCGACATAGGGGCTGCCGATCCAGCCGCCGGACAGCTTCCAGGCAATGCCGACAAGCCAGATCATCATCGGCGGATGGCGATAGATACCCAGCAGGAATTCACGCGACCACGCGACCTCCTCGATCGTATCGACGGGTAGACCGGAATTCGAAAAATACGGAATTACAGTCCAGAAGATTGTATAGATCGCCAGAAACACAACTACACCCGCAAAGGAACGGGTTAGCCAGTCAAGGCCCACCTGAAGCTGGTTTTTATCTTTCAAGATCGCCTGCCTGCCCGCCTGGCCGAAATGCTATGAATTCCAATTCAGATTGGCCCTCTGCAGGCCGAAAATAAAGAAGCCGGCGACCAAGATCGCCGGCTTTCCAAGGATATATTATCCTGCGACTGAAATAATCAGCGCGAATAGAATTCGACGACCAGGTTCGGTTCCATGACGACCGGATACGGAACGTCGGAGAGCGACGGAACGCGAACGAAGGTTGCGACCATCTTGTTGTGGTCGGCTTCGATGTAGTCCGGAACATCGCGTTCAGCGAGCGAAACGGCTTCGAGAACCGTGACGAGCTGCTTGGACTTTTCGCGAACTTCGATCACATCGCCGGCCTTGCAGACATACGAGCCGATGTTGACGCGAACGCCGTTGACCTTGACGTGACCATGGTTGACGAACTGACGGGCAGCGAAGACCGTCGGAACGAACTTGGCGCGGTAGACGATGGCGTCGAGGCGCGATTCCAGCAGGCCGATCAGGTTTTCGCCCGTGTCGCCCTTGCGGCGGTCAGCTTCGGCGAAGATCGCGCGGAACTGCTTTTCGCGCAGGTCGCCATAATAGCCCTTGAGCTTCTGCTTGGCGCGCAGCTGCACGCCGAAGTCGGAGAGCTTGCCCTTGCGGCGCTGGCCGTGCTGGCCCGGGCCGTATTCGCGGCGGTTGACCGGGGACTTCGGGCGGCCCCAGATATTTTCGCCCATGCGGCGATCGATTTTGTACTTGGCAGCGGTGCGCTTGGTCATCGCATTTCCTTTTATCTGTTATCGTTAAACCGATCTGTTGCCAAACCGGTTGAAGGAAACACGCCCTCCTCTGAACGGTTTTTGCCGCTCTGACAGGCTTCTCACGGTTAGCGTCCGGAGAATCCACGGGACATGTCAATATAAAACACCGGAAACGTGAGCCTCCGGTGCTGGCGCGGTCTCTAGGGGATCGTCACGGAATTGTCAACACTGCCGGTCCCCGACCTTCACAGATGTTCCTCCTGATGCTTCGAAAATTGACGGAATGCCAGAAAAATTGTCCCTCCTGCCCTTGAAGCAGCCACATCAGCCCCCATTTCGACACCAGCACCGGGCCCCTCTGACGTGTACGCCGCCGGATCGACCGTGATGTCGGTGCTTTGATCTTCAACCTGATCCGGCATGGACGATGTCATGGATTTTCTCCTGGTTGAATTTCAGGGAGCAGCCGTATGGATGTGGCTCTCCTTCATCGCAATCGTGATCGCGCTTCTGGTGCTGGATCTCGGTGTTCTCCACAAGAAGAGCAAGGAGATCGGCATCCGCGAAAGCCTGGTGATGTCAGGCTTCTATGTGACGCTCGGCATTCTCTTCGCCGGCTTCGTCTGGAGCCAGTTCGGCGAGCAGGCCAGCCTCCAATATCTGACAGGCTTCGTCATCGAGAAGAGCCTGGCGATGGACAACATCTTCGTCATCGCCATGATCTTCGGCTATTTCTCCATTCCGCGTGAGTATCAGCACCGCGTCCTTCTGTTCGGCATTCTCGGCGTGATCGTGCTGCGCGGCATCATGATTGCGGCGGGTGCGGCCGTGGTCGAAAACTACGGCTGGGTTCTCTACCTCTTCGCTGCCTTCCTGATCATCACCGGCATCAAGATGCTGTTCTCGAGAGCCGAGCCCTATGATGTCGAGAATAATCCTGTCCTGAAGTTCCTGCGCAAGCGCCTGCCGGTCACCGAGCGGCTGCACGGCCAGAAGTTCCTGGCGCGCGAGGCCGACCCCAGGAGCGGCAAGCTCAAGACCTATGTGACGCCGCTTCTTCTGGCGCTCATCATGATCGAATTTGCCGACCTCGTCTTCGCGGTTGATTCGATCCCGGCGATCTTCGCCGTCACGACCGACCCGTTCATCGTCTACACGTCGAATATCTTCGCGATCCTCGGCCTGCGCGCGCTCTATTTCGCACTCGCAGCCCTCATCCACCGTTTCGCCTACCTCAAGTACGCGCTTTCGGTGGTGCTGATCTTCATCGGCTCGAAGATCTTCGTCGCCGATATGTTGGGTCTTGCCAAGATCCCGCCGCTGATCTCGCTGGGCGTAACGCTCGCCATCCTCGCCTCCGGCATTATCGGCTCGCTCTGGGCAACCCGCAACGACGAGAAGGCGCTACCGGAAAAGCCGGCTGCCTGATCGGCAACACAAGCGAAGAAGCCGCGCCGTTTCCACGGTGCGGCCTTGCTCGTATCGCGCGGGATTTGCGCAAGGCGATCATCGGGCTAAGGTTGGCGAAAGCCCAGACCAGAATCGGATGCCCCTCATGACCCTTTCCAACGACACCGTGCTCTCCCGCTTCCTGCGCTATGTCGTGGTCGACACCCAGTCGGACCCGACATCCTCCGCCCAGCCCTCTACGGAGAAGCAGAAGGATCTCGCCCGTATCCTCGTCGACGAACTGCTGGAGATGGGCTTGATCGACGCGCATATGGACGAGCACGGCAATGTTTATGCGACGCTCCCCGCCAATACGGAGAAAGACGTCCCCGTCATCTGCTTCTGCTCGCATGTCGACACCGCGCCGGATTTCACCGGCACGGGCGTCAGGCCGCAGGTGGTGAAGAACTACGACGGCGGCGACATAGTCCTCCCCGGCGACAGCGCCCGCGTCATCCGTCCCTCCGAACATCCCGAACTTGCAAACCTTATCGGCAATGACATCGTGACCTCTGACGGCACGACGCTCCTGGGCGCCGACGACAAGGCGGGGGTCGCGGAGATCATGACCGCTGCCCGCTGGTTCGTCGATCATCCGGAGGTGAAGCACGGCACAGTCAAAATCCTCTTCACCACAGACGAGGAGATTGGCCGCGGCGCGGACAAGGTCAACCTCGAAAAGCTCGGCGCGCGCTTTGCCTATACGATGGACGGCTCGACCGCCGGCGACATCGAGAACGAGACCTTCTCCGCCGATGGCGTCGAGATCGAGATTTCAGGTGTTGCCATGCATCCGGGCTTTGCCAAGGATCGCATGGAAAATGCCATCAAGATCGCCTCCGAGATCGTCGCTCGCCTGCCAAAATCCCTTTCGCCGGAGCGCACCGAAGGCCGCCAGGGCTTCATTCACCCGGTCTCTCTCGAAGGCTCGATGGAAAAGGCGACGATCGGACTGATCATCCGCGATTTCATCGATGAAGGGCTAACCGAAAAGGAGGTGTTGCTGGAGGCGATCGTCAAGACGGTCATGGCCGATTATCCCGGCTCGACCTCCACGTTCAAGGTCCGTCAGCAGTACCGCAACATGAAGGTGGTTCTGGACCGTACGCCGGAGGTCGTGGATTACGCCGTGGAGGCCGTGAGCCGCGCCGGCATGGAGCCGAAGCTCGGCAGCATTCGCGGCGGCACTGATGGCGCACGCCTCTCCTTCATGGGCCTGCCCTGCCCCAATATCTTCACCGGCGGCCACGCATATCATTCGCCGCTCGAGTGGGTAAGCGTTCAGGACATGGAAAAAGCCGTGAAGACGATCGTCGAGCTGGTGAAAATCTGGGAAGAGCGGCAGGCCTGAGCGGATTTCGCGGTCAGGCGACCTTAGCGGTCGCGGCCGCCGACTGCACCCGCTGCTGGGGCGGCGATATTACCCGATACGGCCATCGAAACGGCGGTATTGTCGTTGCGCTTCAGCCACTGCTCGAAGGACTTGCTCCAGGTAATGCTCGCCGTTCCCGGCCGGCCCATGGCAAAACCGTGACCGCCCGTGGGCAGACGCACAAAATCCACCGGAACCTTGGCGCGCTTGCAAGCGGCATCCATCATCTCGCTATGCGCGACATTGGCAATGGGATCGTCAGCCGCATGGACGAGGAACACCGGCGGCATACGCGTATTGACGCCAGTCTGCACCGACCATTGTGCCTCCGTCGCCACCGTACCACGTCCAACCATCTGGCGATGGGTGGAGGTCTTGGTGAAGGGCGGCTCCAGCGAAATCACGGGATAGACCAGCGCGACCCAGTCGGGCCGCGCCGAGAGGGTGTCGATCTTGTCGATTGGCTCGTAGAAGCTTTCCGCAAAACGGGTCGCCGCCAAGCCCGCGAGATGGCCGCCGGCCGAAAAGCCGAGCAGACCCACCCGGCCTTTATCGATGCCATAGGTCGCCGCATTGGCGCGAATGAGCCTCATCGCACGCTGGGCATCCTCAAGCGCCACTTTCGGCCCATCCGCCCAGCCCTCGCCCGGCAGGCGATAGGTCAGAACGAAGGCGGCGTAGCCGCGATCATTGAGCCACTTGGCCGAGGAATATCCCTCGCCCTGCACCGAGATCGAGCGATAGCCACCACCTGGTATGATGAGAACCGCACCGCCATTCGGCTTTGCGGGAAGGAAAACGCTGAGTTCCGGCGTGGAAACCTGGCTGACAGCCCCCCAGGGCGTCGACTTCATTTCACCCTTGGGGCCGCCCCCACCGGGCGCCGCCTCGGGCCAGAGCAGAACATGTTCGGGTGACTGAGGCATGACATCTCGCGCTTCGACTGAACCGACAGTCAAAGCGAAAATTGCAGCAGCAATGAGATATATGCGGAGGATCATCCAGTCTCCGAAAACACGAGGCTTGTTGCGCGCCGAACCTTCCGGTCCGGGCTGCGACCACAATTCCATTGTGTCATTCGCCCCTAGCGTTCTCATTGGGCAAGGTCGCGCTCAAATGCAAGCGAATTGTTCGTTTCGAATGATTTATGTTTCGTAAACGGGGGAAGATATGGCGTTTCCGGCCCGTTTCGGCTAACCGTCCCGGCATAAGAATACCCCGCCGCCGAACTCCAGGAACCTCTCGTCCATGTCCTTGCGTCTCTCCCCCGCTCTCGTCCGTGCAGCACTCAGCCTCTCTCTCCTCTTTTCGGCCCATGCCGCTCTCGCCGACCGCGCTCATCTGATGCTTGACGCGGAAACGGGCAAGGTTCTGGAGGCCGAAAACCCCGATCAGCAGAACTTCCCCGCCTCGCTGACCAAGATGATGACGCTCTATCTCACGTTCGAGGCGCTGCAGAAGGGCACGCTCAAGTGGGACGACAAGCTTGTTCTCTCCGCCAATGCCGAAAGCAAGGACCCGTTCAAATACGCGCTCGGCGCCGGAAAGACGATCACCGTCAAGGAAGCCGTGCTCGGCATGATCGTGCTATCCGCGAATGACGCGGCCGTGGCCGTGGCCGAACATTTCTCCGGCTCGGAGGCCGCCTTCGGCAAGGTCATGACGGAAAAGGCCCACGCACTCGGCATGACCAACACCGTCTTCACCAACCCGGCGGGCCTTCCCGACCCCGAACAGGTTTCGACTGCCAAGGACATGGCAACGCTGGGGCTCGCGCTGATGCGCGACTTCCCGGAAGACTTCAAGCTCTTTTCCACCCGCAAGTTCGTCTTCCGGGGCATGAAGCTGCATGGTCATAACCGCATGATGGCGAGCTACACCGGCGTTGACGGCATCAAGACCGGATACACCAAGGCCGCAGGCTACAATCTGGTGACATCCGCGTCCAAGAACGGCAAGCGCGTCATCGGCGTGGTCATCGGTGCCAAGTCTGCCACCGAACGCGACCAGCAGATGACCGACATGCTCAACAGATATCTCGGCGGCGAGACCAAGTCCGCCAAACGATAAATACAACCGACGGGGATGAGCAAGACATGCCAACCATGACAGTCACCTACGCCATCCTCGTCGCTGCCATTTTCTTCGAGGTCATCGGCACGACGCTTCTCAAGCAGGCAGCCGGCTTCACGAAAATGTGGCCGACCGTCTTTTCGCTCGCCTCTTATGGCGTCGCCTTCTATCTTCTGTCGATCATACTGAAGACGATGCCGGTCGGTATCGCCTACGCAATCTGGAGCGGGCTGGGCATTGTCTTCGTTTCGGTCATCGGTGTCGTGATCTTCCGGCAAAGCCTCGATTGGCCGGCGATTGCCGGCCTTTTCCTGATCATCGCCGGCATTCTGATCATCAATCTCTTCTCCTCCTCAGTCGGGCATTAGAAGCCGCTGTCCCATTCCGAGACAGATGCGTCCAGGAAAAACGGTTGCCTTTTCAGCCGATTCCTTTATGAAAAGAGCATCGAACTTTGCTAGCGACTTCTGGTCGGCGCTTAACCGGCCCCTGTTTTCCCTTCAAAATCGATCCACCGGTGAGGGCTTGCCCTCGCCAAGTCCACACAACGATTTGAAAGGAAATCGTCATGGCATCAGGCACTGTAAAGTGGTTCAACAGCACCAAGGGCTTCGGCTTCATCCAGCCGGACGACGGCTCCACGGACGTATTCGTACACATCTCCGCCGTTGAGCGCGCCGGCATGGGCTCGCTCACCGAAGGCCAGAAGATCCGTTACGAAGTCCTCCAGGACCGCCGTTCGGGCAAGAGCGCCGCAGGCAACCTGCAGGCTGGCTGATAAGCCGCTCTTTTGAACTGAATAACGAAAAGGCCGCGTTTCGACGCGGCCTTTTTGATTCTGGTGTCAGTATCGGCTCGTCGGCGCAGAGCGCAAACCTTGGCTACTCGGCCGCCTGCGCCACGTCCGCCGCATCCGGATTGCCCGGCGCCGTCTCGCAATCGAGATCGGGAAAGGCCGCAATGCGGCCGCCGCCATGGGCCGTATGCACCACGATCAGCCCCTGCTCCTCGAAATAGCTGAGGAACCGCCGGGCGCGGCGTGCAGAATGCGTTCCATAGACGCGGGCTATCGACGCATCCGGCGGGCAAGGCTCACCCCGGATGGCGGCTTTGGCCAGCAGCAGGAACACGCCTTGCAGATCGTCGGTGACGCGGCGCGCAAGCTCAAGTGCATTGCCCCACTGCTCTGATGCGGCCGTTTCATCATCCACCCCGGAGCGCACGACGGCCAACCTCCGCCGGAAATCGGCGAGCGGCAGCGGCGGCCCATTGATGCGGCGGATGCGGGCGCGCACGAGAAAATCCTGGTACAGCTCGGCATCCGGCCGGAAGGTTGCGCCGGGCTGCGAGAGCACTTCCGAAAGCGCCAGATCAAGCTTGTCCTCCCGCTCGGAAGGATCGAGGTCTAGCGAGGCCTGGCGCGGCTGCGGCTCGGACGCGGCGGGCTCTGCGCGGGCAAGCTCGGCGAGAATATCCGTTGCAGGCTTGGGCGTCGGCGGCACGCGGCGCACGACCGGACGCGTGAGCTCCTCTTCCGTCGGTGTCAGGATCAGGTCCTCGACATCGATTTCGGGCGCCTGACCCGGCAGCGGCATGAGTTTGGGGCTACCCGAGCGCGCCGAGGTCTCGACATTTCCGATCGTCACATTCAACGGCCGCCGCGACAAAGCCGGCCCCAGCGCCACAAAGGAGCCGCGCGAGAGATCGCGGAACATTTCCGCCTGCCTCCGCTCCATGCCGAGCAGATCGGCGGCACGTGCCATGTCGATATCGAGAAAGGTGCGGCCCATGAGGAAGTTCGAGGCTTCCGCCGCCACGTTCTTGGCAAGCTTCGCTAGTCGCTGCGTGGCGATGACGCCGGCCAGACCGCGCTTGCGGCCGCGGCACATCAGGTTCGTCATGGCGCCGAGGGAAAGCTTGCGCGCCTCGTCCGACACTTCGCCGCCGACGGCGGGCGCAAACATCTGCGCCTCGTCCACCACGACCAGCACCGGATACCAGTAGTCGCGATCCGCATCGAAAAGCCCGTTCAGGAACCAGCCGGCCGCGCGCATCTGGTTCTCGACATCGAGCCCTTCCAGCGACAGCACACAGGAGACGCGATGCTGGCGCACCCGCGTTGCAATCCCCACCAGTTCACCCTCGGTCCGCTCGCCATCGACGACCACATGGCCATACTTGTCTGCCAGCGTCACGAAGTCGCCTTCCGGATCGATGATGACCTGCTGCACCCATTGCGAGGACTGTTCGAGAAGCCGGCGCAGAAGATGCGACTTGCCCGAACCGGAATTGCCCTGCACCAGAAGACGCGTCGCCAGCAGTTCCTCGATATCGAGCATGGCCGACTTGCCGCCCGAAACCGTCCCCATATCGATGCCGACTTTCAATGCACACGTCCTGAACTGAATTGAAGCTGAGGGAGACTCAAGGGCGGCCCCGGTCCCGACCTCGCCTTTTAGCAAAGACGCGGACGCTTGGGGACGGAGAATGGCGAAAACCACAGATGATTGCGGTGTAGGGTCTCCTGCCATAATCTGTCAGCACGCCGTGCCACAAGACCAGCCCGAGGGAATCCATGTCGCGCTCTGCCAGATTGCTTGATCTCATCCAGATCCTGCGCCGCCACCGTCAGCCGGTGAGCGGGGAAAATCTCGCGCGCGAACTCGGCATTTCCATCCGCACGCTCTATCGCGATATCGCAACGCTGCAGGCGCAGGGCGCGGATATCACCGGCGAGCCCGGCATCGGCTATATCCTCAAACCCGGCTTCATGCTGCCACCGCTGATGTTCTCCGAGGACGAGCTGGAGGCGCTGGTCCTCGGTTCCCGCTGGGTGTCGAAACGCGCTGGGGGGCCGCTCGGCAAGGCGGCGGAAAACGCGCTGGCCAAGATCGCAAGCGTTCTGCCAAAGGACCTGCGCGAGCAATTGGATGCAACGAACCTGCTCGTGGGGGCCGGCGATCCGGTCGTGGCCGGAGACACGCATCTCTCCGCCATCCGGCTTGCCATCCGCAAGGAACGCAAGCTTGCCATCGCCTATGAGGACGAAAGCGGACGCTCCACCGAGCGGACGATCTGGCCCTTCGCGCTCGGCTTTTTCGAACGGGTCCGCGTCGTCATCACCTGGTGCGAGCTGCGCAATGATTTCCGCCATTTCCGCGCCGACCGGATCACCCGGCTTGACGAAACCGACATCCGCTACCCGCGCCGAAAGGCCGTTTTGCTCAAGGAATGGCGCGAGCTGGACCACGGAAAAGCGAAGAACTGATGCTGCCATTTTTTGGCAGTATCAGATTCTATAACGCTCCTGTCACCAACGACAGGAGATCATCATGAAGCCTTCCAACTTCGTCCTCTTCTATGTGAAGAGCCCCGCCGCCAGCGCCGCCTTTTATGAAAAGCTTCTGGGCCTGAAGCCCGTCGAGCAGTCCCCCGGCTTTGCCATGTTCGTCATGCCGGGCGGCTTCAAACTCGGTCTCTGGCTCGACAGCGCCATTGACCCGCCGGCCAATGGCCGTGTCGGCGGCGCGGAGATCATGTTCGACTGCGACGATGACGCATCCGTCGATGCAACCCATAGCGACTGGGCGGCCAAGGGCGCGGAGATCCTGCAGAAGCCGACGATGATGGATTTCGGCTACACCTTCACCGCCGCAGACCCCGATGGCCATCGCCTGCGTGTCTACCGCCGCGCCGAAAACCCGGTATGAGGACATGACGATGTCGAGATACTGGATCGGCATTGCCTCGGCGGACCATGTCCGTCGAGGCGCCAGCGAAGGCTTCATGCAGGTCTGCCACGGCAAGGGCGGGCCGTTGAAGCGCACCGCGCCCGGCGATTTCGTCGCCTATTACTCTCCGAGCCGGGTGATGGGCGTCAAAGACGGCCTCCAAGCCTTCACCGCCTGCGGCCGCATCCGCGACCGTGAGCCCTATCAATTCGACATGGGCAGCGGCTTCGTCCCCTTCCGCCGCGATGTCGACTGGATCGCGACCGGAGAGGCGAAAATCCTGCCCATGCTGCAGATGTTGAGCTTCACGACCGGCAAGTCGAACTGGGGCCAGCCCTTCCGCTACGGCCTCTTTTCGATCCCTGCGGAGGATTTTGCGCTGATCGAACAGGCGATCCGTCAGTCGTCAGCGCGGGCAGCAGCTTGAAATCGGCGTATGCGATGTTACCTTGAGTGTATTATAGCGGAACATCACATGCGCCACCTCGCCCGCCTTCTGCTTATCGTCTTCCTGCTGGGCGGCCTTGCAACTGCGCCGGCCGCCTCGCTTGCTGCGCCGCAGGGGGATGAGATGCATGAGGCCATGATGGCAAACATGGACGTGTCCATGCACGCTCATCACATGACAGCGCAGAGTGAAAAGGCCCAGCCCGCAGCGCCCGCCCATCACGGCGACCACGCTACCGCCTGCGCGGCCTGGTGCGCCGGAGCCTTCCTCACGACACTCCCCTCGGCCCCGGCTTGGAACAACGCCACGCCCTCGCCGCAGATTGAGCCAGCCCGCGCCGAACCGCTCGCCGGCCTCATTCCCGCGCCCCCGCTCCAGCCGCCGAAACGTATGCTTTCCTGATGTCACCGCTCCGCGACATGGCGGAGCAAACGACCCACATCACGAAAGCAAACACCATGAACAGAAGAGAGTTTCTGAAAACGGCAGGCCTTGCCGTCGGCGGCCTTGCGGCCAGCCAGCTCGTGCCCCGCTTCGGCTTTGCCGCCGCAAGCCCACGCCAACTCACCATGGACACGCGCACGCTGGAGGTCAACGGCAAAGCGGCAACCGTCTATGGCCTCACCGAAAACGGCAAGCCTGGCCTCACCTTTGCGCCCGGCGAACGCTTCTCCGTGGCACTCAGCAACCGCCTGAAGGAAGACACCATCATCCACTGGCACGGCCTCACCCCGCCCTGGGAACAGGACGGTGTGGCGGATAATCCGCTGCCCATGCTGAAACCCGGCGAGACCCGGCCCTACGATTTCGCGCTGGAAGAGCCCGGCACATTCTGGATGCACGCGCATACGCTGCAGGAGCAGAACCTGCTGGCAGCCCCTCTGATCGTTCATTCGAAGGAGGACTTGAGTGCAGACCGGCAAGAGGTCGTGGTCCTCCTGCACGACTTCTCCTTCAAGCCGGCGGAGGAGCTCCTAGCGGGCCTAAACGGCGGCAAGGGCAGCCACATGATGCATGGCGGTCACCAGATGCATATGGGCTACATGGGCAAGATGCCCATGCAGCACGACATGGGCTCCATGGGCGCCGGCCAGGGCATGTCCGGCAGACACGACATGTCCGCGATGGGCGATATGGGCGCGATGGACCTCAATGACATCGAATACGATGCCTATCTCGCCAATGACCGCACGCTCGACGATCCGGAGGTGGTGACGGTTGAGAAAGGCGGTCGCGTGCGCCTGCGCATCATCAATGGTGCGGCGTCCACCGCCTTCCATCTGACGACGGGCAAGCTTGTGGCGAGACTGGTCGCCGTGGACGGCCATCCCGTCGCAGCGATGACCGGCGGCACCTTCCCCATGACCATGGGCCAGCGCATCGATCTCGAGATCGACATTCCGAAGGACGGCGGTGCCTTCCCGATCCTGGCGCTACGCGAAGGCACCGGCGACAGAACCGGCATCGTGCTGGCAACAGCCGGCGCGAAGGTCGAACGCCTGACCAGCAAAACTGAGACCAAGGCCCCGCCCCTCGATCTGGCGCTGGAGGCCAGCTTGCGCTCCGCCACGCCACTGGCCGAGCGGCGTCCCGACAAGTCTGCCATGGCGCATCTCACAGGCGACATGGCGAGCTATCAATGGGCGCTGGAAGGTCTGGACGGTCTGAAGCTGAAAAGCGGCGAGCGGGTCGAAGTCGCCATGATGAACATGTCCATGATGGCACATCCGATGCATCTGCACGGCCATGCCTTCCAAGTCGTCGACATTGATGGCAGGCGCTTCGCAGGCGCCGTGCGCGATACGGTTCTCGTCCCGCCGATGAAGACAGTGACCATCGCCTTCGACGCCGGTAAGCCGGGCCATTGGCCGTTCCACTGCCACCACCTTTATCACATGGTGACTGGCATGATGACGCATCTCGAAGTGGCATGAACCGGGGGCGAAGCGGATTGACCCTCCGCTTCGCTTCTAAAATGCTACCAGAAGCCGATGTGGCGACATGGAATTGCGCGCGTGTGTGCGTGTTCGACGCTCGCACGGCAGCGGAGCGGATCAGAAAAGCGCAGGGTGCGCTGCACCATGGACATCACATCCGTTACTCCCTATGTTGCCGCCCGGGCGGGGGGTATTATTCCCGTTCTGTTGTTCGAATAGATGGGAAATGACCTCGGATGGAACTGGAGAGACCACCCCGATCCGAACCGGTAGAGCTTCAGCGTTGGCTGGGTGCGACGATGCCGCCGCGGGCAGCGATCGTTACGCCGTTGTCGATCGCACGCTGGCTTCTGGTTCTGGTGATCGGGCTGGGCGTTTACTTCTTCTACGGTTTCACGGTTCCCATCCTTGGCGCCCTGGTGATCGGTTTTGCCAGCTGGCCTCTCTTCCAGATCCTGAAGGCGCGCGTGAACGGCCAGCGCACCGTTGCGGCAAGCCTCGCCGTTCTGCTGATCGTTGTTTTCGTCATCGTTCCGGTCTTCCTCGCCTCGAGCTATACGCTGAGGGAAGTCGGGGGATGGGTTCGATGGGCTGCTGAAGCCAATAGAACCGGGGCCAAAACGCCTGACTGGCTTGCCAATCTGCCATTCGTCGGAGAATGGGCCAGTGACGAATGGAGCCGTCTTGTCGGCCATGCCGGGGGAATTGGCGAACTCATCCACCTCGTGACTGGCAGCAATATCGGTGCGATTTATCACCTTGTCTTGATGACGGGGGCAGGCATTTTCAACTTCCTGCTGACCCTGCTCTTCATGATGATCGTTCTCTTTTGCGTTTATCGGGATGGCGCAAGTTTCGCACTCCAGATCGACAAGGTGGGCGAGCGCGTCCTGCCGCGGCGCTGGGAGCGATTCTCGCGGATCGTGCCGCAGACGGTCAGCGCGACGGTTACGGGCATGACGCTGATTGCCGTGGGCGAAGGCGTCGTGCTCGGCGTCGCCTACTGGATTGCCGGCGCGCCCTCGCCGGTCACGCTCGGCGTACTGACCGGTTTCATGGCTCTCATCCCGGGCGGCGCACCCCTGTCTTTCTCGCTGGTATCGCTCTATCTCCTCGGTACCGGCTCGCCGATTGCCGCCGTGGCGCTGTTCGCCTGGGGAACGACCGAGCTTTTCATCGTCGACAAGACACTGCGCCCGCGCATTGTCGGCGGCCCCATTCAGTTGCCGTTTCTTCCCACCTTCTTCGGTCTCATTGGCGGCGTGAAGACAATGGGCCTGCTCGGCCTCTTCATCGGACCGGTTCTGATGGCGATCCTGGTTGCCGTGTGGCGCGAATGGCTGAGAGAACTCGACACCTGGGAACCGGACAACCGCTGAGGTCAGTCTGAAAAGCGGCGGAGGCAGACCGTCATCCACCTCCGCCCTGCCATCACAGCCGGCTGTCCCAACGGCCGATCCAGAGGATATTGGGTTCGACCTCGATTTCGGGAAGACCGATATCCCGGCGCGTTCGATTGTCGAGACGGGCGAGTTCGCCAGCCTCCCGCACGCGCCGCAATTCGGTTGCGACGAGCGCCGTGAAGGTCGCCCAGAAACCAAATCTCCGACGGATGTTTTCCAAAGCAAGAGAAAGCTGTCTTGCGTCTTCCAGTTGCAATTCAAGCACGATGATCCGCCCCGGCGCTCGGCGAGCAGCCAGATCCTTTCGCGATGGTGACGGACAGACTCCAAGCACACGGGGCCACGGCCCAAGGCACGGAAACGCCGTCAGGAACTAAGACAAAGTTGGAAGTTAAGCGTCTGCAGAGAAAAGGTTTTCAGACGCCATCACACGAGATGGCGATAACCCACCGTGCCGGAAAGCACGCTCATCGGATTGAAACCCCACGACAGACGCGTTTCGGGATATGTCGAATTCATCTCGCGTCTCCAAGGTTCGCGTTGCAGATGATGAGACGATACACGAACTTCGGGGCGAGACAACCCCGCAATTGAAGATTGCAAAAAACAGGATTTGACGTTGCAAATTCGCCACAGAGGCTCACACGGTGAGCCCAAATCCCTGCAGCAATCGCCTTGTCGCGAAATCCGGCGGGCCGGCGGTGAAATGGGCGATATCGGCCTCACCATCGGATTTCAGATGATCGGTCATCGGCACGAGCCGCCGCGCCTGTCGGGCGATCGCTTCCGCTGGATCGAGCCAATCAACCGGCCACGGCGCGAGCTTGCGAAAAATGTTCGCAAGGAACGGATAATGCGTGCAGGCGAGCACAACGATATCCGTCTTCTTGCCGTCCTTCTCGACAAAGCAGCCGGAAATCTCGGCTAGCACCGCCGAGTCCTCAAGCTTGCCACCGCGGATATAGCTCTCGGCCATGCGCGCGAGATTTTCCGAACCGACGAGACGCACATGGCACTGGCTGGCGAAGGACTGAATCAGTTCGCGCGTATAGGCCCGCTTGACCGTGCCGGGCGTTGCCAGAACCGAGACGAGACCTGAGCGCGTCCGCTCTGCCGCCGGTTTGATCGCCGGCACGGTGCCGACGAAGGTCATCTCTGGATAGGCCGCGCGCAAGGCAGATCCTGCGAGGGTGAAGGCCGTGTTGCAGGCAATGACACAGACGATTGGCTTGTACCGTGCGATCAGCTCGCCGAAGAGGTCCAGAAGCCGCGCCGTCAGATCGGGCTCCGCCCAGTTGCCGTAAGGAAAGGCGGCGTCGTCGGCGACATAGACGAAATTGCGCTCCGGCATCAGCACGCGCGCCTCGCGCAACACGGTAAGCCCGCCGATACCGCTGTCGAACACGAGAACCGGCTGCATATCCATCGTCTTAGTCTTCCGTTGTTTCCGTATGCTTCACGCGCTCGGCCCGCGGCTTGACCTTCGGCTTGCGCGCCCGGTTGGCATCTGCCGAGCCGCGCGGATTGTCCCGCGTGAACTTGTCGAGGCAGGAAATGACGCCGCGGATGACCTGGATTTCCGACGCCGTGAAGCCCGGCCGGGTGAGAACGGTGCGCAGGTTCTCCACCAATTTCGGCTTTTTGGCGGCTGGGCGGAAATAGCCGCGCCCGTCCAGCGCCTCCTCGACATGGTCGAACAGGCCCTGCAGGTCCGACTTCGTTGCCGGCGGCATGGGCTTTGCCTGAAACGGTGTCTCCTCCGGCGAGGCAAGCCCCGTCTTCAGCCATTCATAGGACATGAGCAGCACGGCCTGCGCGAGATTGAGCGAGGCGAAGGCCGGATTGACCGGAAAGGTCACGATCTCATCGGCCAGCGCCACTTCCTCATTCGTCAGCCCCGTACGTTCGCGCCCAAACATGATGCCGACCTTCTGGCCTTCCTGAAAACGGTTGCGCAGCGTGGCAGCCGCCACTTCCGGCCCGCGCACAGGCTTGAACCCGTCGCGGTCGCGCGCCGTGGTCGCATAGACAAAATTGATGTCGGCCAGCGCTTCTTCCAGCGAGGAGAATATCTGCGCGCCGTCGATGACGTGATCGGCCCGCGAGGCCGCAGATCGGGCACTTTCCGAGGGCCAGCCATCGCGCGGATTGACGATGCGCAACTCGGCCAGACCGAAATTCGCCATGGCCCGCGCCACCATCCCGATATTCTCGCCCAGTTGCGGGCTCACCAGAATGATCGCCGGTCCCTCCGCCAGAAGCGGTTTCTCACTGTTCGTGCCTGCCATGCCTGCCCTGGACTGTTGTTCAAGTTGAAGACCGGGCTTCCATAGTTCAGCGCGGGTCAAAAATCAAAAGCTGCAGGCGATGAAAACGGTCACTGCGCGGTGAAATAGCCGTTCATCGTGTCGCGCAGCGAAACAGGATCGCCATCGGGAATGATATTCACGATGTCATCGATCTTCGCCGCGCCGTTTTCCATGACCACCTTGAAATGTGTCTCGCTGAACCGGTTGTCTGCATTGTCGAAGCAGTAGAAGGCGTGGAACTTGGCCACGACATCGAAACCGTTATCCTTCGGACCAGCATTGGTGATCGTCAGGTCCTTCGGCGGGCAGCCATCCTGGCCGCCAAGCACCGGATCGTAATCGATGAAGGGCTCGTTGTTCGCCTCAGCCTTGGCAAATCCCTTCTTGGCAATGGTGACGAAGGCGGAGCTGAACAGCTGCGGCATCCACTTGTCGGAGAAATAGTCGTCCTGGTTCGAATCGTCCCCGCTCAGATTGCTCTGGCTGATCTGCATGATTTTTTGCACTGGTGCGGTCGGGTCCGCGTCATCGGCAAGGGCCGGCATGGCAAATGCGAGAAATGCGAGGAAAGTGGCATGAGCGCGCATCTGCTGTTCTCCGGCGCGAGAGTGATTCGCGCTATGGTGTGTTGTTGGCATGAACTGGATTCGAACTAATGGGCCATTTCAACCAGAAAATGGCGGAGCGAACCTGTCCGCGCGAAACAAAGCGTCCTCCTAAAATTGACGAACTCGCCTCTCATCTGCCTTTGCGTTCGCCTTTCCCGGTGCTATAGCGCACGGGATATTTTCCGAAAGGCGAGTTCCCCGTTCGCCGCAATCCGAGAAAGAGGCTGATATATGAGCAAGATCAAGGTAGCCAACCCCGTCGTGGATCTCGACGGCGACGAGATGACCCGCATCATCTGGCAGTTCATCAAGGAAAAGCTGATCCTGCCCTATCTCGATCTCGACATCGAATATTACGACCTCTCGGTCGAAAACCGCGACGCGACCAACGACCAGGTCACCGTTGACGCCGCCAACGCCATCAAGAAGCACGGCGTCGGCATCAAGTGCGCCACGATCACGCCGGACGAAGCCCGCGTGAAGGAATTCAACCTCAAGGAAATGTGGAAGTCGCCCAACGGCACGATCCGCAACATCCTCGGCGGCGTCATCTTCCGCGAGCCGATCATCTGCAAGAACGTCCCGCGCCTCGTTCCCGGCTGGACCCAGCCGATCGTCGTTGGCCGTCACGCCTTCGGCGACCAGTACAAGGCCACCGACTTCAAGTTCCCCGGCAAGGGCACGATCACCATCAAGTTCGTCGGCGAAGACGGCCAGGTCATCGAGAAGGAAGTCTTCAAGGCTCCGGGACCGGGCGTCACCATGGCCATGTACAACCTCGACGATTCGATCCGCGATTTCGCCCGCGCCTCGATGAACTACGGCCTGATGCGCAAGTGGCCGGTCTACCTCTCCACCAAGAACACGATCCTCAAGGCCTATGACGGCCGCTTCAAGGACATCTTCGAAGAAGTCTACCAGACCGAATTCAAGGCCGAATTCGACAAGGCCGGCATCATTTACGAACACCGCCTGATCGACGACATGGTCGCTTCGGCTCTGAAGTGGTCGGGCGGCTATGTCTGGGCCTGCAAGAACTATGACGGTGACGTTCAGTCCGACACGGTCGCCCAGGGCTTCGGCTCGCTCGGCCTCATGACCTCGGTTCTGCTGTCGCCCGATGGCCGCACGGTGGAAGCCGAAGCAGCGCATGGCACGGTGACGCGTCACTATCGCCAGCACCAGAAGGGTCAGGAAACCTCGACCAACTCGATCGCATCGATCTTCGCCTGGACGCGTGGCCTCGCCCACCGCGCCAAGCTCGACGACAATGCCCCGCTCGCGAAGTTCGCCGACACGCTGGAAAAGGTCTGCGTCGCCACCGTCGAAGCCGGCTACATGACGAAGGACCTCGCCCTCCTCATCGGTCCCGATCAGCCGTGGCTCTCCACCACCGGCTTCCTCGACAAGGTCGACGAAAACCTCAAGAAGGCCATGGCCGCCTGATCGGTGCCCTGCCCCGCATCACGAAACCCGGTCGCAAGGCCGGGTTTTTTTGTTGGCTGAGACAGAGAGAGAAAACCAAAGTTTAACCCTCCGACGCCATTATTCGCACAACTGTGGAATGAATGAATGACGCCGCAAACGCCCCGCTACAAACATTATGATCTCGGCAATCAGCCCGCCGGAACCGTGGTGGAGGTTGCGCTGTCGTCGATCAACAATGTTCGCCTGATGGATGAGCGGAACTACCGGCTCTACGCCTCGTCGAAGCCTTACAAGTTCCTGGGCGGCCTCACGGTCAAGACGCCGACCAAGCTCACCGTGCCGGTCATCGGCCAGTGGCATCTCGTGGTCGATCGCGAGGGGCTGTCCAAGCTCGCCAATTCCAATGTCCGCACGATCCAGCCAGGACACAAGCAGTTTCGTGTCCAGGAAGCCGATGCCATCGATCCGCACAAGACAGAGGCGGAAGCCGAAGCTCCCGAACCGAAGGCATCCGAACCCGGAACACCGGCTGACGGGGAACACAGCCCGGTGGTGATGGGAGAAATCCTGAAGGAGCTTAACCAGTACAAGCGCATCGCCAACACCGATGCGCTGACCGGGCTGGCCAACCGGCGCGCCTTCGACGAGAAGCTGGCCTCGCTCTTCGCACCCACCTACCCGCATCCGGCGGCGCTGGTGATTTCCGATGTCGATCATTTCAAGAAATTCAATGACACCTATGGTCACCTCGTCGGCGACAGGGTTCTGATCATTGTCGCCGACATCCTGCGCCGGCATTCGAGCGACAGCGTCTTCGTCGCCCGCGCCGGCGGCGAGGAATTCGCCATGATCATCGAGGCTCGCCAGGCGGAAGAGGTCCTGCGCATCGCCGACAGTGTCCGGATCGCGCTGGAGCAGACACCGTTCAGGGATGAGGCGGCTGGCGCGGACTATGGCCGCATCACCATCTCCATGGGCATCTGCATGAAGGCAGAGGCGGCCGACTCGAAGGATCTCTATTCCAAGGCCGACAGCGCCCTCTATGCCTCCAAGAAGGGCGGGCGCAATCGCTGCACGATCTTCACCAACGACCTGCAGGTCGCAAGCTGATCACGCTGCGGCCTTGCGGGGCCGGCTCCGTCAGGCCTTCCGACGCCCGACTTCATTGGCGAATTCGGAGGCAAAAAGTTCCAGTGCCGCCCAATCGGTAAACTCGCGATCACCCTTCGCGTCCGCGTCAGGCGCATTGCGCGACAGTCGCCGCACCATCCAGCGCTTGAAGAAATCATATTCCGCCAGACGCAACGCCCCGCCCGCATGATGAATGGCGAGCGGCTGCCAGCCGGTCTCTGCCAGCAATCCCGTGGGATAGTCCTCACCCTCCTGCCGCTCATCCGCATTGTCGCTGACGATCGAAAGCGAGACTGACACGAAAGCGGACGGAACAGAATTCAGCCAGTCGGCTTCCTGCCGGACAAAATGGGTGAAGGTGGTGGGATAGCGCCCGGCGTGAACGGGCGCGAGCAGGATGGCCGCATCCGGCCGGTTGAGGATGAATTCCATCATGCCGGCAGTATTCTGCAACGCGACCTGCCAGCCGCGATTTTCAAAGATTTCGGCAAGCTGCGCAGCAATCTTCCGTGTCTGCCCCTCGACGGTGGCATAGGCGATGAGAATGTTCATGGGTCCGCTCCCGTTCAATGTTGAACGGATTATGGGCGGGAACGGACCGGCGCGCTTTGAGGAAGATCAAGTAGACCGAACTTCAGAACGCTCAGGCAACCTCAAGCTTCGGAAAACCATCTTCCTCTACATCCTGATGCGTCTCGTTCAGCCGGCGCGCCACGATATCATGGTTGAGCCAAAGAACCGGACCGGACGGCTGCGACGTTTCGCCGAAAATGAGCTTCCCGGTGGACTGCACGACGAGTGCGCTCAGGTGATCGCTGATCAGTGCCTTGCCGTCGCGATGCATCTGGGTGATCTCGTTCGACGTGCCGATCGTCAGGTCCGCCTGTTCCTGGCTATTGGCCTTCGGCCATGCCGAGAAGTCGTAGAAGGGTTCCATGACCGGGCTGGCCTGCATGTCGGCGATCTTGGCGAAGACATCCTTGAGGCTGTAACCGTCGGCGAGAAGCGCTTCGCAGGCCTGCCACTGCGCATCAGCCCAGGCGCCCCCATTCTCCTCTTTCAGCGCCAGCAGAAGCGGGATCAGCGGCAATTCGATGCCGGCAAAGACGTCGGAGGAGTTGGTGCGGATTTCCGGGCAATTGTAGACGGTTGCCTTGATTCCCTTGTCCCATGCCGCCTGGGCGACATTCTCAAGCCGCATCTTGGCATAGCCCTGCGTGTAATTGGTGTAGGTCTGCCAACGATAGCTGCCATCGATCAGCACGGCCGAGCCATGATAGCCATAGGCCGTATAACGCACCTGCCCGCCCGATTTCGCGATGCGCTCGCGGATCGCCGCGCTGCAATCGATCAGGTGCTGGAACGTGTTGGCCGTCACCTCATCGAAATTCTGCAGGATCAGCTTGCCGAGATCACTGTCGAGCAGCGCCTGCGACGACATGTGACGCGCCCCGCGGCCCTTGTAGATCCGGTTCGCCAGAACGAGGAACACCTTGGCCTTCGGAATGCCGCCCGCCATCGTGTGGGCAAAGAAGACATTGCGGCCATCGGCAATCATGCCGTCCAGCACGGACATCACTTCGGTGAGGGTATCCTTGAAACGCCTCGTGCCGATCTCGCGGCATTTAGCGATATGGTCCCAGTCGAGCGTCTCGTCCTGCCAGCCTTCCAGCGTCAGCTTTGCCAGAAGATCGGTCGGCGTCTCGCCCCCTTCCGGGGCGTCAAGGTCGAAGCCCGCCATCAGCGGCAGGTTGATGATTCGTCCGCCCAGCCGGGCTTCGGCCTCGGCCAACTCCTCGACGTTCAGCGGACGCAGCGCGTTATTCTCGTCGCGCCGTCCGACCGTAATGCCGATGATATCCATACCCACGCGCCGCGCTTCATCGAGCAGGCCTGTCGCGTAACCGCGACCGAACAATTCCCCGAACAGCACGAAAACGTCTCCCTTGCGAAAGACAGTGTTCTCCGCGATGCGATTCAACGAGACCGGATTTTCCATAGTTTGCACTCTTTGTTTTTTTGTCAGGTCAGGAGACGGCGAATGTAAGCGTCAACTATGACATGGCCTTAATGGTGCAAAATGGGAAGTCATTTTAAATAAACGTTTATTTCAGAACGTGAATGAGCGCCGGCATGTCCCGGACCGGCACAGGCGGGAGATGGTCAGCGTCTAGCTCTTGCCCGAGCGCTCGGCCCTGAGCTTCGCCCACCAGTCCAGCCGCTTGCGGATGTCGCGCTCGAAGCCCCTTTCCGGTGGATCGTAGAAGATCTTGCGGCCCATCTTCTCGGGGAAATAGTCCTGCCCCGAGAACGCATCGGGCTCGTCGTGGTCGTAGCGATAGCCCTCGTTATACCCTTCTGCCTTCATGAGCTTGGTCGGCGCATTGAGGATATGCTTCGGTGGCAGCAGCGAGCCATATTCCTTGGCGGCACGCATCGACGCCTTGTAGGCGGTGTAGACGGCATTGGATTTCGGCGCGGTGGCGAGATAGACGCAGGCCTGCGCCAGTGCCAGTTCGCCCTCCGGGGAGCCAAGGAAGTCATAGGCATCCTTGGCGGCATTGGCGATAACCAGCGCCTGCGGATCGGCAAGGCCGATATCCTCCACGGCCATCCGCACCAGCCTCCGCCCGAGAAACAGCGGATCCTCACCCGCATCGAACATCCGCGCCAGATAATAGAGTGCCGCATCCGGGTCGGACCCGCGGACCGATTTATGCAGCGCAGAGATCAGATTGTAATGCCCGTCCTGCCCCTTGTCATAGACCGGGGCACGCCGCTGGACGACACGGGTCAGCCCCGCCGTATCGAACCGCTCGCCGGCCCGCGCCGCGCGCCAGACCTCTTCGGCCAGCGTGAGAGCAGCGCGCCCATCGCCATCGGCCATGCGGATGAGGCTCAAACGTGCCTCATCATCGAGCGGCAGCGCCTTGCCCTCTTCCTCCTCGGCTCGCTTGAGAAGCGCCTCAAGGCTCTCCTCGTCATGCGATTTGAAAGTGAGAACCCGCGCCCGGGATAGAAGAGCGGCATTGAGTTCGAAGGATGGATTTTCCGTCGTCGCGCCGACAAGCACAATCGTCCCGTCTTCCATGACCGGCAGGAAACTATCCTGCTGCGCCCGGTTGAACCGATGGATTTCGTCGACGAAGAGCAGCGTCTGCCGGCCGGACATGCGACGCGCCCGCGCCGTCTCGAACACCTTCTTCAGGTCTGCGACGCCCGAAAAGATCGCCGATATCTGCTCAAACGCTAGCCCCGTCTCCCCTGATAGCAACCGTGCAACGGTCGTCTTGCCCGTACCCGGCGGGCCCCAGAAGATCATCGACCCGAGCGATCCCGCCTCGATCATCCGCGTCAGCGCACCGTCCGGCCCGGTCAGGTGTCCCTGCCCGGAGACTTCGGCCAGCGACTTCGGCCGTAGCCGTTCGGCCAGCGGCCGCTTGGCCGCGAAACCGTCCGGTTCATGCGCGGCGAAAAGGTCGGTCATCGGAAGACTTGCCGGATGCGCTGACCGCCGCGATTGATCTCGACCCGCCAGATATTCGGATCGCTGTTCGCCATCTGCGCCAGAGTCTTCGTATCCTCGATCGCCGTGCCGTTGACGGAGACGATGATATCGCCCTTGGCAAAGCCCAGCTGGTCGGCCGGCGAGCCATCCTCGACCTTGCGGATCGCAACGCCGGTATTGTCGCCTGGCATCTGCAGTTCGTCCGCCACGCGCGGCGAGAGGTTCACGGCGACAATACCGGCAAAGGGATTGCGACCATCGATGCGGCGCTCGTCACGCGGCGGGATTTCTGGCGCGCGGTCGAGCTTGAGCGACACTTCCCGCTCCTTGCCGTCGCGATAGACCGTGAGTTTCACGTCGCTGCCGAGCCCTGCCGTCAGCATACGGTAGCCGAGCGCATCGGGATGCTGGATCGGGATCCCGTTGAGCGCGACAATCGTGTCGCCTTTCACAAGCCCCGCCTGCTCCGCCGGTCCGCCCTTGGCGACCTTGGTGATGAAAGCACCGCCGGCGCGCTTCAACCCCAGCGCATCGGCGACATCGGCTGAAACCGCATCAAAAGACGCCCCGACATATGGTCGCTCAAAGGTCTTGTCGCCGCGCTCGGCTGCCTCGATGAAGACCTTGGCAAGATTGGCCGGAATGGCAAAGCCGATGCCATTCGAACCGCCGCCCTTGGAGAAGATGGCCGAGTTGATGCCGATCAGATCGCCCTTCATGTCGATCAGAGCGCCGCCGGAATTGCCCGGATTGATCGAGGCGTCGGTCTGGATGAAGTAGCCGAAATCAGAGACACCGATATTGCCGCGCGCAAGACCGGAGACGATGCCGCTTGTCACCGTCTGGCCAACGCCGAAGGGATCGCCGATGGCAAGCACGATGTCGCCCACTTCCAGCTTGTCGGAATCACCCAGCTGGAGCGGCGGCAGTTTTTCCGTCGTCTCTATCTTCAGGACAGCAAGATCGACCTTGTCGTCCTTGAGCATGACCTTGCTCTTGAACTCGCGCCCGTCGGAGAGCGCGACCTTGATATCGTCAGCACCCTCGATGACGTGGTTGTTGGTGATCACGATTCCATTCTCACCGACGATGACGCCCGAGCCGAGCGAGCTTTCGGTCTGGCGCCGTCCCTGCCCGCCGCCGAAGAACTGACGGAAAAAGGGATCGTTGTCGAAGATCGTGCTGCGCACCACCGTGCGCTCGGCATAGACGTTGACGACCGAAGGCGCTGTCTGTTTCACCAGCGGTGCATAGGACAGCCGCACCTCTGCCTGGCTCTGCGGGAGCTTGCGCACATCCTCGGACACTGCAGTGAAGGCAAGGCCACCGGCGAGGAGAAGAGCGGCGGTGAAGACGGCAGGCACTTTGAAATTCATGGATCAACCTCGGCATTGGGGTCGGGACAGGCGACAACCGACACGCCCGAAACTGGCCCAAAACCTCGGCCGTTTCAAACCCTTCCGGACCTCAACTCACCGGAAAAGCACATCGTTGCCAGCCTCACGGCCTGAATTATATGGGCTGCGGCCATTCAGACTGAAAGACCGTGTGCGACAAGTTGTTGGGCCATCCGAATGCGGCCAAAATGGGGATACGGGGCGGACGCTGCCTAGGCGGCCATTTCCACCGACTTGCCGATGGAAACAACAGCGCCGCGAATGTATCCAGCCAGCGCATCCACCGTCTCCGGCGCTCCAGTGCGCATCACCATGCCGACGTCGTAATAACCGATGTCAGGCAAGCCATGCGCTTCACCCAGCTCCACCATATCGTCGGCAATCAGGAAGCGCGCAAGCGGTGCAATGGCGATATCGGCGCGGATGGCTGCGCGCTGTCCCATGTGATGGGCGCTCAGATAGGCGATGCGGTAGGGCTGGCCCGATTTCTCCAGCGCATCCAGCGCCTTGGAGCGCCAGATGCATCCGGCCTCCCACACGGAAACCGGCACAGGCGAGCGCGCATAGGCATTGCCGCATTTCTTGCCGGCCCAGACCAGCTTCTCGCGATAGAGCAACTCACCCTCGCCATTGAAATTGCCGGCCGTGCAATTGAACAGCGCGATGTCGAGCTTGCCCTCAGCCACCTGCCTGCGCAGTGTTTCGCTGCCCTCGATGCGCACGTCGACCGCGACCATGGGATAGGCCTCGGCAAACCGGCGCAACACCTCCGGCAACACGAGGTCACCGATATCGTCCGGCGCGCCGAGATTGACGACACCATTCATGTGCGGGCGTACGAAGCGACCGACGATCTCGTTGTTCATTGCCAGCATCTTGCGAGCCGCCGTCAACAGGATCTCGCCGTGGTGGGTCAGTGTCACCGCACGCGCATCGCGGCGGAACAGGGTCGCGCCCAGCATGTCCTCAAGCTTCTTGATCTGCATGGAGACGGCTGACGGTGTCCTGAGCACGGCTTCCGCCGCCGTGGTGAAATTGCCGGTATCGGCAATGGCGACAAAGGTGCGCAGGATATCGAGTTCCAGAAGCGGCAGGTTTTCGCGGCGCGGCTCGTCCATGGCGGGACCCTCTTTCAATTTTTCTGAACCTTAAAGGCAGAGTAATTCGTTTCATTGAACTTCGATTGCGTGAGATAGTCAAGATACAAGCTTGGCCAAGCGATCCGACCCGCACAATACATCAACATTTGGAATGTCAGAAATTCAATCAATTCGTTGGATTGATGAATTACTCTGTCATACGATCCAGTCAAATCAGGTCGCAAACGCGCGACCGGGAAAGGAGAGCAGTCATGGCATCGTATTTTTGGGAAGTTCCGCTTGCAGCCCCCCGTCGGAGAAACATCGGCGCCAATGTCGCCGCCCTCCTTCGTGTCGCAATTGCGCCAATCACGGCGGGCTATCAAGCCTGGCGGCGTTATCGCACCGAGCGTTTGCTGGAGGGCCTGCCGATGGATATTCGCAAGGACATCGGCTACCGCCAGCCCGCCGACATTGACAGTAAGCGCCTGCGCTAAAGGCAGTTTCACTGTCATCGCACATCTGAGAGCACCGCCTCCGGCACGTCCGCGCGGCGGTGCTTTTAAGTGCAACCTGCACAAAAAATGGGAGCCGGCCACAGTATCCTCTTCACGACAGCGCTCTTTCATGCGAATGTCGCAATCAGAAAAGCAGACGCCGCCAGTCCAATTAGTCTGACAAGCGTCAATTCTTCGATGGCGATTGCCTTTACGCTTGGAACATGTCGCAATGAGCACACAACAAACGACCAAGCGCTGTCTGGTCTTCTTCCTGGTCAACGACTTCACGATCCTGCCCTTCACGGCAGCCATCGAGGCCCTGCGTATCGCCAACCGAATGCTCGGCTATCAGGCCTATAAATGGCGGCTCGCATCCGCCGATGGCGAGAAGGTGTCCTCCTCGAGTGGCATAGAGATTGCGGTCCAGACGTCGCTCGCGCAGGAGCGTCGGATGCTTTCGGGCGCAGATCGTCCGTCGATGGCGATCATCTGTTCCGGCATCGATGTCGAGAATTTCAACAACAAGGCCGTCCATGCCTGGCTTCGCGAGGCTTACAACCGCAACGTCCAGATCGGCAGCCTTTGTACCGGCGCTCATATCCTGGCGCAGGCCGGGCTTCTGAATGGCAAGCGCTGCGCCATCCACTGGGAAAACCTGCCGGGCTTCTCCGAGGCATTTCCGGAAGTCGAGGTCTATGCCGATCTCTATGAAGTGGACGGAAACATCCACACCTGCGCCGGCGGCACCGCTTCGCTCGACATGATGCTGAACCTCATCGGCCAGGACTTTGACGACAATCTCGTCAACCGCATCTGCGAACAGGCGCTCACCGACCGTGTACGCGAACAGTCCGACCGCCAGCGCCTTCCCCTGCGCGCCCGTCTCGGCGTACAGAACGCCAAGGTTCTTTCGATTATCGAAGTGATGGAAAAGAATCTCGCCGAGCCGCTGTCGCTTCTCGAAATCGCCGACGATGCCGGCCTGTCCCGTCGCCAGATCGAACGCCTGTTCCGGCAGGAGATGGGTCGTTCACCGGCGCGCTACTATCTTGAAATCCGCCTGGAGCGCGCACGCCATCTTCTCGTCCAGTCAACGCTGCCGGTGGTGGAAGTGGCGGTCGCCTGCGGCTTCGTCTCCGCCTCGCATTTCTCGAAGTGTTATCGCGAAATCTACAATCGCTCGCCCCAGCAGGAGCGCGCCGAGCGTCGGCTGCGACAGGCAGCGTGATCCAGGTCAGCTCGCCTTTTGGCGCTCGGCAAAGAGCTGCGTGATCGAATAGTCGGAGAAGACGCGGTTACGACCGGAATTCTTCGCCATGTAGAGATATTGGTCTGCAGCATGGAGGTAGTTGTCGAATGTCTCCTCCGCGGAGATGACGGCGACGCCGATGGAAACGCGAACCGACAACTCCTCATCCTCGAAGAGGATGTTCGTCCGCGCAATCTCTTCGCGCAGGAGATCGCAATATTCGGTGGCCTCACGAATATCCATGTTTCGGAGCAGAATTGCGAACTCCTCGCCGCCGAGGCGCGCAATCAGATGCGTTTCGCCGTCGATCATCTGCCGAAGCTTGCGGGCCACCGTCTTCAGAACCAGATCGCCCGTTTCGTGACCGTAGGTGTCGTTGAACTTCTTGAAGTGATCGATATCCAGCACGACCGCGCAGCAAGGCTCCTGCCGCGCCAGGCAGTGCTGGACAAGCACGGGACCCCGCTCGAAGAAGTAGCGGCGATTGTAGGTGTCGGTCAGGAAGTCGCGCGAAGCGATGGCCTGCAGTTTCTTGAACTGCGTCAGCGTGTCCACGCTCTGGGCGACGCGGCACTGGAACTCTTCCTGGATGAAAGGGCGATAGAGGAAATCGCTGGCGCCCGCCTTTAGAAAAGCGGCACAGGTCAGCGGATTGTCCCGCGTGGCATACCCGATGATGCGCATGTCCTCGGCCGGAAAACTGCGCCGGATCTGCCGGGTGAGTTCAATCCCGCCTGGCCCCGGCAAGGCGTGGTCGATCAGGACGAGTTCGATATCGCGATACTTGGCAAGCTTTTCCATCGCCTCCAGCCCGTCACAGGCATGAACGACCAGGAACTGCTGCGCCTGCAGCATCTGGACTGCCTCGCTGTCGGCCGGACCGGCAGCGTCGGCGACGAGAACACGGATATTCCGGTTCTGCAGCACACGCCGGACCGCATGGACGATGGAATCGATCGCGCGGTCATTATCCTTGATCACGTAGTCGAGCACATTCTTCTTCAGAAGGCTCTCACGCACATGAAAATTGAAAGTGCCCGTGAAGACAATGGTCGGTAGATCCGCCTCGAGCGAATAGTCCAGCACTTCGCCATTGGGGGAATCGGCGAGATTGAGATCGATGACGCCCAGCATGAAGCGCCCCCGCCCCTCTGTCAGCGCGCGTTGCATATCCCTGAGCGTATGACAGGTGACCACATCGACGGCGAGTTCGGTCTCGAAGCGGTGCGCCAGAACAGTGGTGAACGTCCTTGTGTCCTCGACGACCAGTACGCACGGCCTGCTTCCCGACAGTGCCCCGCCCCTCGTCCTGATCTGCGCCGTCCTCAGATTGCCGTGCAAAATACATCCTCATTCGGTCGTGGACGCTTATTTCTGCAATACCGCGCACGAGGGACAATCGCACGGCACCGACGGCTGCGAACACCTCGGCCCGACCCTCCGGACACGCAGATGCGCAAGCAAGCATCAAGTCATAGCGGATGGCATCTCACCGGTCTCACGTATGCATCCGCCCAGTGCACCACAAAACCACCCAAGCCGATCTGACGTTGCCGATCAGGAAGGGTCAATCGAACTGGCGATCAATTTAACTTGGAGTAGATTGAGCAATACTTAATGTATGTCGGCGATTGTTGGCATTGGTAACATTTGTCGCAGGTAATCACCGCCAAGCGGCGCCGACGGCCAACAGGCGGGAGCGGCTCACGCCCTCGCCTTCATCCGCTCCTGCGCCGACTTGATCTGCACCAAAGTGTCGAGGTTCTGGTTGACGCGGCAATAGAATTCCTCGTCGATGAAGGGCCGCATCATGAAGTCATTTCCGCCGGCCTTGAGGAAGCGGGCGGACAGGAGACGGTCGTTGGAGGACGACACGCCGATGACGCGCAACTGGTGAGAACCGCGCACATGGCGGATCCGCCGCGTCAACTCGAAACCGTCGATATCAGGCATGTTGTAGTCGGTGATGACAAGGCTGATATCGGGGTTCTTCTTGAGCGTTTCGATCGCCGCCATGCCGTTCTCGGCCGAGCTGACGCGGAAATTGTAACGCTTCAGCCGGCTCGTCAAAAGCGCGCGCGCCGTGGCACTGTCATCCACGATCAGAACGTGATGACGCTGGTTGGTCAGGAAGCGGCACACCGATTCCGCCAGCATGTCGATCGCAAACACGCTGTCCTTGATGATGTAGTCGACGACTTCCTTGGCCAGAAGACCTTCGCGAATGCTGTCCTGGAAGGTCGCAGTGAAGACGATCGTCGGAACGCTCAGGTCGACGAGATAGTTCAGCGCCTCCCCATTTTCGGCGCCCGGCAGGTTGATGTTGGAAATTGCGAGTGTAATCGGCTCGGGATTGAGTTCGTAGGCCTGCTGCAGGTCTTCGAAGGTGCGGCAGATCTCGACATCAATGCTGAAAAGCTCCTTCAGCTTCTGCCGGATCATCGAGGTGAAGACGTTGGAGTCCTCACCGACAATGATTCTGTATTTTTCCAGCGTTTCGCCAGAATACTGCATACCCGAAATGCCGAGAAAATTCATGTTCCGCCCATTAATACAACCGAATGTACTCAACTCTTACGCAGGCGTTGTTGAATTTTCGTTAAGCGCGATTCCGCAAAGATCGGGGGAGAAATCGTACTCGCAATACCCTCACACAGACTCCTGTCGCTTCCCCGTCGCGCTGTTCAATGATTATGTCGTAGACAGGATTTGGTCGCGTCGTTTTGCGATCTAAGATCGCGCCAAAATACCAACCGGGGCATATTCCATGGCAGAGTTTCCGACCAAGGCAAAAGTGGTCATCATCGGGCTGGGCGGCATCGTCGGCGCCTCCATCGCCCATCACCTGATTGAACGCGGCTGGGACGACATCGTCGGCATCGACAAGTCGGGCATCCCGACCGATATCGGCTCGACCGCACACGCCTCCGACTTCTGCTACACGACCAGCCACGACTATCTCTCGGTCTGGACGACACAGTACTCGATCGATTTCTACGAGAAGATGGGCCACTACGCCCGCATCGGCGGTCTCGAAGTCGCCCGCACCGGCGACGACACCTGGATGGAAGAGATCAAGCGCAAGCTTTCCTCCGCGAGAGCGTTCGGCACCCGCGCCCACTATGTCTCGCCCGCCGAGATCAAGGAAAAGTTCCCGCTGATCGAGGAAGATCAGGTCATGGGCGGACTCTTCGACCCGGACGCAGGCCTCGTCATTCCGCGCAGCCAAACGGTTGCCGGCAAGCTGGTCGATGCGGCAGAAAAGTCAGGCAAGCTCACGATGTTCGGCAACACGCCGGCCAAATCGCTGATCGTCGAGAACGGCCGCATCAAGGGCGTCGTGACGCACCGTGGCACCATCATGGCGGATCACGTCATCGTCTGCGCTGGCCTCTGGGGCCGCCTGATCGCCGAGATGGTTGGCGAAGACCTGCCCGTCATGCCGGTCGACCACCCGCTGACCTTCTTCGGTCCCTATAACGAGTTCGAAGGCACCGGCAAGGAGATCGGCTATCCGCTGCTGCGCGACCAAGGCAATTCCGCCTATATGCGCGACACCGGCGATCCGAAGACCACCGAAGGCGGCCAGATCGAATGGGGCTATTACGAGACCAAGGAACCGCGCATGTGCCATCCGCGCGAGCTCCTGGAAAAGCATGAGGCCCGCCTCTCGCCGTCGCAGCGCGACCTCGACATGGAGCAGATCATCGAGCCGCTCGAAAAGGCGATGGAGCTGACGCCGATCCTCGGCGAACTCGGCTATAACGAGAGCCATTCCTTCAACGGCCTGCTGCAGGTCTCCGCCGCCGGTGGTCCGTCCTGCGGCGAGAGCCAGAAGGTACGCGGCCTGTGGTATTGCGTCGCCATCTGGGTCAAGGACGGCCCCGGCTATGGCAAGCTGATCGCCGACTGGATGACCGACGGACGCACCGAGATCGACCACGCCTCCATCGACTATTCCCGCTTCTACAAGCACCAGCTTGAAGAGAAGTTCATCGAAGGCCGCTGCTACGAAGCCGCCCAGAAGATCTACTTCCCGGCCGTCCACCCGCGCGAACCCTATGCCAGCGGTCGCGGCGCCAAGCGCTCGCCCTTCTACGAGCGCGAAGTCGAGCTCGGCGGCTATTTCATGGAACTCGGCGGCTGGGAGCGCGCCCATGGCTACAAGGCCAACGAGCACCTGCTGGAAAAGTACGGCGACAAGGTTCCGGTGCGCGAAAACGAATGGGACAGCCGCCACTTCTGGCGCGTCTCCAATGCCGAACATCTGGCGATGAGCGAGGATTGCGGCATCGTCAACCTCAGCCACTTCTACATGTTCGACGTCGAAGGCCCGGACCATGTCGAGCTGATGGAATGGCTCTGCGCCGCCAAGATCGGTGGCGACGCCAATATCGGCAAGGGTATCTACACCCACTTCCTCGACGATGAAGGCAATGTCCGCGCCGACCTGACTGTCATCCGCATGGCCGACCGCTGCCGCGTCATCGACGGCGCCGACGCCGGCCCGCGCGACTTCCACTATGTGAAGCGCGTGGCCGAGGACAAGGGCTTCAACGTGACCGTCACCGATGTGTCGGAGAAGTTCGTCACCATCGGCATCTGGGGCCCGAATGCCCGCGATACGCTGAAGAAGGTCGTCGCCGACCCGGCGGCTCTCGACCCCGAAAACTTCGCCTTCGCGGCGATCAAGCCGATCGAGATCGCCGGCAAGACCGTCACGGCGTTCCGCATTTCCTATGTCGGCGAACAGGGCTGGGAACTGCACATGAAATATGAAGACGGCCTCGCCGTGTGGGATGCCCTGCGCTCCACCGGCGTCATGGCCTTCGGCGTCGAGACCTATGCGAACTCGCGCCGCATGGAGAAAAGCCTGCGCCTGCAGAATGCAGACCTGCTGACGCAGTACAACCTCATCGAAGCCGACCTCGCCCGTCCGAAGGTCAAGGAAGCAGACTTCCGCGGCAAGGCAAAGCATCTGGAATACAAGGCACGGGACAAGCAGCCGGCCATGCTCTGCACGCTGATCATGACCGAGAACACCGATGCGAATGGCGTCAAGCGCTATCCCGTCGGCCAGCTCCCGGTCGTCGACCCGGCCACCGGCGAAGTCCTCATCGACAGCCTCGGCCGCCGCTCCTACACGACCTCGATCGCCTATGGCCCGACGGTCGGCAAGAACATCGCGCTGGCCTATCTGCCGGCCGAATATTGCGAAGTCGGCCGCAAGCTCAACGTCGAATACTTCAACGAAACCTACCCGGTCGAAGTCTTCGGCGTCGGCTACAAGCCGATCTACGACTCGGAAAACCTCAAGCCGCGCAGCTGATTGGCTGCAACGCTGACGTATTGCGAGGGGCCCGCGCAGAGATGCGCGGGCCCTTCGCTTTCTTGGCCTCAATTGTCCCCGCGACAAGAGAGCAGTTGTCGCAAACGCTGTTTCATGCAAGGCCTACAACACAGCCCGAGCCATTCCAAATACCGCCAAGGCGGACCACAAAAGACAGAGCATACGCATGACCCTCGCCCCCGCCCTCACCCGCCACCTGAGCAAACCTGACCTTTTCGGCGACCTGACCTCCATGCGCTCGCTCGCAAAGCCGCTGGGCAAGGAGACCTTCAACGTCTTCAACCCCTCTACAGGCGAGCTTCTGGCCGAACTCCCCGACATGGGCGTAGCGGAAACGAAGGAAGCCATCGACAAGGCTTACGTCGCCCAGGCCGAATGGGCGGCGATGACAGCGCGCGCCCGCAGCGACGTGCTCTGGCGCTGGCACCAGCTGATCGTCGATCACACCGACGATCTCGCGGCGATCCTGACCGCCGAGATGGGCAAGCCACTGGCGGAAGCCAAATCGGAAGTGAGCCACGCCGCCGCCTATCTGCAATGGTATGCCGAAGAGGCAAACCGCATCTATGGCGAGACGATTTCCGCACCCTCGACCGACCGCCGTATGCTGGTGATCAAGCAGCCGATCGGCGTCGTCGGCACGATCACGCCGTGGAACTTTCCCGCCTCCATGGTCGCCCGCAAGATCTCGCCGGCACTCGCCGCCGGCTGCGCCATCGTGCTCAAACCCGCCGAACAGACCCCGCTGGTGGCCGGTGCCATGTTCGCGCTCGCCGAAAGAGCGGGCTTCCCGGAAGGCGTGCTGAACCTCGTCTATGCCGCCGAGGGCGACGCGGTTGGCCACGAGCTTTGCACCAATGCCAAGGTGCGCAAGATCAGCTTCACCGGCTCGACGGAGGTTGGCCGCCTGCTGATGCGCCAATGCGCCGACCAGATCAAGAAGGTGAGCCTGGAACTCGGCGGCAACGCGCCTTTCATCGTTTTCGACGACGCCGATATCGATGCCGCCGTAGATGGCGCGATCCAGGCGAAATTCCGCAATGGCGGCCAGACCTGCGTTTCGGCCAACCGGCTCTATGTGCAGGCGGGCGTCCATGACGAATTTGCCGAGAAATTCGCCGCCCGCGTCGCCACGCTCACCGTCGGCGACGGCTTCGCCCCCGATGTCGCCATCGGCCCGCTGATCGACACCCGCGCGCGCGCCAAGATCGAGGCGCATATCGCCGACGCACTCGAAAAAGGCGGCACGATCCGCTGCGGCGGCAAGCGCATCGACCGCGACGGCACCTTCTTCCTGCCCACCGTGCTGACCGACATATCGTCCAGCATGCGCGTCGCCCAGGAAGAAACCTTCGGCCCACTCGCCCCCATCATCCGCTTCGAGGATGCCGATCAGGTCGTCCGCGAAGCCAACGACACGATCTATGGGCTGGCCGCCTATTTCTACGCCTCGAACCTCAAGCGCGTCTGGCGCGTCGCCGAAGCACTCGAATACGGCATGGTCGGCATCAACACCGGCCGCATGTCCTCCGAAGCCGCCCCCTTCGGCGGCATGAAACAATCCGGCATCGGAAGAGAGGGTTCACGGCACGGGCTGGAGGACTATCTGGAGATGAAATATCTGTGCATGGGCGGGATTTGAGGGCGGCAGAAAACCTAAGGCTGATTGCGCCTTTCTAAAAGGTATCCATTAGGGACCCGCGAAACTCGATTTCAACGCTTCAATCGCAACTTCCTCGGCTTTGAGCATTGCAGCGAAGTTAATTCGCGCCAAGGGGGATACCCCTCCATCTCTGTAAGGCTGAAACTCCGCACCTTTCTTGCGCTTTGTACGTGAAAAGAATTCTCTATAACGCCGAGGCGTTATTCCAAAAAAGGGCATAAACTCAACCGCGGGAAATCTACCATAAGGGCCTCGAGACATTCCCGCTATCTTGACAGAATCTGAGTGCAAATCGGCAGTCAAACTCTTTGGATAAGGCTCAAGAAAAACGACACGTGAAATACCACTTGCTACAATGTGCTTGGCACACATATGGCAAGGGAACGTTGTAGAATAGATCGTTGCATCCTGAATACTTATTCCAAGCCTAGCTGCATCGCTAATTGCAGACATTTCAGCGTGAACAATCCGACCGTACTCGAGCGCGTCCATAAACTGAGATTTTTCTAATCGCTTCTTTTTATCGAGAGATATTTGCGATTCTCCTTCCGTTAGAATGTCAATGACCTCGCCCAGGAGCTCGCTTTTGCGCTTATCATTACTATCAGATTCGAGCTTATATTCACGAGCATCAAAAATCTCGTCCGCCCAATAAGTGCCACCATGCGCTTTAGGTACTTCGTTTGCTCCAAGAGCTGCAATTTCACCTGTCTTTCTGAAGATAGCTGCGCCAACCTGCCGAGATAGGTCCAAGCTTCTGAGAGCCGCGGAATGGGCAAGATACATTCCATATTCGAGCCTGTTAGGCGAATAACCATTGTGACCGAACAACAATTCGACAAAGCGCGAAACCTGCTCGAACACATTGTTTTTGTCTTCAGCTGTGTCCGCGTTAATCACAAAATCCGCATATTGAAAAATCTTACCAACCTTTTGCCCATTTGGTTCATTCAGTTCATCTTCA
>DATMTA010000129.1:0-8021 GCA_035565055.1 Ensifer sp.
CCGCGGCGCGGTTCAGGACGCGGGCACGCACCTTGGCCGCGGCTTCCGCGTTGCGATCAGGTCTCCGCTTTTCGGGCAGTTGCGGCAGCGCGACGAGGAGGGCGGCCTGCGCGACATCGAGACGGCCGGGTTCGCGGCCGAAATAGGCAAGGCTTGCCGCACGTACGCCTTCAAGATTGCCGCCATAAGGGGCGTGGGTGAGATAGAGGTTGAGGATTTCCGTCTTGCTCAGCCGTCTCTCGATCTGGAAGGCACGGAACATCTGCAGGAGTTTCGCGGCCACCGAGCGCTCCGCGCGCGGCTCGATCAGGCGGGCGACCTGCATGGTCAACGTGGAACCGCCCGAGACGATGCGGCCATGGCTGACAAGCTGGAAAAAGGCGCGCCCGAAGGCCAGCGGATCTATGCCCCTGTGCTCGTAAAACCGCCGGTCTTCATAGGCTATCAGCATTTTCAGGAATTGCGGATCGACATCGGCGACCGTCGTCTTCAGCCGCCAGCGGCCCTCGGACGTCGCGAAGGCCCGCAGCAGCTCGCCATCGGCGTCCCGAACCTCAGGAGACACGATCTGGGCGCCTTCGAGCGGTGGCGGAAAGGCGCGATCGGCGGCGAGAAGACCAAGCACGGCGATTGCCGCCATGCCAGCCATCGCGGCAACCCCGATCCCGATTTTCGCCCGCGTTCTCATCCTCGCCTCAGCGCATCACTTCCATGCGGCCCAAGGCAGTGCGAGCCGAGAATTGCGGGCGATACATGTCTTCGACGCTTGCCGCCGGGTGGTCGTAGACTCCCGGCGTCACCGCACGCACGACATAGGCGAAGGTCAGGTCGCGTTCGGCGCCGCTTGCCAGGTCAAAGGCCGTGACGAAGCGGTCGTAGCGGAACTCGACATGGGCCGGCTGGATATCCGTCAGCCAGTCGAAATTGGCGAGTTGCGCGCTGCTGACCATGCTTGGATTGTCGATCTCAAGGCCTGCGGGCAGGAGATCGGTCACGAGAATGCGCTGCGGCCAATCGTTGTTCGCCACGACGTGGAGAACGACCACATAGCGCTCGTTCTGCTTGGCCTCAGAGACATTCACCTCTTCACCGGCCAGCGTGTAGTAGTGCCGCTCGATGGTGAAGCCATCGCCGCCGGCTGGCAGCGGCTGGGCCGGAGCGGCGACCGTCGTCACGTTGACGGACAGCGCATCCTTGCTCGTGTTGGTCACGGTGACCGGATGCGAGACCAGAGCCTCGCCCGTGGTCGTCGCCATGTAGGCGCCCTTCTGGGCGGCACCGTTCACATCGAGCGTCAGCCCGTCGTCACCGTTTTGAAGCGCGCGGGCTGCCAGCAGCATCCAGGCCTGTTCCTGCGTGCTGGTGTAGCGGCGCGTCTGCCAGTCCTTCGAAACAACCGATGCGAGTTCGGGGACGATCGGCGGAACCGGGTTGCTTTCGGCGGCGAGCGCCAGAATGGCCGCGCCGTCGCGCAAGGATGAACCATAGTCGTTACGCGCGAAGCTGACCGGCTTGGCGGCCTGTTGCTGCGCTGCCTGCAGGGCATCGACGAAGATGTTGCGCGACCGCTGGGCATCGCCATAGAGCGCCAGCGCTGCGGCGAGCTGGGCCTTGGCAAGCGGTGTCTTGAACTCGCCGAGCATCGTATCGGCATAGTAGCGCAGGTCGCTGATCGAAGCCCGCTTGTTGCGCGCCAGAACGTAGAGCGCATAGGCAATCTCGCTGCCCTGGTCCTTGACGTTCGTGTTGGCGCTCAGCGAGTTCTGGAGGTTTTCCAGCGCCTGCGCCATGGCCTGATCCGGCACGTCGAACTTCATTTCGCGCGCGCGGGTCAGGAAGTCGGTGACATAGGCATCGAGCCACATGTCGCCCGAGCCCGGACCCCAGAGGCCGAAACTGCCGGTCGATGACTGGTAGGAGAGTTCGCGATAGATCGCGTCCTGCACGCGCTTGTGCAGTTCGGCGTCGTTGGCGACGCCATTCGTGGCAGCCATCTCGCTGAAATAGAGCAGCGGCAGCGCACCGGAGGCGGTCTGTTCGGCGCAGCCGTAAGGATAGCGGCTGAGGCTCATCAGAAGTGCGGGCACATCAAACGCGCTGGAGCGGCTGACATTGATGCTGACGGAGGCACCCGGAAGCACGCTGTCGGCAAGCAGATCGGCATTGACCGTCAGCTTTGCACCGGCTGCCAGCGGTATCAGGCGGCGCTCGGTGACCGGAAGCTGTGCCGGGCGAACCGGCACGTCGACGGCCTGGTCGAGCGACAGTCCGCCCGCGCCGGCAAGCCGGATCGCGACTGTGCCGTTGCCCGGTGTTCCGCCGGTAAGCGGTACGGTGATATTGTATTTGCCGCCCGGATCCAGATGCACCGTCTTGTTTGCCGAGGCCTCGTCCAGCTTGGCGGAGGCATTGCCGGTGACGGAGAGCGTGTAGTCGCCGGCGGGGGCATCCGTGTTGGCGAGATCGAGCCTGAGATCGGCCTTGTCTCCGGGGGCGAGGAATTTCGGCAGGCTGGCGGTCACCACGACCGGGTCGCGGATGATGACATCCTGCGTGGCATGGCCGACCCCGGTCTTCGACCAGGCAACCGCCATGACGCGGGCCGTGCCGTTGAACTGTGGAATGTCGAAGCTGACATGCGCCTTGCCCTCGGCATCCAGCTTGACAGGCCCGGAGAAGAAGGCGACCAGCTTTTGCGTCGGCGGGCTCGCCTGCAGATGTGCCTGCCCACCATCGCCGCCCGTACGTAGCGCGCCCATCGCTCCGAGCGAGCCGTCGATCAGGCGGCCGTAAATGTCGCGGATTTCGAGGCCGAGCATCCGCTGGCCGTAGTACCAGCCATCCGGCGACGGCGGCTGATAGCGGGTAAGGTTTAGGATGCCGACATCGACGGCGGCAATCGTGACATATGCTTCTTCCTTCGCACCGGCGCCTTCGACCTTTACAGCGATGTTCAGCGGCTGACGCGGCAGCGTCTTCTGCGCCGTGTCGAACTTGATCGCAAGCTTGCGTTCCGCCGGATCGACGGCAGCCCATTTGATGCCGATGGCGCGCATCGGCATATGGCTGTCCTGCGCGTCACCGGGACGGAAGAGCGTGGCGGTGAGATAGGTGCCCGCACCCCAATCGGCCGTAACCGGAATGGAAACCTCGCCGCCGCCTGCCGCAATATCGGCCTCGCTGACGGAGAGCAGCGTTTCGGAGCCAGCCATGACCATGACATGGCCGCCATAGCGTGAGGTCAGCTTGAGCTTCGCGGTCTCGCCGACATTGTAGCTTGGCTTGTCGAGCGCGATGTCCAACGCATCCGGCGTTTCGGTCGATTTCGCTGCGACATACCAGCCGGCATTGAATTCGACGCTCGATTCCGGCCCGTTCGGATCGGCGGAGCTGACTTCGAGGCGATAGCGGCCCCAAGCGACGGGAGCGGAGATTGTGCCGCCTTCGGGCGTCGCATCGAGCTTGCCGGCGGCCACCTGCTTGGTGGACATGACCGGCTCGAACTTCCAGGCGCTGCCGTCGCGATACCATTGATAATTCCGCTCGACGCTGAGCAGCTTCCAGGTCAGGCCCTTCATGGGCTGTTTCAGGCCGTTGGCGTCGATGGCGATGACGCGGAAGCCGGCCATGGCGTTTTCGCCGAGATTGCCCTCGAAATCCGGCTTGATGCCGATGCGCGGGCCGTCCACCTTCACCGGCAAGGTTAGCGAGCGCTCGACGGCGCGGCCGCCCGCTTCCACCATGCGCAGCGTGACGTCGGCGTTGATGAGTTGTGTGGTGGAGGGAAGCTCGGCCAGGGTCACGTCGAATGCGGCCTTGCCCTGATCGTTGAGCGCATCGAGATTTTCCAGCGTCAGCTTCGAGTTCTGCGCGTTGCTGTCGCCGGCATTGTCTGCAGCCTCGCCGTCATCGACAGCATCTGCCTTGCCATTGCCTTCGTCCGCAAGGCCGAAGAAATAGCCCTTGAAGTCATCGCGCAGGCGGGTTGGCTTCAACACCACTTCGCCTTCGAGCGTCAGGCCTGCGGCCGGCGCGCCGTAGAGATAGCGCCCATCGACCTCGATATGGGCGGGCGTATCGACGCCGATTTCCTTCGAGGTGGTTTTCATGTCGAATTCCGTGCGATCCGGCACGAAATCGTCCACGATGAAGGTCTGCGAACCGATGGAGGCGCCCTTCGGGTCGACATAGATGTTCATCGTCCAGGTGCCGCGCATCGCATTGGTGAGGATCGGCAGATCGACCGTATAGCCGCCCGCCTTGCCGCCCTCGGTGACGATGCGGCGGTCTTCCACGCCATCGGGGCGCAGGAAGATGAAGGTGAGCGGCAGATTGTCGATAGACTTGGCCGAGATGTCGCGGGCAAGCGCTGCGGCATGAACCGTTTCGCCGGGGCGATAGACGCCGCGCTCGGTCCAGGCATAGAGGTCGATCGCGCCGGGCGCTGTGCGCCCTGCCACGCCACGATCCGAGAGATCGAAGCCGGCGCGGGTCATGTCGAGGAAGACATAGTCCTTGCCGTTCTGTTGAGCGGTGAGAACTGCGGGCGTCATCCCGGCTGTGCCGCGCATCAGCCCGGCGCTGAAGGTGGCGCGGCCATTCGCATCGGTCTTCACGGAGCCGAGGATTTCGTTGTTCTTGGCGAGCAGTTGCAGATCGACGCCGGCCAGCGGCTTGGCACTGCCGAGCGCGCGGGCGAAGACGTTGAGACCATCCGTGCCGGCATAGGTGGTGAGGCCGATGTCTGACACGACGAACCATTGCGTCGCCTGCGGGTCCCATTCCTGGCCGCCGCTATTCGGCACCACAGCGGTCAGGACATAAACCCCCGGCTTGCGCTCCGGCACGACTTCATCAACCGGGAAGCTGGTGATGACATCCTTGTTCAGCGTCTGCTTGATGTCGATCGAGCCCTGCCAGACGAGTTCGCCATTCGTGTCCTTGATCGTGTCGGCGCTGTATTTATCGACCTGTGTCAGGAATTGCGAATTGTTGAGCAGCTGCGCAATGTTGCGGTCGCCGATCCGGTATAGCTTCAGATTGGCCGTCGTGGCGTTGACGGACACGAGCGGAATGCCGCGCCGAGCCGTTGACGGCAGGACGAAGTTGTCGCCGGTGAAGTGAACCGAGGCGGTGCGGTCCTTCACGTAAACGTCGACATTGACCTGCGACAGCAAGCTCTCATCAACGGAAGAGGGCAGGCCAGCGCGCAGCGAAATGCGATAATGCTGGCCGAATTCCAGACCCTCGACGCAGATCTGGTTGTCCTTCGCGTCCACACCCTTGGCGGCGGCATTGTTGACCGTGACGAAGGTCGCGTAATCGACGCCGCTCTTCAAGAGCTTTTCGGAGAACTGAACGCAGGCGCGCGGCTGGGCGTTGTCGTTGTCGAGCGAATTGCCGGTGACGCGGAAGCCCTGGCGGGCGCGCAGATCCGCGTAGGCGGCCTGGACGGCAGCGGAGGAGACGAGATTGACGCTCGCCTTATAGGCATTGAGCGCCTGACGATAGTTCTGGGCGTTTTCGAGTGACCTGGCGAGCACGGCGAGTGCGTCAGCACGGGTCGAAGCCGTGCGGGTGAGCTGATAGCCGTTGAGCGCGATATAGGCGGCGCGGGTGGCGAGTTCGGTATCCTTGGTCTGGGTATTGGCCGCGCGAGCCGCCACAAGCCAAAGGTCCGCGGAGTCAGGTTCCAGTGCGAGTGCGGCCTGGAATGCCGTCAGGGCATTCGGGATATTGCCGGAGGTCGCGTCAAGCCTGGCCAGCGCCAGCAGGCTTTCGAGCCCCTGATTCTTCATGTCGTCGGGAATCGCGAGACCGTTGCGAAGGTCGCCGGCGGACTGGACGAACGTGTCAGACAGGAAGGCGAGCGCGGGCGCGGCGCCGATATCCGGTTCCTTGACCGCGGAGACTTCCACGATCTTGCCGGCAACCGCGCCGGGGAAGGGGTTCATCTGGTTGAAGTCGGATTTCAGGAAGCACCATTTCACCTTGGGGTTATAGGTGAAGGCGCGGCAGGACTTGTCACCGATGCAGGCGGTGCTGCACTGGTCGAGCGTCACGTTCTGCACGGTGCGCAGGTCGAAGCCGAAATAGTCGCTATCCTTGGTGGTGACGATCTGTCGCTTGGCGTCAGCCGCGCTCGCGATGCCGCTCATATTCAGCAACGTCATGGAAAAAATAGCGAAAAATCCAATAAACGCGCGCTGTGACATGATTTTCCCCCTCACGCAGCCCGTCTGCCGGGGCACTCTTGAACCTCGAGCAAGGTTTGTCAACACAACGATTTGTGGCATTGCGGATGCGCAAGTCGAGAGCCGTCACCAACTAAAGACCGAAGAATTTCGCAGTCCGAAATTGAGAAAATTTTTTCTCTCTGCGAGCTTGGCGCACAATCGGCTTCCTTAAGTCTACTGATCGACTGGATTATAGATGGCGTATCGCTTGAAGAAAGGTGACGCCATGACGACCGAGACACATAAGACGGCCTATCTCGCCAGACGGCCTTTCGTGTCGGTCCCGCTGCCCCAGCGCATCGCTGAGCTGGCGGCCATCGCTGCCGCTTTCGGCTTCGTCATCTTCATGCTGGCCGGCGGCCACGTCTCCTAAAACTCTCGCTACAAGAAGGGCAGGGACGTTCGGATGGATAAGATACTCATCGTGCCCGGCCTCTTCGGTTCAGGCGAGGGCCATTGGCAGCGCAATTGGCTTTCCGATGTGGACGGCTCCCGTGTGGTGGAGCAGGCGAGCTGGGACAGGCCCTGTCTTGACGAATGGGTTGAGCGGCTTGAAGCGGAACTGGCGCAAGGCCCTGCCTTCATCGTAGCGCACAGCATGGGCTGCCAGGTCACGGCCGCCCTTGCACGACGGTCCTCGGCGCGGCATGTGCGCGGCGCCATGCTCGTCGCTCCTTGCGACATCGCGATCACCCGCAAAATACACCCCGAGAACCTTGCGGCGGTTCACGCGTTTGAGCCCCGCAAGCTTCCGTTCCCGTCGATCGTGGTCGGCAGCCTGAACGATATCTACATGCCGTTCGAGAATCTGATGGAAATAACGGCCGATTGGGGAAGCGATGTTCACATTCTTGGTCAGGCGGGCCATATAAACGTCGAGAGCGGCTATGGCCGCTGGACCGGCGGTTACGGATTATTCCGGCAACTGCAGGCCAGGGTGCAGCATCAGGACAAGATTCCGGCGAGGCGCGAGATGGCATCACGGACCTATGATGCGCTCAGAGACTATGCCGCCTTCCGCATTTCGCCCGACAAGAGCGACTGCATTGAAAAGAGGAGTTTATCATGAGCCTTCGCATTAACGACATCGCCCCCGACTTCACCGCAGAGACCACGCAGGGGACGGTCAATTTCCACGAATGGATCGGCGACGGCTGGGCGGTTCTGTTCTCGCATCCGAAGAACTTCACGCCGGTCTGCACGACCGAGCTTGGCGCGATGGCCGGCCTTGAGGGCGAATTCCGCAAGCGCGGCGTCAAGGTCATCGGCATTTCCGTCGATCCGGTGGAAAGCCACGCCAAGTGGAAGAACGACATCGCGGTCGCAACGGGCTTCGATGTCGAATATCCGCTGATCGGCGACAAGGACCTCAAGGTCGCCAAGCTTTATGACATGCTGCCCGCCGGTGCCGGCGAAAGCTCGGAAGGCCGCACGCCGGCGGATAACGCCACCGTTCGTTCGGTCTTCGTCATCGGTCCAGACAAGAAGATCAAGCTGATCCTCACCTATCCGATGACGACAGGCCGCAACTTCCCTGAAATCCTGCGCGCCATCGATTCCATCCAGCTGACCGCCAAGCATCAGGTGGCAACGCCGGCCAACTGGAACCAGGGCGACGACGTGATCATCACGGCGGCCGTGTCCAACGAGGATGCGATTGCGCGTTTCGGCTCGTTCGATACGGTTCTGCCCTATCTGCGCAAGACGAAGCAGCCGGCCGCCTGATCTTCAGTCCAGCATCCAAAGCGCCCGTCGGAAAGGTCCGGCGGGCGCTTCGCATTATTC
>DATMTA010000130.1:0-102041 GCA_035565055.1 Ensifer sp.
GCCCGCTACCGAGGCGCCTCGGCCTGCCCCGGTGCGGACCACGATGCGCGCACCGGCCCCCACGCCGCGCGGCAATGATGGCTTCATCCTGCCTTCGACAGAACTGCTTGCGGAACCCAAGTCGACCGGCCGCGATTCCACGCTGTCGCCGGAAGCGCTGGAGCACAATGCTCGCCTGCTGGAAGGCGTGCTCGACGACTTCGGCGTCAAGGGCGAGATCATCCATGTCCGCCCCGGTCCCGTCGTCACGCTCTACGAACTGGAGCCGGCACCCGGCATCAAGTCGTCCCGTGTCATCGGCCTTGCCGACGACATCGCCCGCTCGATGAGCGCAATCGCCGCCCGCGTCGCGGTCGTTCAAGGGCGCAACGCCATCGGCATCGAACTGCCGAACCAGAAGCGCGAGATGGTTTACTTGCGCGAGCTGATCGAAAACCAGGAATTCCACGACGCCAAAGGCAAGCTGGCGCTGTCGCTCGGCAAGACGATCGGCGGCGAGCCGGTCATTGCCGACCTTGCAAAAATGCCCCACCTGCTCGTCGCCGGTACCACCGGTTCGGGTAAGTCCGTCGCCATCAACACCATGATTCTCTCGCTGCTCTACCGGCTCTCTCCGGAGAAGTGCCGCCTGATCATGATCGACCCGAAGATGCTCGAACTTTCCGTCTATGACGGCATCCCGCATCTGCTTTCGCCGGTCGTGACCGACCCGAAGAAGGCGGTCGTCGCGCTCAAATGGACCGTGCGCGAGATGGAGGACCGCTACAAGAAGATGTCGAAGATCGGCGTGCGCAACATCGACGGTTTCAACACCCGCGTCGAGCAGGCGATCCAGTCCGGCGAAGCGATCACCCGCACAGTCCAGACCGGCTTCGACCGCGAAACCGGCGAAGCCCTCTACGAGACGGAAGAGTTTGCACTCAAGCCGCTGCCCTACATCGTCGTCATCATCGACGAAATGGCCGACCTGATGATGGTGGCTGGCAAGGACATCGAAGGCGCCGTCCAGCGCCTCGCCCAGATGGCACGCGCCGCCGGCATCCACGTGATCATGGCCACGCAGCGGCCCTCGGTCGACGTCATCACCGGCACGATCAAGGCAAACTTCCCCACCCGCATCTCTTTCCAGGTGACGTCGAAGATCGACAGCCGCACGATCCTGGGCGAGCAGGGCGCCGAACAGCTCCTCGGTCAGGGCGACATGCTCTACATGGCCGGCGGCGGACGCATCCAGCGCGTTCACGGCCCGTTCGTGTCCGACCATGAAGTGGAAGACATTGTCGCCTATCTGAAGACGCAAGGGGTGCCGCAATATCTCGACGCGATCACGGCCGATGACGAAGATGGCGACGGCGAAGGTGGCGGCGGCCCGGCCGGCACGTCGAACCTCGCCGATTCGGACGATCCCTACGATCAGGCCGTGGCCGTGGTCCTTCGCGACGGCAAGGCTTCGACTTCCTATATCCAGCGCCGCCTCGGAATCGGCTATAACCGCGCCGCCTCGATCATCGAGCGCATGGAACAGGAAGGCATCGTCGGCCCGGCCAACCATGCGGGAAAACGCGAAATCCTCGTTCCAACCGAATCGGATATCACCGGCAGCGTGTAACAGGCATTCCGCGTGCGCCAGCGCCGCGGTCTTGCGGCGACGGCATAGTCCGGAATGCAAGGGGGAACTCGCCTTGAAGGCGCCGCGTTTGCCTGAGAGATAAAGGAAGATTCGAGGAGACGAGAATGAAATTCCTGAAAGTTTTGGCGGGCTTGGCAAAGACGAAGAGCTCGCTTGGCATGATCCTTCCGGCATTTGCCTTGGCGCTTGGCCTCTCGGCAGCACCGGCCGGCGCTCAGAACAACAAGGCGCAGGAAATTGCCAACCACTTCGCCGGCATCAAGACGATGATGGGCGATTTCGTCCAGTTCGGTCCGCGTGGCGACCAGACGGGCGGCAAGTTCTACATCGCACGTCCGGGCAAGGTGCGCTTCAACTATGACGCACCCTCGCCGATGCGCGTGATCTCGGACGGACGCACCCTCGTCGTCGGCAACATGAAGCTTGGCACCTGGGATCAGTACCCCCTCTCCAAGACACCGCTGGCGCTGCTTCTCGACGACAAGATCGACCTGACCGGCAAAATGGTCCGCAGCGTCAAGCAGGACCCGGATCTCGTCACCATCGTGCTGGGAGACAAGTCGATCTTCGGCGATTCGACGATCACCATGATGTTCGATCCCGCCACCGACGATCTGCGCCAGTGGACGATCACCGACGCGCAGGGCAAGGAAACCTCGGTCATGATCTATAACGTCAAGGCGGGCGTCGACTTTGCCGATGGCGTCTTTGCCCTCCCCTACGACCAGATGAAGGGGAATGGGGCCGGCAAGCAGCCCTAATCGTCAGCGAATTTGTTGGACATCGGCGCCATCACAAACTAGGTCCTGCCGGAGAACCCCCTGCAGGACCTTTTCGTCATGACCTTCACGCTTGCCACCTGGAACATCAACTCCGTGCGGCTGAGAATGCCGATCGTCGCCGGGTTCCTTACCCGCTACCAGCCCGACATCCTCTGCCTGCAGGAGATCAAGTGCCGCGACGAGGAATTTCCCTATGAGGCCTTCCGCGCTCTTGGCTATGTCCACATGTGCGTGAGCGGCCAGAAAGGCTATCACGGCGTTGCCACCGTCTCGAAGGCGAAGATCGACATCCATGAGACCCGCGACTTCTGTGGCGTCGGCGACAAGCGCCACCTTTCGGTCGATTTCGAACATGCCGGCCGCAACATCCGCCTGCATAACTTTTACGTGCCCGCCGGCGGTGACGAGCCTGACCGCACGATAAACCCGAAATTCGGCCACAAGCTCGATTTCATCGAGGAAATGCGGGCCATGCGCGCGCTCGATGGTACCGGCCGTTCCTCGATCCTCGTCGGCGATCTCAATATCGCCCCGCTCGAACACGATGTCTGGTCGCACAAGCAGCTCTTGAAGATCGTGAGCCACACGCCTGTCGAGACCGACGGTCTGAAGGCGGTGATCGCCGAGGGCGGCTGGTCGGATCTGATGCGCGAGAAATTTCCCGAGCCGCAGAAGCTCTATACGTGGTGGAGCTATCGCGCCAAGGACTGGGATGCCGCCGACAAGGGCCGTCGCCTCGACCATATCTGGTCGTCGCCCGATCTCGCGCCACATGTCACGGATATCGAGATCCTGCGCGAGGCGCGCGGCTGGACCCAGCCGTCGGACCATGTTCCAGTGATTGCCCGCTTTGCATTTTGAAGCCCGGAAAATATTGACTCTTTGCCAAAAGAGCGTATGAGCAGCAGCGGAAAAGGACGGGCCAATGCTTTCGTGTGACCATCACATGTCCGGCATGATCGACGCAGCGCTTTGCGACTGCGATGCTTTCCGTTCTTTCGTTTCCAAAACCAAGGCCAAAACGACGACGAAAACCGTCTGACGTCTCTGGCCTGCCGCTCTCTCCCCGGCCCGGCCGGGGACAGGATACCTGATGCCATTCAGGTTCCCCCCTCACCGGACGAGGAGAGAAAAGAAAGAGAGCGAAGACATGGGTTTCAAGATTGCAGTCGCGGGCGCAACCGGCAACGTAGGCCGGGAAATGCTCAACATTCTGTCCGAACGCGGCTTTCCGGCCGATGAGGTCGTGGCGCTGGCTTCCAGCCGTTCCGTCGGCACGGAAGTGTCCTTCGGCGACAAGACGCTTCGGGTTTCCAATCTTGAGAATTACGACTTCTCCGATACCGATATCTGCCTGATGTCGGCTGGCGGCGACGTATCGAAGCGGATGTCCCCGAAGATCGGCGCGCAGGGCTGCGTCGTCATCGACAACTCTTCCGCCTGGCGCTACGATTCCGAAGTTCCGCTGATCGTTCCGGAAGTGAACCCCGACGCGATCGATGGCTTCACCAAGAAGAACATCATTGCCAACCCGAATTGCTCGACCGCCCAGCTCGTCGTCGCGCTGAAGCCGCTGCACGACTATGCCAAGATCAAGCGCGTCGTCGTCTCGACCTACCAGTCGGTTTCTGGCGCCGGCAAGGACGGCATGGACGAACTGTTCAACCAGACCCGCGCCGTTTTCGTTGCCGATCCGATCGAGAACAAGAAGTTCACCAAGCGCATCGCCTTCAACGTCATTCCCCACATCGACGTCTTCATGGAAGACGGCTACACGAAGGAAGAGTGGAAGGTTCTCGCCGAAACCAAGAAGATGCTCGACCCGAAGATCAAGGTGACCTGCACGGCCGTGCGCGTTCCCGTCTTCATCGGCCATTCGGAATCGGTCAACATCGAGTTCGAAAACGAGATCACGGCAGACAAGGCCCGCGAAATCCTGCGCGAGGCTCCGGGCTGCCTCGTCATCGACAAGCATGAGAACGGCGGCTACATCACGCCTTACGAGTGCGCCGGCGAAGACGCGACCTATATCTCGCGCATCCGCGAGGACGCGACCGTAGAGAACGGCCTCAACATGTGGGTCGTCTCCGACAACCTGCGCAAGGGTGCAGCACTCAACGCCGTGCAGATTGCCGAGCTTCTCGTCAACCGCGGTCTCATCAAGGCCAAGCGCAAGGCCGCCTGATCGGCGATTCTGGCTCTCCGCCCTGCGGCAATTGGCTGCGGGGCGGGCAGTCACCGAAATTTGATGGCCTCCACCGACAGGCCAGGTTGCGAAAAACCACCATTTTCGCTCAATGAAGGCAGGGCATTTTGAGTCCAGACCTTGAGTCGGATTATTCGACAGCGATTGCGGAAACCGGGCGCGGCTGCGCTGTTCTTTAAAGATGGGGGCGTTGAATGAAATTTTCGAAATGGTTGGGCCTTTCTGCGGCGCTGGTGGTTTCCGCCAGCTTTGCCACATCGGCTCATGCGGCGAAGTGCGGGAACAACAGCGCCGGCTTTGCGGCCTGGGTGCAGGAGTTCAAAGCCGAAGCGGCAAAGAACGGCATCAAGCCTTCCGTCCTCGATAATGTCTTCGCAAACGTCCATTACAACGTGCCCACCATTCGCGCGGATCGCGGGCAGCACAGCTTCAAGCTGTCGCTCGACGCCTTCATGAAGAAGCGCGGCTCCGCCGGCATCGTGTCCCGCGGTCGCGCCATGTTGAAATCCAATGCGGCCCTCTTCAACAGCATCCAGAGCCGCTTTGGCGTGTCGCCCGGGCCCCTGATCGCGATCTGGGGCATGGAAACCGGCTTTGGCAGCTATATGGGTGACCAGCATACGCTGTCGGCCGTCTCGACGCTGGCCTATGACTGCCGCCGGACCGAATATTTCACCGATCAGCTTTACGCCGCGCTCAAGCTCGTCCAGGCCGGCACGCTCTCGGTCAATTCCATTGGTGCTGCCCATGGCGAAGTCGGCCAGACGCAGTTCCTGCCGAAGAACGTCCTGCTTTACGGCGTTGACGGCGACGGTGACGGCCGCATCAATCTGGCAGGTTCCAGGGCCGACGCATTGGCCTCCACCGCCAACTTCCTCAAGGGTCATGGCTGGCGCGCCGGTGCCGGGTACCAGCCGGGCGAACCGAATTTTGCCGCCATCCAGGGCTGGAACGCGGCGACCGTCTACCAGCAGGCGATTGCCATCATGGGCAAGCAGATCGAGGGTCATTGACCCCCTCTTCTCAAAACCTGACATAAAATGCCCGGTGACCTCAGGTTACCGGGCATTCTTTTTGGGAAATTGGCCTGATCGGTTCAGAGCTTCGGACGGATGAAATCGCCGCTCGCGGAGTCCATGATCCAGAGCTCACCCGTCGAAATATCGAACCAGGCGCCGTGAAGACGCATCTTTCCGGCCTCTTCAAGAATTTTCACGCAGGGAAAGGTTCGCAGATTCTGGAGCGAATTGCGCACGGAGACGCGCTCCAGAGCGCGCTGCCTCTCAGCCGCCGTGAGGATGCCGGCATTGCGGATCTGTTCGGCAGGACCGTCGAGAAGGCCCATCCACTTGCCAATGAAATCGCCGGGCGATAGCGGCTCGGTCGACGGCGAGAGGGCTGCCCCGATGCCGCCGCAGCGACCATGTCCCATGACAATGATGTCGCGGATCTTCAGGCCCTGGACGGCGAATTCCAGCGCGGCCGAGGTGGAATGATAGTTCCCGTCCGGCTCATAGGGCGGCACGAGATTGGCGACATTGCGCACCACGAAGAGCTCGCCCGGCCCGCAGTCGAAAATGGTTTCCGGCGCGGCGCGAGAATCACAGCAGGCCACCACCATCGCCTTCGGCTTCTGTCCCTCCTTGGCGAGGTTCTGATAGCGGTCGCTTTCTTCAAGGTAACGGCCGCTCATGAAATTGCGGTAGCCGTTCAGAAGTTCGTCGGGAAATTGCGCCACGGTGTTCCGCCTGTGCTGGGATGAAGCCGTTCATCCTTAGCATCCGCAACAAACGTCAATCAACCCGCGGGCTCATTATCGAGCGGGGCTATCGTCGCCACACGCCTGCGCGGCGACAGGGCGCTGACGAGATGCCGGATCGCAACGCTGGCCATGGGCGTCTGGAGCGATGCGGCCTCCGCCTGCAGCAGCAGTTCGTCAGCGCCGGCCCGGATTGAACGCGCGGCAATCTCGAAGACGCTGGATGTCGAAAGCCGAAGTGCCTCCTCGGCCGACCTTCCTTCGACGACATGCGACAGGAAAAGCGCCGAAAACAGATCGCCCACGCCGTTCGGCGTCTTTTCAAACGCCTGGTGTTCGGCCAGAACCTGCCGGTCGCCCTCGATGAGGAGATTGGCAATCGCGCCCTTCATCATGGCATGTGCCGATGTGGCGATGACGCGGGCGATGCCGGTTCGCCGCGCCGCGGCCGCAATCGCTGCATTGTTGTCGACCGGGGCGCCGGCCAGCCAGCCGAGCTCGAACCGGTTCGGCGTTGCGATATCCGCCAGCGGCAGCAACTCGTCGCGGATGGCAATGGCCACCGCCTCGGCCACATAGAGCCCGCCCGCATCGCCGATGACAGGATCGCAGAGATAGACGAAATCCGGATCGCTCTGCTTGAATGCGGCAATCAGGTCTGCCGCGGCGCGCACCTGTCCCGCCTCTGCAAAATAGCCCGTCATCGCCGCGCGCACTTCGCTGCACCATTTCGAGCCCTTGAGGTCGGTAAGGGCGCTCGCGAAGGCGGCACTATCGATGGCGATGCGGGTCGAGCGTCCGTGGCCGGGATGCCAGGGCAGGATGACGGTCGGCACGGACCAGACCGCATGTCCGCGCGCTTCCAGTGCGAACACGGCAGCGCGATTGCCGACGCCACCCCGCATGACATGGCTCGAAATCGACAGGATTGTCTTCTGCTGGCTCAACCGCGCGTCTCCCGCATTGATGGGCGTGTGATCACCCGCCGCGGATCTCATGTCAACGTTGCACCATTATTGCAGAAGGCGCAAAAATTCGAGAAGCACAGGCAAAAATGACGAAAAAGCTTCCGGAATCGACAGAAATCTCGCGATTCCCGAGGCGAAAACGACAGAATCTGACAAATTTCGCGGATTTTCACATTCATCTCAAAAATTTCAGGTTTTCTGCTACTGTTCCGCGCAAATCATCGGAGGACGTTCCATGGCAGGCCGCAGCAACCCCAAACGCGACAAGGTTCTGGAGGCGGCACGCAAGGCCGCGAAGTCTGCCAAGACGCCGACCATAGACCCGAACCTGCTCTACGGTCGCGCCAGTGCGGACGATATCGAGGCCTATAGCGCGGACATGCTGGTGGCTGGAGGCGCCCACGCAGCCGCCGAAATCTCCGCCTGGGAGCGAAAGAGCGCCCGCGTGACGGTCGCCACCATCGAGGCCATCGCACCCGAGGGCGTCGCCTGCTCCGTCCTTTCCGTCACCGACCGCAACATGCCGTTCCTGTTCGACTCCGTCATGGGCGAACTGACGAGTACGCATCGAGACATCTTCATGGTCGTCCACCCGATCCTGATCCTTCAGGAGGGAGCCGAGCCGCGGCTGCATGTCAGCGACGACGGCAGTGACCCGGACAGCCGCGTCAGCCACATGCAGATCCATCTGGCGCGGATTGCTCCGGAGGCAGCCAAGGCGCTGGTCAAGCGCATCGAATACGTCCTTGAACAGGTTCACCTGTCGGTGCGCGACTGGCAGGAAATGGTCGCCACGCTCGATCACGCGGTCGCGGGCATCCGCGCGCAGGACGGCAAGCGCCGCGAGAAGGACGAGTCGCTCGCCTTCCTCGACTGGCTGCGCGCCGACAATTTCACCTTCCTCGGGATGCGCGAATATACCTATTCCGGCAAGGGCGCGGAGGCGACGGTCGAACGCGGCAAGGGCGCCGGCCTCGGCATTCTCTCCGACCCGGAAGTCCGGGTGCTGCGGCTCGGCAAGGACGCCGTCACAACGACCCCCGAAATCATCGAATTCCTCGAAGGGCCGGATTATCTCATCGTCACCAAGGCCAATGTGAAGTCCGTCATCCACCGCCGCGCCTATATGGACTATGTCGGCATCAAGCGGTTCGACAAGAACGGCGATGTCATCGGCGAGCTGCGCATCGTCGGCCTCTTCACCTCGACGGCCTATACGCAAGGGGCCTCGCAAATCCCGCTCCTGCGCTCCAAGGTCGACAAGGTTGTGCGCCATTTCGGCTATGCACCCGACAGCCATTCCGGCAAGACCCTGATGAACGTGCTGGAATCCTATCCGCGCGACGATCTCTTCCAGATCGATAGCAGTCTGCTCGCCAGTTTCTGCGAGCAGATCATGGACCTCTCCGACCGGCCCCGCGTGCGGGTTCTCGCTCGTATCGACCATTTCGACCGGTTCGTCTCGTTGCTCGTCTATGTGCCGCGCGAACAGTATGACTCGGAAGTCCGCGAAAAGATCGGCCACTATTTCAAGACCGTCTATGACGGTCGCGTCTCGGCCTATTACCCGGCGTTTCCGGAAGGTGGCGTCGCCCGCGTGCATTTCATCATCGGTCGTTCCGGCGGCAAGACGCCCCGTATTTCTCAAGCAGAACTTGAGCGGGAAGTGCGCAACATCGCCACCTCCTGGGAGGAGCGCTTCAGCGCCCTCGCCGGCAGCCACGATTGCGCGCTGTCGACCGGGCCAGACTTCCAGGCCGCCTTCGAGCCGAAGGACGCCTTTGCCGATCTTCCGAAGATCAAGCAGGCCGTCACCCACGACGTTTCGGTGGAATTCTACCGCGCCGGTGGTGAAGCCTCCGAAGTCAGCCTCAAGATCTTCCACGCCGGCGAGCCGCTGTCACTCTCGCGCCGCGTGCCGCTTCTCGAAAATCTCGGCTTCCAAGTGATTGCCGAAAGCACCTACGAGTTCATGCTGCGCGATGGTACGGAAACCTCGTCCGTTGTCTTGCATGACATGGAACTGGCCCATGCCAACGGCCGCTCGATCGATCTGGCCGCTGAACGCAAGCCGCTCGAAGAGGCGCTTCTGGCCGCTTTCAGCGGTGCCATCGACAATGACAGCTTCAACCGGCTCGTTCTGACGAGTGGCCTGACGGCCCGCGAAGTCACGGTGATGCGTGCCTATGCGCGTTATCTGCGCCAGACGCGAATCGCCTATTCGCAGGGCTATATAGCCGACACGCTTGTCCGTTATCCGGAGATCGCTGCTCGGCTCTTCGCCCTTTTCGTGGCGCGGCTTGATCCGGCAGCGTCCAACAAGCAGCGCGGCAAGCGCGAGGACGAGATCGTCGCCGATATCGAGGAACGGCTTTCTGCGGTCCCGAGCCTCGACGACGACCGGATTTTGCGCCGCTACATGAACGTCATCCGCGCGACGCTGCGCACCAACTATTTCCAGAAGGGGCTGTATGGCCTGCCCCGGACCACGCTCGCCTTCAAGCTCAACCCGCATGAGGTCGACGGTCTGCCGGAGCCCAAGCCGTTCCGCGAAATCTTCGTCTATGGCGCAGAGGTCGAGGGCATTCACCTGCGCTTCGGCAAGGTCGCCCGCGGCGGCATCCGCTGGTCGGACCGCGCCGAGGATTACCGCACGGAAGTTCTGGGTCTCGTGAAGGCGCAGCAGGTCAAGAACGCGGTCATCGTGCCCGTCGGTGCCAAGGGCGGCTTCTATCCGAAGCGCCTGCCGGCAGGCGGCAGCCGCGACGCCATCTTTGCCGCCGGAACGGAAGCCTACAAGACCTATATCCGCACCCTTCTTTCCGTCACCGACAACCTGCAAGGCGCGGACATCATCCCGCCGGAAAAGACCGTCCGCCATGATGGCGACGACCCCTATTTCGTCGTCGCCGCCGACAAGGGCACCGCAACCTTCTCCGATACGGCCAACGGTCTGGCCCAGGAGGCCGGCTTCTGGCTCGACGACGCTTTCGCGTCGGGCGGTTCTGCCGGCTATGACCACAAGAAGATGGGCATCACCGCACGCGGCGCCTGGGAAACCGTCAAGCGCCACTTCCGCGAGATGGATATCGACATCCAGTCGACCCCCTTCACGGTCGCTGGCGTCGGCGACATGTCGGGCGACGTCTTCGGCAATGGCATGTTGCTCTCGCGCAAGATCCGCCTCGTCGCCGTCTTCGACCATCGCGATATCTTCATCGATCCAGATCCGGACATGGCGGCCTCCTTTGCCGAGCGCCAGCGCCTTTTCAACCTGCCGCGCTCGAGCTGGCAGGACTACGATAAGACGAAGCTCTCCAAGGGCGGCATGATCGTCTCGCGCAACGAGAAATCCGTGAACCTGACGCCCGAAGCCGCAAGTGTCATCGGCCTGCCCAAAGGGCCGGCGACGCCCTACGAGATCATGAGCGCGATCCTGAAGGCTGAGGTCGACCTGCTTTGGTTCGGCGGCATCGGCACCTATGTCCGTGCGGCCTCGGAAACCGACGCCGATGTCGGCGACCGCGCCAACGACCCGATCCGCGTTGCCGCAGCAGAAGTGCGCGCCAAGGTGATTGGCGAAGGCGCCAATCTCGGCGTGACGCAGAAGGGGCGCATCGCCTTCGGGCTCAAGGGCGGCCGCTGCAACTCCGACGCCATCGACAACTCAGCCGGCGTCAACACGTCCGACGTCGAGGTGAATATCAAGATCGCGCTGGCCAACGCCATGCATGACGATCGCCTCACGCGGTCAAAACGCGACAAGCTGCTCGCCTCGATGACCGACGAGGTCGCCGAACTCGTGCTGCGCAACAACTATCTGCAATCGCTGGCGATTTCGCTCACGGGCCGGCGCGGGCTGGCAAATGGCCGGGAACTCGGCCGCTTCATGAACCGGTTGGAGACTGACGGTAAGCTCGACCGCAAGGTGGAAAACCTGCCGGACGAACCGACGATGACGGAGCGCTATGCGTCCGGCCATCCGCTGACGCGTGCCGAAATCGGTGTGCTCTTGTCCTATGCGAAGATCGTGCTGTTCGACGAACTGGTGGCGAGCAATCTGCCTGACGATCCCTGGCTCGGGGGCCTGCTGTCGGATTATTTCCCGGCCGGCATGCGCAAGGCCTATGCGGAAGACATCGCCAGGCATCGCCTGCGCCGCGAGATCATCGCCACCGTGCTTGCCAACCACGTCATAAACCGCGGCGGCCCTGCCTTCGTGACGACATTGTCGGACGCCACCGGCGCAAACGCGGCCGACATCGTCAAGGCGGCCATCATCGTGCGCGACGGCTTCGGCCTGCCGGCGATCTGGCGCGAGATCGACGCACTGGACACGATCATCCCCGGCAATCGCCAGAACGAGCTCTATGCGCTGACTGAGGAGGTCTACCGCGCCGCGACCCGCCTCGTGCTGAAGGCAGGGATGATTTCGGGCTCGCTTGAGGAGGCCGCTGGCCGGCTTCAAAAGACGATGAAGGTCCTGAAGGGCAAGGCGCTGTCGCTCCTTTCACCAACGGCGCGCCGCGAAGCGGAAGACAACAAGGCCCGACTGACGGAAATCGGCGTCCCGGAACAGCTGGCGAGCGACCTCATCGGCCTGCGAGCGCTGGTTCTGGTGCCGGAGATCGCCCAGGTGGCCGAGGCCTCCGGCGACAATCTCGACCGTGCCGCGGACACCTTCACCGGCGTCACGGAAACGCTGCGCATCGGTCGCCTTCTCTCACCGGCAAATCCCGTCACCGCCGCGGACATGTACGAGGAACTGGCGCTTGCCCGCAGCCTCGACGACATTTCGGCCGCGAGGCGCGCCATCGCCGTTCAGGTTCTCTCCGACGGGAAGGGCAGCAAGGCGCCGCTCAATCAATGGCTGATGGCCCATGAGACGACGCTCGCCCGCATCACCGGCCAGCTCTCGGCGATCACCGAAAGCGGCGACCTGACACTCGCTCGCTACGTGCTGGCGGCGAGCCTCCTGAACGATCTTGCGGGCGGCAAGGCGGCGTGACACAGTCCCCGCAAACTCCAGAGGGGAATGCGGGGAAAAGATGGTCAGCGAGGCGGTGAAAGTCATTGAGGATGCCCCGAAAACAACCCGCCGGGGCATTCTCGGCTGGATGTTCTTCGACTGGGCGGCCCAGCCCTATTTCACCGTCGTCACCACCTTCATCTTCGGCCCCTATTTCGTCTCGAGGCTGACTGACGATCCCATCTCCGCGCAGACGCATTGGAGCAATGCGGCCACGATCGCGAGCTTCATCATTGCGATCTTCTCGCCCATCCTTGGCTCGATTGCCGATGCAACGGGCGCGAAGAAGAAGTGGATCGGCTTTTTCGCCGTCATCCAGATCGTCTCACTGGCGATGCTCTGGTTTGCCGCCCCCGGCTCGCCCATCGTCTACCCGATGATCTTCTGGATTCTTGCCTCTCTTGCGGCCGAGTTTTCCATCGTCTTCAACGATTCCATGATGCCCCGCCTCATCCCCGAAAAGGATGTCGGCAAGATTTCCAACCTTGCCTGGGGTCTTGGCTATCTCGGCGGCATGATTGCGCTGTTCGCCGTCATCCTGTTTCTCGCCGGCAACCCCGCGACCGGCAAGACGCTGATCGGCATCACGCCGCTCTTCGGCCTCGACCCGAAGCTCGGCGAGGATGCCCGCATCACCGGCCCGCTCTCCGCGCTCTGGTATTTCATCTTCATCCTGCCGATGTTCTTCTTCACGCCAGACGTGAAAAGCACAGGCGTCAAAATGGGGAAGGCAGTGAAGGACGGGCTCGTCGAGCTGAAGTCCTCCCTGACGGAACTGACGCGCACCCGCCGCCACCTCGCCCACTTCCTCATTGGCCGCATGATCTACCAGGACGGCGTCAATGCACTGATCGTGCTCGGCGGCGCCTTTGCCGCCGGCATGTTCGGCTGGGCGACGATCGAAATCGGCGTTTACGGGATCATCCTCAACATCGTCGCCATCGCGAGCAATGTCATTGCCGGCTGGCTAGACGGCAAGCTTGGCTCCAAGCGAGTCGTCGTGCTCAGCCTCATCAGCCTGCTTCTCGCGACTGTCGGGATCATCTCGACCGACAAGGGCTCGACCCTCTTCGGGCTGATCGCGCTTTCAACGGTCGAAACCGGTGGCCTATTCGGCACCGCAGCCGAAAAGGTCTTCATCCTCTACGGTCTCCTGATCGGCATCGCTTTCGGCCCGGTTCAGGCCTCGTCGCGGTCCTTCATGTCGCGCAGCATCAAGCCGGAGGAGGCGGGCCGCTATTTCGGCATCTACGCACTCTCCGGACGCGCCACGAGCTTCATGGCGACGCTGGCCTTCTCCGTCGTCACCGCCGCGACCGGCTCCGCCCATCTCGGCATGGCGACGATCATCGTCTTCCTCGTCGTCGGGCTGGCGTTCCTGCTGGCGACGCCCTATCCGGCTAAGGATTGAGACGAAAAAGGCGGCTCGAAGGCCGCCTTTGAATTCGTCGGAAACCTCCGGCGGGCGGCTTACTCCGCCGCTTCCGTCTTCCGCCCGAAGCGCTTCTCGATATAGTCGGCCACCAGTCCTTCGAACTCGGCCGCGATATTCGGGCCGCGCAGCGTCATCGCCTTCTGGCCGTCGATGAAGACGGGGGCGGCCGGCGTTTCGCCAGTGCCGGGAAGCGAAATGCCGATATCAGCATGTTTGGACTCGCCCGGTCCGTTGACGATGCAGCCCATGACGGCGACGTTGAGCGCTTCGACGCCCGGATATTTCTCGCGCCAGATCGGCATGTTCTTGCGCAGGTCGCCCTCGATCTTCTGGGCCAGCTCCTGGAAGACAGTCGAAGTCGTGCGGCCGCAGCCGGGGCAGGCCGCCACCACAGGCAGGAATTGGCGGAAACCCATAACCTGCAGCAGTTCCTGCGCCACGATGACTTCACGCGTGCGGTCGCCGCCCGGCTCAGGCGTCAGCGAAACACGGACCGTATCGCCGATCCCCTGCTGGAGCAGATAGCCCATGGAGGCGGACGAAGCGACAATGCCCTTCGAGCCCATGCCGGCCTCGGTGAGCCCCAGATGCAGCGCATGGTCCGAGCGTTCGGACAGCATCGAATAGACGGCAATGAGGTCCTGCACCTGGCTGACCTTGGCCGAGAGAATGATCTTGTTGCGCGGCAGGCCGATCTCTTCCGCCAGTTCGGCGGACAGAAGTGCTGACTGCACGATCGCCTCGCGAGTCACCTCGCGCGCCGTCAGCGGCGAGCCGTTGGCGGCGTTTTCGTCCATAAGCCGGGTCAGGAGTTCCTGGTCGAGCGAGCCCCAGTTGACGCCGATGCGGACGGGCTTCTGGTAGGTGATCGCCTTCTCGACGATCTCGGCGAACTGCTTGTCCTTCTTGTCCTTGAAGCCGACATTGCCCGGATTGATGCGGTACTTCGCCAGCGCCTCGGCGCAGGCCGGATGATCGGCGAGCAGCTTGTGGCCGATATAATGGAAATCGCCAACCAGCGGGACGTTGAGGCCGAGGCGCTCCAGCCGCTCGCGGATCTTCGGCACGGCGGCCGCACTCTCGTCGCGGTCGACGGTGATGCGGACGATTTCCGAGCCGGCGCGATGCAGCGCTGCGACCTGCGCCACCGTGCCGTCGATATCGGCGGTGTCGGTATTGGTCATCGACTGCACAACGACCGGCGCACCGCCGCCCACAATGACGCCGCCCACTTCGACGGCAACGGAGGCGCGGCGCGGTTTCGGATCGTAAGAGTGGCTCATGGTCGGGCTTTCAACGGAATTGGATGCTGTTCAGGTGGATCAAACATGGGCCGATGTCAACATCGTGACAGATCGGGCTATGCGTGAGTTGCCGCAAGCGGGCCGATCATCAGCCGCACGAAGACTTCAAGCCGCTGTGCCAGCTCTTCCGCCGAGGTCATGCGCAGCTTGAACCCTTCGGCCCCGTCGGTGATCATGGCCGCAATCTCGGCAGCACTGACGCCCGCCGCTTGCAGCGTCAACCGGTCCGCAGACGCCTCCTGTTCGAGAATGTCGGCAATCGTGACCTCGATCAGCTTCATCCAGTCGCGAAACAGATCAGCCCCGATTTCGGATTTCAGCGCGAAGAGTTCATCGGCATGGGCGGAGGCCCCAATCGTCTCATGCGGCTCGACGATCCCGGCCCGCACCACCTGCATGATCCGCGTCTCTGCCGAACCCGTAGACGAGGCGATGCCCGCCAGCCTCTCGCGAAGCTCGTCCATCATCGACGTGACGCAGGCGCGGAAAATGTCGGCCTTGTTCTTGTAGACGAGATAAAGCGCCGGCCGCGACATGCCTGCGGCACGCGCGATATCGTCCATCGTGGCGCGCTTCACGCCATATTGGAAAAAGGTCTGGAACGCGGCCTCAAGGATCGCCGCAGCCTTGGGATCGCGGTCTCTGGCTTGCATGATTGACATACTGACATTTTTCGTTATTTTGTCAAGAACTGACTGCTTCGGTGCCAGACTATAGGGAGGTCGCGCAAAAATGAAACTGCAAGTCAACGGAACCGTCCATGAGCTCGATATCGAGCCGGACATGCCGCTGCTCTGGGCGCTGCGCGACGAACTCAACATCAAGGGTCCGAAATTCGGCTGCGGCGCGGGTCTCTGCGGCGCCTGCACGGTGATCATCGACGGTCAGGCGACGCGGTCCTGCCAGACGGCGGTCGGCGATGTAACGTCCAATGTCCGCACGATCGACGGCCTCGGCAAGCCGGATGCGCTGCACCGCGTGCAGCAGGCCTGGCTCGATGAGCAGGTCGTGCAGTGCGGCTACTGCCAGGCGGGGCAGATCATGAATGCGGTCGCCCTTCTGGAAGCCAACCCGACGCCGTCGGACAAGGATATCGACGACGCCATGAGCGGCAATCTCTGTCGCTGCGGCACCTATCCGCGCATCCGCGCCGCCATCAAGCGTGCCGCTGCCGGCCAGCAGACGGGGGCTTGAAGACCATGGCATCGATCGGAAAAATCGCCCGCCGCACCTTTCTCGTCGGCGCTGCCGCCGTCGCCGGCGGTGTCGCCTTCGGCTATTACAAATATAGGCAGCCGCTGGAAAACCCGCTGACGAAGGATCTCGCGAATGGCGAGGCGACCTTCAATCCCTATATCAAGATCGCCAGCGACAACCGTATCACGGTGATCGTTCCCCGCGCCGAAATGGGTCAGGGTGCCTTCACGACACTCGCCGCCCTCGTGGCCGAAGAGTTGGACGTCACGCTCGACCAGATCGAGATCGAACACGGTCCGGCAGCCCCCGCCTATTACAATGACGCGGCCCTGCGTGAAGGCGCGCCCTTCCCGGCCTTCGATCATTCCATGGTCGCCGAGACGGTGCGCAACGCCATGGGCGTCGTCGGCAAGTTCCTGGCCCTCCAGATGACCGGCGGCTCTTCCTCGCTCGCCGATGGCTATGAGAAGATGCGGCTTGCCGGCGCCACCGCCCGCGAGACCCTGAAGGCCGCCGCGGCCCAGAAGCTCGGCGTGTCTGCCGCATCGCTCAATACCGAAGCGGGCAAGGTGATCGACCCAAAATCCGGCAAGAGCCTGACCTATGGCGAACTGGCGCTGGACGCCGCAAAGATCGATCCGCCTTCCGATGTCGCGCTGAAGCCGCGCAGTCAGTGGAAGCTCCTCGGCAAACCGCAGCAGCGCAAGGACATGCCGGCCAAGGTGACGGGCCAGCCGATCTTCGGCATCGACGTGCAATTGCCCGACATGCTCTATGCGACGGTGCGCATGAACCCGCAGCCGGGCGGCGCGATGAAGAGCTTCGACGCATCCGAAGCACTCAAGATGCGCGGCGTGAAGAAGGTCATCGCCATCGACAGCCTTTACGGCAAGGGCTTTGCCGTCATTGCCGACAACACCTGGCGCGCCTTCAAGGCGGCGGACGCGGTCAAGGTCGTCTGGGCTGACGGCCCCGGTCACCGCAACGACGCGGAGGCGAAGAAGATCCTCGCGAGCACGATTGCCGCCGGTGGCGGCTTCTCGCTGCGCTCTGCGGGCGATCCGGAAAAGGCCTTCGCCGATGCCCCGCGCGAGAAGCTGGTCGAGGCGGAATATTACGCGCCCTTCCTGTCGCACGCGACCATGGAGCCGATGAACGCCACCGCGCGATTGAAGGACGGTGTGCTGGATGTCTGGTCGCCCAATCAGGCCCCGAGCGTCATCAAGATCATCGGCGCAAGGCTGACCAAGCTCGCGGACGACAAGATCAATGCCCACACGACCTTCCTCGGCGGCGGCTTCGGCCGGCGCATCGAGCCGGATTTCTCCGACTATGCGATCCGCATCGCCATGGAAACGGAAGGCCGGCCGGTGAAGGTCACCTGGACGCGCGAGGAGGACATGAGCCACGGGCCTTACCGCCCGGCAGCGCTGGCGAAATACCGCGCGCGCCTCGGCAATGACGGCTTCCCCGTCGCCATTCACGGCTCGGTCGCCTCGCCTTCCGTCATGGCCGGCATGGTCGGACGCATCATGCCTGGCCTGCCCACCGCTGGGCCGGACAACCTGATCCTCGACGGTACCTATAACCAGCCCTACACCATCCCGAATTACCGGATCGATGGCTATAAGGCGCCGCTGTCGACGCCCGTCGCCTCCTGGCGTTCGGTCGGCAACTCGTTCAATGCCTTCATGAACGAGAGCTTCATCGACGAACTGGCCCATGCCGGCAAGATCGACCCACTCGAATTCCGTCGCAAGCTGATGGCTGATTACCCGACAGCCATTGCCATTCTCGACAAGCTCAAGACGTTTTCCGACTGGGGCAAGCCCATCGATCAGACGCGTGCGCAGGGGATTGCCTTCACCCTTTCCTTCGGCACATGGGTTGGTGAGGTCGTGCAGGTGAAGGACGAGAACGGGTCGATTCGCGTCGAAAAGGTCTGGATCGTCGCCGATCCCGGCATGGTGCTCGACCCGCTGAATTTCAGGGCGCAGATGATGTCGGGGGCGATCTACGGCCTCTCCGCCGCCATCGGCCAGCAGATCAGCTTCAAGGACGGGGCGCCGGAACAGTCGAATTTCAGCGACTATGACGCGCTACGCATGAACCAGTGTCCGGACATCGTCATCGAAATCCTCGAAAATTCCGGCCATCTCGGCGGCGCGGGCGAACCCGCCACCCCGCCGGTCATGGCCGCACTGGCCAACGCGATCTTCGCGCTCAACGGGAAGCGGATACGCTCGATGCCGCTGAACGGGGAAATCAGCTTCGTCTGATGTGGCCATGCCTATCAAATGACGTGCGCAACCGCTCGACAAGTTGTGCCGGGGGCGCTAGGAGGCGTCCATACCAAGATTAAATCTTGCCGAGCCTCCCGGGCATCCCGGAGGTTTTGGCATTGAAAGGACCGCCATGAGCGAGAACCCGCCCTGCCCGAAATGCCAGTCCGCCTTTGCCTATGAGGATGGCGGACTGATGATCTGTCCCGAATGCGGCCACGAATGGGCGCCCAGCGCGGAAGCGCAGGCCGAAGAGACGAGCTTCCGCGACGCCAACGGTGTGCTTCTGGTCGACGGCGACACCGTCACCGTCATCAAGGACCTCAAGCTCAAGGGCTCCTCGCAGGTCCTGAAGGTGGGCACCAAGGTCAAGAACATCCGTCTTGTCGAAGGCGATCATAACATCGACTGCAAGATCGACGGTTTCGGCGCGATGAAGCTCAAGTCGGAATTCGTCAAGAAGGTCTGAGCATTTCCAGGAAAAGTGGAAACCGGTTTTCCGCCCGGAAATGCGTCAAACAAAAGCTACGCCGCCTTGGCGAGGGGCCGGCTCACGAAACCGTGGTCGGCCAGCGCTTCGGCAATCGCCTCGTCGGCAGGCGTCGTCGCGACGGATCCCAGAAAGGCCTCGAGCTTTTCGCCCGAAAGCGAATGCGGTGTGAACCACAGATAGTTCATCTTCACGACCTCTCGCACGATCGGGGAAAACACGCCGACGACGTTGAGCAGCGCCCAGGACACCTTCCTGCGCGCAAGCTTGCGCCCCGCAGCACGCTCGGCGGCCCGCGCAAAATCCTCGCCCGTCAGCGTATGCCCCTCGAAATTGAACTGCGAGAACATCGGCAGTTCGTTCGCCCGTTCCGCCAGCCGCACAAATGCATCCGCGAGATCGGGAAGATAGGCGAAGGCGTGGGGCAGGTCGTAGGGGCCCGGCCACGAAAAAGATCCTTTCGAAATCTTCGTCGCGATCATCTGGTCGAGCCAGGTGCCGACCTTGTCCGTGCCATAGAAATCGCCGGCGCGCAGAATGACCGTCTTGACGCCCTCGCTGGTAGCATCCTTGAACAGAGCTTCCATCTCGATGCGAATGCGGGCCTTTTCGGTCGTCGCGGAGAAGGGCGCGTCGTCGGTCATCTCAAGACCGATCTCCTTGCCGTAATTGTAGACATTGCCGATGAAGAGATGCACCGCGCGGTTTTCCTTCGCCGCTGCCATGACATTGCGCGCCATGGCGAGAACAGTGCCTTCCCATTTGTCATAGGGCGGGTTGAGCCCGTTGAAGATCATGTCGACGCCGCTCGTGGCAGCAATGACCTGCGACCGGTCGATGGCGTCCGCTGCCCGGTATTCGACGCGGCCTGAAAGACCGTCGCAACGCCCGCTGCGGGTGACGGCAACGACCTCATGGCCATGGGCCAGAAAGGAGGTGGCAACGGCGTGGGCGAGACGCCCGTTGGCGCCCAGAACTGCAATCTTCATGGAATTGTCCTCTTCACTGTGGGAGCCGCCCTTCGAGATGCGTTAGCTCCGTTTCGATGAGAAGAAGTTATTGCAGAAATTTATTGGTGAATATGGACAAGTTCGGATGATAATTATACGAATTTGAATACCATGGACTGGAACCTCATCAAGACATTCCTCGCAGTTGGCGAAACCGGAACACTGCTCGCTGCCGCCGACGCGCTGCGTCTGAGCCAGCCAACCGTCGGCCGCCATATCGACGAACTGGAAGCTGCCACCGGCCTGACGCTCTTCATCCGCGGCCGGCGCGGCATGACGCTGACGGAAGCCGGCCTTTCGCTACTCGACGACGCGCGCGGCATGGCAAAGGAGGCGGATCATTTCCTTCTGCGCGCCTCCGGCCGCGCCAGCGAGGCCTCCGGCCCGATTCGCATCACCGCCAGCGATATCGTCGCCAATTACCTGCTGCCACCGATCCTTGTCGCGCTGAAGGACGCCGAGCCCGGCATCGATATCGAGCTTGTTCCCTCCAACACGGTCGCCAATCTGCTCGCCCGCGACGCCGATATCGCCATCCGCATGACGCGACCCCTGCAGAACGACCTGATCGCGGTGAAGGTCAACGATTTCGCCATGGGTGTTCATGCCCATGAACGCTATCTGGCGAAGGCCGGGACGCCACAGAAGATGGAAGATCTGTTCGGCCACCGCATGGTCGGCTACGACCGCGACACCCTGATCCTCAACGGCATGAAGGCCCTCGGCATCCAGGGCGACCGCTCGCTCTTCACCTTCCGCACGGATGACCAGGTCGCCTATTGGGAACTCGTCAAGGCCGGCGCCGGCATCGGTTTCGGCGCGCTGTGGCTGGGCCGGCAGACGCCGGAACTCCGGCATATCCTGCCGGATCTCAAGATTGCCGCCTTGCCGATGTGGCTCGCCTCGCATGAGGAACTGCGCACCTCGCTGAAAATCCGCCGGGCGATGGATTTCCTGCATGAAGCGATCAGAGCCATGCCGCTCTCGGCCTGATCATTTCTTGACGGCATCCGCATAGCGCGCCAGCCCCGACAGCGCCAGAACCGCGAGCAGAAACACCGGCAGCGTCAGGAAGACGGTCGAAAAGCTCGTATGCTCGGCGGCAAACCCGATGGCAGAAGGAGCAAACAACATGCCGGAATAGCCGAGGAAGGTCGTGACCGACAGCGCGACGCCTTGAGCAAAGCCCGGTAGATTGCCGGCTGCGGAAAAGGCGATCGGCACCATGTTGGAAATGCCGATGCCGCAGATGGCAAAGCCGATGAAGGCGACGACCATGTTCGGCGCGGAACCCGCAGTCACCAGCCCAATGATTGCCATGACCGTGCAGAAGCGGAAGGTTTTCACCGCCCCGAACCGGTCGCGCACGAGATCGCCGGCAAAGCGCATGATCGTCATGGTGAAGGCGAAGGCTCCGAAGGCGAAGCCTGAAAAGGCGAGCGACGCGCCGAGTTCGCGGCGGATATAGAGCGCGCCCCAGTCCAGCACGGAACCTTCCGGGATCATCGAGAACAATGCCATGATGCCCAGCAGCCAGGGCAGCGGGCTCAGCGGCAGCTTCGCCTTTTCGCGCGCCTCGCTCACATGGGGCACATCGTGGAAAAGACGGGACCACGCGAGCGCCAGCAGCACAAGACCGGCAACCGTCAGGACAACCGAATGCCCGACCGTTCCCAGTGACTCGATCAAGAAGCCGCCGCTCATCGTTCCCACAAACGTGCCGAGGCTCCAGAAGGCGTGGCAGGACGACATGATCGAACGGCGCATGGACTTCTCGGTCTCGACCGCGTTCGCGTTCATCGAGACGTCCATAGCCCCCGTCAGGCCACCAAACAGGAAGATGGCAATGCCGCCCAACCAGATGTTTGGCGCAAGGCTCAGAAGCAGGATCGTCGGCAGGAAGAGGATCGTGGCCGCCTTCGTCACCTTCGTCGACCCAAAGCGGGCGATCTGCGCTCCGGTCACCGGCATGAGTGTCAGGGACCCGACCCCCATCACGAGAATCATGATGCCAAGCGCACCCGGATCGAGCCCCAGGCGGGTTGCGAATTCCGGGATCTTCGGCGCCCAGGCCCCCATGATGAGGCCGTTGATGAAGAAGAGGGTGGAGACCGCCATGCGTTCGGGCGTGAAATAGCCCGAGCGGCCGGAGCGCGCATCGTTGGAAAGGTTGGAATTGCTCATGTCACTCTCCTGAACTCATATAGCGCCGGCGATGATCGTGTTGACGCCGAGTTCGCCGATGGTGGCAACCGTTGTGGAAGAAACTGACGCCTCCAAGATGGCGTGCGTGCAGAGAGAGGCTGCAAAAGCGGGAAAAGGCGCCTGTGTGAGAAGCTTGTCGTCGGTCAGCGCGACAGCCACTTCCCGCGATCGCATGGCAATCTGCCGCTTGAATTCGGCCTCCTCGAGCGAATGCGCCGTCGCGCCCGCCGAAAGGTCAAAGCCGCAGACGCCGATGAAGGCGAGGTCGGGAGAAATGGCGGAGAGGTCACGCTGGGCCGCCGCGCCGAGCGCCGCGCCGAGCGCAATATCCACCACACCGCCAATCTGGATCAGCCGCCAGGACGGACGATCAAGCGCAAAGGCTGCGATGGCGGGCGCGTTGGTCACCAGCGTGATCGGACTGTCGGGCGGCAACGCGGCGGCAATGGCAAGATTGGTCGTTCCGGCATCGATGAACACCACGGAGCCCGGCTCGACAAGCCGCACAGACGCCTGCGCAAGAAGACGCTTGCGATCCGGCATCTGACCGCGCCGCTGCTGATGCGTTCCCGTGCGGGGTGCCGGCGGAAGCGCGCCGCCATAGACACGCTGACACCGGCCGTCCGCAGCCAGTTCCCGCAGATCGCGTCGGATCGTATCGACGGAAACTTCAAACTCGCTGGCCAGATGGGCTGCAAAAACCCGCCCTTGACTGTGCAATTTCGCCTCGATGAGAGCAATGCGCTCCTCATGAAGCATGTCAGAATCAGGCATGAACTCCTCCAAATCAGGAAGAAACGTGCAAGATCGTGCATAAATTGTCAAGCAAAGGGCGCGACGGTTTCATTTCACGTGAATCAACGTGCGTCCGTCGGCAACCGCCAGCAATCGACGCATGTCCCGTTCCGTCACCGCAATGCACCCTTCGGTAGGGGCATAGCCGGGGCGCGCCAGATGCAGGAAGATGGCCGAACCGGCACCGCGCCGCCGCGACGAGACGTTCCAGTCCATGACGATGACGATGTCATAAAGCCGGTCGCTCCGGCACATCGTTTCGTGGCTCTCCTTCAAGGGCAGCCGCGAAAGCCGGTTATAGGCCGGGCTTTTAGGCTCGTCGCACCAAACCATCGACTTGCGCGATGGGATCATCGGCAGCCGCGTCGCGGGCCGGGCGATCCTGTCGCTGCGCCAGAAGCCATGCAGCAGCCGCAGGGGCGCCCGAGGCGTGTGACCGTCGCCTTCGCGCTTGAACGAACCGATGCCCGAGCGCCCCAATGCACACTTCAGCGTCAACGGTCCGACCTTGAGATAGCCCTTGCGATGATCGCGTGCCGACGGTCTGACTTCGAATGACTTCATGCCGGTGCTTCACGACCTCTTGCCTTGCCCGTGATCGACAACCTGCCTATTTGCGCGGCATTGGAAATCGGATGGGCAATTGTTTTCATTTGTGCGTCGATGATTTAGAAACCTGATCAGGTTTGATGCAAGGGCTTTTGGCGAATGGGCACCCGGACGATATTGCTGGTGGATGACGATGACGACCTGCGCGAGATGCTGGTCGAGCAGTTGGGCCTTTACGAAGAGTTTCATGTTCTTCAGGAAAAGACCGCAACCAAGGGCGTCCAGACGGCCCGCAACAACCCTGTCGACCTTCTGATCATGGATGTCGGCCTGCCGGACATGGACGGTCGCGAGGCGGTCAAGCTCCTGCGCCGTGGCGGCTTCAAGGCGCCGATCATCATGCTGACGGGCCACGACACGGATTCCGACACGATCCTCGGCTTGGAAGCGGGCGCCAACGACTATGTCACCAAGCCCTTCCGCTTCGCCGTGCTGCTGGCCCGGATGCGCGCGCAACTGCGCCAGCATGAGCAGAGCGAGGATGCGACCTTTACGGTCGGCCCCTATACGTTCAAGCCGAGTCAGAAACTGCTGGTGGATCAGGCAGGCCAGAAAATCCGTCTGACCGAGAAGGAAGCCGCCATCATCCGTTATCTCTATCGCGCCGGCCAGAAGGTCGTCACCCGCGATGTGCTTCTGGAAGAAGTGTGGGGCTACAATTCCGGCGTCACCACACATACGCTCGAAACGCATGTCTACCGCCTGCGCCAGAAGATCGAGCGCGACCCGTCAAATGCCGAGATTCTTGTCACCGAAAATGGCGGCTACAAGATCATTCCTTGAGGACTGAATTCCGCGATGTCGCTGAAGAACGATATAGACCTGCTCTCGCGCGTGCCGCTCTTTCGCGGGATGAATGACGAGCAACTGCGTCTGCTGGCCTTCGGCGCCGACAAGCGGCAGCTGGCGCGGGGACACACGCTCTTCACGCCAGGCACCCGCGTGTCGACAGCCTTTGTCGTCTCTTCGGGAACGATCGGGCTGGCGACGCCGACCCGCCAGGGAAACCGCCGTCTTGAGGATGCAGGTCCCGGCTCTCTCCTGTGCGAACTGGCGCTGATCAGCGAGCACGAATGCAGCCTGACCGCGGTCGCGGTCGAGGATTGCGAAGTCTTGCAGGTGACCCGCTCCCTCTTTTCGCGCCTGATGGAAGAGTTTCCGCAGGTCGCCGTCATTCTCGACCAGCGCATCCGCGACAACCTCAGCCGGATGATCGGCGAACTGAGCCGCATCGAATCCAAGTTTTCTTGACCGCGGTGTCCCACCAGATTTGAAAACAGCGCGACGCCGACGCATTCATCGGACGCTTGACCGGTTTTGACGCCGCCTCCATAGCCACCCCATGAAGAAAAGATGTCCCGGATGCGGGCCTGGCAAACGGTATTTTTGCGACGTTATATTTGGCAAGACTCTCGCGCCGGAAGCTTAGCCCTTAACCATTTATAAACGTTTGAAGTCGCCTTGCCTTTTAGGCGCAAAATTGCCATTTTTCTACATCACGGCAAAACTGCAATACCCTTGCGGGTGGCTGCGGAATCGGGGGAGCCTGCACGTCAGGCAAGAATGGCCGGAAGGTGAAGTGACCGCCTGACCGACTTAAGACGTTGTTTCCATACGTCGTCCTGCTTTTCTTCATCCATCATTCAGATTCGCTCGATTAGGGGTATCCTTCGCGATGCCCTATTTCCGACGGCTGCAAACGGTAGGGGCTTGCGGGCAAATGAGCGGCAGTGCCGCACAATGACGGAAGCTATCTTGGACACGACAACTCTTCAGAACACGCCGCGCCGGATCAAATCGGAGACCGAGACCCGGCGGATCGAGCACAACAACGCCATTCGCGCAGAATATCTGCCGATTGACGGACTTGCCAAGGTTGGCGAGCGGCTTGCGACCGGCGAGATCAACACGCTTCCTGTCTTCGAACCCTTCGACTTCTTTGCCCGCAACAAGGAAAACGAGCGCGAGATCCTGCGCGTCTATCGTTCCGCGGCCCGCGACGTCGAAAACGGCGCCTCCATCACGCCGGCCGCCGAGTGGCTGCTTGACAACCACTACATCATCGAAGAGGCGATCCAGGAAGTCCGCCGCGACTTCCCCAAGCGCTACTATCGCGAACTCTCGCTGATGCGCCTGGCCGGCAACGTCGAAATCCCGCGCACGCTCGCGCTTGCCTGGCTTTATGTCGCTCACACCCATTCCACCGTCTCCCGCGAAACGCTGACGGCTCTTGTCCAGGGCTTCCAGACATTCGAAACTTTCTCGATCGGCGAGCTTTGGGCCATTCCGTCCATGGTCCGCTTCGTGCTGGTCGAAAACCTCGCCCGCATCTCGACCCGCGTCGAAAACTCCCGGCGGATGCGCAAGTGGGCCAATGACGAGGCTGACCAGCTTCTCCGCATCAAGGACCCGGCACGTCTCGCCGAAAAGCTGAAGACCCTGGAAGAGCCAGCCCGCGACAATACGTTTGCCGCGCAGTTCCTCTATCGCCTGCGCGACGGCAGCCACACGTCCGGCGTGGCCATCGCCTGGCTCGAAGCCGAATTGGAGAAGCGCGGCAGCGATGGCGAGGAAGTCATCGTCAGCGAGCACAATCGCCTCTCTTCCGGCAATGCGACGATGAGCTGCATCATCCGGTCGCTGCGCGAAATCGATGACGGCGAATGGCCGGTCTGGGTCGAGAGCGTCAGCAAGGTCGACAAGCTGCTCGGCGAAGGCACCGATTACCACGACCTCGATTTCGGCTCGCGCAACCAGTATCGCGACACGATCGAGGACCTGGCAAAGCGCTCCAGCTTCACGGAAATCGAAATCGCGTCCAAGGCCATGGAACTGGCGGCAAGCCGAAACGCCAATGTCGGCGAATTCCTGGCAGGCAAGCGGATCGCGGAACTCAAGCAAGCCATTGGCTACAGCAACACGGTGCTTGACTACGGCCGCATCTGGCTGCGCAAGCTCGACTGGCTGGCAATTGCCGCCCCGGTGAGCGTGCTGACGCTGCTTGTCATGGCCTTCATGGCCTGGTTCCTCACCCATGCCGGCGTTCCTTACGAGCATATCCTGCCGCTCGCCGTCCTCTTCGCGCTTCCGTCGTCGGAAGGCGCCATCGGTCTCTTCAACACACTTTCGTCGTTCGTCCTGACCCCGTCGCGCCTGACGGGTTACGAATACAAGGACGGCATCCCGGCCGAGGAGCGGACGCTGCTCGTCGTACCCTGCATGATCACAAGCCGCGATACCGTCGACGAGCTCGTCCGCAATCTCGAGGTCCACTATCTGGCCAACCCGCATGGCGAAATCTATTTCGCACTTCTCTCCGACTGGGCCGATGCCCAGAAGGAAGAAACGCAGGCCGATATCGACGTTCTCAATTACGCCAAGAGCGAAGTGGCCAAGCTCGCCGCCCGCTATGCCTATGACGGCCGCAACCGCTTCATGCTGCTGCATCGCCGCCGCCAGTACAATCAGGCAGAAGGCTGCTGGATGGGCTGGGAACGCAAGCGCGGCAAGCTGCACGAACTGAACCTGCTGCTGCGCGGCGACCACGACACGAGCTTCATGACCGGCGCCAACCAGGTGCCGGAAGGCGTGCAGTATGTCGTCACGCTCGATGCCGACACGCGCCTGATGCGCGACGCCGTCACAAAGCTCGTCGGCAAGATCGCCCACCCGATCAACAAGCCGGTGATCGATCCGAAGACCCGCCGCGTCACGGAAGGCTACGGCATCCTGCAGCCGCGCGTCACGCCCTCGCTGACGACCGGCAAGGAAGCCTCCGCCTTCCAGCGCATCTTCTCGGCCAATCGCGGTATCGACCCTTATGTCTTCACGGTTTCCGACGTCTATCAGGACCTGACCGGTGAAGGCACGTTCACCGGCAAGGGCCTCTATCACGTCGATGCGTTCGAAGCCGCTATCAAGGGCCGCATTGAGGAGAACCGCGTCCTCAGCCACGATCTTCTCGAAGGTTCTCTGTCGCGTTGCGCCCTCGTCACAGACGTCGAGCTCGTTGAAGACTTCCCGACGCGCTACGAGGTCGAAAGCTCGCGCCAGCATCGCTGGGCGCGTGGCGACTGGCAGCTCCTGCCTTACATTTTCAGCCCGCGCTCGGGCGTGAACGGCCTTGCCCGATGGAAGATGCTCGACAACCTGCGCCGCTCGCTGACGCCGGCGGCCTGGACGCTCGCCGCCGTCTGGGGCTGGCTGCTGATGACGCCTATGTATGCTGTCCTTTGGCAGATCGCGCTCATCCTGACGCTGACCATCTCGCCGACGCTGTCGCTGCTCTCCATCGTCATGCCGCGCCGCACGGACATTGTCATGCGCGCGCATCTCCAGCGCCTGCAGGATGAAATCCGCTCTGCCTCCGCCATGGTGGCGCTGCGTGCCACCTTCATCGCACACAACGCCTATCTGATGACGGACGCGATCATCCGGTCGCTTTATCGCTCCTTCATCACCGGCAAGCTGATGTTGGAATGGCGCACCGCCGCGCAGGTTCAGAGCGGCGCGCAGGGCGACGTTCACGCCTATTACCGTTCGATGTGGCAGGCACCCGTTCTGGCCGCCCTCGCACTCGCCTTTGCCGGCACCAAGGGCATCTACCACGTCTATGCCGGCCTGCCGCTCGGCATTGCCTGGATGCTCTCACCCTATATCGCCTGGCGCGTCAGCCAGTCGGCAGAAACAGAGGACCGACTGGAAACGCCGGCGGACGTCGTGCAGGGCCTGCGCCTGATTGCGCGCCGTACCTGGCGTTATTTCGAGACTTTCGTCACGCCGCAGCAGAACTTCCTGCCGCCGGACAACTTCCAGGAAACGCCGAACCCGGTCATCGCCGCACGCACCTCGCCGACGAATATCGGCGTCTATCTTCTCTCCGTCGTGTCCGCCCGCGATTTCGGCTGGATCGGCTTTGAGGACACCGTCAGCCGTCTGGAACAGACGGTGGCGACAGTGGAACGAATGCAGAAATTCCGCGGCCATCTGTTCAACTGGTATTACACCGAAACGCTGGAAACACTGGGCCCGCAATACATCTCGGCGGTCGACAGCGGCAACCTTGCCGGCCACCTCATTGCGATCTCCTCGCAATGCCGCGACTGGGCCGAAGCGCCCTCCGCGCACCTGCAGTCGAGCCTCGATGGCATCGCGGACGCCGTGATGATCTTCCAGGAAGCGATGGCCGAACTGCCGGATGACCGCAAGACGGTCCGCCCCTTGCGCAAGCGCATCAAGGAGCTCACCGCCGGCTTCCTGAAGACGCTCAACGAAGCCCGCAGCGAAAACGAACCCGCGACCATCCACATTACGGGTCTTGCCGAACTCGCCGAAGACCTCGAAAAGCTCTCCGCCAATCTCGACCACGAGATCGGCTCGGAAAAGAGCGGCGAAGTCGCATGGTGGGCATCGGCGCTGTCGCGCACCTGTCAGGCCCATGTCGCCGACAGCGAGTTCGACTTCGCCATGATCGACGCGCTGCGCAAGCGCCTCGAGGTGCTGCGCGATTCCACGCGCTCGCTCGCCTTCGCCATGGACTTCCGCTTCCTGTTCCGCCCGGAACGCCGGTTGCTCTCCATCGGCTATCGCGTGGCCTCGAACGAACTCGATGAAGCCTGTTACGACCTTCTGGCCTCGGAAGCCCGCCTCACGAGCCTGTTTGCGGTTGCCAAGGGCGATCTGCCCACGGAACATTGGTTCAAGCTCGGCCGTCAGGTCGTGCCGGTCGGCTCGCGCGGTGCGCTGGTCTCCTGGTCCGGCTCGATGTTCGAATATCTCATGCCGCCGCTCGTCATGCAGGAGCGTCAGGGCGGTGTGCTGAACCAGACGTCGAACCTCGTCGTCAAGGAACAGATGAACCACGCCCGCCGATTGGGCGGCATCCCGTGGGGCATTTCGGAAGCGGCCTTCAACGCCCGCGACCACGAGCTGACCTATCAGTACACCAACTTCGGCGTGCCGACACTTGGCCTCAAGCGCGGCCTTGGCCAGAATGCTGTCATCGCGCCCTATGCCTCGCTGCTCGCCGCCCAGTATGCCCCGGTGGAAGCATTCGAGAACCTGCAGCGCCTGCGCAAGCTCGGCGCACTCGGCCGCTATGGCTTCCATGATGCGGTCGACTTCACGCCGACCCGTGTACCGGAAGGCCAGACCTGCGCGGTCGTCTACAACTACATGGCCCACCACCACGGCATGTCGATTGCCGCCGTTGCCAACGTGGCCTTCAACGGCCACCTGCGCGAACTTTTCCACTCCGATCCGGTGATCGAGGCGGCCGAACTCCTGCTCCAAGAAAAGGCGCCGCGCGAAATCCCGGTCATGTCGGCCAAGCACGAAGCCAACCAGCCCGGCAACAATGTCGGCGACAACCTGCCGCGTCCGGAAATCCGCACGATCGACAATCCAGAAGTCAAGGATCGCCAGACCGTGTTCCTGTCGAACGGTCATTACTCCGTCATGCTGACCACAGGCGGCGCCGGCTATTCGCGCTGGAACGGCCAGACCGTTGCCCGCTGGAAGCCCGACCCGACCGAAGACCGCCATGGCAGCTTCATCTTCCTGCGCGACATGGACAGCGGCGAATGGTGGTCCTCCACCGTCGAGCCGCGCCGTGCGAAGGGCGAAGTCAACAAGGTCATCTTCGGCGACGATCGCGCCGAGTTCTACAAGACCGTCGGAACGCTGATGAGCCATGTGGAAGTGATCACCGGCACCGAGCACGATGCCGAAGGTCGCCGCATCACCATCACCAACCTTGGCACCGAAGATCGTCACATAGAGCTGACCTCCTATCTTGAGCCGGTCATCTCGACGGACGAGGCGGATATTGCCCATCCGCTCTTTTCCAAGATGTTCATCCGCACGGAAATCGGCCGCCGCGGCGACGTGATCCGTGCCTGGCGCAACAAGCGCTCGCCCAACGATCCGGGAACGCATATCGCGCATCTGATCGCCGACCCGACGGGCGAAACGCGCCCGACGGAATTCGAGACGAGCCGCCGCAACTTCATCGGTCGCGGCCGCTCTCTCGCCGACGCCACTGCATTTGACGCCGGTGCAACCCTCTCCGGTACCGACGGTTATACGCTCGACCCGATCCTGTCGCTGCGCCGTGTCGTGCGCATCCCGGCCGGCAAGAAGGTCAGCGCCATCTTCTGGACGATTGCCGCACCCAACCGCGACATGATCGACGCGGCTATTGAGCGCTATCGCCATCCGGACGCCTTCGGCCACGAATACATCCATTCGTGGACGCGTAGCCAGGTGCAGATGCGCCATGTCGGCGCCTCGCCGCAGGAAGCGACCGCCTTCCAGATCCTCGGCCGCTATCTGGTCTATCCGGAAACGCTGCTGCGTGCAGATGCCGGTTCGGCCGAAGCCATGGCCGCCTCGCAGACGGCGCTCTGGCCGCTGGCGATCTCGGGCGACTTCCCGATCTTCATGCTGCGCATCAATGACGACGTCGATCTGAACGTTGCCTGGGGCGCGCTGCGTGCGCAGGAATATCTGCGCTCGCGCGGCGTCACTGCCGATCTGGTGATCGTCAACGAGCGCGCCAGCTCCTATGCGCAGGACATGCAGCACGCGCTGGATTCCATGTGCGAGAACGCGCGCCTGCGCGGCCAGTCCGACGGCCCGCGTCAGCACATCTTCGCGGTGCGTCGCGACCTGATGGACGACGCGACCTGGGCTTCGCTGCTCGCCTCCTCCCGCGCGGTCTTCCATGCCCGCAACGGCGCGATTTCGGAGCAGATCGCCCGCACGGTCTCGCTATTCGAGAACCGCGTTCTGGAAGCCCCCCCGGAAGCCCCGCGCTATCGTTCCAAAGCGATCAAGGAAGCAGGCACGCTGTCCGGCGACGGTCTGGAATTCTGGAACGGCTACGGCGGCTTCTCAAGCCAGGGCGATGAATATGTCATCCGTCTCCGCGGCGGCGAATCCACGCCGCATCCGTGGATCAACGTGATTGCCGAAAACGACTTCGGCTTCCATGTCGCGGCCGAAGGCGGCGGCTTTACGTGGAGCAAGGACTCGCGTGACTATCCGCTGACGACGTGGTCGAACGACCCCGTCATCGACCGACCGAGCGAGACCTTCTACATCACCGACCTGAACAGCGGCGCCGTACTGACCCCCTTTGCGGGCCTGAGCGAGCGCGAATCCGTCGAGTTCGAGACCCGTCACGGCTTCGGCTACTCGACCTTCCGCAGCGTGCAGGAACAGGTGGGTATCGAACTCAGCCAGACGCTGCTGCCCGGCAAGCCGGTCAAGCTGTCGCGCCTGACGATCTCCAACAAGGGCTCGATTTCGCGCAGCTTCCGCATCTACGGCTATGTCGAGTGGATGCTCGGCAACAACCCGAACCGCACGGCACCTTTCGTGACCTGCCGGGCTTCGGAGAACAAGCAGGTCCTGTTTGCCTCCAACCCCTACAGCATCACGCATTCCGGCCGCACAGCCTTCTTCGCGGTGAACGCCGATGTCTCCGGCGCAACCGCCTCGCGCGGCGAGTTCCTGGGACGCTGGGGCGACATCCGCCGTCCGGGCTCGGTGACGGCGGCGAAGGACCTTTCTGGGCAGATGAGCCACGACGGTGATCCCTGCGCGGCCCTGGCAATCGACGTCATCCTGCAGCCGGGCGACACGCGGGAATTCACCTTCGTTCTGGGTGACAGCGACAACGACGCAGCAGCCGAAGCGCTGTCGACGCAAGCGATCGCAGCAGACTTCAACACCGCGATCGAGGCCAATCGGACGCGCTGGAGCAAGTTCCTCGGCAAGGTCCATGTCGAGACGCCTGACCGCGCGTTGAACCACCTGCTGAACGGCTGGCTGCCCTACCAGATGCTGTCCTGCCGTATCACGGCACGGGCCGCCTTCTATCAGGCCAGCGGTGCCTTCGGCTTCCGCGACCAGTTGCAGGATTCGCTGGCGCTGATGCTCCACGATCCGTCGATCGCCCGCCGCCAGATCGTCACGGCGGCCGGTCGTCAGTTCGTCGAGGGCGATGTCCAGCATTGGTGGCTCGCCGAAAACGGCGCCGGCGTGCGCACGCACATTTCCGACGACGTCGTGTGGCTCGCCTATGCGGTCGATCAATATACGACGGCCACGGGCGATACGGCGATCCTCGACGAGACTGTTCCATTCATCTCGGGACCGCTTCTGGCCGAGAACGTGCACGACTCGTTCTTCCGGCCGGAAACATCGGACCGAACTGCGAGCATCTACGAACACGCAGCCCTTGGCCTGGATCTGGCGCTCTCCAGAACCGGCCCGCAGGGCCTGCCGCTGATCCTCGGCGGCGACTGGAACGACGGCATGAACCGTGTCGGCGTTGCCGGTCGTGGCGAAAGTGTCTGGCTTGCATGGATTCTCGCCGGCACGCTCTCGCGCTTTATCCCGATCGCCGAAGGCCGCGGTGACCAGTCGCGTGCCGACAACTGGCGCACCCATCTGGAACGCCTGCGCGACGCGATCGAAACCGCGGGCTGGGACGGCCACTACTATCGCCGCGCCTATTACGACGATGGCACCCCTCTCGGCTCGGCAGAAAGCGACGAGAACCGCATCGACTCCATTGCCCAGTCGTGGAGTGTCCTCTCGGGGCAAGGCAATCCGGAACGGAGCAAGCAGGCGCTGGACGCCGCACTTGCAAACCTTCTGGAGCATGATGGCGGCATCCTGCGTCTCTTCAACCCGCCCTATGCCACGACGGACAAGGACCCGGGTTATATCCGCGCCTACCCGCCGGGTATCCGCGAAAACGGCGGCCAGTACACCCACGCAGGCGCATGGCTTGCGCTGGCACTCGCCAAGTCCGGCCGTCCGGAAGAGGCGATGCAGTGCCTGGATTGCCTCCTGCCGGTCCGACACGCCATGGATCGGGAAAGCGCCGAGCGCTACCGCACAGAACCCTATGCCGTCGCCGCCGACATTTACAGTGAAGGTGCATTGCGCGGCCAGGGCGGCTGGAGCTGGTATACGGGCTCTGCAGCCTGGATTTACCGCGCCGTCGTCGAAGGCCTGCTCGGCATCGAGCGCAGAGGCGGTGACGTCACGGCAACGCCGACCCTGCCGGCGAACTGGAACGGCTTCACGGCCAAGGTCGAACTGCCGGGCAAGACGGTCGAGATCAAGGCCACGCGCGGAACAAACGGCCAGATTGAGACGAGCTTCAACGGCAAGAAGGGCCGCCCCCCGGCCAAGACGAAGTGACCCGGGCGAGCGACGGAAGGTGCATCCCGCGCCTTCCCTGCCCTCCTGCGGCCTCTTCTCGATAACGCGAATGACAAAAGCCGCCGCATCTGTTCGATGCGGCGGCTTTTCCATGACATCAGCGTTCAACGCGGCCGCCTTGTCCAGTCCTGCAGGACTGCGGCTTTATCGCCCTGACCCGGGCAAACCCTGCCAACCCTTACTCTGCGGCGGGATGAGCACTCTTCACAAGATCGTCGGTGAGGATTCCGGACGCCCGCAGGAGAGCGGCGAAGCGGCCATTGCTGTGGCTGAGATGATCGAAAGACCCCTGCTCCTCGATGCGCCCGTGATCAAGGAAAACGACCAGATCCGCGTCGCGCACCGTCGAGAGGCGGTGGGCAATGATGAAAGTCGTCCGGTTGGCGCGAAGACGGTCGATCGCCGTCTTGATGCGCGCCTCCGTCTCGACGTCGAGAGCCGAGGTCGCCTCGTCCAGCACGAGAATGGGCGCGTCCTTGAGGATCGCGCGGGCAAGCGCGATGCGCTGGCGCTCGCCGCCGGAAAGCCGGTTGCCGCGATCGCCCACGACCGTGTCATAGCCTGCAACGCGGCTTTCGATGAAATCGTCCGCCGAGGCAGCGCGGGCCGCTTCGATCACATCATCTGTCGTCGCGTCTTCCCGGCCGATGCGAATGTTTTCCGAAATCGAGCGGTTCAGGAGACCGGAATCCTGGAAGACGGTCGCAATGGCGCGGCGGAGCGACTTGCGCGTGACCTTGGCGATGTTCATGCCGTCGATGAGGATTTCGCCCTGCTGCGGATCATAAACCCGCTGAAGCAGGTTGATGAGCGTCGTCTTGCCGGCGCCAGTCGGTCCGACAATGGCGACCGTCTGCCCTGCCTCGACGGTGAAGGAAACATTGCGAACGCCTTGCGTGGTATTGGCGAAGTCAAACGACACATTGCGGAATTCAACCCTGCCGGCAACGTGACCGAGATCTTCCGCTTCGACCGACTCTTCGCGATCCCGCACCGAATCTTCCAGCTTGTAGAACTCTTCCAGCTTCGCCCGCGCTTCGAAAATCTGGCTCGTGAAGCCCTTGATCTGGTCCAGACGCGAGATCAGCAGATTGGCGAAGCCGATAAAGGCAATGACGTCGCCCACCTTGATCTCACCGCTCTTCACCATCACGGCGCCAAGAATGAGGATCGCCATCATCGAGATCGTCGAGGCGATACGATTGAGCGCGCTTGCAAGCGCCCACCAGTCAAGAACCGGGAACTGCGCAGAGAGCAGCTTGCCGGTATATTCCCTGAGAGCCTGGGTCTCGCGCTCGATCCGATTGTAGCTATGGAGCACCGGCACGTTGCTGATCGTGTCGCTCACATGCGAAAACACCTGATGATAATGCTCCTCGACCGAAGCCTGCCCCTCGCGGGTGCGGTTCATCACCACCTGGCCCGTCAGCCAGTAGAGGACGCCCAACAGCAGCAGCACGATCGACAGGCGCAGGTCCATCGAAAGCGCGGCCGGAACGAGCAGGACGAGCGCCACGGCCGTCGAAAGATGCGTCCGCATGAATTCGAGCCAGAGGCCGAAGAGCGTCTCGGTGGCGCGGAGCAGGGTATGAAGGACATTTGAGGTGCCACGCTGGCTATGCCAGGAGAGCGGCATCGAGATGATGCGACTGAACGCTTCCGCCAGCAGGCCCGAGCGGCGCGAATGCGCCAATCTGTCAGCTTCGCGAGCGACAAGCACGAAGGCGACTGTATTGAAGATGCCAAGCCCCGCCCACGCGACGAGAACAGGCAGCGAGTTGCCGCCCGTCGACATCGCATCGATGATGCGGCCAAAAAGGATAGGCTCGGCGATGGCGACCAGCGCCAGCACGATATTGCTGATGACAACGATCGACACCCTCAGCCGTTCTTCAGCGAGATAGCGAAGTGCTCTGAGGTAGACTTTGGTAAGCGACACGTGGCGTCTGCCCTTTTCTCTATTTCCTCAACCGCCAGTCTTCGGCGTCTGCCGAGACCGGAACGGCGTTCCGTTTACAAACCGGCGTCACATGCGTTCCATCGGAGATGCAAGATCCGCACATCACAATCAAAATAACCATCACAGATGAACAGAACCTGAGCGGAATATGCACCTGTCCGGGTGTCGCTGTTTACGTATACATTTCCGGCCATCCACGCGATCGATAATCCGTTCAGCTCTTATTCTGCCGCACTGTTGCCGAATCGTTGTACACCAGAGGGCGGGCCGGTCATGTGCTTTCGGTTTCCTGAGGTCCGACACCGACCCTCAGGCAACTCCATGCGCGTTGCGAGCCCGCAAACCTCACATTGCGTGAATATTCGTAAGTTCGCCTTCTTGACAGAATTCGCGTTTACCGTTCATAAATCGTCTAAGATATTGAGTTTATATATGTTTCCAGATATCATTCATATGCAGAGATCTCTAGGTGAAACTCCACCGAATGATGCACCGGAAACACTCCGATTGTCATGCGTCTCCCGGCTCACCTGTTGCGCTGACCGGCGGAATTTGTCGGCGATCGGATTAATGGGTGGCTAAATGAGTATCAACGCAATCGTCCAGTTTCTGGTCATGGGACGGGAACACGAGAATCCGAAAACCCTCATTGCGGATTTCGAGCATCTTTTGAAGCAATATCGCTTCGAATATTACGGTGTACTCATTCAGCCTCGACCGCATCAGGATCCCATGACCCTGGTTCTGGCTGGCAAGTGGCCGCCAAGATGGCCAGAGACCTATATTGCCAACCGCTTTGTCCTGGTGGATCCGACAATCCGCTATCTCGGAAGGGCAACGGGCGGCTTCCGCTGGAAGGACGCTCGCAAGGCGCTGAAATCCGATCCGCAGAAGCGGCGCATGGATCAGATGTTCAAGGAAGCGGCGAAATACGGGCTTGAGGATGGCTACATCTTTCCCGTGCATGGCCGGCAGGGGCTCCTTGGCAACATGACGCTCGGCGGCGTGTCGGTCGATCTTACGCCCGTAGAACTGTCTCTGTTCGAACAGGTGGCAAAGCTGATGTTCACCGAGCTTTCGCGCTTCCGGGCAAAGGCGGAGGGGACAGAGCCGGAAGCGACATTGCCCGCGGAAATCAAGCTCACAAGGCGAGAGCTGGAGGTCCTGAATTTTCTCGCCGAGGGCATGACGTCACAGGAAATCGGCAAGGTGCTGAAACTTTCCAGCCATACCGTCGACTGGTACATGAACGGCATTCAGGAGAAACTGGATGCCAAGAACCGCCAGCATGTGGTTGCTCTGGCGTTTCGGCACGGTCTCGTCTCCTGACTTGAAGCACCCGCAAAAGAGTCCCGTTGAACTTCCTCTCGCAAGCCGCTAACAATTTGTTAGCGGGTGCAGCATGGGAGCTGCCAAAAATGGGGGACTGCCTTGACGATTTCCAAGATTCTCGTCGCAAACCGTTCTGAAATCGCGATCCGCGTTTTTCGCGCCGCAAACGAACTCGGCATCAAAACCGTGGCGATTTGGGCGGAAGAAGACAAGCTGGCGCTCCATCGCTTCAAGGCGGACGAGAGCTACCAGGTCGGTCGCGGTCCGCATCTGGAACGTGACCTCGGACCGATCGAAAGCTATCTTTCCATCGATGAAATCATCCGCGTCGCCAAACTTTCCGGCGCCGACGCCATCCATCCCGGCTATGGCCTTCTGTCGGAAAGCCCCGAATTTGCCGAGGCCTGCGCCGAAAACGGCATCATCTTCATCGGCCCGAAGCCGGAGACCATGCGCCAGCTCGGCAACAAGGTGGCTGCGCGCAATCTTGCCATTTCGATCGGCGTGCCGGTCGTTCCCGCAACCGACCCGCTCCCCGACAATGAAGATGAAATCAAACGACTTGCCGAAGAAATCGGCTATCCGGTGATGCTCAAGGCATCCTGGGGCGGTGGTGGCCGCGGTATGCGCGCCATCCGCGACCCCAAGGAACTGCTGCGCGAAGTCAATGAAGGCAAGCGTGAAGCCAAGGCCGCCTTCGGCAAGGACGAAGTCTATCTCGAAAAGCTCGTTGAGCGCGCCCGCCACGTCGAAAGCCAGGTTCTGGGCGACACGCATGGCAATGTGGTCCACCTCTTCGAGCGCGACTGCTCGATCCAGCGCCGCAACCAGAAGGTCGTCGAGCGTGCTCCGGCGCCATACCTGACCGCCGAACAGCGGGCCGAGCTTGCCGCCTATTCGCTGCGGATCGCCGAAGCCACGAACTATATCGGCGCCGGCACGGTCGAATATCTGATGGATGCCGATACCGGCAAATTCTACTTCATTGAGGTGAACCCACGCATCCAGGTCGAGCATACTGTCACCGAGCAGGTGACCGGCATCGATATCGTCAAGGCGCAGATTCACATCCTGGACGGCTTTGCCATCGGCACGCCGGAATCGGGCGTACCCGCACAGGAAAACATCCGCCTCAACGGCCACGCGCTCCAGTGCCGCATCACGACGGAAGATCCAGAACAGAACTTCATTCCCGACTACGGGCGCATCACCGCCTATCGCGGCGCGACCGGCTTCGGCATTCGTCTCGATGGCGGCACAGCCTATTCGGGCGCGGTCATCACCCGCTATTACGATCCGCTGCTGGAAAAGGTGACCGCCTGGGCGCCGAACCCTGACGAGGCGATCCACCGCATGGAACGCGCGCTGCGCGAATTCCGTATCCGCGGCGTGGCGACGAACCTCACTTTCCTCGAAGCCATTATCGGCCACCCGAAATTCCGCGACAACAGCTATACGACGCGCTTCATTGACACCACGCCGGAACTCTTCCAGCAGGTCAAGCGTCAGGACCGCGCCACCAAGCTCCTCACCTATCTGGCCGACGTCACCGTCAACGGCCATCCGGAGGCCAAGGGCCGCGCCCGGCCGCCGGAAGATGCCGCAGCGCCGGTCCTCCCCTTCATCGATGGTCCAGTGCCGGACGGCACCAAGCAGCTTCTGGACAAACTGGGCCCGAAGGGCTTCAGTGAGTGGATGCGCGCGGAAAAGCGCGTGCTGATGACAGATACGACCATGCGAGATGGTCACCAGTCTCTGCTCGCGACGCGGATGCGCACCTATGACATCGCGCGCATCGCCGGCACCTATGCCCGCGCGCTGCCGAACCTTCTCTCGCTCGAATGCTGGGGCGGCGCCACCTTCGACGTCTCCATGCGCTTCCTCACGGAAGATCCGTGGGAACGTCTGGCGCTCATCCGCGAAGGCGCGCCGAACCTGCTCCTTCAAATGCTGTTGCGCGGCGCCAACGGCGTTGGCTACAAGAACTATCCCGACAACGTGGTGAAGCATTTCGTCAAACAGGCGTCGGCCGGCGGCATCGATCTCTTCCGCGTCTTCGACTGCCTGAACTGGGTCGAGAACATGCGCGTCTCCATGGACGCCGTGGCCGAAGAGAACAAGCTCTGCGAAGCCGCCATCTGCTACACCGGCGATATCCTGAGCTCGGCACGTCCGAAATACGACCTGAAATACTATGTCGAGCTCGCCCGCGAGCTGGAACGCGCCGGCGCGCATATCATCGCGCTGAAGGACATGGCGGGCCTGCTGAAGCCGGCAGCCGCCACAATGCTCTTCAAGGCGCTGCGCGAGGCGACGGATCTACCGATCCACTTCCATACGCATGACACGTCGGGCATCGCCGCCGCGACCGTTCTGGCCGCCGTGGATGCGGGCGTCGACGCCGTCGATGCGGCAATGGACGCGCTTTCCGGCAATACGTCACAGCCATGCCTAGGCTCGATCGTCGAAGCGCTGAAGGGCGGCGAGCGCGATCCGGGCCTCGACACCGGTTGGATTCGCCGCATCTCCTTCTATTGGGAAGCCGTGCGCAACCAGTATGCGGCCTTCGAAAGCGACCTCAAGGGTCCAGCCTCGGAAGTCTATCTCCACGAAATGCCGGGCGGCCAGTTCACCAACCTCAAGGAACAGGCGCGCTCGCTCGGTCTCGAAACACGCTGGCACGAAGTGGCGCAGGCCTATGCGGATGCCAACCGCATGTTCGGCGATATCGTCAAGGTGACGCCCTCTTCCAAGGTCGTCGGCGATATGGCGCTGATGATGGTCAGCCAGGATCTCACAGTGGCCGACGTCGAAAACCCGGCAAAGGACGTTTCCTTCCCGGAATCGGTCGTCTCCATGCTCAAGGGCGATCTCGGCCAGCCTCCGGGCGGTTGGCCGGAAGTCCTGCAGAAGAAGGCGCTGAAGGGCGACGCCGCCTATACGGTTCGTCCGGGCTCGCTGCTCGAAGACGCCGATCTCGCTGCCGAGCGCAAGGCGATCGAGGAGAAGCTGGAACGCGAGATTTCGGAATTCGAATTCGCGTCGTATCTCATGTATCCGAAGGTCTTCACGGATTTCGCCGCAGCGTCAGAGCTTTACGGCCCGGTGTCGGCGCTCCCGACGCCGACCTATTTCTACGGCCTGCCGGTCGGCGAAGAGGTCTTCGTCGATATCGAGAAGGGTAAGACCCTTGTCATCCTCAATCAGGCACAGGGCGTTGCAGACGACAAGGGCATGGTCACCGTCTTCTTCGAACTGAACGGCCAGCCGCGCCGCATCAAGGTGCCGGATCGCGCACACGGCGCCTCCGGTGGTGCGATCCGCCGCAAGGCGGAAGCCGGCAATGCCGCTCATCTCGGCGCCCCGATGCCGGGCGTCATCTCGACGGTTGCCGTTTCCTCGGGCCAGACCGTCAAGGCCGGCGACGTGCTGCTTTCCATCGAAGCGATGAAGATGGAAACGGCGCTACACGCGGAAAAGGACGGCACCATTGCCGAGGTTCTGGTTCGCACCGGCGACCAGATCGACGCCAAGGACCTGCTGATCGTTTACGGCGCCTGAGCCGGATCCAGTTGAACCGAAAACGCCGCGTATCAAACCGATACGCGGCGTTTTTCTTTGTCTTCATCTGACCACAAGACAACAAAAAAGCCGGCTCGAAAGCCGGCTTCTAAACCTCAGCAGAGGACAGGCGCTTATGCGCTTTCCTTCGGCGTCAGAACCTGACGACCACGATACATGCCGGTCTTCAGGTCGATGTGGTGCGGACGGCGCAGTTCGCCGGAGTTCTTGTCTTCAACGTAGGTCGCAGCCTTCAGCGCATCAGCCGAACGGCGCATGCCGCGCTTGGACGGGGAAGTTTTTCTTTTCGGAACAGCCATTTAACGTACTCCAATGTGTCAGGCAAAGCTCTGTCACAGGCCGGTTTGAATGGCCGGATGGACATTGCCGATGTCGGAAATTGGCGCGCTTATACATAAAGCTGTGGACTTTGGCTAGACCCCAAGCCAATTTTTGTCGACGACCTTCAAATCTCGCTTGCAGCGACGATCCAGGTCTCCGCAAGGGCCGCCGCCTCCCATTCCTTCCAGGCAGGAAGAGCCGTCATCGCGTCCATATAGCGCGCTGCGATCGGCGACGGTGTCAGTTCATAACTCCTGAACCGCCCGACCACCGGCGCAAACATGGCATCGGCCGCCGAGAAGCCGCCAAAGAGAAAGGGGCCACCGCTCTTTTCGAGCAGGGAGCTCCAGATCGCATCGATCCGCGCGACATCTGCGGCACGCCCGGCGTCAGCCGGCAAGGGCGAGGGCTTGCGGTGCAGGTTGAACGGGCACTGTCCTCGCAGCGCGAAGAAGCCCGTTGCCATTTCTGAAGCTACAGACCGCGCTTCTGCGCGGCTTGCCGCATCGGCCGGCCAGACATTGTGCTCTGGAAACCGCTCCGCGAGATATTCGAGGATAGCCAGGCTCTCCCAGACCTTGAGATCGCCATCGATCAGCATGGGAACCTTGCCGCTCGCCGAGACGGCCTTGATCTGCGTATTCCCACCTTCGAAATCGAACGGGATGAGCGTCTCGCGAAAACCGATCCCTAGCGTCTTCATGGCGATCCACGGACGCAACGACCAGGAGGAATAGTTCTTGTTGCCGATCACGAGGGTCATTTCTGACATGTCTGCCTGCTTTCTCTATCAGCCCTGCACGCCGACGATCGAGCGTACCGATATGGGCAGAGACTAAAGCCATTCCGTTCCGCGACACCAATGAATAGGTGTCATCGCTTCGATCAGCCACTTTGATGAGAAGTCAGGGATAGATGCAGCGCACATATTCACCCGAAGCTGCCGCCCGCCGCGCTATGATGCCGGCAATCGCCCTCATCCCACGAGAAGGACGGTTCGGTACCCTGACGTAAGGGTTGGGCAGTGCCGCGGCGAGCAATGCCGCCTGGCTCGCAGACAACTTGGAGGCGGGAACCTTGAAATAGGTCTGCGCAGCCGCCTCGATGCCGTAAATGCCGGGCCCCCATTCGGCGACATTCAAGTAGACCTCCATGATCCGCGCCTTCGACCACACGAAGTCGGTCGCGAAGGCCAGCGGCAGCTCCAAGCCCTTGCGAATGAAGGATCGGCCGTTGAAGAGATACAGGTTCTTCACCGTCTGCATCGGGATCGTGCTCGCACCGCGCGTCTCTTCGCCCTGGAGGGCGTCGTCAATCACACCTTTCAGCTGGACAAGGTCGACGCCGTAATGGCTGCAGAACTGGCCATCCTCGGACATCATGACGGATTTGACCAGAACAGGCGCAATCTTATCGATATCCACCCAGCGCCGGTCATAGCCCTGAAAAAGCGCGAGATCGGAGATCATGAGGGTAGAGACCGGATGAATGAAGGGTGGCCAGTAGACAAGGATCAAAGCATAGGGCAGCAACAGGATCACGAACACGATCCGCAACACACGAAGCCAGAGAGGCCCTCGCGGCCAGATCCAGTCGATCAGACGCTTGCGGGTTCTCACCTCTGCCTCTTGGCGTTCGCTCTCAGCCGGCGCCGGGATCTCGTCTTCCATCGTCCCCATGACAAAATGCATAACGCCTGAACTTCTCCAAGGCCAGTGCCGTATGGAATTTTGCCGCCAAGCGGTTTACGGGCCATTGCCATGGCGAAATCGAAGTGCAAATGAAAGTCCATGACAGAGCCACAAGCAATCTTTGACGAACGGCTGCGCAGCGCAGCCCAGGCGATCCAGACGCTCCTCGAAACGATGCTGGGTGAAACGGTGCAGGCTGATGAGATTGCGCGACCGCAGCGTCTCATGGCGGCTATGCGTCATGGTGTCCTGAATGGCGGAAAGCGCCTTCGACCTTTCCTGGTGCTCGAGACGGCGAGCATGTTCGGCGGCGGTCAACAGGCTGCTCTCCGTGTGGCGGCGGCCCTCGAGTGCATTCACTGTTATTCGCTGATCCACGACGATCTCCCCGCCATGGATGATGACGATACGCGTCGCGGCCAACCGACCGTGCATAAGGCCTTTGACGAGGCCACGGCGATTCTGGCGGGCGATGCACTCCTCACCTATGCCTTCGATATTCTGGCCGACGCGGCGACTGAAATCTCGGCCGAAGCGAAAGTGGCTCTTACACTGAAGCTCGCTCGCGCCTCCGGTCTCGGTGGCATGGCAGGCGGCCAGATGCTCGACCTGCAGGCGGAAACCGTCAGCCCTGATGAAGACGGCATCGTCACCCTGCAGGCCATGAAGACCGGCGCGCTGATCCGCTTCGCCTGCGAAGCCGGTCCGATCCTCGCGGGGGCCGCGCCGGATCACGTCGAGCGCCTCGCCGAATTCGGTCGCAAGATCGGCCTCGCCTTCCAGCTTGCCGATGACCTTCTCGATCTCACCGCTGATAGCGCCACGCTTGGCAAGGCGGCCGGCAAGGACGCTGCCAAAGGCAAGGGCACGCTGCCCGCGCTTTACGGCATCGATTGGACCCGCGCCCGTCTCGATCAGCTTGTTGAAGAGGCCGAGGCCCTGCTTTCACCATATGGCGAGCAGGCGGCTACCCTGAAATCCGCCGCTCGCTTTGTCGCGAACCGGAAGAACTGACCGGAATTGGATATCATGAGCAAATACTGGTCCCCCATCGTCTCCACGTTGAAGCCCTATGTCGCCGGCGAACAGCCGCGCATCGCCAATCTGGTCAAGCTGAATACGAACGAGAACCCCTACGGCCCCTCGCCCAGGGCGCTGGAGGCGATCAAGAACGCGTCCGACAACGGATTGCGGCTCTACCCCGACCCCGTCGCGCTTGAGCTTCGCGAAGCGATCGCCGCGCTGCATGGCGTCGATGCCGGCGAGGTCTTTGTCGGCAACGGCTCGGATGAAGTCCTCGCGCATACTTTCATGGGGCTCCTGAACCATGAGGCGCCTCTTCTCTATCCCGACATCACCTATAGCTTCTATCCGGTGTATAGCCTGCTCTACGGCATCGAGAGCGCGCAGGTGCCGCTCGACCAGAACTTCGGAATCCGGCTATCGGATTATGACCGCCCCTGTGGCGCGATCATTCTGCCGAACCCGAATGCACCGACAGGCATCGGCCTGCCGCTGGCAGACATCGAAGCGCTGGTGGCTACACATCCCGATCAGCCGGTGGTCATCGACGAGGCCTATGTCGATTTCGGCGGTGAAAGTTGCATCCCGCTAACGCGGAAATATCCGAACCTGCTCGTCGTGCAGACCTTCTCCAAGTCGCGCTCGCTGGCCGGAATGCGCGTCGGCTTCGCCATCGGCCAGCGCCCGCTGATCGATGCCTTGGAGCGCGTCAAGGACAGCTTCAACTCCTATCCGCTCGACAAACTGGCGCAGGTCGCGGCCAAAGCAGCCATCGAGGATGTGGATTGGTTCGAGACCTGCCGTCAGCGCATCATCGCAAGCCGCACACGCGTGGTCTCAGGCCTTGAGCAGCGCGGCTTCCGCGTCTTGCCGTCGCTGGCCAATTTCGTCTTCGCCGCGCATCCGGATTTCGTGGGTGCGGAGTTGGCGGCAAAACTTCGCGAGCGCGCAGTCCTTGTCCGCCACTTCGCCAAGCCGCGCATCGATCCTTTCCTGCGGATCTCGATCGGCACGGAAGAGGAATGCGACCGGCTGATCGAAGCGCTCGATGACATCCTTGCCAGCGATTAACCATAGATAATTGTGGTTTCACGTGAATCACGCTTGACAGGAATTCACGAAAAAGGGGCCGAAACGGCCCCTTCAAGCTGAACTAAGTCCGGTTGGTTAATGCCATCTTAATGCCGGAAATGCCGCATTCCGGTGAAGACCATCGCAACGCCGGCCTCATCAGCAGCGGCGATCACGTCGGCATCCTTGATCGAGCCGCCGGGCTGGATCAGCGCGGTGGCGCCAGCTGCGACCATGGAAAGCAGGCTGTCCGGGAAAGGCAGGAAAGCTTCCGACGCGACGGCAGAACCCTTGGTCATCGGCTCGGCCCAGCCTGCTGCCTTGGCGGCTTCCTCGGCCTTGATGGCGGCAATGCGGGCGGAGTCGATGCGGCTCATCTGCCCGGCGCCGATCCCCGCCGTCTGGCCGTCCTTGGCGTAAACGACGGCATTCGACTTCACGTGCTTGGCAACACGGAAGGCGAACTTCATGTCTTCCAGTTCCTGCGCCGTCGGCGCACGCTTCGTCACGACCTTGAGCGCCATGTCCTCGACCATCGCGTTGTCACGCGACTGGACAAGCAGACCGCCCGAGACGGTCTTGGCGGTAATGCCGCCCTTGCGCGGATCCGGCAGACCACCGGCGGCCAGAAGACGCAGGTTCGGCTTGGCGGCAATGATCGCCTTGGCCTCATCGCTCACGGAAGGCGCGATGATGACTTCCGTGAAGAGCTTGACGATTTCCTGCGCAGTCTCGGCGTCCAGTTCCTGGTTCAGCGCGATGATGCCGCCGAAAGCCGAGGTCGAATCACAGGCCAGCGCGCGGCGATAGGCTTCGGCGAGAGACGGGCCGGTCGCCACGCCGCAGGGGTTGGCGTGCTTGATGATGGCGCAGGCAGGCCCCTGATCGGCGCGGAATTCCGCCACCAGCTCGTAAGCCGCATCCGTGTCGTTGATATTGTTGTAGGAAAGCTGCTTGCCCTGCAGCAGGGCCGCGGTCGCCACACCGGGGCGGTTTTCGCCGGTGATGTAGAAGCCCGCGGCCTGGTGCGGGTTTTCGCCGTAGCGCATCTCTTCCTTGAGGACGCCGCCGATCGCGCGATGGCGCATCATGCCGAGGTTCAGTTCATCGGCAAACCAGTTGGAGATCGCCGCATCGTAGGCAGCCGTCCGTGCGTAAGCCGCAGCCGCCATCTTCTGCCGGAAGGCGTAGGACGTCGAACCGGCATTGGCCTTCAGCTCGCCGATGAGCGCTTCGTAATCGGCCGGATTGGTGATCACGGTGACATAGGCGTGGTTCTTGGCCGATGCGCGGATCATCGCCGGGCCGCCGATATCGATATTCTCGACCGTCGTCGGATAGTCGCCGCCCTTGGAGCGAACCTCTTCGAAGGGATAGAGATTGATGACGGCGAGATCGATATCGACGATCCCGTGCGCGGCCATGGCCGCCTTGTGCTCTTCATCGTCGCGAATGGCGAGCAGACCGCCATGCACCGTTGGGTGCAGCGTCTTCACGCGGCCATCCATGATTTCCGGAAAACCGGTGAGCTCGGAAACGTCCTTCACCGCCAAACCGGCATCGGCAATCGCCTTGTGCGTGCCGCCGGTCGAAAGTAGTGCAACGCCCTGCTCGGCGAGCGCCTTGGCGAGCTCGACAATGCCTGTCTTGTCGGAGACGGACAGAAGCGCGGTCTTGACGCGGACCTTGTCGGGAGCGGGGATTTTCTTGGAAACGACAGCCATGGGCTCAACCTCTTGCCTCAGGGGAAACGGAGCCCCGACCGGCGGGGCGTATTTGCCCGCGCCGTAGCACAGTTGCGCCTTGCGGAAAACCGCAAGCGGCAAATTATCGGGCTTTTAGGCGACCCTTTTGCTCCAGCCGCCAGCCGATTTCCGGCAACTTGCCGACATCGAAGAGGATCTCCAGCTGACGGGAGCCGCGAATGCCGGATGAGTCCGCAAAAAAGACGTCTTCACCGACCTCGATCTTGGCGTCGATGCAGGTGAAGGACCAGGTCTGCGCGTCGGGCGCGACCAGCAGAACCTCGTTTTCATCGACGGAACGGATCTGGATCGACGGATGGATATGGAAGCGCGCAGTCGCCTGAATGCCGCAATTCTCCGGCGGCTCCGCGCCGCCCTTGCCCATGAAACGGTCTCCGCCGCGAATGATCGTGCCGCTGGGGTGAAGCTGCAGGTTCCGTTCGTGATAAAGCCCGAACTTCTCCAGATAACCGTCGTGGCTGGCAACCAGCATCTCGCCCTGCGGATCTTCCTTGCGCGTCGCCTCAACGCGGCTGACGCCGCCGGTCACGACGGTTCCGAGATCCGAAAGCCGCCCGAAGCTGTGCGAGGAGGTATCGTTGAGCGTCACCGTCGAATGTGCCGCCGTCGAGCGGGCAAGCTGGCGGTAGTCCTCCGGCCCGTAAAGCGGAGAGCCGGAATTGACGATCAGCCGATGACCGCCGGACGACACCTCGAAAGACAGGCAACCCGCATGGGCCTGCATCGAGGTTTCCTGCGTGATCGGATAGCCGGTATCGATGATGATCGCCGTGCTGCTCGTTCCGATCCGCTGGTAGCGCATATAGGGCATGGCGCGGAACGGCTGGCCGGCCGATTCGTCGTAACGCAGGACGGCGACGAGTTCGGTCGCAAGCGTCGCGGTCGCACCGTTGAAGAGGCCCAGTTCCCCGCTCTGGTGCCGGAAGAACCGTAGCGCCGGAAACATCCGATCAATGGCGGGGATCAGCCGCGAAGGCATTTCATAACCGAGATTGACATAGGTCTGCCGCAGCGGCAGCAGTTCCATCAGGAGATCGAGAATGGCGCGCGGGTTGCGCGAGATGTGCCCGCCATCGGGCAAAACCTGTCGGTCAAGCTCGCGATCCAGGTTCGCGCCCGCCCGCTGCACGACGGCAAGCGTAGTCGGCAGCGAAAGGCTCGCCATGGCAAGCGCAATGCGGATCCGCATGATCTCCATCCCGTCGCCCGCCGTCGGCGCGACAGAACGCAGATAATCGACATGCATCCCGATGCTCTTGAGAAACCGTCGATAAAAGCCGAGCTGCGCCGATTTCAGTATGACCGGCGAATGCGACAGCCATGACATGAGGCGGAGTGCCGCCGTTTGCGGTTTCCACACCGGGCTGTCGTCCGGCCAGCGATGACGGCCGATCCAGTCCTGCGCGATTTCCTGCGCGCGCTGGAAATGCTTGTCACTCTTAGTCGCGCGAAAGTCCCTCAGCCATGCGAAGGAATGCAATCGTGTCTGGAACTCGGGCGAGGGCGGGTCGAAATCGAAGACCGATTCGTCCCCGGCATCGAGCGTGCGGCCGGCCAGCGTAAAGCGCCCGTTGAAGATTTCCTCGGCCACGAATGGATCGGAGGCGCGCAGGTCCGTCGGAGCAACAAGAAGCTTTTCGGGAGCTTTTCTAAAGGTCTGCCGGAAACGAAAGACGCCGCCGTTTGCCGCCTGATGGACTTGGCGGATGCCGCTCCTCATGTAGAGGGTGGACAGAATCTTGCGGCCGAGTGGCGCCATGCTGACAGAACTCTGAAGCAATTCCAGCAAAAGTGCGGAGCGGTTTTGCGTTCGGAATTGCGTGAAAAAGAGCACGAATATCTCAGGCGCTCACCCCCGCCGCAGATATTCGGGCATTCGAACTGAATTCCTAGGCATAATCTCCCGTTGCGTCAATTCAGGACGCCGGGAAGAGCTGTTGATGGTAAATTAGCCAAACCCAAAAAAGGAACTGGCATCAGCTGTCGCGCTTCAGGACACAGGCGTAGAACCCATCCATTCCGCTTGCAGCCGCCGTGTCCCGCTTCAGCATTGCGGGCGTGGTGCGCACTTCGCCCTTGGACGTGATGGCTTCCAAAAGACCCGGCAGAACGGACGCCGGGACTGGAACCCGCGACACCGTCGGCATGGACTGAAGCAGACGCTCGATCATGTCCTCGCCCTCGATGGGATCGAGCGAACAGTTGGAAAAAACGACCACACCACCCGGCTTGATCAGCGAAAGCGCATGGCGAAGCAGGCGCTCCTGCACACCCGCCAGCTTGCGCACGTCCTCCAGCCCCTTCGTCCACGGCACGTCGGGGTGCCGCCGTGCCGTTCCGGTCGAGGAACAGGGCGCATCGAGAAGCGCCGCGTCGAACAGGTCCGTGGGCTGATAATCGCCGGCATTGCCTTCGATCAGGTCCGCATCCAGCTGCAGACGATCCAGGTTCTCGCGCAGACGCCTCAAACGGTTTGCCGACATGTCGAGCGCGGTAACTTTCGCGCCCGCTTCGATCAACTGCGCCGTCTTGCCGCCCGGAGCCGCACACAGATCAACGACGCGCTTTCCCTTCAGATCGCCGAAAAGCCTGGCGGGAATGGCAGCGGCGGCATCCTGGACCCACCATTGCCCATCCGCATAGCCCTCGAGATCGGCCACCGAACCTTCATAATCGGCAAGCCGGACGCTGCCGGTGGGCAAGACTATGCCGCCCAGCCGCGCCGCCCAGCCTTCCGGATCGGACTTGACCGTCAGGTCGATCGCCGCTGGCGCCAGATGCGCCTCGGCAATGGCGAGCGCTGCCTCTGGCCCGTAGATCGCCTTCAGGCGGGTCTGAAACCACTCGGGAAGCGCCGGCACGGATGCACCAACCTCCGCCAGAAGCCGTTCCTTTTCGGAGGAAAGGCGGCGGAGCAGGGCATTGACGAGGCTGGCAAAGCGCCTGTTGCGGGGATCCTCGTTGGCCTGTTCGACGGCAAGGTCCACCGCAGCGCGGTCCGGCACGTCGAGATAGAGGATCTGCGCCGCTGCGACCGCCAGAACATGCTGAAGCGCCCGCGCGCCGTCCGGCAGCGGCGTCTTCAACAACGAACCGATCATGGCTTCAATGCGCGGCAGATGCCTCAGCGCCGTGTTGAGGATCGCCCGCACAAGACCCCGATCAGCGGGTGACAGCGCCAGATAGACGGGGTTCCCGCCTGTCTGGTCGAGCATACCGTCAAGCGAAGCCCTCTTGTCGATCACGGCAGCCAGCAGGCGGGCTGCGGCCTGCCGGGCGGCCAGACCAGGTTTTTCAGGAGCGTTGGAGCCGCCACGTGAGGCGGAGCCCGGCTTCTGCCGGACCGATTTTGACGTCAAGACCAGAGTCCTTTGGATGAGTTTGGCCGGCCCGCACCGGAAGAAACGCTCGGCACGGATCGCGCGTTGCGGGTCGGATTAGCAGTCGGGCGCGGCGCCGTCGATCCGAAATTACCCCCGCCGGCCATTTTTTCCAGCTCCGCAACGCGATTATCGGTGTTGGGATGCGTCGAGAAGAGATTGTCCATCCGCTCGCCGGAGAGCGGATTGATGATGAACATATGCGCGGTTGCCGGATTATGCTCCGCCTGCATGTTCGGAACCTGATGCGCATAGGCCTCGATCTTGCGCAGCGCCGAGGCGAGCCAGAGCGGCTGGCCGCAGATTTCCGCGCCGCGGCGATCCGCCTCGTATTCGCGCGTCCGGCTGATCGCCATCTGCACCAGCATCGCCGCAAAAGGCGCGACGATCATGGCAATCAGCGTACCGACGATGCCGAAACCGTTGTTTTCTCGGCGGTCGCCGAAGAAGAAGGCGAAATTGCCAAGCATAGAGATGGCGCCGGCGAGCGTCGCCGTAATCGTCATGGTCAGCGTGTCGCGATGCTCGATATGCGCAAGCTCATGCGCCATGACGCCCGCAACTTCCTCCCGGCTCAGGGCATTCAGCAGGCCGACGGAGGCCGCAACGGCGGCGTTCTCCGGGTTCCGTCCCGTCGCGAAGGCGTTCGGCTGATCGGAGTTGATGATATAGACGCGCGGCATCGGCAGGTTGGCGCGCTGCGCGAGATCACGCACGATGCCATAATATTCCGGCGCGCTCTGCGCATCGACCTCCTGAGCCCCATACATGCGCAGAACTATGCTGTCGGCATTCCACCACGAAAACAGGTTTGTCGCCGCCGCTACCAGGAATGCGATCATCATGCCCGTCTTTCCGCCCAGCGCAAATCCGACCGCCATGAACAGGGCGGTCATGAAGGCGAGCAGCATGGCGGTTCTCATCGTATTCATCGTCGTTCCTCGTAACGGCGTATTCAGAGACATCGATCGCCTGAGGCAAGTCCTTTTGCTGCGGCGAAAATGTCCTTATATGATGGAGATCAGAGGCCTGAACTTCAATATGATGAGACTGCGATGACCGACGAACACGCCCCGATCGAGACTTCGACCAACACTCCGGTGGAACCGAAGAGGGAGCTTTCGCCGGCAGCTCTGCGTGCACTTGCCGAGGCGGAGGCGCGGCGTCAGGCCGAGAAGCAGGCGGAGCAGCCCAAGGAAATCGGCGGTCGTGGCGGCGCAGATCCGGCCCGTTTCGGCGACTGGGAAATCAAGGGCCGCGCCATCGATTTCTGAAATCGGCAATTATTCCTATTTTCAGAGGCCAAGAATAAGTATATATTCCTATTCATGGTCCGAATCGCCTTCACCGCTGCTTTTTTACTAATCCTGACACCACCCGCCAGGGCCATGGAGTTTGCCACGCGTCATGTTGACGGGCCGATCCGGGCGGATGTCCTGCGGGTCCTGGACGGCGATACCGTGGAAGTCCGCGCCTATCCGTGGCCGCAACAGAGCGTCGATGTTCTGGTGCGCCTGCGTGGCATTGATGCCCCGGAAATCCATTCCAGATGTGAGACCGAGCGGGTGAGGGCGGAAATCGTCAAGAACCGCCTCTCCGGTATGGTAACGGGACAAAAGCACGTGCTTCTGACGGACATCGGCGGCGACAAGTATTTCGGCCGCGTCGTTGCCAATCTCGGGCTTGAGGACGGAGAAGATGCAGCAAGCACGCTCATCCTTGAAAACCTCGTCCAGCCGTACGACGGCGGCCACAAGGATCATCCATTCTGCGCGTCATGATAGACGCAAAAGACCCGGCACGAGGCCGGGTCTTGGCTATCTGGCCCTGATTAAAGTCAGCCCTTGCGGTTCTGCCGGTTCTCGATCAGGTCTTCGACCACCGTCGGATCTGCGAGCGTCGAGGTATCGCCCAGAGAACCGAAATCATCCTCGGCGATCTTGCGCAGGATGCGGCGCATGATCTTGCCCGAGCGGGTCTTGGGCAGGCCCGGTGCGAACTGGATCTTGTCCGGCGAGGCAATCGGCCCGATTTCCTTGCGCACATGCGCAACGAGATCCTTGCGGAGCTGCTCGCTGCCCTCGTGGCCGACCATCAGCGTCACATAGCAATAAATACCCTGACCCTTCAGATCGTGGGGATAGCCGACGACGGCGGCTTCCGACACGGCATCATGCGACACCAACGCGGATTCGACTTCCGCCGTCCCCATGCGGTGGCCCGACACGTTGATCACGTCATCGACGCGGCCGGTGATCCAGTAATAGCCATCCTCATCACGGCGGCAGCCGTCGCCGGTGAAATACTTCCCCTTGTAGGTGGAGAAATAGGTCTGGATGAAACGCTCATGGTCGCCATAGACCGTGCGCGCCTGGCCCGGCCAGGAATCAGTGATGCAGAGATTGCCGTCGGTTGCGCCGTCCAGAACCTTGCCTTCGGAATCGACAAGCTGTGGCTTGACCCCGAAGAAGGGGCGCGTTGCCGAACCCGGCTTGAGGTCCGTCGCGCCCGGCAGCGGGGTGATCATGATGCCACCGGTTTCCGTCTGCCACCAGGTATCGACGATCGGGCAGCGCTTGTCGCCGACGACATTGTAGTACCATTCCCAGGCTTCCGGATTGATCGGCTCGCCGACCGAACCCATCGTGCGCAGCGACGAGCGCGAGGAACGCTTCACGAAATGATCGCCGGCGCCCATCAGCGCGCGGATCGCGGTCGGCGCCGTATAGAAGATGTTGACCTTGTGCTTGTCCACGACGTCCCAGAAACGCCCGGCATCCGGATAGTTCGGCACGCCTTCGAACATCAGCGTGGTCGCGCCATTCGCCAGCGGCCCATAGACGATGTAGGAATGGCCCGTGACCCAACCCACATCGGCCGTGCACCAGTAGATGTCGCCGTCCTGGTAGTCGAAGACATATTGATGCGTCATCGAGGCATAGACGAGATAGCCGCCCGTCGTGTGCAGCACACCCTTTGGCTTGCCCGTGGAACCGGATGTGTAGAGGATGAAGAGAGGGTCTTCGGCCTTCATCTTGGCCGGCGGACAATCCGGCTTCGCGGCCTTGGTCGCCTCGTGATACCAGATGTCGCGCGTCTCGAACCATTCGGTCTTCGCGCCCGTGCGGCGGACGACGAGAACCTTGTCGACCTCGACGCCGGAACGCGACGCAATTTCGATCGCAAGGTCCGTGTTGTGCTTGAGCGGAACCGTCTTGCCGCCGCGCAGGCCTTCGTCTGCGGTAATGACAAAGGTCGACTGGCAGTCGATGATACGGCCGGCCAGTGCATCGGGCGAGAAGCCACCAAACACGATCGAGTGGATTGCGCCGATGCGCGCGCAGGCGAGCATGGCATAGGCCGCTTCCGGGATCATCGGCATATAGATGGTGACACGGTCGCCCTTCTTGACGCCGTTAGACTTCAGAACGTTCGCGAGGCGGCAGACCTGATCGTAAAGCTCGCGATAGGTGATCTTCTTGTCGTCATAGGGGTTGTCGCCTTCCCAGATGATGGCGACCTGATCGCCGCGCGAGACGAGATGGCGGTCGATGCAATTATAGGCGACGTTGGTGATCCCGTCCTCGAACCACTTGATCGAGACCCTGCCGGTAAAGGACGTGTTCTTGACCTTGGTGAAAGGCTTGAACCAGTCGATCCGGGTGCCGTGCTTGGCCCAGAACTTCTCCGGATTGTCGGAGCTTTCCTTGTACCACTTCAGATACTTGTCGTTGTCGATCAAGGTCCGCGACTTCGCGGCCTTCAATACGGGATAGGTCGTGCCTGACATGAACGCTCCTCCGAAACTCCTCGCAAACGTGGCTGCCCGCTCGCCTTGAGACGATCCCGATGGGCATCACGCGAATCCTGTTGCTGAACTCGAGGGTTAGCTATCCCTCCCTGTCAGCGACGGGCAACCTCCGACCCGTTCGAATTCGAGTTTTATCATCTAAAATCAAGCTATCAATGCGACTTTGGTCATTTGTCGTAAGCCGAATTGCAATTATGCGTCAAAACCGCTATAGGAACTCGCATATCCCGGAAATCAAGAGTGGTACTACCACGGCCCGCGACACCGGCGCGGACGACTGAAGGACTCTATGCATGGCCCAACAATTGCTGATGCCCAAGGCGACCGCCGTCTGGCTCGTCGACAATACTGCCCTGTCTTTCGAGCAGATCGCGCAGTTCTGCAAGCTGCACCCGCTGGAAGTGAAAGCCATCGCCGACGGCGAAAGCGCACAGGGCATCAAGGGTCTCGATCCGATCTCCACCGGCCAGCTGTCGCGCGAGGAAATCGCCCGCGCCGAAGCTAACCCGGCCCATAAGCTGAAACTCTCCGACCCGAAGGTTCGCGTGCCGGAATCCAAGCGCAAGGGTCCGCGTTACACGCCGGTCTCCAAGCGCCAGGACCGCCCGAACGCCATTCTCTGGCTCGTGCGCAACCATCCGGAACTGAAGGACGCACAGATTTCGCGTCTCGTCGGCACCACCAAGTCGACCATCCAGCAGATCCGCGAGCGCACCCACTGGAACTCGGCAAACCTCGCCGCCATGGACCCGGTCACGCTCGGCCTCTGCTCGCAGATCGATCTTGACCTTGAAGTCGAAAAGGCCTCGAAGGGCCGTCCGCTGCCGACCGCCGAAGAGCTCGGCGCGACGCTGCAGCCGGCACGCGAAACCGAGCGCTATCCTTACGGCGACGATGCGCCGGAAGAAAAGTCGCTCGATGCGGACGCCGTTTTTGCCAAGCTCAAGTCGCTGAAATCGACCCACAACGACGAAGACGAAGACGATAATTTCTGAGCTGTTTCACAGCACGGAGAAAAGAAACCCGGCCGTCGAGCCGGGTTTTTGTTGGCTGAAAGAGGCTGATTCACGTGAAACCGAGCGTGCGTCCCGTCTTACAAGGCATCCCTACAGGACGTGCGGATGCGGCAGTCCATGTGCCTTCAGCGCTGCCTCGATTTCACCGAGCACCGCTGGGTCTTCAATCGTCGCCGGCATTTTCCATGTCTCACCGTCGGCGATCTTCTGCATCGTGCCGCGCAGCACCTTGCCGGAGCGGGTCTTCGGCAGGCGCTTGACGCAGGTCGCGAGTTTGAAGGCCGCGACCGGACCGATGTGATGGCGCACGAGATCAATCACTTCCTTTTCGATCGTCCGCTCCGGCTTCGTCACGCCGCTGTTGAGCACGAGGAAACCGCAGGGAACCTGGCCCTTGATATCGTCCTGCACCCCGATGACAGCGGCCTCCGCCACATCCGGATGGCTGGCGCAGACCTCTTCCATCGCCCCCGTCGAAAGCCGATGACCGGCGCAATTGATGATGTCGTCCGTGCGCGCCATGATGAAGAGATAGCCGTCCTCATCGATATAGCCGGCATCCGCCGTCTTGTAGTAACCCGGAAACTCCTCGAGATAGGCGTGCCGGAACCGCTCGTCCGCATTCCACAGCGTTGGCAGGCTGCCTGGGGGCAGGGGAAGTTTCACGACAACATTGCCCAGCGTGCCCGCCGGCACGGCGTGGCCCGCATCATCGAGAACCTGCACGTCATAGCCCGGCATTGCGACCGTGGGCGAACCGTATTTGACCGGCAGCAGGCCAAGCCCCGCAGGGTTGCCGGCAATCACCCAGCCCGTTTCCGTTTGCCACCAGTGATCAACCACCGGCACCTTGAGATGTTCTTCCGCCCACTTGATCGTATCGGGATCTGCGCGCTCGCCAGCCAGGAACAGGGTTCGCAGCGACGGCATCGGAATGTCCTTGAGGAACGAGCCTGTCGGATCTTCCTTGCGAATGGCGCGAAACGCCGTCGGAGCGGTGAAGAAGGAGACGACATTGTGCTTCTGGATCACCCTCCAGAACGTCCCGGCATCCGGCGTGCCAATTGGCTTGCCTTCGAACAGGATGGACGTATTGCCGGAAACCAGCGGCCCATAGACGATATAGGAATGCCCGACGACCCAGCCGATATCGGAAGCCGCCCAGAAGGTTTCGCCCGGTTTCACGCCGTAGAAATTCCGCATGGTCCAGTGCAGCGCAACGAGATGACCGCCATTGTCGCGCACGACGCCCTTGGGTTGCCCGGTCGTGCCGGAGGTGTAGAGCACATAGAGCGGATCGGTCGCGGCCACGGGAACGCAGTCAATCTCGGCGCCACGATACTGAGACACCATCGCTTCGAAATCGTAGTCCAGCCCCTCGGTCAGCGGTGCCGACAATTCCGGCCGCTGGTAGACCAGGCAGGCTGCCGGCTTGTGATGCGCGAGTTCGATCGCCTCATCCAGCATGGGCTTGTAGGGAATGACACGGCCGGGCTCGATGCCGCAGCTGGCCGACACGATGAGTTTCGCCTTGCTGTCATCGATGCGGGTCGCGAGTTCCGGTCCCGCAAAGCCGCCGAAGACGACGGAATGCACGGCGCCGAGACGCGCGCAGGCGAGCATGGAAAGCACGGCCTGCAGGATCATCGGCATGTAGATGATGACGCGATCGCCCTTCTCAACGCCGAGCGAACGCATGGCAAGCGCAATCGCCTTCACTTCCGCCAGAGCTTCCGCATAGGTGATGGCCGAAGAGCGTCCCGTGATCGGGCTTTCGATGACGAAGGCGTTGCGGTCGCCGAGACCCGCCTGAACATGACGGTCGAGCGCGTTGTAGCAGGTATTCGTCACGCCATCCGGAAACCAGCGTCCGTAAACACCAGCCGACGGATCGAATGCCTTTTTCGGCTTTTCGAACCAGTCAATCGCTTCCGCCTGCCGCATCCAGAAAGCTTCCGGATCGGTTTTCCACGCCGCATAGGCGGCATCATATCCTTGACGCATGATTTCCTCCCGGCGCGGTCCCAGTCGCGCTTCAGAAGGCAAAGTCTACTCGACACAAAAGCGTCAAAGAACCCCGACAAAAGGCCAATAGATGCGAATTCGCCTATGCGTGCTGCTGATAGGCTCGATTGCCGAAGATGGCGGAGCCGACGCGGACGCTCGTGGCGCCGAATTCGATGGCCGTCTGATAATCCGAAGACATGCCCATGGAGAGCTTCGAAAGCCCGCACTTGCCGGCAAGCTTGGCGAGAAGCGCGAAATGCGGCCCCGGATTCTCGTCCGCCGGCGGGATGCACATGAGGCCAACCACGGGAAGCGACAATTCGTTCCTGCAGAGATTGACGAACGCGACCGTGTCGTCCGGCGCAATGCCGGCCTTCTGCGGCTCAAGGCCTGTGTTGACCTGGACATAAAGCTGAGGACGGCGGCCCTGCTTCGCCATCTCGTCGGCAATGGCGCGGGCAATCTTCTCGCGGTCGATCGTCTCGATGACATCGAAAAGCGCTACGGCGTCGCCGGCCTTGTTGGATTGCAGCGGCCCGATCAGATGCAGTTCGATGCCGGAAAAGTCTTCGCGCAGACCCGGCCACTTGGCCTTGGCTTCCTGAACCTTGTTCTCGCCAAAGACCCGTTGGCCGGCCTCCAGCGCAGGGCGGATCTCATCCGCCTCGAATGTCTTCGACACGGCAACCAGCGTGGCTGAGCCCGCCGCGCGGCCCGCACCCTTTTCAGCCTTCGCGATTTCCGCTTTCACAGCGTTGAGCCTGTCCTGAAGTTCCATGCCACACTTCCCTTTGCCTGCCTCAGCACCCATTTATGATGCAATGCGCAAATTTGGAACCTCGAACGTTCTCCTTTTTGCTCCGCTCCGATCCTGAACCTCACCGAAATGCCCGAAAAACTTGACGCTTCCGGCAATTCGTGATGAAGGTCGCCCCCAAATTCTTGATCTATCCGGAACAGTCGAATCATGGCCTCAGAACGCTATAACCCGCGCGACGCCGAACCCCGCTGGCAGGCGGAATGGAACGAGCGCGCAATTTTCAAAACCGACAACGACGATCCGCGCGACAAATATTACGTGCTCGAGATGTTCCCCTATCCGTCGGGCCGCATCCATATGGGCCATGTGCGCAACTATGCCATGGGCGACGTCGTGGCGCGCTACAAGCGCGCCCGCGGCTACAACGTGCTCCACCCGATGGGCTGGGACGCCTTCGGTATGCCCGCTGAAAATGCCGCCATGCAGAACAAGATCCATCCCAAGGAATGGACCTACGCCAATATCGCCACCATGCGCGGCCAGCTGAAATCCATGGGTCTGTCGCTGGACTGGTCGCGCGAATTCGCGACCTGCGACGTGGAATATTACCAGCGCCAGCAGAGCCTCTTCCTGGACTTTCTGGAAAAGGGCCTCGTCTACCGCAAGCAGTCCAAGGTGAACTGGGACCCGGTCGACCAGACCGTACTCGCCAACGAGCAGGTCATCGACGGCCGCGGCTGGCGTTCCGGCGCGCTGGTAGAACAGCGCGAACTGACGCAATGGTTCTTCAAGATCACCGACTTCTCGCAGGACCTGCTCGATTCGCTGGACGAACTCGACCAGTGGCCGGAAAAGGTCCGCCTGATGCAGAAGAACTGGATCGGCCGCTCGGAGGGCCTGACTCTGCGCTGGGAAACCGTCGGCAACGAACTGCCGGAAGAATTCCGCGACGTCACCGTCTACACGACCCGTCCCGATACTCTCTTCGGTGCGTCGTTCTTGGCGATTGCTGCCGACCACCCGCTGGCAAAGTATGTCGCCGCAAGCAACCCGGCCGTTGCCGACTTCGCCGAGGAATGCCGCCGCGCCGGTACGTCGCTGGCAGCGCTTGAAACCGCTGAAAAGAAGGGCATGGATACGGGCGTGAAGGTCCGTCATCCTTTCGACCCCGCATGGGAATTGCCGGTCTATGTCGCCAATTTCGTGCTGATGGAATACGGCACGGGCGCCATCTTCGGCTGCCCCTCCGGTGACCAGCGCGACCTGGATTTCGCCCGCAAATATGGTCTGCCGGTCGTGCCGGTCGTCATGCCTGAGGGCGCGGATGCGGCGACGTTTACCGTTGGCGACACAGCTTTTGACGGCGATGGCGTGATGATCAATTCCCGCTTCCTGGACGGCAAGTCGACGACGGATGCCTTCCAGGAGGTCGCCGACCGTCTCAGCGCCACGCTGCTGGGCGGCAAGCCGCAGGCCGAGCGCAAGGTGAATTTCCGCCTGCGCGACTGGGGCATTTCGCGCCAGCGCTATTGGGGCTGCCCGATCCCGGTCATCCATTGCGATGAGTGCGGCGTCATTCCGGTTCCGAAGAAGGACCTGCCGGTCCAGCTGCCCGACGACATCAATTTCGACAAGCCGGGCAATCCGCTTGACCGTCATCCGACGTGGCGCAACGTAAAATGCCCGCATTGCGGCAAGGACGCGCGGCGCGAGACGGACACGATGGACACTTTTGTCGATTCGTCCTGGTATTTCGCCCGCTTTACCGCGCCACATGCCCAGGAACCGGTGATCACTGAGACAGCCGACGCCTGGCTGCCGGTCGACCAGTATATCGGCGGCATTGAGCACGCGATCCTGCATCTGCTCTATTCGCGCTTCTTCACCCGCGCCATGCGCGAAACAGGCCACGTGAACCTGAAGGAGCCCTTCAAGGGTCTCTTCACGCAGGGCATGGTCGTGCATGAAACCTACAAGCTCGGCGAAGGCAGCAATGGCACCTGGGTCCAGCCCTCGGAAATCCGCCTGGAAGAGGCGGACGGAACCCGCCGTGCCTTCCATGTCACCACTGGCGAGGAAGTCACGATCGGCTCGATCGAAAAGATGTCGAAGTCGAAGAAGAACGTCGTGGATCCGGACGATATCATCGCCTCCTACGGCGCCGATACGGCCCGCTTCTTCATGCTCTCCGACTCGCCGCCGGAGCGCGACGTGATCTGGACGGAAGCCGGCGTGGAAGCTGCGCATCGCTTCGTCCAGCGCATCTGGCGTCTGGTTTCGGAAGCTGCGCCGGCCTTGCGCGCCGTGAACCCGGCGCCCGCGACGTCAGGCGATGCACTGCCGGTCTCGCAGGCCGCTCACAAGGCGCTGCAAGCCGTCGCCAACGACTACGACCGTTTGGGCTTCAACAAGGCCGTGGCCCGCGTCTATGAACTGGTGAACGCTCTTGCCGCACCGCTGACCAAGATCGCCAACGAAAAGGTCGATGAAGCCTATGCAGGCGCCCTGCGTGAGGCCACGCAGATCCTGGTGCAGCTCTTCGCCCCAATCATGCCGCATCTGGCGGAAGAATGCTGGAAGGAAATCGGCTGCTCCGGACTCGTTTCCGACGCGCCCTGGCCGGCCTATCTGGAAAGCCTCGTCGTCGAGAACACCGTGACGCTGCCGGTTCAGGTCAACGGCAAGAAGCGCGGCGAATTGACAATCGCGCGCGACGCGTCCCAGAGTGAAGTTGAGGCTGCTGTCCTCGGGCTTGATTTCGTGACCGCCGCTCTGGCTGGCGCCACACCCAAGAAGATCGTCGTCGTACCGCAAAGGATCGTCAATGTCGTCGTTTGATAACCCATTGTTTCGACGCGCTTTTCTGGGAGCGGCTCTGGCGGCCTCGGCACTTGCGCTGAGCGCCTGCCAGGTTCAGCCGCTCTATGGCAAGGCGGGGCTCACTGATTCACTGGCGAGCGTGGGAATTTCGGAACCGAAGAACCGCCCTGAGCAGGCGGTGCGCAACCAGTTGTTCTTCCTCCTGGCGGGTGGCGCTGGCGAACCGGCCAACCCTGTTTATCAGCTGGAGCTGCATGTCAGCTCCACCAATACGAACTATCTGTCGCAGATTTCCTCCAATCTTCCACAGCCTGGGCGTGTTACACTCATTGCCGCATACACCCTGACGCGTGACGGAAAGCTGGTTAAGAAGGGCACCCAGCGCATGGACGCCCAGCTCGATTATACGAGCCAGCAATTTGCCCAGATTCGCGCCATTCGCGACGCAGAGGACCGCGCAGCGCGCGAACTCGCCGAGGTGTTGAAGCTCGACATCGCAACGGCCCTGTCGAAGTGATTCCATCATGTCCGAGCTGAAACCGCAGGAGTTCGAACGCCTCTTACGGTCCGGCTCGGCACTGCCGCGCATCATCGTCATCTTTGGGCCGGACCGCGGCCTGGTCGCCGAGCGGGCGGAAGCAGCAGCGGCACGCACGGGCGTGTCACTCACCGATCCCTTCTCGGTTACCAAGATCGACGCCGCCGACCTTCAGAAGACACCCGGACGGCTGGTCGAAGAGATGCAGAGCATAGGCCTCTTCGGCGGGGAAAAGCTCGTCTGGGTGAGAAATGCCGCGAACGAAAAGGCCCTGGTCGATGGCGTGACGACCCTGGCTACCAGCGATCCGCTCGACGCATACCTGATCATCGAGGCCGGCGACCTGAAAAAGGGAGCTGCGCTGCGCAAAGCCGCAGACGCAGCCCGTTCTGTCGCGTCTGTTCCCTGCTATGCAGACGATCAGGCGAGCCTCAACGGCCTCATCGACGACATTCTCAAGGAAACGGGCCAACGTATCGCGCCCGCCGCGCGCGCAAGGCTCCTCGACAATCTCGGCGGTGATCGCCGCGCCAGTCGCGGCGAGATCAGAAAGCTGGCGCTTTATTGCACCCATGATCCGCAGATAGAAGAGCAGCACGTGCTGGATATTATCGGCGACGTCAGCGAAACGTCGCTCGATAACCTCATCGATGCTCTTCTCGGCGGAGACGCCAACGCGATGATTGCGGCGCTTGAAGCCCTCATTTCAGCAAAGACAGCCATCTATCAGGTGCTGAACGCCGTGCTCAGGCAGTTCCAGATGCTGGATTCTCTACGCGCAGAAATGGATCGCTCCCGCCAGCCCGCGAGCCAGGTTATCCAGACCCATGGGAAACACATCTTTTTCAAGCGGCGAAACGTGATAACGCAGGCGCTCGGCGTCTGGACCGCGCCAAAACTCTCCAGAGAGCTATCCCGGCTTCAGACGATGGTCCTCACCAGCCAGAAGAACCCTCAGATAGCGCAAAGCGTCGCCGCGCAGCTTCTGCTGTCGCTGACGCAGCAGTCCATCGCAAGACGGTGAAAACAGACACCTGAGAGGGAAGGGTGCATCCGACACGTGGAGATGTAGCCCGTTCGATGAGAAGTCGAGATTCAAGCTGATACACTCTGACGGACCCGTGGTCCTCAACGCATCCGTCAGCGTGTCAGCCGCCTAGCGCCGCTCAAGAAGACGGCAAATCTCTTCCAGCTGATCGAGTGTCTTGTAGGAGATCTTCACGAAACCGCCGGTCGCCTTGTGACTGACGGAGACATCGAGCCCCAGCGCGTCAGAGAGCGATTTCTCCAGCGCCAGCGTGTCGGCGTCCTTGTTGTCGCGCGCCTTCGGGCCGGAAAGACCCGGATTCTCCTGCGCCTTGATATCGTTTTGCGCCAGCCGCTCCGTGTCACGCACCGACATGCCCTTGGCCACCACGGTCCTAGCCAGCATGACGGGATTGGACGTGGGGATCAGCGCACGCGCATGTCCGGCCGACAATGTGCCCGAGGACAGCATGTCGCGCACCTCATCCGGCAGTTTCAGCAGACGAAGGCTGTTTGCGACATGACTGCGGCTCTTGCCGATGATTTCGCCGAGATCGTTCTGGGTATAGCCATGTTCGGCGATCAGCTGTTCGTAGCCGAGCGCCTCTTCGAGCGGATTGAGATCGGAACGCTGGACGTTCTCGACGATCGCAAGCTCAAGCGCAGTCCTGTCGTCCACGTCGCGCACGATGACGGGTATTTCGGCAAAACCGGCGAGCTGCGCGGCACGCCAACGCCGCTCACCCGCGATGATTTCATACTGACCGCCAGCAATGGTGCGCACCACGACAGGCTGCACAATGCCATGCTGACGGATGGAAGAGGCAAGCTCCTGCAGCTCGGCCTCGTCGAAGCTTCGGCGGGGATTGCGCGGGTTACGCACCACATGTTCGATCGGCACCTGCCGGTCCGCGCTGACGCGGCTCGTGGCGGCGCCGCCGGCTCCCATCGGAATCGGTTGGTCCATCTCGCCAATCAGAGCAGCAAGTCCCCGGCCAAGACGGCGCTTCGAATGATCTTCTTCCATCGCCAGACTATTACACCTCCGTTACAATTACGCCGCCAGCCGCTGGCGCTCTCGCTGAATGACTTCCGACGCGAGTTGCAAATAGGCCTGACTCCCCGCGCACTTGAGATCATAAAGGATCGCAGGTTTGCCATACGAGGGCGCCTCGGACACTCGGACATTTCGCGGGATCAGCGTGTGATAGACTTTTTCACCCAGATGCGTGCGCACATCGTTGACGACCTGCTGCGCAAGATTGTTTCGCGCATCAAACATTGTCAGCACGATCCCCTGGATATCGAGCTGCGGATTTACCGTAGAGCGAATTTGTGAAACAGTTTCAAGTAGTTGGCTCAGCCCTTCGAGTGCAAAGAATTCGCACTGCAGGGGCACCAGAACCGAATGTGCCGCCGCCATCGCGTTCATCGTCAGGAGATTGAAGCTGGGAGGGCAATCGACAAGAATATAGGAGTACTCAAAAGCCTGCGTCGAGATCAGAGCCTTTCGCAGACGAAACACGCGGTCGCTGGACTGCGAGATTTCCATCTCGATACCGAGCAGATCCATTGTCGATGGAATGATATGCAGGTTCGGCACCGCAGTTTCCTGAACGGTCTCAGCCACCGAATGGGTTCCCATGAGCAGATCATAGGAAGAGTGTTCGCGATTTTTCCGGCCGATACCCAAGCCGGTGCTGGCATTGCCCTGCGGATCCAGGTCAACAATCAGCACTTTCTCACCAATAGCGGCAAGAGCCGTTGCCAAATTGATCGCGGTGGTTGTCTTTCCGACTCCACCTTTCTGATTTGCAACGGTTATGATCCGATTTCTGTACCCGTTCATCGCCATTTCAGGTCTCGCTAAAGCTGGGGCGCCAGATTCGAGATCTCGAGAATGACCGACTCCCGTTCGATCTGACTGGAATGTTTTACCAGATCGAAGCTCCAACTGCTACGCGCCTCATTGATCTCTCGGCTGTAATCCCGGCCTTTATGCAAGAAAAGTCGCGTCTGAGGGTTACGCTGCACCCACGGATGCGCGTAATCGCACAGCATGGAGAGCGTTGCCAGTGCGCGGGCAGAAATAGCGTCGCATCGCTCTATTTCCCAGGGAGCCTCTTCAATCCGGACCGCGTGGACAGACGCGCGTGCACCCGTGTGCAAAATGGCGTTACGAAGGAACGAAGCTTTTTTCTGGTTGCTTTCAACCAGATGGACCCAGCCCTCACCGACTTCCGCCAGGAGAATTCCGGTTATGATGCCGGGAAATCCTCCGCCGCTTCCGAGATCGATCCAGGTCCGGGCACCCGGATTGAGGGCGTAGAGCTGAGCACTGTCCGCAATATGCCGACTCCACAAGTCACCGGCCGTTGACGGCGCAACCAGATTGATCGCTCTTGCCCACTTATGGAAAAGCTCTGCAAACGCCTGCAGTTTGGCGTTGGTTTCACGTGAAACACGCAATCCGTCTATCTGAAGGGATCGACTCTCCATCATTGTACCTGGGCTCTCCGGTCCACCATGCTGTCGGAACGTTTTCGCAAATGCACCAGGATCAGAGCGAGAGCCGCAGGTGTCATACCTTCAATAGAAGCCGCTTGTGCGACGTTTAAAGGTTTGATTCTATTAAGCTTTAAGACAAGCTCATTAGAGAGCCCCGAGATCCCTTCGAAAGAAAACCCTTCCGGTATCACACGCGCCTCGTCGCGCCGGATGTCTGCGATCGTCGCCGCCTGCCTATCCATATACACGGCATAGCCGGCTTCTATTTTCAGGGCCTCCTTGGTGCGCGGCTCCAAGTCGCTCAGCTCTGGCCAGATCCTTTCTGCGTCGTCAAACTCGAAATCGGGCCTGGCCAGCAGTTCATATGCACTTCTACGAACACCGTCCTTGTTAAGCACCAGACCAAATGGCTCTGCTTCGTTGGGCGTAATCACATGCGTCTGCAGCAGCTGGCGCCCCGACGCGAGCGCCGAAGCAAACTGCATAAAGCGCTCCTCCCGCTCCTCACCACAAATACCAAGAGAGATCGCCAAAGGTGTCAGTCGTTGGTCCGCATTATCTGCGCGGAGCGACAGGCGGTATTCAGCCCTCGAGGTAAACATGCGGTATGGCTCGGTCACACCAAAGCTGATCAGATCGTCGATCATTACGCCAATGTAGGAGTCAGTCCGGCTGAACTTCACAGATTCACGCCCTGTCGCACAACGCGCAGCATTTACTCCGGCGACCAGACCCTGCGCGCCGGCTTCCTCGTAGCCCGTCGTTCCATTGATTTGGCCGGCCAGGAACAATCCTTCCGCCTGACGCAAAGCCAGCCGCTGATCAAGCTGCGTCGGATCCACGAAGTCGTATTCAATCGCGTAGCCGGGCTGCTTAATCCGGACAGATTCAAGCCCGGGAATACTGCGAATGAAGGCCTCCTGCACGTCCACTGGCAAGGAGGTCGAAATTCCGTTGGGATAAACCGTGTCGTCGTCCAGTCCCTCCGGCTCCAGAAAGATCTGATGTCCATCTCTGTCCCCAAATCGGACAATCTTGTCCTCGATGGAGGGGCAATAGCGCGGCCCGACACCTTTGATCTCACCCGAATACATCGCAGAGCGATGGATATTATCGCGGATGATCCGGTGTGTCTCGTCTGTCGTTCTCGTCACCCCGCAGGCAACCTGGGGATTGGTGATACGCTCCGTCATAAACGAGAATGGCACAAGCTCGGGGTCCGCCTCCTGGACGCCGATCCGGTCCCAGGCAATAGTCCTGCCATCCAAACGCGCCGGAGTCCCGGTCTTCAAACGCCCCAGCCGAATGCCTAGCCGTTCGAAACGCGCGGAGAGCCCGACACTGGGCGCCTCTCCAACACGACCCGCCGGCGTCTTTTCGTTTCCGATGTGAATCAAACCCCGAAGAAAGGTGCCAGTGGTAATCACCACCGCCCGGCTGGCAATTTTCCGCCCATCCGCGGTCTCGACGCCCTTGATGACGTTCCCCTCCACCAGGAGATCGAATGCGTCACCTTCCCACACCGTCACACCAACTGTCTCGCGGATCGACGCCTGCATGTGGCGCTTATAAAGTCCGCGATCAGCCTGTGTCCGCGGGCCCCGAACCGCTGGGCCCTTCTTTCTGTTCAGGATACGGAACTGGATGCCGGCTTGGTCCGCTACCCGCCCCATCAAACCGTCCAAGGCATCAATTTCGCGGACGAGATGACCTTTTCCGAGGCCACCAATCGCGGGATTGCAGGACATTGCCCCGATCGTATCCGCCCGATGCGTCAAGAGCAGGGTGTTCGCGCCACTTCTGGCAGAGGCCGACGCGGCCTCGCAGCCCGCGTGGCCACCGCCGACGACTATCACGTCAAAATCGATACTTGTCATCGTTTCGTTCCTGAATCGAAAGTCGGCTGGGTCGCCCCATTATTTGCCGACGCAAAACTGTGAAAAGATCAGCCCTAACAGCGCATCCGGCGTAACCCGGCCCGTCAGATGCGCGAGTTCATCGGCGGCCCTTCGCAACATCTCCGCACGAAGCTCCAAAGGGTAGCCCTCAGCCTCGAGAGATTCACGCAGATTGGCAACCGCTGCGACGAGATGATTTCGATGCCGAATCAAAAGAGGTGTCACAAACTGCCCGCCGCGAACAGCCTCCGACGCCTTAAGGGAAATTCGTTTCAGAAGTGAATCGATGCCCGCGCCGGTAAGGGCCGATATTTCATAATCCGCGACAGAGGCCGAGGAACCCTTTGTATCTTCCTTGGTCCGCACCGCGAGCACCTCGGTAGAACCACCGAGAGACTCTACAAGTTCCGGCGGCGGTGGATCGCCACTCTCCGAAAGATAGAGGACCAGATCGCATGTGGCAATGGTCGCCCGCGCCCGCTCGATTCCGATACGCTCCACGGGGTCTGCCGTGTCGCGCAAGCCGGCGGTGTCGTAAACGACGATCTTCATCCCGTCCAGGTCCAGATTGACAGACAGAACATCTCGCGTCGTCCCGGCAATGTCCGTCACAATGGCGACGTCGCGCTGAGCGAGAACATTCAAGAGACTGGACTTCCCTGCATTGGGTGGACCGGCGATCACAACACGAAAGCCGTCCTGTACGATCTCCGCCACGTGATCGGAAAGCGCAGCCTCGATCTCCTGCGCCAGACGCTCCACATCGTGCCAGACCCGATCGGATACCGATCCCGGGATGTCACTCTCATCCGCGAAATCAAGTTCCGCCTCAATCAAAGCGCGAGATTCTGAAAGTCTCGTCATCCAAAAATCGTAGCGCCGAGACAGATGACCATCAGCGAGATACTTTGCCAGCCGACGCTGAGACGCCGTCTCGGCCTGAACAAGTTCCGCGAGACCCTCGGCCTCGACGAGATCCATCTTGCCGCTTTCAAAAGCACGCCGGGCAAATTCACCGGCCTCCGCCTGACGCAGACCGGGTTGCTCTCCAAGCGTCTGAAGAACAGCTGCGACCACCGCGCGGCTTCCATGCAATTGCAGCTCCGCACAGTCCTCGCCGGTGAAAGATGCAGGTCCCGGAAAGAAGAGAATGAGTCCCCGGTCAAGCTCCTCTCCGTCTGCGGCACAGACCTTCATCAGTGTCGCCACACGTGCCGGCGGAACTTTCCCGCATAGGGCTCTCAGGGCGTCCCCGGTCGCGGAACCTGACACACGCACGACCGCCACGCCGGCGGGCAAGCCGCCGCTCGACAGCGCGAAGATTGTGTCATGGTCAGCCATGGGATCCGTTCAAACACCAGCAGGAGCCAGGCTCTTGCTTTTCAACAGCAGGAATTTCACGTCGCGGGGGTTCTGGTGTCAAAACGCAAAAGAGTCAATCGCGGCACCGACCGCAATTGACTCCTTAAGCTAAGCCAGACCTCGGGCAGATCAGGTATTCATGGACTCGAAGAAGTCGCCGTTGTTCTTCGTCTGCTTGAGCTTGTCGATCAGGAACTCGATGGCGTCGGTGGTCCCCATTGGCGCGAGGATACGGCGCAGAACGAAAATCTTCTGCAGATCCTGTCGCGGTACCAGGAGGTCTTCCTTTCGGGTCCCTGACTTCAGAATGTCCATGGCCGGGAAGATGCGCTTGTCGGCAACCTTGCGGTCGAGAACAATTTCAGAGTTGCCGGTGCCCTTGAATTCTTCAAAGATGACTTCGTCCATGCGGCTGCCCGTATCGATGAGCGCTGTCGCGATGATGGTCAGCGAGCCGCCTTCCTCGATATTGCGGGCTGCGCCGAAGAAACGCTTCGGCCGCTGCAGGGCGTTGGCATCCACACCACCCGTCAGAACCTTGCCGGACGAGGGAACAACGGTGTTATACGCGCGACCCAGTCGCGTGATCGAATCGAGCAGAATGACGACATCACGACCATGCTCCACCAGGCGTTTGGCCTTCTCGATGACCATTTCAGCAACCTGAACGTGGCGGGTTGCGGGTTCATCAAAGGTCGACGAAACCACCTCGCCACGAACCGAGCGCTGCATGTCGGTCACTTCTTCCGGACGTTCGTCAATCAGAAGAACGATCAGATAGCATTCAGGATGGTTGGCGGTGATCGAATGCGCGATGTTCTGCAACAGAACCGTCTTACCCGTGCGCGGCGGCGCAACGATCAGGCCGCGCTGGCCCTTGCCGAGCGGTGCCACCAGATCGATGACGCGCGGCGAAAGATCCTTCGAGGTCGGAACATCCAATTCCATCTTGAAGCGTTCATTCGGATAGAGCGGCGTCAGGTTATCGAAGTGAACCTTGTGACGGATCTTTTCCGGGTCATCAAAATTGATCGTATTGACCTTCAGAAGCGCGAAATAACGCTCGCCTTCCTTTGGCCCACGGATCGGGCCTTCGACCGTATCACCGGTCTTGAGCGAGAAACGACGGATCTGCGAAGGCGAGATGTAGATATCGTCGGGACCGGGTAGATAGTTCGCGTTCGCCGAACGCAGGAAGCCGAAGCCGTCCTGAAGAACTTCGACGACACCTTCGCCGATAATCTCGACCTCCTGTGTGGCCAGCATCTTCAGAATCGCAAACATCAGTTCCTGTTTGCGCATCGTGCTCGCGTTCTCGACCTCCAGCGACTCTGCAAAGGCGAGCAGGTCGGTTGGGGTCTTGTTCTTAAGCTCCTGAAGCTTCATTTCAGCCATGAATAACCACACGAATAAAAGGGGAGAACCGGACGGGGCGATATGCGGTCGCCGGACGCGTTCGTCCGGCTCAATGAGCCCGTCACCTCGGAAGAGATGCGCGGAAAATAGCGCTTCGCTGAGCCCCTCGCAAGGGGGAGGGGCAAAATTGGCGAGAAATCAGGCGAAAGGCTTTACGATAACGAGGATAACGATGACAATCATCAAAAGCGTCGGCGCCTCGTTCATGATCCGCCAGCTACGGGAGGTCCCGAAGCGATCATCAGCACCGAATCGCCGAACGGCCTTGGCGAAATAGCCGTGAACGCCTGAAAGCGCGAAAACCGCCAGCAGCTTCGCGTGAAGCCATCCACCGTTAAAGCCGTAGATCTCGATTGCCATCCAGAGACCGAAAATCCACGTCAGGACCATCGCCGGCGTCATGATGATCGACATCAAGCGCCGCTCCATCACCTTGAACGTCTCTGACGCCGGCGAACCAATCTCGTGGTCGAGATGGTAGATGAACAGACGCGGCATGTAGAGCATTCCCGCCATCCAGGAGATGACGGCAATGACGTGAAGAGCCTTGACCCAGAGATAGCGATTCTGCGCGTCGGCCGCAAACAGGGCAAAACCGATCGCCAGGAAGATCGCAAGCGCCACACCAGCGCGCAACGCCACCTTTGACCCCGCCGGTTTGCGCGCCTCGCTCAAGCGGCACCCCCGCGAACTCGTCTCACGAGCCGAGTCACGTTCTCGGGATCAGCCTGCGGCGTGATTCCATGGCCAAGATTGAAGATCAGCGGACCGGAGCCCAGCGCCTGGAGGATTGCGTCGATGCCCTCATCGAGAGCCTGTCCGCCCGCCACCATGCGCATCGGGTCGAGATTACCCTGCACGGCACCGTCCTTCTGCAACTCCTTGGCAAAGGAAAGCGGCACCGACCAATCGAGCCCGATGGCCTCCGCTCCCGTATCCTGACGATACGTCTTCAATAGATATCCCGCGCCTTTGGCAAAAGCGATAATTTTCGCACCCGGTCGCTGAGCCCGGACCTTGTCGATAATCCGGCGCACAGGACGAGCGGCGTAACGGTCGAACTCCACTTCGCCCAGGACGCCCGCCCACGAATCGAAAATCTGCACGGCATCCGCGCCGCTATCGATCTGGCGAACCAGATACTCCGCCGAGAGATCGGCGATATGATCGAGAAGCCTTTCGAAAGCCTTTGGATGGCGATAGGCAAAAAGCCGCGCTGGTGCCTGATCCGGCGTTCCGTGGCCGGCAATCAGATACGTGGCGATCGTCCAGGGCGCACCGCAGAAACCGAGAAGCGTCGTTTCGGCGGGTAGTTCGGCGCGCAAACGCCTTAACGTCTCATAGACAGGATCAAGTTTAGACCCTAACTCGCTCTTCACCACCGAGTCGATCTCGTCAACGCCTAACGGATCAAGCTGTGGCCCGCTTCCTTCTTCAAAGCGGACATTACGACCGATGGCATCCGGAATGACAAGGATGTCCGAAAAGAGAATGGCTGCGTCGAAACCAAAGCGACGGATCGGTTGTAGCGTCACTTCCACGGCATAATCGGGCGTGTAACAAAGATCCAGGAAACTTCCGGCCTTGGCACGCGTTTCCCTGTACTCGGGGAGATAACGCCCGGCTTGTCTCATCAGCCAGATCGGGGGAGGCGAGACAGTCTTTCCTTCCAAGACGTCGATCACCTTGCGGTGGGTTCCTGAAACCACGCTCTTCTCCAATCTAAAAAACTCATTCTTAAAGAGCTTCTATTTCTTAGAGTCGGTGAGGATCAAGGATTAAAATTGACGCAACCCTCATCCACCGAACCGTGGGTACAAGGAAGATCGCTGAAGAAATTTGTACGCAGAAAAGGAAAAAGGTTCGGTGTTTCGATTCTGTGAGGATTCAGAGAAGCTTGGGGGACATCAGGCGTTCGCGACGCCTGTTGATAAGAGCTGCATAAGTCGTCAACACGGAGGCGTTCTCCACAGTTCCCGATTTCGCCGCGAAACTGATTTTGGAGAATCCGAAATGTGGATAAATCGGCGGTTTCCCACAGGGCTATCCGCCGCCTTGAAAAAAAGGGCCGCCTTCTCCCGCCTTATCAACAGTCCCCCGGAATTATCGGGGAAAAATGACGACAGAGCTTGCCTCACACAGAATCGCTTCTCGAACGACTGCACCCTGGACCCTACAGTCCAATTGCTAACGGATGATTAACGCGCGGGAATTTTGGCCTGTTCCCATAGTCTCTGTTGTCAACCGACCGTGCCAATGCGAGAAAACCGCGATTCGACTGCCCCCCGAAAGATGAGGCCCAATCTCCATGACAGCAGAACCAAAATTGATTCTCGCCTCCGGGTCACCGTTCCGCAAGCAATTGATGGAGGCCGCGGGGCTGACCTTTGCAGCAGATCCGGCACGGATCAATGAACGCGAAATCGAAGCACCTCTCGTTTTGGCCGGGGCGACACCGGAAGCAGTTGCCACTGCCCTTGCGAAAGCAAAGGCAGAAGACGTGGCGAACAGACACGCCGATGCCTTTGTGATCGGGTCCGATCAGGTCATGTCGATGGACGGACGACTTTTCCACAAATGCACTTCCGTCGAAATGGCACGCGAGCAGCTACGCTCTATGAGGGGAAGGACACACCGCCTTTCGAGTGCTATTTCCATTGTGAGGAATGGCGAGGAAGTTTGGAAACACATCTCCGTCGCCGATCTGACCTTTCGCGATTTCACCGACGCATTTCTCGACTCCTATATTGCCAATGCCGGGTCGAAGGTCTTGCTGACTGTCGGCGCCTACAGCTATGAAGGTCTGGGGCAGCAATTGTTCGAGAAGGTCGAGGGGGACTTCTTCACCATCATAGGCCTGCCCATGCTGCCGCTGCTGGCCGCACTCAGGGAACTCGCCATCATCCCCCGCTGATTCACGTGAAACATTAACCATGCACGCATTCGTCGCCGGCCATCCCATCAACCATTCGAAGTCGCCGCTCATTCACGGAACCTGGCTGAAACGCCAGGGCATTAAAGGAAGCTATCGCGCCGTTGACGTAGCTCCGGAAGATTTCGAAGCCTTTATGGTGAAACTGAAAGCCCAGTCGTCGGAGTTCGTCGGTGGCAACATCACGATCCCTCACAAGGAACGCGCCTTTGCACTCGCCGACGAGGTCGATGAAACCGCGAACTATATCGGTGCGGCGAACACACTCTGGCGCGAAGATGGCAAGCTGAAAGCGACGAACACGGACGCCTATGGCTTTGCCGCCAATCTCGATGAGAAGAGCCCGAACTGGCAGAACCTCGACACCGCGGTCGTCTATGGCGCTGGCGGGGCAAGCCGCGCAGTGATCGTCGCCCTCGTCCAGCGCGGCTTTCGCAATATCCATGTGCTCAATCGCACGGTCGAAAGAGCTCAGGGTCTGGCCGACCGCTTCGGCGCGGGGGTCCAGGCACATCCGATGACAGCCCTGAACGAGTTGCTCCAGGGAGCCGGTCTCTTCGTCAACACGACTTCGCTCGGGCTCGAAGGCGAGACGGTTCCCCAGATCGATTTCACCAGAATGCGACCCGGCGCCCTCGTCACCGATATCGTCTACGTTCCGCTCAAGACCGCCTTCCTCGAACAGGCGGAGGAGCAGGGCGTAGCGACAGCCGACGGGCTTGGCATGCTTCTGCATCAGGCGGTGCCCGGTTTCGAGAAATGGTTCGGCGTTCGTCCGGTGGTCGATCGCGAACTCCGCGACATCGTCGAAGCTGCGATGGGAGTGCGCTGATGTTCGTCATCGGCCTCACGGGCTCGATCGGCATGGGTAAGTCCACCACCGCGGAGATGTTCCAGGCGGAGGGCATCCCCGTCAATGATGCGGATGCGGTCGTGCATCAGCTCTATGCGGCAGAGGCCGTCGCACCCATTGAAGCAGCTTTTCCGGGGACCACGACCGAGGGCAAGATCGACCGCGTGAAACTCGCCGCGCATCTCGCCGCCCATCCCGCCGATTTCAAGAAGCTGGAGTCCATCGTTCATCCCCTCGTGCGCGACAAGGAACTGCAGTTTCGCCGGAAGGCCGAAGAGGAAGGTCACGACATTATCCTTCTCGACATCCCGCTTCTCTTCGAAACCGCAGGCGAGGGGAGGGTGAATGCAATCGTGGTCGTGACCTGCGCACCTGACATTCAGCGCGCCCGTGTTCTTGCCCGCCCGGGTATGACGGTGGATAAGTTCGAAATGATCCTGTCGCGCCAGATGCCGGATAGCGAAAAGCGAAGCCGCGCGGACTATATTGTCGATACAGGTCAAGGCCTGGAAGATGCCCGCGCGCAGGTGCGTGCGATCATCGCCGATATTCGGGCCAACCGCCTCAGTTAATCAGGAACGATCATGCGGGAAATCATCTTCGATACGGAAACGACGGGCCTCGATTCGCGCGAGGACCGCATCATCGAAATCGGCGGCATTGAACTCGACAATCATTTTCCGACCGGTCGCACGCTGCATCTCTATATCAACCCGGGCGACCGCAAGGTTCATCCCGACGCGCTTGCGGTCCATGGCATTACGGATGCGTTTCTCGCCGACAAGCCCGCGTTTGCCGACGTGGCAGAGGAAATTCTCTCATTCTTTGAAGGTGCAAAGTGGATTGCCCATAACGCGACCTTCGACATGGGCTTCGTGAACGCCGAACTTGCACGTCTCGGTCTCCCGCCCATCGCGCCGTCGGAAGTCATCGACACATTGTCGCTTGCCCGGCGCAAGCACCCGATGGGGCCTAACTCGCTCGATGCGCTGTGCAAACGCTATGGCATCGACAATTCCCATCGCGCCAAGCACGGCGCGCTCCTCGACTCCGAGCTGCTGGCCGAAGTCTATATCGAAATGATCGGGGGCCGTCAGGCCGCGCTGGGCCTGGCAGGTCCGGGTCAGACCACGATGGAGGAGAATGAGGCTGCCGGAGCAATCGTCGTTGGCCGTCCGAAGCCTCTGGCCGAACGTGTGACCGATGCCGAGCGCATCGCGCATGAAGCCATGGTTGCCAAGCTCGGCGGCAAGGCGCTCTGGGCGCGCTACCAGTAAAAGAAAAAGCCCGGGGATACCCGGGCTTTCGTGTCTTCAAGCGGATAACTGAAGATCAGTTCGTGTTCGCGCTGACCTTTGCGCGGGCCTGTTCTTCGGCCATGCGCTGGGAGAACATCTGTGCGAAGTCGATCGGATCGACGAGGAGGGGCGGGAAGCCGCCGTTGCGCGTCACGTCCGCAATGATCTGGCGAGCGAAGGGGAACAGCAGGCGCGGGCACTCGATGAAGAGGATCGGCAGCATGTGTTCCTGCGGGAAGCCGGCGATGCGGAAAACGCCACCATAGGCAAGCTCGGCGTGGAAGAGCGACTTGTCGCCAGCCTTGGCTTCGGCAGTCAGCGTCAGGAGAACGTCGAAGTCGTCGCCACCAAGCGGGTTGGCGTTGACGTTGACATTGATGTTGATTTCCGGAGCCTTGTCGCGGGCCTGCAGCGACTGCGGCGCGCCCGGGTTTTCGAAGGACAGGTCCTTCGTATACTGGGCGAGAATGTTGAGCGAAGGAGCCTGTCCGGCGCCGTTCTGGTTTGCTTCGTTAGCCATGTCTGCTCCTCAGGGCGAATTCGATCGAGCCGCGATCTAACATTTCCAAGGGGGGCTTACAACCCTGCGCCCCGGGGGGCTGACGGTTGGCTGTCAGTCGATCCGGCGGTTCCAGGGCGAATTGGGGTTTCGTTCGCGATGATAGTCTTCCGCATCGAGATCGATCACGTCGCCTTCTGGATCGCCCTGATTTCCATTGTCGAAGGGTGAGGCCGGCCCGCGGCTAGCGGTCCGGAACACGCCGGAGACGACGATCCGGTCCTTGATCAGCAGCCAGGCGGCATCGCGCACCGCCGGGATGAAGAGGAGGAGGCCGAGAATGTCGGTGACGAAGCCGGGCGTGAGCAGAAAAAGCCCGGCGAGCACGATCATCGCTCCGTGAATGAGTTCGCGCGCGGGCAAGCGTCCCGCATCCAGCTCGCGCGACAACTTCCGTAATACGCCAATCCCCTGGATGCGCAACAGCACGCCGCCGATCGCCGAGGAGAGGAAGATGAGGCCGATCACCGGCAGGACGCCGATATAGCGCCCGACAATGATGAAGACCGCTATTTCCAGAAGCGGCAGGACCATCAGGGCGAGGGGAAGGATCGAAAATCGCATGTCAGGCGCCTTTATTGCCGCTGGAACTGTCTAAGCGACATCTAGCGTTTGAATAGCTGTGGTTTGAAGACTATATGATTTCCACGCATAAATGAGAAACCGGTTTAGAGGCCAATGGGTTCAAACGATATCGTCACGATTTTTTTCCTTGTCGCGGCAGTTGTCATCTTCATACAGCTGCGCAACGTGCTTGGGAGAAGAACCGGCAACGAGAAGCCGCCATACGATCCCTATACCCGTCGGGAAACCGCTGATGCGCGCCCGGCTGCCGACAAGGCAGCACCGGTTGCCGTGGGACGCGAAACCGGTGAGGCGGCGAACCCGTATGCCTCGGCCGATACGTTTACGGCTGCCGGCAGTGATCTCAATATTGGCATCCGCTCCGTGATCGACGCCGATCCGAATTTCAATCCGGCCGAATTCATGAAGGGCGCGCGCGCCGCTTATGAAATGATCGTGATGGCTTTTGCCGAAGGCGATCGCAACTCTTTGAAGAACCTTCTCTCCCGAGAAGTCTATGATGGCTTTGATGCCGCCATCAAGGATCGCGAGGCAAAGGGTGAGAGGATGAAGTCGACCTTTGTGGGCATCAGCAAGGCAGATATGTTGACTGCTGCGGTCAGGGGGACGGAAGCATTCGTCACGGTGCGCATCGTCAGCCAGCTTATTTCGGCAACCTACGACAAGCAGGGTGCGCTGATTGACGGACATCCTGACGAGGTGGCCGAGGTCAAGGACATCTGGACCTTCTCCCGTGACACCCGGTCGCGTGACCCGAACTGGAAGCTCGTCGGTACCGAATCGGAGCAGTGATGGCATCCGGGGTCTCGCTCGCCGGGTTTTCGCTTGAAAGACGCGGCTTTGACAGTCTGGTCGGGTGGAGCGATGACGACCCTCGGGAACTCATTGCGGCGCTGAGGCGCTGCCGGCAATATATCCTGAACAAGAAACCGTATCGGACCGGCGCGCTCGGCATTCGGGCCGAGGAACTTCTGCCGGCGATGGATGCGGCTGAGGCCGTTGTCGAAATTTCCTCTGCCGCGGCAGCCCGTAGCTTTTTCGAAACCCATTTCGTTCCGTTCTTCATCCGTCGCGAGGATGGAGCAAGCGGCTTCGTCACGGCCTTCTATGAGCCGGATGTCGAGGTCTCGGATACGCCGGATGCCGTGTGGCGATTTCCCTTCTATCGCAGACCCGAGGATCTGATTGATCTGGATGACGCCAACCGGCCGTCTTCGATGGATGCGAACTACATGTTCGGCCAGATACGGGATGGGGAAATCTCGGAATATCCCGACCGCAGGGCCATTGATCTCGGCCATTTGGAGGGACAAGGTCTGGAGATTGGCTGGGCGCGGTCAAAGGCCGACGTCTTCTTCGCCCACGTGCAGGGCGCCGCCCGGCTGATCTTCCGCGACGGAACGGTTCGCCGCATCACCTACGCGGCCAAGGCGGGCCATCCTTTCACCGGCATCGGCCGGCATCTCGTGGATGCCGGCGAAATTGATCCGTCGAAGATTTCGATGGGCGCGATTCGGGACTGGCTGGAACGAAACCCGGACCGCGCCGACGAGACCTATTGGCGCAATCGTTCCTACATCTTCTTCCGGGAAGAGGAGATGGGCGATCCGGCTCTGGGACCCATAGCCGCTGCCAAGGTGCAGATGACGCCCGGGCGTTCGCTCGCGGTCGATCGCGGCATTCACACCTTTGGCTGTCCGTTCTTCATCCAAAGCGAAAGCCTTACCCGGCTCGATGATGGTCAGCCGTTTCGTCGGCTCATGCTGGCACTCGACACCGGATCGGCGATCCTCGGTCCGGCGCGTGGCGACATCTTCACCGGCTCGGGATCTGAAGCGGGCGATCTCGCCGGCTCAGTCCGCAACGATGCAAACTTCTTCATCCTCGTGCCCAGAGCGGCTGCGGAGCGCTACTGACATGGCGTCGAAGAAGTCCCTTTCCTCGGAAGATCGAATTTTGTGGGGGAAGGTGGCCCGTTCGGTGCGCGCGCTGCCGGGCCGCATGGACTTCCTCCAAGAGTTCGAACCGGAGGCGCCCGCGGACGCCTCTCACTCCGGCGAGGTCCCGGTTTTCGCGCTGAAGGATGCAGCTTCGGCTCCGGCACCCTCGGGACGCAAGGCCGATCACCGCCATCACCCGATCGAGCGCCCGGTGCAGAAAAAGATCGCCAAGGGCCGCCTGCAGCTTGAGGCCCGCATCGACCTTCACGGTCTGGTGCAGAGCGAGGCCCATGCGATGCTGTTGGGCTTTCTCGTCCATGCCCATGAGCGCGGGCTTCGTCATGTGCTGGTCATCACCGGCAAGGGCTCATCCATGGGCAGCGAAGGGGCGTTGAAGCGCGCCGTGCCGCTCTGGTTCTCGAAGCCCGAATTCCGCTTCCTCATTTCAGGCTATGAAACGGCGAGCCGTGGTCACGGCGGTGAGGGCGCGCTTTACGTCCGGCTCGCCCGCAGGCCGGGGGACAAGTCATGACCCCGTTCGGAGAAGCGATGCGGGAGCTTCGCCGCAAGAAGGGTGTCACACAGAAGGAAATGGCAACGGCACTCGGTGTGTCGCAAGCCTATCTCTCGGCCCTGGAGCATGGCAACCGCAGCGCTCCGAGCTTCGACTTCATTCAGCGCGTGGCGGGCTATTTCAATATCATCTGGGACGATCTCGAAGACTTGATGCGAGTTGCCGGCCTCTCCCACCCGCGCATCGTCATCGATACGTCGGGTCTCGATGCCGCCTATACCGCGCTGGCCAATCGCCTCGCCCACGAGATTAGAAACCTGGACCGTGAGACAGTTGCCGCGATTGATGCCGTGCTCAACGAAGCGACGCGGCGAAAGGTCTGAAAGAGGCGCCAAAACTGCCGCTTTCCGGGGAAAAACCCGCCTGTGCGTTTGGTTTGGCCGACAAAGTGCCTATAGTCGAAACGATAAATTGATGGTGATTCGGGCAGTAGACGGCGCATCGTCCTTCCTGCCCCGAAACCGGCGGATTAGGGGTTCATGGAAATGAGCCCGCCGCATCGGTCGCCGGTTCATCTGGGAAAGTTTAAATGAGCGAGAATACCGACATCCAACAGGGTTCAGGCGCCGAGGAATATGGCGCAGACAGCATCAAGGTTCTGAAGGGCCTGGATGCCGTGCGCAAGCGCCCCGGCATGTATATCGGCGATACGGATGACGGCTCCGGCCTGCACCACATGGTCTATGAAGTGGTTGACAACGCCATCGACGAAGCGCTGGCCGGTCATGCCGACCGCGTGACGGTGACGCTCAATGCCGATGGCTCGGTCTCGGTTACAGACAACGGCCGCGGCATCCCGACGGGTATCCACCACGAGGAAGGCGTTTCGGCAGCCGAGGTCATCATGACCCAGCTCCATGCCGGCGGCAAATTCGACCAGAATTCCTACAAGGTCTCCGGCGGTCTGCACGGCGTGGGCGTCTCGGTGGTCAACGCGCTCTCGACGAAGTTGAAGCTGAAGATCCGTCGCGACAACAAGGTCCACGAGATGACCTTCACGCATGGCGTGGCGGACGCGCCGCTGGCCGTGACGGGCGCGTATGAAGGCCGCTCCGGCACGGAAGTTACCTTCCTGCCGAGCCCGGAAACCTTTACCAAGACCGAGTTCGATTACGACACACTTGAACACCGCCTGCGCGAACTCGCCTTCCTGAATTCCGGCGTCCATATCATCCTGACCGACAAGCGCCATTCGGATATCCGCGAGACGGAGCTGGTCTATGACGGCGGTCTCGAAGCCTTCGTTGCCTATCTCGACCGCGCCAAGAAGCCGCTCGTGCCGAAGCCGATTGCCATCAAGGGCGAGAAGGACGGCATCACGGTCGAAGTGGCCATGTGGTGGAACGACAGCTACCACGAGAACGTGCTCTGCTTTACCAACAACATTCCCCAGCGCGACGGCGGCACCCACCTTGCCGGCTTTCGCGGTGCTCTGACGCGTCAAGTCACGTCCTATGCCGAAACGTCCGGCACCTTGAAAAAGGAAAAGGTATCGCTCAGCGGCGAAGACTGCCGCGAAGGCCTGACCGCCGTTCTGTCGGTCAAGGTGCCGGACCCGAAATTCTCCTCGCAGACCAAGGACAAGCTTGTCTCATCGGAAGTCCGCCCCGTGGTGGAAAACCTCGTCAACGAGGCTCTGAACCGCTGGTTCGAGGAACATCCCGGCGAAGCCAAGGTGCTGATCGGCAAGGTGGTTGAAGCTGCAGCCGCCCGCGAAGCCGCCCGCAAGGCGCGCGAACTGACGCGCCGCAAGGGCGCGCTCGATATCTCATCCCTGCCGGGCAAGCTTGCAGACTGCTCCGAACGCGATCCGGCCAAGTCCGAACTCTTCCTCGTCGAGGGTGATTCGGCAGGTGGCTCGGCGAAGCAGGGCCGCTCGCGCGAAAACCAGGCGATCCTGCCGCTCCGTGGTAAGATCCTCAATGTCGAGCGCGCGCGCTTCGACAAGATGCTGTCGAGCCAGGAAATCGGCACGCTCATCACTGCGCTTGGCACCTCGATCGGCAAGGACGAGTTCAATGCCGAGAAGCTGCGCTATCACAAGATCATCATCATGACCGATGCTGACGTCGATGGCGCGCATATTCGCACCCTGCTGCTTACCTTCTTCTTCCGCCAGATGCCGGAGCTGATCGAGCGCGGTCATCTCTATATCGCCCAGCCGCCGCTCTATAAGGTGACGCGCGGCAAGTCCTCGCAGTATCTGAAGGACGAAAAGGCGTTCGAGGATTACCTCATCAATGCCGGTCTCGACGATTCCGTTCTCCAGCTGGGTACCGGCGAAGCCCGAGCTGGCCAGGATCTGCGTGAAGTCGTCAACGATGCGCTGCGCCTGCGCGCGCTGATCGACGGTCTGCATTCGCGCTATAACCGCAATGTCGTCGAACAGGCGGCGATTGCCGGTGCGCTGAATGTCGAACTGGTCCAGAACCAGGCCGCGGCTGAAAACACGGTGGCCGAAGTGGCTCGTCGTCTCGACCTTATTTCCGAAGAGACGGAGCGCGGCTGGACCGGCCACGTCAATGATCAGGGCAATCTGGTCTTTGAACGCATGGTGCGCGGCGTCAAGGAAGCCGCCATCATCGACATGGCATTGCTGGGTTCGGCCGATGCGCGCCATATCGACCAGATGCACGCCCGGCTCAAGGACATCTACGCCATTCCGCCGGTGCTGCGCCGCAAGGAAGGCGAGACGGAAATCATCGGCCCGCGCGCTTTGCTCGACATCATCTTCGGCGCAGGCCGCAAGGGCATCGCCATGCAGCGCTACAAGGGTCTTGGCGAAATGAATGCCGAGCAACTCTGGGAAACGACGCTTGATCCGAACGTCCGCTCGCTGCTTCAGGTCCGTGTCATGGATGCGGTCGATGCCGACGGCCTCTTCGCCCGTCTCATGGGTGACGAGGTGGAGCCGCGCCGCGACTTCATTCAGGAAAACGCGCTGAGCGTCGCGAATCTCGATATCTAATCGGATCTGGAATCCGGCTCAGAATCTGGAAAATAAAAGCCCGCCTCGAGATGTCGAGGCGGGCTTTTGCATTGAGGGCGAAGATTAGGCGACGAAGACGCCGTTGCCGGCAATGGCGGAAAGCGGCTTGCGCGGGCTCGGAGCCTCGCGTTCCTGAAGGCGCTCGGGCAGGGCCGACTTGTCGCCACGCGTACCGATGGCGATGCCGACTTCCAGACGGTAAGACGACGGAACGTTGAACACTTCCATCGCCTTGTCATGCAGAACGCCGCCCATTGCATGGGCGTGGTAGCCAAGCAGGTGTGCCTGCAGGGCCAGCGACATCCAGGCAGCGCCGGCGTCGAAGGCATGGCTGTAGAAAGGCTTTTCTTCGCCGGCGTCAGAGGTCACGGTCTTCTGCGAGAAGATGAACACGAGAGCCGAGGCATTCTTGGCCCACATCGCGTTGAACTCGATCAGCGCGGAAGCAAGCTTTTCGAATTCCGGCGTGTCGCGATGCGCATAGACGAAGCGCCAGGGCTGTGCGTTCATGGCCGAGGGAGCAAAGCGCGCAGCTTCCAGGATCGTCATCAGATCCTTGTCGGAAATGGCTTGCGGAACGAAGGAGCGGGGAGACCAGCGTGCGGTAAAGAGCGGATCGACGGGAAATTCTGATTGACGCGACATATGCGGTTGCCTTGTCTTGATGTGAAGCCTTGGGGTGAATGACGTTTGAAAACTGCCCCATGAAAGCCGGCGGGAGGAGCCGGTACGAGGCAGGCGGACCTTAGTGCCATTCCTCAAATGTTGGAAGAGTGTTGCATTGCAACAGATGTCGCTGATTCGTCATTCAGGGAGAAAGGCTTTGCCGAGGCGGCATTCGCGCTGCGTAAGCGGTCAACTGAATTCATTGAAAACAGAGGCCAATCCATCCCTAGTTCTAGACTATAATCTTGATTGTTCGGAAAGGGAAAAGTGCTAGGCTTGAACAATAGTCCGGTGCAGTGCGTTACGAAATCTGTGATCCGGCAAGAAAGGCACGGCTGATGTTCTATCAGATGTATGAGTTCAACCACGCGGTCATGGCCCCGTGGAGAGCTGCGGCAGAGGCGATGCGCGTTGCCTATCGCAATCCCTTCAATCCCCTTTCTCTGACCGCCTTCGGGCGTACGATGGCTGCGGGCTTCGAAGTGTTCGAGCGCGCCACGCGCCGTTATGGCAAGCCCGAGTTCGGCCTGCCGCTGACCGTCATCAATGGCGAGGAAGTCTCCGTCCACGAGAAGATCGTCTGGTCGAAGCCCTTCTGCAATCTCCTGCATTTCGAGCGCGTGCTGCCCCAAGGCGTCGAGCGTGGCCCGAAACTGCTGATGGTCGCGCCCATGTCAGGGCACTATGCCACTCTGCTGCGCGGCACTGTCGAGACCATGCTGCCACATGCGGATGTCTACATCACCGATTGGGTCGACGCCCGGATGGTTCCGGTTCAGGACGGCACATTCGATCTTGATGACTATATCGATTACGTGATCGAGATGATCCGCTTCCTCGGACCCGACACACATCTGATGGCGGTCTGCCAGCCTTCGGTGCCGGTTCTCGCCGCCGCCGCCGTGATGGCGATGGATGACGATCCAAATGTGCCGGCCTCCATGACGCTCATGGGCGGCCCGATCGACACGCGCAGCAATCCGACGGCGGTCAACCGTTTGGCTGAAAACAAGCCGATCGAATGGTTCGCCGAAAATGTCATCATGCAGGTTCCGTGGCCGCAGCCGGGCGCGATGCGTCTGGTCTATCCCGGTTTCCTGCAATTGACCGGCTTCATGTCGATGAACCTCGACCGGCACATGACCGCGCAGAAGGATTTCTTCTTCCACCTGGTCAAGAACGACGGCGAGCCGGCGGAAAAGCATCGCGAGTTCTATGACGAATATCTCGCCGTCATGGACCTGACCGCCGAATTCTATCTCCAGACGGTCGATACTGTGTTCATCCGCCACGCGCTGCCGAAGGGCGAAATGACCCATCGCGGCCGTCTGATCGATCTTAAGGCGATCACGAAGACCGCGTTGATGACGGTTGAGGGTGAGAATGACGACATTTCCGGCGTCGGTCAGACCGCGGCGGCGCAGACGCTGTGCTCGTCCATCCCGGACGGTATGCGGATGCATTATCTGCAGCCGGATGTCGGACACTATGGCGTGTTCAACGGCTCCCGCTTCCGCCGCGAGATCGCGCCGCGGATTCTCAACTTCATGAAGGCCAATGCCCTCGAAAATCGTGCATCGACCGCCGAAACACCCCGTGTGGTCAAGGGCCGCTTTAGCCGCAAGTCCTGAGCCAGCGCCAGCATTAGACCGAAATCCTTGAGCGTTTCGCAGCGCTTATCCGGTTTCGGCCCGGGTCGTCTTGAAAGCGATCCGGGCCTTTCCCACTTCGTTATCAGCGAGATCGCATGGGGCGGTCTCCTTGAAAAAACGAGGTTTCTTCAATGAACCAGTCTGCCTGGATCCGTCCGGAATGGAATCCGGCGACCATCGCGCTCATGGTATTGGGTTTTGTCATCTTCTGGCCGCTCGGCCTGGCGATGCTCGCTTACATCCTGTTCGGCGACCGTTTGCATGAGTTCAAGCGCGAAGCGAACGCCACCGTCGATCGTGGCTTCGAGACCGTGCGCCGCTACACCGGCGGCAAGGGTTTCAGCCAGTATGCCGGCGGAACCGGCAATGCCGCCTTCGACGACTGGCGCCGTCAGGAGCTGGAGCGCATCGAAAACGAGCGCCGCAAGCTCGACGAGGCGCGCCGCGAATTCGATGAATATGTGAGCGAACTGCGCCGTGCCAAGGACCAGGAGGAGTTCTCCCGGTTCATGCGCGAACGCAATGCCCGCAATGGCGATAGCGCGAATGGAACGACGGGTAATTGATCCGTCTGAATGATTGAAAGGACCGGCCTTCGCCCGAAGGCCGGTTTTTTCGTGCGGGAAGCATGGCCGAATCGGCTAAGGATTGAGCGCCCAGAAAACCAAAGACCTGAGATGTTTTTCAGACGAACCAAACCCGCAGAGCCGCAGCAAAGGACAGTGAGCGTGGCCGGCCGCGCCATTCCGCTGACGATCCGAAGCGATCGGCGCGCGACACGGCTGACGCTCCGTATCGAGCCGGGTGGTCGTGCACTGAAAATGACGGTGCCGCTCGGCGTCCCGATCCGCGATGTCGAGGATTTTCTGGAGCGTCACCACGGCTGGATCGCAACGCGCCTCTCCAAGCTTCCGAGCGAAGCAGGTTTGCGTGAAGGCGGGCAGATCATGCTGCGGGGCGTCGGCCACCGCATCGTGCTCACCGGCAAGCTCCGGGGCCTGACGGAAAAGTCGCAGATCGATGGGGAGCCGGTGCTTCTCGTCAGCGGTGAGCCTCAACATTTGGGCCGCCGCCTCTCCGATTTTCTCAAGAAAGAAGCCCGCCGCGATCTGGAGGAACTGGCGCGTTATCACGCCCGCATCAGCGGCAAGCGCATTGCCTCGATCAGCATGAAGGACACGAAAAGCCGATGGGGCTCCTGCACGCATGACGGCAACTTGAGTTTTTCCTGGCGTATCGTCATGGCCCCGCCCTCGGTCATCGACTATCTGGCGGCCCATGAAGTGGCCCATCTGACCGAGATGAACCACGGTCCTCGCTTTTGGGCGCTCTGCGAGAAGCTCTGCCCCGGAACGGATGAAGCCAAGGCCTGGCTCAAGCGCCACGGCTCTGCCCTCCATGCGATCGATTTCAGCTGAGCCGGCAGCTCTCAAAAGTCACCGATAGCGCAATGCGATCAGTCCATAACGCAATTTGGCTCGACTCTTTTGCCGTTTCATGCGAGTGCCAACAGCCATGACATTCTCGATCAAGATCTGTGGTCTCAAGACGCCCGAGGCGGTGGAACTGGCTGTCCGCCGCGGCGCGACCCATATCGGCTTCATCTTTTTCGCCAAGAGCCCGCGCTATGTCGAGCCGATGGATGCGGCGCGTCTGGCGGAAGCCGCGCGCGGCAAGGCGAAGATCGTTTCGGTAACCGTCGATGCCGACACTGACTTCCTCGATGAAATTGTCGATCAACTGCAGCCCGCCATTCTCCAGCTGCACGGTCACGAAAGCGTCGACGAGCTGCTGCGCCTCAAGGCATTCTATGCCCGCCCGCTGATGAAGGCCTTTTCCGTCCGCGATGCCGATGATCTGGCCCGCATCGATCCCTATATAGGGGTAGCTGACCGCTTCCTCTTCGACGCCAAGGCCCCCAAAGGCTCGGAACTGCCCGGCGGCAACGGGGTTTCGTTCGACTGGTCGCTGCTCGATGCGCTTGACGCCGACGTCGATTACATGCTTTCCGGTGGGCTCAACAAGGACAACGTGGCGGACGCCATTTTGCGCACCCGTTGTTCCGGCATAGATGTTTCCTCAGGTGTCGAAAGCGCTCCGGGCGTCAAGGACCTGGACAAGATGAACGAGTTTTTCGATGCGGCCGAACGCGCAATCGCGATGCGCAAGGGCCCTGGGAGAGTAATGTGAACGAGACGCCAAAGCTGAATTCCTTCCGCGCCGGTCCCGATGAGGACGGTCGTTTCGGCATCTATGGCGGCCGCTTCGTGGCCGAAACGCTGATGCCGCTGATCCTCGATCTCGAGGCCGAGTTCAACAAGGCCAAGACCGATCCGGAATTCCAGGCCGAACTGGCCCATCTCGGAAAACACTATATCGGCCGTCCCAGCCCGCTCTATTTCGCCGAGCGCCTGACGGCCGAGCTTGGCGGCGCGAAGATCTATTTCAAACGCGACGAGCTGAACCACACGGGTTCGCACAAGATCAACAACTGTATCGGCCAGATCCTTCTCGCCAAGCGTATGGGCAAGAAGCGCATCATCGCGGAAACGGGGGCCGGTCAGCATGGCGTCGCCTCGGCCACGGTCGCCGCCCGCTTCGGCTTCCCCTGCGTCGTCTATATGGGCGCAACGGACGTCGAGCGTCAGGCCCCGAACGTGTTCCGCATGAAGCTTCTGGGCGCCGAAGTGAAGCCGGTGACGGCTGGTCACGGCACGCTGAAGGACGCGATGAACGAGGCCCTGCGCGACTGGGTCACCAATGTCGACGACACCTATTATATCATCGGCACGGCTGCCGGCCCGCATCCCTATCCGGAAATCGTCCGCGAATTCCAGTCGGTGATCGGCAAGGAAGCCAAGGAGCAGATGATGGAGGCCGAAGGCCGCCTGCCCGACATGCTCGTTGCTGCTGTCGGCGGCGGCTCGAACGCCATCGGCCTATTCCATCCCTTCCTGGATGACGAGTCGGTGAAGATTGTCGGCGTCGAAGCCGGCGGCAAGGGTCTCGACGGTGAGGAGCATTGCGCATCGCTCACCGCCGGCAGCCCCGGCGTTCTGCACGGCAACCGCACCTATCTGCTGCAGGACAGCGACGGCCAGATCAAGGAAGGTCACTCGATCTCCGCTGGCCTCGACTATCCCGGCATCGGCCCGGAACATTCCTGGCTGAAGGATACCGGCCGCGTCGAATACGTGCCGATCATGGACACTGAAGCGCTCGACGCCTTCCAGATGCTGACCCGCACCGAAGGCATCATCCCGGCGCTGGAGCCGAGCCATGCGCTGGCCGAAGTCATCAAGCGCGCGCCGAAGATGGACAAGGACCAGATCATTCTGATGAACCTCTGTGGCCGAGGCGACAAGGACATCTTCACCGTTGGCAAGATTCTCGGAATGGGGCTCTGATCGTCATGACCGCACGTATGGACAAACGCTTTGCCGACCTGAAAGCCGAAGGCCGTCCGGCCCTCGTGACCTATTTCATGGGCGGCGACCCCGATTTCGAAACCTCGATGAAGATCATGCAGGCGCTGCCGAAAGCCGGCGCTGACGTGATCGAGCTCGGCATGCCCTTCTCTGATCCGATGGCCGATGGCCCGGCCATCCAGATGGCCGGTCAGCGCGCGCTGAAGGCCGGGCAGAACCTCGCCAAGACCATCGACATGGCCCGCCGCTTCCGCGAGACCGACCAGGACACGCCGATCGTTCTCATGGGTTACTACAACCCGATCTATATCTATGGCGTCGAGCGCTTCATCGAGGATGCGCTGGCCGCTGGCATCGACGGCCTGATCGTCGTGGACCTTCCGGCCGAAATGGATGACGAGCTTTGCATCCCTGCCGTTGCGCGCGGCCTGAACTTCATCCGCCTGACGACGCCGACGACGGACAACAAGCGTCTGCCGCGCGTTCTCCAGAACTCGTCCGGCTTCGTCTATTATGTCTCGATGAACGGCATCACCGGTTCGGCCCTGCCGGACCCGTCCCTGATTGCCGGTGCGGTTGCCCGCATCAAGGGGCATACCGAGCTTCCGATCTGCGTCGGCTTCGGCGTCAAGACGGCCGAACATGCTCGCCTCATCGGTGCCTCTGCCGATGGCGTCGTCGTCGGCACGGCCATCGTCAACCAGATTGCGCTGAGCCTCACCAAGGATGGGCAGGCGACGCAGGACACCGTGCCGAGCGTTGAAACGCTGGTGCGCGGGCTGTCGACCGGCGTTCGTGCCGCCCGCCTTGCTGCTGCCGAATAAGCGCGATTTAAAGCAATCCCAGCGAAAGTGGACACCGGTTTCGCGTCCGGGATTGCGTAGAAACAAACAGATGGAGCGTTTCAGTGTTTCCTTGAAATACTGAAACGCTCTGGATCCAGAACAAGGAGTTTCACCCATGAACTGGCTGACCAATTACGTTCGCCCGCGCATCAACTCGATGCTGGGCCGCCGCGAAGTTCCGGAAAACCTCTGGATCAAGTGCCCGGAAACGGGCGAAATGGTCTTTCACAAGGACCTTGAGGAAAACCAGTGGGTGATCCCCGCTTCCGGCCATCACATGAAGATGCCGGGCAAGGCGCGGCTCGCCTGGCTGTTCGACAACGGCCAGTATGAGCTGATGTCGCAGCCCAAGGTGGCGCAAGACCCGCTGAAGTTCCGCGACTCCAAGAAATATAGCGATCGCCTCAAGGACAGCCGCACCAAGACCGAGCTTGAGGACACGATCCTCGCGGGCGTTGGCACGATCAGTGGCGTCAAGGCCGTCGGCGTGGTCCATGAATTCGAATTCATGGGCGGTTCGCTCGGCACCGCTGCCGGCGAAGCGATCATCGCAGCCTTTGAAAAGGCGATTGCCGAGAAATGCCCGCTCGTCATGTTCCCCGCCTCTGGCGGCGCGCGCATGCAGGAAGGCATCCTGTCGCTCATGCAGCTCCCCCGCACGACGGTCGCCGTCGAGATGCTGAAGGAAGCGGGCCTGCCCTATATCGTGGTTCTGACCAACCCGACCACGGGCGGCGTCACGGCCTCCTACGCCATGCTGGGCGATATCCACATCGCAGAGCCGGGCGCACTGATCGGCTTTGCCGGCCGCCGCGTCATCGAGCAGACCATCCGCGAAAAGCTGCCTGAAGGCTTCCAGACGGCGGAATATCTCTACCAGCACGGCATGGTCGACATGGTTCTCCATCGCCACAAGATCCCGGAAACGATCGGTCGCATTCTCTCCATGCTGACGACCGGCGCGAAGTCCAAGGCGGCCTGAGAAAAGCACCCCCGTGAGCAAAGCTGCACTGGAAATCGACAAGCTGATGGCCCTTCACCCGAAGGGTTTCGACCTGTCGCTCGATCGTATAACGCGCGTGCTTGAGGCGCTGGGAAACCCGCACCTCCGGCTTCCGCCGGTGATTCACATCGCCGGTACCAATGGCAAAGGGTCCGCAACGGCCTATTGTCGAGCGCTTCTCGAAGCTGCGGGGCTTTCGGTTCACGTTCACTCCAAGCCGCATCTCGTCAACTGGCACGAACGTTATCGCATGGGCCGCAAGGGCGCGCGCGGCGAGTTCATCGACGACGAGACGCTTGCAGATGCCATCCGGCGCGTCGCAGCAGCGAATGGCGGCCAGCACATCACCGTTTTCGAAATTCTCACCGCCGTCATGTTCCTACTCTTTTCGGAACATCCGGCCGATGTCGCTGTCGTGGAAGTTGGGCTTGGCGGCAGGTTCGACGCGACGAATGTCATCGTTAAGCCGGCTGCGACGGTCATCATGCCCATCTCGCTCGACCACATCGCCTATCTCGGCGATCGGGTCGAACTGATCGCGGCGGAAAAGGCCGCCATCATGAAGCCTGGCTGCCCCTCGGTCATCGGCCATCAGAGCGAGGACGCAGCGTTGGATGTTCTGGTATCGACCGCTGAGCGGATTGGCTGTCCCTACACCGTCTTCGGACAGGACTATCTTGCCTATGAAGAGTTCGGCAGGCTGGTCTATCAGGATGAGTTTGGCCTCCTGGACCTGCCTTTGCCGCGGCTTCTTGGCAGGCACCAATATGCCAATGCTGCCGCGGCGATCCGCGCCGTGAAGGCGGCGGGATTTGAATTGACCGAACAGATGATCGCCTCGGCGCTCGTCAATGTCGAATGGCCCGCTCGTATGCAGAAGCTTCCGGCCGGGAAATTGTGGGATTATGTTCCTGACGGGGCTGAAGTCTGGATAGATGGCGGCCACAATCCGGGCGCCGGTGTGGTCATTGCGGAGTTGCTCGCCGACCTTGAGGAGCGCCAGTCACGTCCGGTGTTCCTGGTTGCCGGCATGGTTAATACCAAGGATGCCACAGGCTATTTCCGGGCTTTCACCGATCTCGTCGAGATCGTGTTCACGGTCCCGGTGAATGAATCGGATGCGAGCGTCGATCCGGTCGCGCTTGCCACAGACGCGCAAGCCGCTGGACTGACGGCGCGGCCCTGCTCCAGCGTCGAAGATGCCTTGAAGGAAATTGCCGCGCTTGTGGAGCCAGCCGAGGAGCCGCCGCGCATCCTGATCGGTGGCTCGCTCTATCTCGCAGGCTCGGTGCTGAGAGACAACGGAACGCCGCCAACTTGATGCATCCCATACCAAAAAGGCCCGGTCGATGCCGGGCCTTTTCGCATTCATGACAGGTCCTGAAATCAGGCTGCGCCGTTGATCCAGGCGGAAAGCTGCGACTTCGGACGCGCGCCGGTCAGCTGGTCGGCGAGTTCGCCGCCTTTGAACATGGCGAGCATCGGAATGCCGCGGACGCCGAAGCGAGCTGCAATTTCCGGGTTTTCGTCCACGTTGACCTTGGCAATCTTCACCTTGCCGGCAAGTTCCGTCGACAGTTCTTCAAGCGCCGGCGCGATCATGCGGCAGGGGCCGCACCATTCGGCCCAGAAATCAACAACGACCGGCTCGGCGGACTGCAGAACCTCGGTCTGGAAATTGGCATTATCGACCTTGACGGTGCTCATCGGGAAACTCCTGAACGAATCTAGTTATTCCATCATGTATGCCTGCAGGCAAAGAATTCAATCCCTTTCCGCAGCGCATCCTGCTTAAACGGCCTGCGCCCCTGAAAGACCGAGTTCACTCATTGCATCATCCAGCATCGCAGCGGTCAGGCAGAAGCCCGCACCCGAGGTGGTGAAGATCAGCCGGCATTCGATTCCGCGATCCGGATAGAGCGGTCGCAGTATTTCCCGGTAGATCGCAAGCTGGGCCACATAAGGCCTCGAAATCTCGTCCAGCCGCTTCGGCGGCGCGCGATCTGTCTTGAAATCGGCAATGATCACACGGTCGGCCTCGACGGCGAGACGGTCGATCCGGCCGGCGACGGAAAACTGCCGGTCGGCGGTCGCGAGCACGCCCATGAGATTGGCCTCGGCCCGCGCCGTCGGGTCGAAGAGGCTCGCGAAATCTGGATTGTCGAGAATGGCAAAGACCTGATTGAGCGCCAGCTCCCGGTCTTCGTCGTGCCAGTCGGAGGCCGCGCGTGCCAGATAGCGTCCGGCGGCATCCCGTCGTTCGGAGACCGGGAAATCCGGCAGAACCTGAAACAGCCGATGGATCATCTTGCCGCGCTTGATGGCGATGTTGGCATTCTCCGTCTCGCCAAACAGGCGGGAGCCGGGCGCGGGTCGCGGGCCGATACCTTCCAGTTCTGCCGCAGCACCCGAGGGGCTCAGCGGTCGCGGCAGCCGTGTCTGCGCGACCAGCGGCTTCAGAAGCGAAGCAGGAAGATGGAAGTCGGCTTTCGCCCTGGTAAGCTCTCCGTGATGTTCGAGATCGCGAAGCGGCTCGCCGGAGGTCCAGACAAGGCCGCCCCATTCCTCCGTCTGCGTCTTGAACACCGCTTCGCGGCAGCGGACCTCGTTTGCAGCCAGCGCCGACCAGACGAGCTTATGCCAGCAATCAGCGATCTCCCGCTTCTTGCGATGACCGCAGATGATCAGCCGGTCCGCCGCGCGCGTCATTCCGACGTAGAGAAGCCGGCGATATTCCTCTTCCGCCAGTGCCTTCCGTCGCGCAGCATCTTCCTCTGTCAGCGACACGGCCAGAGAGGAATCCGCCAACCAGACGGGAACTGCCGGCTGATCCTCGCCCTGGTCGATCATCCGCAGCTTCGGCATGTGATTGGCGTTGAAGGGTGCGCTGCCGTCATCGACCAGAAAAACGATCGGTGCCTCGAGACCCTTGGACGCGTGAACGGTCATGATCCGCACCTCGTCGCGGCCCTTGTCCTGTTCGCGTTTGACGGTGGGCGGGTCGAGCTCCAGCGCGGAGATGAAGGACTGAAGGCCCGGAAGACCCTTGGCGCCGTGGTCGAGCGCCAGCGCCAGGAATTCGTCGAGGACATCCGTCACCTCGGTTCCAAGCCGGGCAAAGAACTTGCGGCGACCCCCCATAGGGCCTAGAATCCGGGAAAAAAAATCGAAAGGGCTTTGGCTTTCGGCAAGCCGGCGCCAGCTCCCGATGCGGTTTACTGCGTCGACGAACGGCGCGTGGCCTTCGCCGGCAAGCGACTGAAACCGGGCCCAGAGACTTTCCCGTTTGTCGCGGCCGGCCGCGGCAAGCATGAGATCGTCTTCCGACAATCCCATCAGTGGTGACTTGCTCAGCGCCGCCAGCGACAGATCATCCTCCGGAAGCAGTATGAAACGACCTGCAGTCATCAGATCCTGAACGGCAATATGTCGGGTCAGGACAAGTCTGTCGGCACCGCCAACGGGAATGGCGTTGCGCGATTTGAGCGCCCGGGTCAGCGCGTTGACGAAGCCGTCGCGCTTGCGCACCAGAACCAGCACGTCGCCCGGCCGGACTGTGCGTGCCTTCCCATCTTCAACAATGATCTCGTTGCCGATCCACCCTGCCACGGTGTCGGCGATGCGTCGCGCCAGGATCGCTGGCGGCGTGGTCTCCGGTGTGGCGTCGAAGGGCAGCGTCCAGTCATCCTCCTCGACGCTGTCGGTCGGCGCAATCATCTCCCATACCTCGGTAAGGCCTGGGTGACCAATGCGGCTCGACTGATGGATGACGGCATCGCCGTTTTCCCCAAGACCCCGCCGGTTCTCGGGCACGGAGAAGACCTGATCGACGGCGCTCAGCACATGCCCTGTCGAACGGAAGGACAGCGGCAGGCGGATCGGCCGGAACTCGAGCTCCGCCGCTTGTGCCATTGCCCTGGCATGTCTGCCCTCGCTCGCGAGCTTTTCGGGTCGGGCGCCCTGGAAGGAATAGATCGACTGCTTTTCGTCGCCTACGGCAAAGAGGGTCCGATAGCCATTTCGCGCCGATTTGCCGGCAAAAAACTCTTCCGACAGGGCGCGGATAATGCGCCATTGGACCGGAGACGTATCCTGCGCCTCGTCCACCAGGATGTGGTCGATCCCCTGATCCAGCTTGTAATGGATCCAGGGGCCCGCATCGCTGCGTGTCAAAAGACTCGCCGCGCGCTCGATCAGATCCTCGAAGTCCATGTAGCCCAGTCTGCGCTTCAGGTCCTCGTAGTCGCGGACCAGCCGCTCGGCGATCGTCAGCGCCGCCGAGCTGGCGTCGAGCAGATCTAGTTTTCGCAGCGCATCCAGATGCTCGCTCACATGCGCGATCATCGCCGAAACGCGCTCTTCGAGCAGCGGATCCTGCTTCAGCATGGCGGCGTTGAAGAAGGCCTGATTGCCACGCACGCTGCCGGACTGGGTGAAGACGAAGGCGCGAATGTCGTCGAGGCGTTTGGAGGGATCGACTTGCGTCAGGATCGCCCCGAGCCGCTCCACGCTTTCCAGCACCTTGGCCCCGCCCACTTGCCGCGCGAGGGCGAGGTAGGCCTCTCCATCGGCGTCAGTGAATCCGGGTAAATGGAAGAGGGCGTCATTGGCATTGTGGCGGGTGTAGTTTGCCGGCAGGCCGAGCTTTTGGCGAAGCAGCGCTTGATAGCTGCCGTCCCGGCTGGCCCGCAGGCTGTCGAGGAGGGCGCTGCGTTGACCGACGATGTCCCCAATCAGCGTTTCGAGCCCGCTGTCCGAGCCGTAATCCATGACCGTTGCGAAGGCCGCGGAAAGGTCTGCATCATCTTCTGCAGTTGCGGCGACCAGAATGTTTCGCCGCACATCGGCGATGAGATCGGAGGCCGCCCGCTCGTCGAGCACGGTAAAATGTCCCGCGACGTTGGCCTCCAGCGGAAACTGATGCAGCAGGGCCTCGCAGAAGGCGTGGATCGTCTGGATTTTCAGTCCGCCCGGCGTTTCCAGTGCACGGGCGAAGAGGCGCCGGGCCTCAGCAAGCGTGGCGAGCCCCGGCTTGCGTCCTTCCATGGCCTCGATCTCGCGCGAAAGCGCGGCATCATCCAGGAGCGCCCATTTCGACAGTGTCCGGAAGACGCGGTTCGACATTTCTGACGCTGCCGCCTTGGTGTAGGTCAGGCAGAGAATGGCGGATGGCCGCGCCCCGGCGAGCAGAAGCCGGATCACACGTTGCGTCAGGACGTGCGTCTTGCCGGAGCCGGCATTGGCAGAGACCCAGGCGAGTGCCATCGGATCGGACGCGAGCCCCTGCTGGCGCGTGGTCCAGCCGATCGACGCGAGCGGATCGGCCGGCATCGGTTCGCTCAGCAGCTCAGCCATCCGCGTCCCCTTCGTCGTTGTCTTCACCCGAGGCCCATTCGGCGACGCGAGCAAGATGATCGTAGTCGCCCGCGATCTTCGCACTTTCCGGCAGGACGCGCGACAGGAAGCCGCGCTTTCCGGTCTTCAGCAGCGTGAGAAGCTTGACCAGTTCGCGGGCGGCATCCTCGGCCAGTTGGGCGGATGTCTTGGGTGGCGTCTTCGAACGGGAACTGGCCGGATCGCCATTCACCGTCTCCGTCTTGAAGCGATCGCCGGGCCTGAGGCGGACATAGATGAGATCGCCTGGATCGCGCACGCCGACCTCGGCAAAGCCGCCACCCTGCAAGGCTGCAGCTTCCAGCGCGAGCTGCGGGTCGATCAGGGTCCGGGCCTGTCTGAGCGAAGGCGAACTGCCGGTCTTGTAGTCGATGATATCGGCGACGCCGGCGCGTGTAATGTCGATGCGATCGGCGAAGCCCGTAAGCTGGAAACCGCCCGGAAGCTCCATTGCTGCCTTCGCCTCCGTGAAAGATTGGCGCAGGCCGGCCTGCCGCTTCCGCTCCCAATCTAGAAAGGCGCGCGCGGTCTCGTCAAAGCGTGGACGCCACGTGGCCTCGATATGGGCTGGTAGATCGGCTTCCGCAAAGATGCGGTCGGCCAGAGCGTTCATCGCCGCCATCGCATCCTCGTGCGCCGAATCGATGTTTTCGCCGACGAAGGATTCGATGATGGCGTGGTAAAGCGTGCCGCGTTCCGCGACACCTGGATCGGCATTGAACGGATCGACTGGATCGAGGCGGAGAATGCGTCTCGCATAAACGGCATAGGGATCGCGGCGAAGCTTGCCGGCCTCGGAGAAGGAATAGCGGGCCGGAATGAGGTTCGGGTCCGGTCTCGGTTCGGGCCGTTGCGCCAACGGTTGCCGCTCGCCTTCGTCAATGAGAGTGGCGCAGCGCAGATAATAATCGCCGCGCGCCCGCATCTCCTGCGTCAGCGCAGGGCCCGCAATGGCGGTCAGCCGCTGAAGGAACCGCGATGCAACAGAGGGGGCGCTGCCGGAGCGAAGCGCGCGGGAATAGATGACGCGGGGCATCCCGCTCGCCATCTGAAAGTCATGCGCAATCTGGCCGGCACGCCGTTCAGGCGGCTCAAGCCCCATCCGGATTTTCATGATGCGCGAGAGGAACGGGTTCGTGCCGGCCTGCTGGGGCCATGCCCCCTCGTTCATCCCGCCCAGAATGATCGTATCGACATGCTGCAGGCGCGCCTCCTGTGTCCCCCAGATGAAGACGCGGGGGTGGCTCATGGCGCGTGGCTTGACGGCGACACCGGCAACCAGCGCGTCCAGCACGCCGGCCCAGTCTGCCCCGGTCAGGGCAAGCCCGCCTGGCGCTTCCATGACGCCTGAGAGGAGATCGGCCAGCGCCTCGCCGGCCTCGCCGGTCCACAGTGCCGAGACGTCGCCAGCCTCATCCGCGACCAGGGCTTCCAGCGTGCGACCGGTCCGCTCTGCCCATTCGCCGGTGCCGCGTGTGATGGAAAGACCCTGTCCCGGCATACGTCGCACCAGAGCCTCGACAAGCGGCTCGACTGCAGCAGCGATCCGCTGAGCAACATCGAGAGCCAGTTGATGATCGGACGCGGAGAGTGGCGCGCGCCAGGCGGGTTCATGACGGGATGCGGCCGCGCGTTCCACCTGCGCCTGAAGAAGGGGTGCCAGCGACGAAATATCGACCGCACCCGTTCCGCCGCGTAGCGCGTGGACTTCGAGCAGCCGGGCAGCTTTCGAGACGGTTTCTGCCGGCAAACCAAGCCGGATCAGCGGATGTTTCAGCAGTGAGACGATTGGCACGGGATCGCCGGGAAACAGCGTGGACTCGACCAGCAGCTTGAGAAGCGTGCCCGGTGGCGTTGCGTTGAGCGGCGTGCCGGCACTGTCGTCGGCCTCGATGCCAAAGCGCTCAAGCTCTGTCACGACGCGCCGCGCGAGACCACGATCGGGCGTAATCAGCGCCACCTGGCTATTGTCCGAATGTGATTCATCGAGCGCCAGCTTCAGCGCCACGGCAATCGCCGTCGCCTCCAGCCGTTCGTTTGCGGCCTCGATCAGGACCACGTCGGCAAAGGCGGAAGCCATGGCCTCATCGCCGATCTTGGCCTTCAATTCGGGCCAGAGATGCGTCGAGGCTGATGGCGCGAGCGCGAGCGAGACAGCTTTCGCCCTGGTTTGGATGGCAGGTTCGGCTTCGCCGTAGGCGATCACATCGTCGCGCTTGAGATCCAGCACATCAAGCAGGCGGGCCAGACCGAATTGCGGGTGGCCGAAGATCGTCGGGTCGATCCCGCTTCCATCGGTCAACGGGTTGAGGCAATCCCATTGTTCCGCCGGCATGTCGATGTCGAGACCGGGCAAGACCACAGCGCCCCCGTCAAGCTGGCTGACGGCATCGATCAGCCGCGCGGTGGCAGGCAGCGAGCCGGTCGAGCCGGCAACGATCACCGGTCCTTTGTGTACTGCCGTCGCCAACCGTTCGACTTCAGCCTTCAGCACGGCATTGCGATGCCGCGACGCGGACGACGCGTTCAGCTCTTCCAGCCTTGCCGGCCAGTAAACATGGGCGATTTTCAGGAACTCCAGCGTCAGCTGCCACCAGGAGGCGTAATCCTGCGTGTCCAGCCGATCGAGATTGCTCCAGTCGATCTCCGCGGTCTCGACCTCGCCAATCAGCGCAATCAACTCCTTGGCGAGCCAGACGGCGTCTGCCGGGCTGGCCGGAGCAATGACTGGGGCACCGCCGTGAAAATTCACCACCGCCTCCGGCAGGCTGTTGCGCCAGACGGTGATCAGCCGCGCCAGCTCCAGCGCCGCGGCAACAGGCCCGATCGGGGGCAGAAGGTCGAGCGTTTCGGGCAGGCTTGCGTCGAAGAAGCCGCTGTCGTCATCGGTCTCGCCGAGGGGCCGGATCGTCGGGAGGATGGCTGATCCGTGCGAGAGGAGCATCGCGAATTCCGAGCGCAGCACGCGCGCCGCGCGCCGGGTCGGCACGAAGACGGTCACGTCGGCGAGCATTTCCGGACGCGCCGGATCGAAGGCGAAGCTGGGGACAATCTCGCCTTCGAGGATCCCCTTTGCGAGCGTTCGCAGAAAGGCCGGGCCCGGCGGAATGCTGAGAACACGCTTCTGCCGCCGCGCCATGGTTCTAGCGCCCCCCGGTAGAGAAGCGGGCAACGGCAGCTTCTGCCGGCGCGATGGCATCCGGCGTGCCGACGGTGATCCAGTGGCCGGAAAGCATGACGCCGAAAAGCCGCCCGGCGGCAATTGCCTTGTCGAAGCTTGCATTCAGGCCGAACGGCCCCTTCGGGGCACCGTCCAGCAGCTCCGGAGAGAGCACGATGGCACCGGCATAGACGACCGGATTAGGCAGGCCGTCCCTGTAGCGGGCCAGCCGACCGTCTTCGCCCAGCGAAAAATCGAGCTTGCCGTTGTGGCCCGTCGTATCCTCGTTGCGCACCACCAGCATGGCGATGTCCATCAAGGCCGGATCAAAGTACCGGGCAAGGCGCGAGAGATTGCTTTGTTCGCCGCGCGCCTCGCCGACCCAGAAGAGGTCGGCGTTCATCACGAAAAGCGGCTTGCGCGGCAAGAGCGTCATACCCTTGACGAGACCACCGCCCGAATCCATCAACTGTGTTCGCTCGTCCGAAATCTGGACTCTGGGCCTGCTGCGGCGAGCCAGATGTGTCTCCATCTGATCCGCCAGATGATGCACGTTAACGACAGCCTCTTCGACGCCGGCTTCTGCCAGCGCATCCAGCACATAGTCGATCATGGGCTTGCCGGCGATCGGCACCAGCGGTTTTGGCATCGTGTCGGTGATGGGGCGAAGCCGGGTGCCAAGGCCGGCGGCAAGCACCATCGCGCTATCGATTTTCATGTGGGAACGCCCTGCCTGCGCGCCCTGCTTATGCAGGGACTGATTCGCGCGTCAGGATTCCAGCCTCCAGACACCAATTGCGCAAGGGGGCAAGCGCCTCATGTTCGAAGGCGACCTCGAGATGCCAAAGCGTGCGCGGCATGTGCTGCATATAGTTGGGGAGGTTGTCGCGCTGCAGCAGCCGCACCCAGAGCCCGTTCAGACGGCAGGCGCGCTGCGCAGACATGATCGACCAGCTTTTCAGGAACGCGTTGCGGTCGAAGGGCCCTTTAGCCTCCCGCGCCTGCATGTATGTTTCCATCAGGTCGTCCATCAGCGGGCGGTCGACCGTGACTCGTGCATCCTGCACCAGGGAGACGACGTCGTAACTTGACGGGCCGATAATGGCGTCCTGGAAGTCGATCATGCCGATCTTGCGGAACCCTTCGCGCTCAGGCAGCCAGAGCAAGTTCGGCGAATGGTAGTCGCGCATGACGAGATGCGTCTCGCCCGCAAGCGCCTCGTCGATCAGCCTGCTCCAGATGGAGAGATAGGCCTCTCGCTCGGCCGCGGTCACCTGTTCGCCGTTGCGCCTCCAGGGTATGTGCCAGTCAAGGAGAAGCTCGACCTCATAAAGCAGCGCGGCCTTGTCAAAGGCTGGAACCTGATGGATCGAAAGGTCATCGATCGGAAGATCGCGCGCGATCGGCAGCTGATGGTATTCCGCAAGGCAGAGCACGGCTTCGTGATAGCGCTCCGCGATCGGCTTGCGCTGCGGATCGATCACGCCTTCATTGCCGAGATCTTCAACGAGAAGAATGCCCTGTTCCTGATCGGCTTCGTAGATCTCCGGTGCCGACAGCCCGATGCCGCGCAGATAGCGATCAACCGCGATAAAGGGCCGAACGTCCTCGGCGAGATGCACCAGCTGCGAATAGGTCTTGCCGTTGCGGATCACCGGTCCGTTTGAGCGCGCCGGCGAATCCATGAGCACGACGATGCGCCCGTCCTTAAGCTTAATGCGCTCATAGGCACGGAAGGAGGAGTCGCCCGTCAGGAAACGCCGTTCCGCGCCCTCGTAGCCGCGCGTATCCAGAAAGGCCCGAATGTCGAGCACGCGTCTCACTCGTGCGAGCCTCTTGGCAGGTCCCGTGATCGTGACCCGTCGCCCTGCCCCCTCGTTTGCCAGCTCGATCCGCAGCAGGTCTTCCGGCAAGCGGTTTCCCGCCCGCTCCGGCCATTCCACCAGACAGACACCCGCTTCGAGAATTTCATCAAAGCCGAGCTCATCGAGCTCGCTGGAATCGCCGATGCGATAAAGATCGAAATGGCCGACCTGAAAACGCAGATCGTAGACTTGCACAAGCGTGAAGGTTGGGCTCGGAACTTCCAGCGACGGATCGCCGGCGAGCGCACGCAATGTCGCACGGGCGAGTGTCGATTTACCGGCGCCCAGATCGCCTTCCAGCGCCACGCAGAGCCCGGGCCCGAGCGCCAGGGCAAGATCTTCGCCGAAGCGGAGCGTTGCGGCCTCGTCTGCAAGATGAAGCGAAAGCGTCTCCATGCGCGTCACTCGGCGGCGGCGATGGAGCCCATGTCGGGCAGGATCTTGGAGGGGATCCGGCACGTCACTTCCGTGCCTCGGCCTTCCACGGAATCGATGTTCACCTGTCCGCCGTGGAGCGTGACGAAGCAGTCCACGATGGCAAGCCCAAGCCCCGCACCGCTGCCCTTGCCATGCGACTCAAAGCGGTTGAAGACGGTATCGAGGATGTCCTTGGGAATTCCGGGCCCGTCGTCCGAAACCTTGAAGACGAAGTCGTTGCCGTCGCGCCAGCATTTCAGCCGGATCGTGCTGTGCTCGGGGGCGAAATTGGCGGCATTCGTCAGCAGCTTGAGCAGGATCTGCTTGAGCCGCTGCCGGTCGGCATTGATGGACCCGAGACCTGCGGGCGCAGTGATCTGCAAGGTGATATTCATCTCCTGCAGCCGTTCCGCGATCTGCTGAGCGACTTCATCGAGGAAGCCGTCGAGTGCAATCGGCGCGAAATCGAGCTGCATGATGCCGGCATCCACGGTGGCAAGGTCGAGGATGTCGTTGACGATGGTGAGCAGGATCGAGGACGATGCCGAGATATGCTCGACATATTCTGCCTGACGCTCGTTGAGCGTGCCAAGCGCCGGCGTCTTCAGGAGATCCGTGAAACCGATGATGTTGGTCAGCGGCGAGCGCAGTTCATAGGACACGTGCTGAACGAAATCGTTCTTGATTTCGTCGGCCTTCTGCAGGGCGGCGTTCTTTTCGGTCAGCGCGCGCTCGGCCAGAACGCTGTCCGTCATGTCGACGAAGGTCAGCATGGTCTGCGCATTCGGCAGCGGCGTGACGGCGTAATCGAGCACCAGTCCAGTGTTGAGCTCCAGTGTGCCGCTCAGGTTGGTGCGTTCGTCCTCGAAGCTGGTGATAAGCTGTCCAAACCGACGCCAGCCGTCTGCCTGTTCATAGGCTGAGGTGCAGGCGGTCTCAACGGAACGGATATGGGTGCCGGGCTTCGCATCGTCTTCGCCGAGGCCCCAGAGCTTGCGGAAGGCAGGGTTGGAAATCCTGATCTTGCCGTCCGGCCCGAACACCGCCACGCCCTCGGCGAGGTGGTTGATCGTCTCTTCCTGAACCTTGACCAGCGAATTGTAGAGCGTTTCGAGATTGACCTTCTCGGTGAGGTTTTCGAAGACCCAGGTCGCCCCGCCCTGCGGCAGCGCGTTGGCGAAGACGCGGAGTGTCTGGCCGTTGGGCAGATACCAGATGTCCGTCTGCGTTTCGACGGCACGATAGACCGTGAGCGCATGTTCGCGCCAGGATTTCCAGTTGAGCTGTTCCGGTAGGCGGCCCTTGGCGCGCAGCCGGTCGAGGAGGGCGCCGTTGTCGGGACGTGATTCGAGGAAAACGAGATCGAGTTCCCAAAGCTGCTGGAAGGCCTGGTTGTAGAATTGCAGCCGCTGGTCCTTGTCGAAGATCGCCACCGGCGTGCCGAGATGGTCGAGGATCTCGGCATGGCTCTTCAGCGTGCGCTTCAACTCTTCGCGCAGTGCTTCCTGCGCCGTCGTGTCGATGGCCATGCCCGCAGATCCGCCGCGGCTCTTGACGTCGAAGACCTCATAGAAGGCGCGTTCGCCGCGAACGACAGTTGAAACCTTGTCGTGGAACGGCGAGTCGGGCGTCAATGTCGCACGGATTTTCTCGCGCGCCACGGTCGGGAGCAGTTCCCGGCCTTCGCGGACGGCCTCATCACGGGTCTTTGCCTCGACCGCGCCGCTATAGGCTTCGTTGACCCAGTTGAGCCGGCCTTCGGTATTGCGCTGCCAGACCGGCATGTCGATCGTGTCAAGAAGCGCCTGGAAGGAGGCGATCGTCGCGGCCAGCCGGTCGCGCTCGATCTGCAGCTCGGCCAGCTCCGCGCGCAGGCTGTTGAGCGCGATGAAACGTACAAAGGAGCGTCCACCGGTGACACGCCCCTGCGCCTCGATGGCTTCGCCCCTCTGGCTTTCGACCACGAGATCGAACGACGTTCCCTGGCTGCGCAGCCTGTCGATGGAATTCTCGATTTCGGATGCCGAACGCGGGCTCAGCCAACGACCAAAGGCGATGAAATCGCGATCCTGCACCGGCGCACCGGTCTCGATCGGGAGCTGACCGATGACCTCGGTTTGCCCTGACAGGCCGTCCCAGATGACGATGCGGCGGTTCTTGTCGGCAATCAGCGCCTGATAGCTCGAGATTTTCTGGCTCGCCTCGGACAGGGCGCTGCGGATCTCCCGGCTTTCAGCCTCGACGGAGTTGCGCCGGCGGACATTCCAGAATGAAGAAATGAAAGCGGCGGAAAGGATGCCGGCCAGGATTGCGGCGCCCGCTATGCCGCCGGTTGTGTAGAGGGAACCGACTGAAGGCGACGCGGCAAACACATCCGTTGCCGTCAGTGCAGTCGTCGCGGTCATCAGAACATGAATTTTTTTCAAGGGGCTGTTCTTTTTGGGCGAACCGGATGTCTGTCCCGAAATCATGTCCGGTTTTTCTCCATGCAGGTCATGCAAAGGCCGAAGCGGCCATTCCGGGCACAGCCTGCCACGAAGAACTTGTGCGAAGGCTGCGCGGAATGCCGCTCAAAGCGGCCCTGCAAAGCAGTCAAAACTGTCGAATCAGTGCCGGTGACATTACTTCCTTCGGGAATCGCCATAAAGCGAAA
>DATMTA010000131.1:0-13994 GCA_035565055.1 Ensifer sp.
TGAATTCAACCGCCAGCGCGGCGGTTGAACATGGGAATGCCACCGCCTCTATGAGGACGGGGCGTAATAGCCGTGAAGGAAGGCGAGCAGGCTGATCATGCCTTGCTTAAACCGCGCGGCAGCGATGCTGTCAATCGAGCGGCGGCGAATAGGCGGTCGGCGTCATCAGGCGGTCCTCGATCGCGCCGACGAGGCTGCCATGCTGCAGCGAGGTCACGCGCTTGACCTCGATCCATTCGGGATCCGCCATGAAGCTCGCCCAGGCCTTGGCTTTGGTCTCGGCATCGGGCCAGGCGAGGATATAGGCGAACTCGGTGCGGGCGGCGCTGGCCGTCTCCCACATCGCCATGATCCTGAAGCCGTGGCGCGCCATGATGCGGGCGGCATGGTCGCGGAAACGGGCATGGAAGGCCGCCTTGTTGCGCTCGAAGATCTCGTAGATGCGCAACTGGTGGATCATGCCCGTCTCCTTCGGCATCAGGACGGCCCTCAGGCCGCCTTCTTCGCCTTCTCGGCCGCCATCAGCTCGGTGAAGCGGATGAAGAGGTAGTGGCTGTCCTGCGGGCCGGGCGAGGCTTCCGGATGGTGCTGCACCGAGAAGACCGGCTTGCCGACGACGCGGATGCCGCAATTGGTGCCGTCGAAGAGGGAAACGTGAGTCTCCTCAACGCCTTCCGGCAGCGACTTCGAGGCGACTGCGAAGCCGTGGTTCATCGAGACGATCTCCACCTTGCCGGTCGTGTAGTCCTTGACCGGGTGGTTCGCGCCATGATGGCCCTGGTGCATCTTCTCGGTCTCGGCGCCCAGCGCCAGGGCGAGCATCTGGTGGCCGAGGCAGATGCCGAAGAGCGGCAGGCCGCTGTCGATCAGCTTGCGGATAATCGGGACGGAATATTCGCCGGTGGCCGCCGGGTCGCCGGGGCCGTTCGACAGGAAGATGCCGTCCGGGTTCAGCGCCAGGATGTCTTCGGCCGACGTCTTGGCCGGAACGATGGTGACGCGGCAATCGAGACCGGCGAAGAGGCGCAGGATGTTGCGCTTCACGCCATAGTCGACGGCAACGATGTGGTAGCGCGCGTCCTTCTCGCCGAGTTCGCTCGTGCCTTCGTTCCACACCCACGGGCGCTCGTTCCAGCGCGAGGACTGGCCGGACGTTGCTTCGATGGCGAGATCGAGGCCGATCAGGCCGCTCCAGGCCTTGGCTTCCTTCTTCAGCGCCTCGACGTCGAACGTGCCAGATGGGTCATGGGCGATGACGGCGTTCGGCGCGCCGTTTTCGCGGATCCAGGCGGTGAGTGCGCGGGTGTCGACGCCGCAGAGGCCGATGACGCCGCGGGCCTTGAGCCACTGGTCGAGATGCTTGACCGCGCGATAGTTCGACGGGTCGGTGATGTCGGCCTTGAAGATGACGCCGACCGCGCCCTTGCGGGCAGCAGGCGTCAGGTCTTCGATGTCTTCGTCGTTCGTGCCGACATTGCCGATATGGGGGAAGGTGAAGGTGACGATCTGGCCGAGATAGGAGGGATCCGTCAGGATTTCCTCGTAGCCGGTCAGTGCCGTGTTGAAGACGACTTCGGCCTGGACATGGCCCGTCGCGCCGATGCCCTTGCCTTCGATGACCGTTCCGTCGGCAAGAACCAGAAGGGCGGTGGGCTTTTCAGTCGTCCAGGGGGCGGTGGCCATGGCTTTTCTCCGGCGGTTTGACGGGTTCGCGGCAAGGGCGCGGCTCGCAGTTGCCTGCGCCGCGGATGCGAAATCCATCTGTCTGTGTGCTAAGGCGGGGAAAATAGTGTCGCGCTCCCTCCGGGTCAACCTTTGGTCCGACGATTCCCCGTTTTAAAAGGACAGTCTTTTCAATCAATTATTCATTTTGTTTGATTGGTGGCATGTGAGCGCCTAAGTACGGCGCACTGAAATCCGCAAAATGCCGTGATGGGACAGGGTCTCCGGATGCCATGGGCGCAGCCGGAAAATCTGCCTTTCACAGCGACTTACGAGGAAGAATTCGATGCGTGACACGCTGACACAAGCCATGAAGGATGCCATGAAGGCCAAGGACACGCGGCGGCTTGCGACCGTCCGTCTCATCATGGCCGCGATCAAGGATCGTGACATTGCCACCCGCGCGCCGGGGCACGAGCAGATCAGCGACGAGGACATCCTGCAGGTGCTGGCCAAGATGATCAAGCAGCGCGAGGAATCGACGAAGATCTATGCGGAAAACGGCCGCGCCGATCTCGCCGATCAGGAACGCGAGGAGATGGAGATCATCCGAAGCTTCATGCCGGAGCAGCTGTCGGACGAGAAGGTGAAGGAAATCTGCGCCGGCGTGATTGCCGAAACGGGCGCTGCGGGTCTGCGCGACATGGGCAAGTGCGTGGCGCTGCTCAAGGAGCGCTATCCTGGTCAGATGGATTTCGGCAAGGCCTCGGCAATTCTCAAGGAGTTGCTGAAGTAAGGCGGGCCTGTTCCTCCGTTGGGGAAACGGCTTCAGCCACTTCCCGACGGCGATCTCGCCGATGATTTACTTTGCCATGGCGGCGCTGAGGATCGCCTGCTGCTGCGGCTTCGGGCCGCCGACGAAGCGCAGCTTCTTGCCTTCCTTCAACAGGGCGTAGGCGTGATTGCGGTGCGGCGTGACCAGGATCGAGATACGATTTTCGCTGCAGTCACGCGCTTCACACGCATTGTAGACATCCGCGCCCGGCAGCGGTGAGATCGTGGTGAGCACCGGCTGGGCCTTGTAGTTGCGGTTCTTGATGATTCCCTTGGCCCAGTGGGGCAGTTCCTCGCGCGTGATCAGCGCGACGACCGGCGTGCGGATCGTCTTGTCCTTCAGCGCATACATCAGGGAGGGCTTCTTGCTGTCGGTCGGGGCGAACTTCACCTCCTCGGCCTGGGCGTTGAGGCCTGTCATCAGAAGTGCTGCGGCGATCAGGGCTAGGCGCATGAAGCGTCGGTCTCCGTTGGGACGTGATTCAGACGAACTTTATCCCACCGGTCTTATCTGCCCGCAAGCAGTTTTCGCTTGCCGCGGCAGTTTCGAAACGATCGTGCTCAGGCGCCAGGAATGAAGCGGATCGGCGTGTTCCACGGGTCGAGCGCGACAAGCGTGCTGCCTTCCTCCGTCATGTCCGTCCCGTGCATCTTCAGCCGCGAACGCAGGCCGTCCATCAGGTCCGGGGCGACCGTGAAGGCGGCCGTTTCGAGGCCGGACATGTTGCTGGGTCTCTTGCCAGCACCGCGCGACTGCCAGACATTCGAGCCGATGTGATGGTGATATCGCCCGTTTGAGAAGAAGGCGGCGCTTTCATTGGCGATCAGCGCGGTCATGTCGAGGCCGGTTGCCTTCACGTAGAAGTCGCGCGCAATCGCCGTGTCTCCGACGCGCATATGGACATGACCGATCCGAAAACCGGCGGGCGCGGCGAAGGGAAGCTTGCCGTCCTGCGGCAGTCCGGCCACCAGATCCTTCACGTTCAGTTCGTCGGTCCCCATCTGCACCTGACCGTCGGGCTTCCAGGTCCAGCCTTCGTGCGGACGATCGGCATAGACCTCGACGCCGTTTCCCTCCGGATCATCGAGATAGAGAGCTTCCGAGACCGAATGGTCGGCGAAGCCGGTGAAGGGGACGCCGTTGACATAGGCCGCGATCAGCCAGCGGCCGAGTTCCTTGCGGTCCGGCATCAGGAATGCGGTGTGGTAGAGACCCGCGGTGGACGGATCGTCGGGGGCGTCCTCCGGCTTGTTGAGAAGGGTGACCAGCGCCACGCCGTCGGCGCCCAGCACGGTCCGTTCTGCGTCGGTGGAAAGGACGGCTAGTCCCAGGACCTGATTGTAGAACGCGGTCATGACCGTCATGTCGCGAACGCGCAACGTCACCGAGTTGATGTGGATTGGCGTGGTGACAGCGAAAGAGGGCCGGAGTGGTGCGGCGACGGAGGGGGCGGCTGCGCCAAGGAGGATCGGGGCTGCGCCAAGCACGTGGAGGGCGGCGCGGCGGGTGATGTCAAGGGAGGAGGCCATGGGGGTGATCCTGCGGTTATGATGGAGACGTTATGCTCCACCTGCGCTTGCCCGCATAGATCACGCGGAATGGATAAATCGTTCCGAAAAGGCGAACAATGGCAACGGCATTGTTCAGTGAGCGCTTCATCCCTGCTTGTGTCCCTGTTCCTTCATGTAGTGCCGGAGCACGGCGTTGATGCGCGTCTGGTAGCCCTTGCCGCTCGACTTGAAGAAATCGATCACGTCTTCATCGAGCCGGATCGAAATCGATTTCTTGGTAACGGGGATCACCCATTCGGCATTGGACCAGTCGATATCGATGAACTCCGCCCAATCGGGATCCTCGCGCATCGCGCGCTCGATATCCTCATCGGTCATGGCATCGACGCGGGTCCAGTCGGTGCGGTCTTCGCCCCGGGCGATCTTGGCGCGGATTTCATCCGGGGAGTAGCTGACGATATTGCTTTTGCTCATTCTTCCGTGCCGCCCTTGCCGATATGATCCTACAGGCGTCGCCTCGCATCGTATAAACTACGGCAATCAGGCGCCCTGTCTCGCTACATACGGCCAAAGTACGGACTTCTCCGTGCTTGTCGGAACTCTTCTCAATATGCGGCTGCATCAAAGCATTTGCCGCTCTTGGAAAGTCGATTCCGTGTTTAGCGATGTTACTTATTCTCTTATCTTCATCCCACTCAAAACGAGAAAATTCTGTCCAAACCACCTGCATCTCTAATCGCTCTAATCGCCACGGTTATCGCAAAGGCATTTCGGCAATCCATTGCGTGCAAGACCTAAAAGCGATGCAAGCGACAAAAGAGCGATGGATTGAGCAATTTTGTATATACATCCGTATTCCATGTCAAGTCTGTGGATCATGGGCATGACCTTGCAAACGTCTGGCGCTTGCGGGTGATCCTATCTATACCCAAATCTTAGACCAGAGGTTTCCATGCGCTTTTCCCAGGGCTTTCTCGACGAGATACGCGATCGCGTGCCGATTTCGGCGGTGATCGGGCGTCGTGTTGCGTGGGATCGCAAGAAGACGAATGCGGCGCGCGGCGATTATTGGGGCTGCTGCCCGTTCCATGGCGAGAAGACGCCGAGCTTTCATTGCGAGGATCGCAAGGGGCGCTACCATTGCTTCGGCTGCGGGGTGACGGGAGATCATTTCCGCTTCCTGACCGATCTCGAGGGCATCAGCTTTCCAGAGGCGGTCGAGCAGATCGCGGGGCTTGCGGGCGTGCCCATGCCAAAGCCGGATGCGGAAGCGGCGCGTCGCGACGAGCAGCGCACGACACTGATGGATGTCATGGAGCTGGCCACTGCCTTCTTCCAGGATCAGCTGCAGAGCGCCAATGGCGCCAAGGCGCGAGCCTACCTTCGTGATCGCGGACTGACGGGGCGGACGATCGAGACGTTTCGGCTGGGCTATGCGCCGGAGAGCCGCAATGCGCTGAAGGAGCATCTGGCGGGGAAGGGCATTCCGAAGGAGCAGATCGAGGCGTGCGGGCTTGTCGTGCATGGGCCGGACATCCCGGTATCCTACGACCGTTTCCGCGATCGCATCATGTTCCCGATCCTGAGCTCGCGGGAGAGGGTGATCGCCTTCGGCGGGCGTGCCATGTCGCCGGATGCGATGGCGAAATACCTCAACTCCAACGACACGGAGCTCTTTCACAAGGGTGACGTGCTTTACAATTTCTCCCGTGCGCGGAAGGCCATGCAGGGCGCGAACGGGGCGTCGACCGTGATTGCGGTCGAAGGCTATATGGACGTCATCGCCCTGCATCAGGCGGGCATTGAAAATGCCGTGGCGCCGCTTGGCACGGCTTTGACTGAAAACCAGCTGGGCTTGCTCTGGAAGATGACACCGGAGCCGGTGCTCTGCTTCGATGGCGACGGTGCGGGCCTGCGTGCCGCCTATCGCGCTGCCGATCTCGCGCTTCCGCTGATCGGGCCCGGCAAGTCGGTCTCTTTCGCGCTGCTTCCCGATGGCAAGGACCCGGACGATCTCGTCAAGCACGACGGTCGCGCGCCGTTCGATCGCGTCATGGCGCAGGCGAAGCCCTTGGCGGAGATGATCTGGACGCGGGAATCGCAGTCCGGCAGTTTCGCGACGCCCGAAAAGCGTGCCGAGCTCGAAGCCCGGCTGCGGCAGATCACCAATGTCATCGCGGACGAGACCGTTCGCCGGCATTACCAGCAGGCGATGCGCGAGAAGCTCAATGCCTTCTTCCAGCCGCAGCAACGCGATGGGGGCAACTGGCGTTCCGGCGGCGGGCGCAATGGTGGCGGCAACTTCCAGCGCGGCGGCGGGCAACGTGGTTCGCAGGCCAATAGTCGCGTGGGCGGCATTTCCGATAGTCTTGCGCGGTCCGGGATGGTGCGCGGCCATCAGGATGTTCCGACGCTGCGCGAGGCGGTGCTGGCGCTCACGATCATCAATCATCCGCAGATCCTGGTCGACGAATATGACCATATTGCCGATCTCGATTTCGAGAACCGCGATATCCAAAAGCTTCGTTCGGCTGTTCTGTCTGAGGCCGCGATGGCGGGTTCGCAGAAGTTCAGCCGCGAGGCGCTGATTGCCAGTCTCGAGGCGCAAGGGTTCTCGACATTGCTCAAGCTTCTCGACCAGCAGGTGCGCAATGCGCGGCTCTGGACTGCGACCGAACAGGCGGCGTCAGAGGATGCGCGCGAAGCCTTTCTGCAGGTTCTGGCGCTGCACCAGCGGACGCGCGTGTTGCGCCAGCAGATCGGCGAACTGGAACGCGAAATCGCTGACGCGATCGAACGGGATGACGATCGCAACATCGACGGGCTGCTTCAGGCGCTACGCGAAGTGCAGACGGAAGCCGCCCGTCTGGAGAACCAGGAGGCTATCATCGACGGCTTCGGGGTCCTCTCGGGTCGCATCAAAGGGCCCGCAGTCGGCAGTTGAAATGATTCGCGGAATTTCCCGCGACTTGAAATTTTCCACACACTTCCCAAATAGGGGAGACTGCCCCGAAAGGTCTGGATTTTACCGCTTTTGGTGTTTTTTCAGATTTTTGCGGCAAAATGCTTGACTGCCCGGAGAATTGTGGGAATCACCTTCGGGATCGGAAATGGTGGTATTGGTCAATCAACTTGAATGCCCGCATCTTGCGCACGCGCCGAACCGGCTGCTGCGAGAAGAGGGCTTTCGTGGTTAATCAGGATTTAATGGTCTTCCGTTAGCTCAAGACAGATACGGGGGCGATGCGACGCTTTCAAGAGCCGTTGCGTCAGCCTCTCGTCCGGCTTGGCGAATTGAGACGTGACAGGAAAGCGACGGATACATGGTAACGAAAGCCAAAGAGAACGAAGAAGCCGAATCTGAACGCGAAGGCGCAACAGATGGTCCGCTTCTCGATCTTTCGGATGACGCCGTCAAGAAGATGATCAAGGTCGCCAAGAAGCGCGGCTATGTCACGATGGACGAGCTGAACTCCGTTTTGCCTTCCGAGGAAGTCAGCTCGGAACAGATCGAAGACATTCTGGCGATGCTGTCCGACATGGGCATCAACGTCGTTGAAGACGAAGAAGTCGACGAGAATGCCGGCAGCGCTGCGGCTGATGATGACGACGACAGCGAAGGCGGCCTGGTGGCCTCGTCCACCAGCACGGCCCTTGCGACCGCCAAGAAGAAAGAGCCGACCGACCGTACCGACGACCCAGTGCGCATGTATCTGCGCGAGATGGGTTCGGTGGAGCTGCTGTCGCGCGAAGGCGAAATTGCCATCGCCAAGCGCATCGAGGCCGGCCGCGAAACGATGATCCAGGGGCTTTGCGAAAGCCCGCTGACGTTCCAGGCCATCATCATCTGGCGCGACGAACTGAATGAAGGCGCAACGCTGCTGCGCGAAATCATCGATCTGGAAACGACCTATTCCGGTCCGGAAGCCAAGGCTGCGCCGCAGTTCCAGAGCCCCGAAAAGATCGAGGCAGACCGCAAGGCCGCCGAAGAAAAGGACAAGGCCAAGCGTGCGCGTTCGGCTGCCAACGACGACGACATCACCAATGTCGGCGGTGAAGGCCTTGCTCCGGAAGAAGAGGAAGAGGACGAAGACGAGTCCAACCTTTCTCTGGCAGCCATGGAGGCCGAGCTGCGTCCGCAGGTCATGCAGACGCTGGACGTTATTGCCGAGACCTACAAGAAGCTGCGCAAGCTGCAGGACCAGCAGGTGGAGGCTCGCCTTGCCGCGACTGCATCGCTGTCGACTGCGCAGGAGCGCCGTTACAAGGAACTGAAGGACGAGCTGATCGCAGCCGTGAAGTCGCTGTCGCTCAACCAGAACCGCATCGACGCTCTGGTCGAGCAGCTCTACGACATCAACAAGCGTCTTGTGCAGAACGAGGGCAAGCTGCTGCGTCTCGCCGAATCCTACGGCGTCAAGCGCGACAGCTTCCTCGAACACTATCACGGCGCCGAACTCGATCCGAACTGGATGAAGTCGATCGCGAACCTGGCCTCCAAGGGCTGGAAGGAATTCGCGCGCGAAGAAAACAACGCGATCCGGGACCTGCGTTCCGAGATCCAAAACCTCGCCACGGAAACCGGCATTTCGGTCACGGAATTCCGCCGCATCGTGCATATGGTGCAGAAGGGCGAGCGCGAAGCGCGCATTGCGAAGAAGGAAATGGTGGAAGCCAACCTTCGGCTCGTGATCTCGATCGCCAAGAAGTACACGAACCGCGGCCTTCAGTTCCTCGACCTGATCCAGGAAGGCAATATCGGCCTGATGAAGGCGGTCGACAAGTTCGAGTATCGCCGCGGCTACAAGTTCTCCACCTATGCGACATGGTGGATCCGGCAGGCGATCACCCGTTCGATCGCCGACCAGGCCCGCACGATCCGTATTCCGGTGCATATGATCGAAACGATCAACAAGATCGTTCGCACGTCGCGCCAGATGCTGCACGAAATCGGCCGCGAGCCGACGCCGGAAGAACTGGCCGAAAAGCTCGCCATGCCGCTTGAAAAGGTGCGCAAGGTTCTGAAGATTGCCAAGGAGCCGATCTCGCTCGAAACGCCGGTCGGCGATGAAGAAGACAGCCATCTCGGCGACTTCATCGAAGACAAGAACGCGCTTCTGCCGATCGATGCCGCCATTCAGGCGAACCTGCGCGAGACGACGACCCGTGTTCTCGCATCGCTCACGCCGCGCGAAGAGCGCGTTCTGCGTATGCGCTTCGGGATCGGCATGAACACGGACCACACACTCGAAGAGGTCGGCCAGCAGTTCTCGGTCACCCGCGAACGTATCCGCCAGATCGAGGCGAAGGCGCTGCGCAAGCTCAAGCATCCGAGCCGTTCGCGCAAGCTCAGAAGCTTCCTCGACAGCTAAGCGGCGTGCGAATGCAAGGTTCCAAGGCCGGCGGAGTTCTCTCCGTCGGCCTTTTTCCTATGTGGTTGCCCTAAATCGTGCGCTGAGTGTGAAGAGCCTGCAGGCGTTCTCCGAGGCAAGGGCGCTTTGATACCGTTGCCACTGAAAAGGTTGGCCGGAACCTGCGACAGGGCTGGTGCGTGAGGCGCGCGATATCGTCCGCAACACCTGCAGCCATGCCGAGCATTCGGGCGTCGTCGTCGGCAATGTCGTCGATGCCATGGGGCGCATCGAACATGCGACACAAAAGAACGCGGCCGTGGTCGAGGAGATGAACGCGGCTGCGGCCGGTCTCACGCAGGAAGCGCTGACACTGGCACAACTTCTCAGCAGGTTCCGGACCGATGGTCGTGGGGTACAGGCGCATGTATCACACCCGGAGGCCTCTTCGTGGCACGCTGATGGCAGCCGGAGCCGCGTGCCCACCGCTCGCGCGGTGTGAGCAACAGTTGCAGCTGTCGGCCATGCCGCGTTCACCGAAAGAAGGGCCCCTTCTTTCCCAGTGAAACGCGGTGGGTCATCTCATACTGCGGCCTTGCGAACGGAAGCGCCGCAGGTTTCTATAGATCGTGATGTGTCTCCCAGCGTTCAGGCAGAACTGTCCTTGACCGATTTTTTCTTGGCGCAGGGATTTCATCCCAGCCGGATGACGCCTGCCACGTTTCCCCTCTCGATCCGGCCGCGAATCCCCCTTACATAGGCAGCATGGATGATGTTCAGGAATTGCCGAAGCGGGGGAGGGGTTGGGCGTATGCCACGTCTGCGATCCTTCATGCCGTCATTGCGGCAGTGCTTTTTCTGAAGTGGCCCGACAAGAAACCGGAGCCGCTGAAGGACGAGGCAGTGAAGGTGGATATCGTGCAGGACAAGGACGCGCCGAAGCCGCCGGAGCAGAAGGCGGCAGAGCCGCCGGCGCCGCCCCCACCGCCTCCCAAGGGGGAGGCGAAGGTGCAGCAACCGATGTCGACTGTGCAGCCATTCCAGAAGTTCGGCGAGAAAGACGAGGGGCCGAAAAAGCAGGACGGCGACACCTCTGACGGCGAGAAGGAGGCGACGGACGCGCAGAAGGACCAGGAAACGGATGCGGCGAAGGTCGATCAAGCCCAGGCTGCCACGCAGGAGGCGGTGAAAGAGTCGCCGAAGGACGATTTGCCGGGCGTACCAGATATCCTGAAGTCGCCTAATCAACAGGCGGCCGCCTCAGACTCATCGACTGGCAAGCCCAAGGAGGAAAAGGCTGCGACACCAAAGCCTGCCGAGGCCAAGGAGATGAAGAAGGCGAATAAGCTTTATTCTACTCAAGATGTTGGCGGATCGCTCGCGATCCTCGCGATGAATGGAATGCCGCGTCCACAACGGATCAGGCAGCTTTGTGCGAGCCAGGTCAGCCAGCAATTGGCGCACGGGACGCCACGGTATGACCCGGATATTGTGGTCTCAGCCTCTCCCAAAGAGGGCAATGTTCTCGAAATGCCCCGCGCCTACTTCCGCACCCGAGAAGGCTGGTTCGAAATCAGCTATCGTTGCGAGGTCGATAATGATGCGTCCAAAGTTGTTTCGTTCGCTTTCAGGGTGGGCAATTCCATACCGCGATCCCAGTGGCGAGCGTTGGGCTTTCCGTCAGACTGACATTTTGCGAAGGGAGAAGACAAATGTCGCTTAGAATGCCGCGCGATCTGGCGCGTCTGTCTCGAAGCGGGCAATTCGATGGTGCGCTCTCGAACATCGAGGCTGAGGCGCTCTCGGAAAGCGCCTCTTCGCTGGGCTATCAGGGACGGAAGGTGGAAAAGGCGCTGGCGGCGCTCGCGGATGCCGAGGGAAAGGAACGCGACGCTGCCCTTGCCGAGGCGGGAGAGGCGGTCTGGGCCTATTTCGTCCAGCGCGAACTTTGCGGCCTTCGCGACCACAGGCTCATCATCCGCGAGATGGGCATACCCGCCGAGGTCCTGACAAGGCTGGGTGCCGCACCCGCAAAGGGCTGACGTTCGAGCAGGCCGCCTCATCGCCAAAGGAGGCGATGACAACTGTAGACTTCAGGGATCTCGCTCTTGAATTGCAGGCGGATCTGGGGATTCATGTCGGGGCCTACGGAGCCATTCATGAACAAGCATATCCGCATTCCCGGCCTGGTCAGCCTCGTCAAGATCGACGATCCTGATCTTATTCTCCAATTGAACGCACATCCGTCGATTGACAGGAATGTCGCTCCTTCCGGGCCGTTGCTGAATCGCAGGCTGCCGCAGGCCATCAGGCGCAACCTCGATTTCGGCGGTGTCCTGTCGCCCGTCATCCGAGCGCGGGACGATGAGGGCCGCGCGGCGCTTTCGGCTGCGCTTTATCGCCAGTTTGCCGAGCCTCAGCTTTATGAAAGCCCCGAATGGCGGCGCTGCGTCGCGATGCTCGGGCAATGGCTGCGGTCGCAGGAGGAGGAGGCCGTGGCCGGGGTCGCCTTGCAACAACTGATAGGCGGGATTCTGGTTCCCGGCTATCAGGCAGATCGTGCGGGCTGGGACGCCGCCGTGGCGTTCGATCGGGAAATTCGTGCCGTATCGCCGGTCGCGCGGCTACGCCAGCGCCTGACGGGTACTCTCGAGCACGCCCGCGCAACGCTCATGGCGAGGGCAAAGGGGAATGTTGCTGCGGTGCATGGAACCGGCGTCGCCATTCACAATTTCATCGCAAGCCTGCGCCTCCTGCGCGCGCTGAAGCAGACGGAGGCATTTCTGTCGGGGGAAGACGCCGCAAGGCGAAGCCGCAAAGCGCCCAAAACCGTCCTGCGGCAGGTAAGCGAGGCGCTGGACGTCCCGTCCATCGGAAGGCTTGAGCGGGGAACGCTGATCCTTTTTGCCCTTGATGAGGCCCAAAGCCAAACGGGGGACTTGCGGATCGCCTTCCTGGAGGGCAGCTGGTCGGCCTGTCCGGCAACGCAGTTTTCAGTCAGATTGATGGAAGCCAGCTGGGAAGCCGCGGGGTGACGATCGTCTATTTGCGTTGCGTGCACTCGAATTCATGGCCCGTCGGCCAATTGACGAGAGCCATGTCGCCCTCAACGTCAAAGCTCACGCCCTGCGGGTTGGCAAAGCGCTTGCCGTCTCCCTCGTCGTCCTTGAAGGTGATGACCGTCTTGCCGGCCCGATCCAGCCGCACGGTGGCGGGGTCGCTGTCGACATATGTCACGATCAGCTCATTCTTCGGATTGTCCTGGCACATGTAGACGAGAGGCGACTTGCTCCGGGCCAGAAAGAAGCGTGCCTGCAGGTCGGCGATGCGGTTCCGGTAGCTCTCGACCGTACAATCCCTGGCGTCCTTGCTCCTGGCGCATTCGTTGCGCTCGCGCGACCAGCGCAGCTCGTAGGCCTTCATGTGCCGGATTTCCGGCGCCGTGTTCGGCATCGCCTGGACCTTCTTCAGAGCACTTTCGAAGACGGCGGCCAACTGGACGTCGAGCGCCGCAAGGTCGGCGTCCTCACACACCATTTCCTCAATCGCATGTCGGGCAGTGGTGCAGTCGAATGACGGCTTTGCGGCACCCTCGGCGGGTGCTTTCAGTTCTGATGCGGCTTGTGCGATGGAGGTCGCGTCTATGAGCGCGAGAAGTGTAAGAAACCCGATCCGGATCAACACCTGCACGATGGTCAGCCTTTCAGATAGTCCTTCAGAACCTTGACGATCATCCCGTGGTCTTCCACCTGGGCGAGGCCTGACACGGTGATGGCCGCGACCACGCCGGTACCAGCGACCCGGACCGGGAAACTGCCGCCATGATGGGAGAAATTCATCTGGTCGATCCCGATCTCGGGTCCTGGAACGCGCCCCTTCTGGCGAAGGGCCTCGCCGATCGCCAGCGACGATTTGTGGTAGCGCAATGTCGTGTTCGACTTGCGTCTTGCCCATTCGTCGTTGTCCGGCGCCGAACCGGGAAGTGCTGCGTGAAACAGCGTCCGGTCGGCTGTGCGAATGTCGATGACGACGGGCGCCCCCTCGACCCGCGCCGTGGCGACAAGCGCCATGCCGATTTCGAGTGCTTCGGCTTCGCTGAAGGCGCGAAAAACAAGCTTGGCCTCTTCGGCTCTGATCTGTTCAAGCAATTCTGCTGTCGACATGTCCGGTTCCAATGGTTCTCAAGGAATCATAGCGCCGGTTTTTTGCGGTGCAACGTCTTTCTCTTGGGATTTGCCGCCTCAAAAATATCTCAAACGCCGGCGTATCTGCTAGTGTTTTGAGAAGATGAATGGCGTCTGAACGGGCGATTCGGGGAACATTCATCAGGGCGGGGGTATATATCCTGACAGTTGAAGACCTGGGCGGGCGTTGGCCGGCAAGGGCTTCTTACGGAGAAGAGACATGAAAACGGTTCTGACAAGGGCAGTGCTTGCGGCAATGGTGGGTCTGGGGGGCATCTCGATTGCGCCAGTGGCCGCAATGGCAGATGGTATTTATTTTGGTTTCGACACGGGCCCGGGCTATCGTCGCCCTCCTCCTCCGCCGCCGAGCGGGTTCTACGAGGGGCGCGATGGTTATCGCCGCCCGCCACCGCCGCCGCCGGGCTATGGCTGCAGCGCGCGCGAGGCCGTG
>DATMTA010000132.1:0-15435 GCA_035565055.1 Ensifer sp.
CGGCGCATTGCGACACGGACCCCCTTGCGGTATCTAGGGCGCGAGCTTTCCCTATAGCCGGACAGGTGTGCCATGACGCGCCGCAGACAGGTTTACGAGGGCAAGGCGAAGGTCCTCTTCGAGGGTCCCGAGCCGGGCACTCTGGTACAGTATTTCAAAGACGACGCGACCGCGTTCAATAACAAGAAGAAGGGCACCATCACCGGCAAGGGTGTCCTGAACAACCGGATTTCCGAATACCTCATGACCCGCCTGGGTGAGGTCGGCATCCCGACGCATTTCGTGCGCCGGCTGAACATGCGCGAGCAGCTGATCAAGGAAGTCGAGATCATTCCGCTTGAGATCGTCGTGCGCAATGTCGCCGCTGGCTCGCTCTCAACCCGCCTCGGCATCGAGGAAGGCGTGGTGCTGCCGCGTTCGATCATCGAGTTCTACTTCAAGTCGGACCAGTTGAGCGACCCTATGGTCTCCGAAGAGCATATCACTGCCTTCGGTTGGGCAAGCCCGCAGGAGCTTGACGACATCATGGCGCTCGCCATCCGCTGCAACGACTTCCTTTCCGGTCTCTTCCTCGGCGCCGGCATCCAGCTCGTCGATTTCAAGATCGAATGCGGCCGTCTCTTCGAAGGCGACATGATGCGCATCGTTCTGGCCGACGAGATCTCGCCGGACAGCTGCCGTCTCTGGGACATCGAGACGAAGAAGCGCATGGACAAGGACATCTTCCGCAAGGATCTCGGCGGGCTGATCGAGGCCTATCAGGAAGTCGCCCGCCGTCTCGGCATCATCAACGAGAACGAGCCCGTGCGCGGCACGGGTCCGGTTCTGGTCAAGTAAACCGTCAGGGGATTAGACGTGATCAAGGCACGCGTAACCGTCACGCTGAAAAATGGCGTTCTCGACCCGCAGGGCAAGGCAATCGAAGGCGCGCTCGGGGCTCTCGGCTTCGATGGCGTCGGCCATGTCCGCCAAGGCAAGGTCTTCGACATCGAGATCGACAGCGCCGACAAGGCCAAGGCCGAAGCCGACCTGAAAGCCATGTGCGAGAAACTTCTGGCGAACACGGTAATTGAGAATTATACTATCAGCCTCGCGTGAAGGTTGAAGGATGGCTCCATGGCCGAGGTCAGCGCAGAACTCGTCTACGAAATGCTGAAGCGGATGCAGGCCGATATCTCGAACCTGAAAGAGAACGGTCGAGAGTTACGGCAAGACGTCATTTCAATTCGTGGCCAGCTTCATACGATGCAGGGCGACATCAACAATCTGCGTGCGTCTGTCGGCCATATAGAAATGCGCCTCGACCGGATCGAAACCCGTCTCGATCTTCGCGAACTCGCAGAGAGCGGTCAGGCCCCATTCGATCTTTCCTCCTGAGACACGCAAAGGTCACGGGAGAATAGGGAAAATGCGTTGACGCTTCGAGCGCGGCGCATTATCCGACCCATTATTGACCCCTCCAGAACTGGAGCTTTGAAAGCCATGAAATCTGCCGTTGTTCAGCTTCCCGGGCTTAATCGTGACCGCGACATGATCGCGGCGCTGACCAAGATTTCGGGGAAGGCGCCCGTCACGGTCTGGCAGACGGAAACGGAACTTCCCGATGTCGACCTGATCGTCATCCCCGGCGGCTTTTCCTATGGCGATTATCTGCGCTGCGGCGCCATTGCCGCACGTATGCCGGTCATGCAGGCGATCCGCGCAAAGGCGGAACATGGCGTCAAGGTTCTGGGCGTCTGCAACGGTTTCCAGATCCTGCTCGAAGCCGGAATGCTCCCCGGCGCGCTGATGCGCAACGCCTCGCTGAAATTCGTCTGCCGCGAAGTGAAGCTCGAAGTCGCCAATGCCGAGACGGCCTTCACCCGCGCCTATGCCAAGGGCCAGGTGCTGCGCTGCCCAGTGGCGCATCACGACGGCAATTATTTCGCCGATGCGGAGACGCTGAAGGCGATGGAAGACAATGGCCAGGTCGTGTTCCGCTATGCGGAAGGCACGAACCCCAACGGGTCGATGAATGACATTGCCGGCGTGATGAACGCGAACGGCAACGTGCTCGGCATGATGCCGCATCCGGAAAACCTGATCGAGGCCGCGCATGGCGGTTCGGACGGCCGCGGGCTTTTTGCCTCCGCGCTCGACGTCATCGCTGCCTGATTTCACTCGACGACAAGGTCCATCATGCGCGCCCTCCTCAAGCTTTCCGCCGTTGCCTTGACTTGCGTTGCGGCGCTTTCTTCCTGTCAGTCGCAGAAGGCGTCCGCGCCGGTCGTTCGCGCGGCAGCGCTGCCGGTGATGGAGCGCATCACGACGGGGGCGAATGCCTGCTGGTTCAGGACCAAGGATCCGGCATTCGCGGAATACCGGATGGCACCGGAGCTGAATTCGTTCAGCGGCAAGCCGCGTCTGCTGCTCGTTGCCAAACATAGCCCGGAATCGCGCCCGCTCCTCGTCATCATGGCCGAAGGAGAACCGGCGCGGCTGCAGGCCTTTGGCCCGATCATGCAGGGTCCTCTGCACGACAAGATCACCGCCGGCGTCAACCATTGGGCCCGCGGCAACAGCGGCTGCCCGAACTGACTCGCCAACCGAACATAGCTTGCCCGCTGTGCATAAACCGGCTTCTGCACCAGTAAGCTGCGTCGACTGAAAATACAACTTTACAGTTACGAATTCTTCATCTCCTCTACTGGTTGCATCTATTGCACCAAGAGGGGATATGGTCATGGCAAATCCGATCAAACTGGCGGGAATGATCTCATCGATCGCGATGCTCGCCGCCTGCAGCCCAGCATCCGATGGGAGCGTATTCACGCAGTCGTGGAACAAGCGTTATGGCCCCTCGCCCACGATTTCTGCCAACGCGGCCCAAGAGAGCGCCAACGCGCAGACGGCCATCGTAGAGGCGTTTCGTTCGGCGAGCGGCGATGCGGGCGACTATTTCGGCGCCACGCTGATCGGCTTCAATTTCGTCGATGAACAATGCGACGCCTATCTGCAGGCGCTTTATGTTCTCGATCGCGAACGGGACTCGACCAAGACCGGGCTCAACGCGGTCGCGCAGGTCACCAATGCCATTCTCGGCATCACGCCCGCTTCAAAGCTGACGATGGGCGTCGTGACGCAGGCCTTTGGCCTGGGAGGCCAGTTCGCGGATGATCTGCTGAAAGGCTATCTTTACGGGAAATCGCCAGCCGTCATCTCTCATGTCGTGGACGTCTTGCGCGACAAGTACCGCACCGACACCGCTTCGGCAAAGTCTGACATCAACAGCAGCGGAGTGCCGCTGGCCTATGCCTATATCCGCGGCTATCTGAAGCTCTGCCTGCCCTCCACGATCAGCGCGTCGATCGACAATGCCGCAGCGACAGCCACTGCAACAACGGAAAGCGACACGAAGTCTCCCAATACCAAGAAGACCGCAAACCTGATGGAATTCCGCAGGGTGACGAGTGAGACGTCGAGGGCAACCACGCCACGTCCACGCCTCACCTTCAACTGAAGCTGCACCCTTACCCGGCTGTCTCGATGTCAGGACTGCCGGCCGGATAGGCAGGGACGCCTTCGGGGATGTCGTAGTAGTCCCCCTTGTCCGCGCAGAAGATGTGCTGGTCCATGACCATGCCGGTATCGCCCTCGAACGCCCCTGCCCCGATGGAGGTGTGGTCGAGGCGTTCCATCTTCCAGAACAGGAAAGAACCGCAGATCTTGCAGAAGCCGCGGCGGATGCCGGGGGTGGCGCTGTACCAGGTGAGGCTCTCGTCGCCCTCGAGGGTCAGGTCCGCGTCCGGCACATTGGTGGCCGCCCAGTAGTGGCCGGATTGCTTGCGGCACTGCGTGCAATGGCAGGCGACGACGGCGCGCAACGGCCCACGCGCCCTGAAGCGGATCGCACCGCAGAGGCATCCGCCTTCATGTGTTCCAACCGATGCCGCCATAACTATCCCCTCAAACAGAAAATCCGGGAGCAGCTTCACGCATTGCTCCCGGATCATCAAATTCAAAACGCTGAGGCTAACCTTCAGGCTAAATCAGCCATTGGCGGCCAGCAGCGCGCGCTTCTCGTCGTGGCTCTGCTTCATCCGTTCGGCGAGCAGGAAGGCCAGCTCCAGCGCCTGGTCGGCGTTGAGGCGCGGGTCGCAATGCGTATGGTAGCGGTCGCCGAGATCGGTGCCGGTGAGCGCGCGGGCGCCGCCCGTGCATTCCGTCACGTCCTTGCCGGTCATCTCGATATGGATGCCGCCCGGATGTGTGCCTTCCGAGCGATGGATCTGGAAGAAGCTTTCGACTTCCGACAGGATGCGCTCGAAGGGACGTGTCTTGTAGTTGTTGAGCGTGATCGTGTTGCCGTGCATCGGATCGCAGGACCAGACTACCTTCTTGCCTTCCTTTTCGACAGCGCGGATGAGGCGCGGCAGGTGTTCGGCAATCTTGTCGTGGCCGAAGCGGCAGATCAGCGTCAGACGGCCGGCTTCATTCGTCGGGTTGAGCAGGTCAATCAGCTCGATCAGGCCTTCAGCCGTCAGCGACGGACCGCACTTCAGACCGATCGGGTTCTTGATGCCGCGGCAATACTCGACATGGGCGTGGTCGGGCTGGCGCGTGCGGTCGCCGATCCAGATCATGTGGCCCGACGTTGCGTACCAGTCGCCGGACGTCGAGTCGACGCGGGTCAGCGCCTGCTCGTAGCCGAGAAGCAGGGCTTCGTGGCTGGTGAAGAAATCGGTTTCACGCAGCGAGCGGTTGTTGTCCGCGTCGATGCCGATGGCGCGCATGAAGTCCATCGTTTCGGAAATGCGCTCCGCAAGCTTGCGGTAGCGTTCGCCCTGCGGCGATTCCTTGACGAAGCCGAGCATCCACTGATTGACATTCTCCAGGTTGGCATAGCCACCCATGGCGAAGGCGCGCAGCAGGTTCAGCGTCGCAGCCGACTGCCGGTAGGCCATGATCTGGCGTTCCGGGTTCGGAATGCGGGCTTCCTCGGTGAATTCGATGCCATTGATGATGTCGCCGCGGTAGCTCGGCAGCTCGACATCGCCCTGGCGCTCGATGTTGGACGAGCGGGGCTTCGCGAACTGGCCGGCAATGCGGCCAACCTTGACGACCGGCATCTGCGCGCCGAAGGTCAGGACGACAGCCATCTGCAGGAAGGCGCGGAAGAAGTCGCGGATATTGTCTGCACCATGCTCGGCAAAGCTTTCGGCGCAGTCGCCGCCCTGCAGCAGGAAGCTGTCGCCATTGGCGACGCTGGCGAGTGCCGCCTTCAGACGACGGGCTTCACCGGCAAAAACCAGCGGCGGATAGGTCGCGAGGCGCTCTTCGGTCGACTTCAGTGCGGCGGCATCCGGATAATCGGGCACCTGCTGAATGGGCTTCTGCCTCCAGCTCGACGGGCTCCAGTTCCTGGTCATTTCACTCACCCTTCCCTCGCGGCATCGCATAGCTTGCGCCCCGGCCGCATATTTCGAATTTTGGCGGCTTATACCCGCAGTTTAAGGTTTTGCAAAGGATCGGCGCCTGCGAATTGTGACGGCTGTGGCGCGTTTGCGCCACGCCGGATTCAGACGCGTTCGCCATTCTTCACGCGATAGCTCGGCGTGTACATCGTCACCAGCTCCTCCGCGGCCGTCGGATGCACGGCCATCGTCCGGTCGAAATCGTCCTTCGTGCAGCCGGCCTTCAGCGTGATGCCGAGAAGCTGCGCCATTTCGCCGGCCTCATGTCCAAGGATATGTGCGCCCACGACCTTGCGATCCGCTGCATTGACGATCAGCTTCATCAGCATCTTTTCCGAGCGCCCGGACAAGGTCGCCTTCATCGGACGGAATTCGGCGCGATAGACCTCGAGGTCTTCGAACTTCTTTGCCGCATCCTCTTCCGACAGGCCAACCGTGCCGATCTCAGGCTGGGAGAAGACGGCGGTCGGGATCAGGTCGAGGTCCGGAGACGTCGGGTTGCCCTTGTACTCCGTCTCGATGAAGCACATGGCCTCGTGGATGGCGACCGGCGTGAGCTGCACCCGGTCGGTGACATCTCCCAGCGCGAAGATCGAGGGCACATTGGTGCGGGAATATTCATCGACGATGATCGCGCCCTTGTGGTCGGTCGCGACGCCTGCCTTCTCCAGCCCCAGGCCTTCCGTGTTGGGATCACGACCCAGCGCCAGCATGACGAGGCCAACCTCGAGCGTCCCATGGTTCTTGGTGCGCGCGGCAAAACCGTTGCCTGTCTTCGTCACCTCTTCGATGACATCGTGGCAGAGCACCTTGATGCCCTTGGCTTCCATCGCGTTGTGAACGCCACGACGAAGGTCATGGTCGAACCGGGACAGGATTTCGGCACCGCGATAGATCAGCGTCACGTCAACGCCGAGCCCGTGGAAGATATTGGCAAATTCCACCGCGATGTAGCCGCCGCCTGCGATCAGGATCGACTTCGGCAGCTCCTCCAGATGGAAGGCATCGTTGGAGGAAATGCAGTACTCATGTCCTGTCAGGGCGACATGCGGATTGGGGCGTCCGCCGACGGCAACAACAATGCGCTCGGCCGTGACGGTCTTCCCGGTCTTGACGATCTTCACGGTATGGGCATCGACCAGTTCGGCGCGACTGTCGATCTGTTCGGCCTTGGCGTTCTCGAGACCCCGGCGATAGAGCCCTTCCAGCCGCGAGATTTCCTTGTCCTTGGCGGCCACGAGGGCCTTCCAGTCGAACGAGCTCTCGCCCACCGTCCAGCCATAGCCGGCGGCATCCTCGAAGTGTTCCGGAAATTGGGAAGCATAGACGAAAAGCTTCTTCGGCACGCAGCCTCGGATGACGCAGGTGCCGCCAAAGCGGTACTCCTCTGCGATCGCAACCTTTTTGCCAAGTGCCGCCGCAACACGGGCCGAGCGGACGCCGCCGGAGCCGCCACCGATGACGAAGAGGTCATAGTCGTAGTTGGACACGTTCTGTCTCCTGGAGAGGCCGCGAGCGGGGCCGATGCGAGAGGAAGATGATCCCTGTCATTTGGGACGAATTGATTGCCTTTGCAAGCCGTACGGCACGCGTCGGGCTGGCCACAGTGTCAAACAAAAAGAGCCCGGGCAAACCGGGCTCTCCTGATGAATGTCTGTCGACGCTTACTGCTGCTGGGCAGGCGTCTTGGCAGCCGGAGCCTTCTCCTTGGCCGGAGCCTTCTGGGCCGGAGCCTTTTCCTTGGCGGGAGCTTTTTCGGCGGGGGCCTTGGCCGGTGCGTCGCCGGAATCAGCCGGAGCAGCGGCATTGTCGCTCTGCGGTGTCACCGCGTCAGCCGGCAGCGGTGCCGGTGCCTGTCCGGCCTTGATCTTGTCGCCGATGATCTTTTCGAGCTTGTCGCTGGAGCTCTTCGCCAGATCGCGCTGGATGCCGGCGCTCCAGATGTCAGCCGCCTTGAAGAGTTCGCGGTTGGCGAGTGGGACGTCCTTGAGGAACTTCTTGCCGACGTCGGAATTGAAGAAGTTGGCAATCGTGTTCAGCTCGTCCGCCGTGAAGGTCTTGGCGTAGATGGTCGCTGCTTCCTTCTCCAGGTCGCCGCGACGGCCGGCAAGCGCCAGAGCGTCGTTGTCAACCGTGGACGAGATGATGTCCTGGTAGTTCGGGGAGGCCTGGATGAAGCTTGCCTTCAACTGTTCCGAAATGTTCGGCAGGATGGAGTCGAAAGGCACGGTCGCGCCCGTCGCCTTGATTGCGGCGTAGGCGGCCTTGAGCTGCTCGTCGGTGACTTCGGCAGCCTTGGAAACAGTTGCGAACCCGAAGCCCGAAACGATCAGGGCGGCGGCCGCAACGCGGCCATAAGCGGCAAACTTCAACATATAGCTATTAACTCCCGTTATTCTTTTAAGCGCCCCAAGCGCTCCGACTCGTTGTCTTTTTTGCAATTCCATACGTGTAACCGGCGCCACTTACGCTGGAATTGCTACCCTTGTCTTGCGCAATTCCGGACGCGTAACCGGTGCCCACTTACGCTGGAATTGCTTTTGTCAGCATCCGAGCGCCCGCCGGTCCGGCGATGACGGCAGCAGATGCCAGATTGATGAACAGTCCGTGCTCGACCACACCCGGAATCGCATGTAGCCTGTTGGATAGCGCCTCTGCATCAGGAATACGGCCAAATGATGCGTCGAGAATGTAATGGCCTCCATCGGTCATGAAGGTTTCCTTGGTCGCGCCGCGGAGCACGATATCGCCGGTCAGCCCCAGCGCCGAGGCGGCCTTCTCGATCGCGATCCGGGTAGACGCCAGGCCGAAGGGATTGACCTCGATGGGCAGCGGAAACTTGCCAAGTGTCTCCACCACCTTGCTCTCGTCGGCAATCACGATCATGCGATGAGAGGCTGCAGCCACGATCTTCTCGCGCAGGAGCGCGCCGCCGCCGCCCTTGATCAGGCGGAGCTGGCTATCCAGCTCGTCCGCGCCGTCGATCGTCAGGTCGAGCTCCGGCAGTTCCTCAAGCGACTTCAGCGGCACGCCGAGTTCGAGGCAGAGGCGCGCGGTGCGCTCGGAGGTGGGAACGCCCTCGATCCGGAAGCCGTCGGCCACCTTCTCGGCCAGCAGGCGGACGAATTCTTCCGCCGTGGATCCCGTCCCGATGCCCAGCCGCATCCCGTCTTCAACATGGGTGAGCGCTGCTTCGGCAGCCTTGATCTTCATCTGGCGGGCGTCCATACGCCGAAAACTCCTGAATTCCTTGGAATGAAGGCGCTTTTACACGGGCGGAGCCGCAAACGGAAGTCCAAATGCAAACATCGTTAAGACAACCCCCGACGGATTGAACACGCTTGCGGGTCGCGAGCAGCCGCATTATCGAAAGCATCAACACGTCAGGAGCCCTCGCCTCATGCCCTTCATGCCTACCGTTGTCTTCGATCTTGATGGAACGCTCGTCGATACCGCGCCCGATCTCATGGCAGGTTTGAACCATGTGCTCGCCATCGAGGGCATCGAACCCGTCCACTACGACGACATGACCTTCCTTGTCGGGCAAGGCGCGCGCGCCATGATCGAACGCGGCTTCGCGCTGCGCGGCCGGCCGCTCGCGGCGGAGCGGCTCGCAGAATTGCTGGACCTCTTCATCCGGCACTATCTGGAGGGAATGCCGGGCGAGAGCCTGCCCTATGCCGGGGTCGTGCGCTCGCTGGAGACATTGAAGTCGGAAGGATTCCGGCTTGCCGTCTGCACCAACAAGCTTGAGAGCCTGGCGCTGCCGCTCCTCAAAGGCCTGAAGCTGGATTTCTATTTCGATGCGATTGCCGGCGGCGATACGTTTCCCGTGCGCAAGCCCGATGCGGGCCATATCCTGAAGACGATCGAAAGCGCCGGCGGCGACGCGGCAGCAAGCGTGATGGTCGGAGACAGCGTCAACGACATCCTCGCCGCCCGGAATGCCGGCCTCCCCTCGATCGCCGTTCCCTTCGGCTATTCGGACGTGCCGGTCGAGACGCTGAAGCCCACGCGCATCATCGGCCATTTCGACGAGCTCACGCCCAGTCTCATCCGCAGCCTGCTCGCCAAATAGAAAACGGCCCGAAGGCCGCTTTCAGAAACGTCAAGGTTCGAGTCTCAAGTTCAGCTCTGGGCGCGTGCCTTGCTGGTCGCGTCCATGGCGCGCTGCAGATACGTGTCGCGGCTGTAGACGTCATCGTAGAACTGTACCTTGCCATCGGCATCCGGCCAGGCGGTGAAGTAAGCGACATAGACCGGGATCTTCGTCGGAACCGGAACCGACATGTTCTTGCCTGTGGCGATGTCGGAGGCAACCTTGTCCTTGTCGACACCGAGAACCGCAGCCGCCATGGCGCGCGGATCGGAGAGACGGACGCAGCCATGGCTCAGCGCGCGCATGTCGCGGGCAAAGAACGATTTCTGCGGCGTGTCGTGCATGTAGATCGAGAACTTGTTCGGGAACAGGATCTTCAGCTGGCCGAGCGCGTTGGCGTTGCCCGGGGGCTGGCGCACGTCGACATCCGGGTTGCGAGCCCAATCGAGGCTCGACGAGGAAACGACCTTGCCGCGAACGCTGACCTCATAGCCCATGCGGTCGAGATAGGACGGGTCCTGGCGCAGCTTCGGCATCATCTCGTTGACGATGATCGAACGCGGAACGCCCCAGTAGGGATTGAACTCGACCGTCTGGATCTGGTCCTGGAAGAAGTTTGTCTGGTGGTTGACGCCACCGACAACGACCTTCATCGCCAGCTGCTGCTTGTTGTCGTTGTAGTAGTAGGCCATGAAGGCGGGCTGATTGATGAAGACCCGGCGGCTGCCCAGGTCGTTCGGCAGCCAGCGCAGCTGCTCCATCGCGTAGATGACCTTGTTGAGCTTGTTGTCGGCGCTCTCGACGCCGCCCTGCAGAGCACGGATCGTGCCCTTGCCGATGACGCCATCGGGCGACATGCCCTTTTCCTTCTGGAATGCCTTTACGACATCGACGAGCTCGGGCGTGTAGTCCGCGCCGCCGGTATAGGATTCCAGCGCCATGGCGTTTTCGGCCTTGAGGCTGTCAGACCCGTTGCGCTTGATCAGCTCGATGATCTTGGAAAGTTCAGGGGTGCTGCCACCAGGGCGCACGAAGGTGCCAGGGGCAATCTCGATGCGCGGCGGCTGATCGATGCTCTGCGTCTGCGTACCGCTGAGGCTGGCAAGCTCGGCCTTCAGGGCCTGGAATTGCGGGCTGGCCGGATCGCGGCTTGCCAGATAGGCCGCCACATCGGGGCTGCGCTGCAGGATGGCCAGCGAGCCCTTGAGGTTCACCTCCTTGCGCTTGAAGGAATAATAGTCGGAGATCCGGTTCGGGTCGATGCGACCGCGGACGTCGTCCTGGATATAGGTGAGGACCGCCTTGGTCATTTCAAGCTCGAAGGTCATGAGCTTCTGGCGGTCGCCGGCGGCGTCGCCCGACAGAACAGGCTCTTCAACCTTGTAATCGGCCGGGTTCAGGCCGACTTCACCCGCCTTGCTCAGGGCTGCAATGGCGGCACGGGCGCGATCATCGATGCCATTGGGCGTGATCCAGAGATAGGTATCGCCCTTGGCATAAAAAGCCTCCATCGCAGAAGCCACGCTGTCCTCGGCGCGCACCGATACGGTGACCGGCGCCGGCGGGGCAGATGCGACATCGTTCGACACCGAAGCCGTCACGATCGGACCGGCGAAAGCCGGAACCTTCACAAGGCGCTCGTTTTCCGGCTTGTAGGTGAAATACTGCGCCTTCTTGACGGTCGGCAGCGGGTCCGGGTCGGAGGCGTCAAAATCCGCAGGCGCTCTCGCAGCCCCAGTCCTTGCTCCATTGCCAGCGGGCCCGCCTACCGGCCCCTCGAGCGTAGCGCCACGACGATCATAGCGGGGCTGATCCCCGAACAGGATGTCCAGGAGCGAATGCTGCGCGAATGCGCCCGAGGTCTGCGCGGCAAAAACCACTCCCGTGACGGCTGCGAGCAAAGCGGCTTTGGAGGTCATTTTCATATCAGACTTTGTCCCTCGGCCCATCGGACCGGATCAAATGCAATATTCGGAATGCGTTGGGGTCGATCCACTGCTAGCCGAACGAATGGATTACGGCCATAGGCGCCAGGATATTCCCTGACCCGGTCAGCCAAGGGATATCTCCGTTTCTCGGCGACCTGAAGTGCCTAACCACTTGTTAAAATTATAGGCTTAATTTTTGTTTAAGAAATGAAGGTGCGAGGGGCTCACAATGGCGTGATCGGTTTTTTTTCGCGCTGTGGCAGATTGAGCACGCGATCGCCTCAGACCGGGCGCATCGGCGTCAACAGCCAACGCTGAAGGGCGAGCGCGACCAGGCAGCCAACGATCTGCGCGGCAACGAATGCTGGTACATCCTGAGGCCGAATGCCGGAGAAAGTGTTGCTGAGCGCGCGGGCAATCGTCACCGCCGGATTTGCGAACGATGTCGATGCGGTGAACCAGTAGGCGGCGACGATGTAGAGCGCGACGGATTGCGGCACCGCCCGATCGTTCGCTCGCAGGGTGGCGAAGATCGTGAACAGGAGCCCAAAGGTCGCGACTGCTTCGGAGAGCCATTGTCCCGTGCCGAAACGGGCTTTCTCCGACAGTTGCAGCAGAGGCAGGTCGAACATCAGATGGGCGAGCCAGACGCCGGCAATCGCGCCGGCCACCTGTGCCACGCCATAAAGCACCGCGTGGCGCGCGCCCATGTCACCGTTCAGTGAGAATGCAAAAGTGACCACCGGATTGAAATGGGCGCCCGAGATCGGGCCGAACATGGTGATCAGAACGAAGAGGATCGCGCCGGTCGGGATCGTATTGCCGAGGAGAGCCATGGCGACATTACCGCCCGAAAGGCTCTCCGCCATGATCCCCGATCCGACCACGGTTGCGAGAAGCAGGCCGGTTCCTATGAATTCGGCAGCCAGCCGACGCCCGAGCGAATATCCGCTCATTCAGGCCTCCCGTGCCATCTGCGTTGCACCGTCAAGCCTGCCAATCCCGGCAAGCGCGGCGCGCAGGTCGTGAGGCGCCATGGTCTCCACGGGAAGATCGGTTAGCGCCCTCACCCGCAGTTCAAGAAGCCGGTAGGCATCCTCGAAAGCGGCGCGGCGTTCGGCAGGTGTCTCGCCCTTGTGCGCGGGATCCGCAATGCCCCAATGGGCCTTCACCGGCGTGCCCGGCCAGAGCGGACAGGCCTCGCCGGCGGCGCTGTCGCAGACGGTGATGACGATATCCATCTTCGGCGCATTCGGGCCGGCAAAGACATCCCAGCTCTTCGACGAGAAGGCGGCGATGTCGTAGCCTTTGTCTTTCAGCAACGCGAGACCATCCGGATTGGGTTCGCCGCGCGGGTGGGAGCCTGCGGAAAAGCCCTTGAACCGACCTTCACCCAACCGGTTGATCAGCGCTTCGCCGAGGATGGAACGGGCGGAATTGGCGGTGCACAAAATGAGAATATTGAGCATGAGAACCTCTCAGCAGCAGCGTTTAAGCGCGTTGAAGGCGGGAGCACAGAGCGCTGCGTCGCCGCCGCAGCAGTCCTCCAGCAGAAAGCCGAGCAGAGACTGCATGGTCGCCATGTCGGCGCGGTAGCGGATATTCCGCCCCTCCCGTTCGCTGATCACCAGCCCCGCCTGCGACAGAACCGACAGATTGGCGGAGAGCGTGTTGGGCAGGGCCGAAAGCGCAGCGGCGATTTCACCCGCTACAGAGCCGTCCGGCCCTGCCTTGACGAGATGCCTGAAAATGTCGAGCCGCTGCTCATGCCCCAGGGCTGACAACGCGGAGAGTGCGTTTTTCTTTTCCATATTTCCAGAAATCACGAATTATAGAAATGTACAAGGGCCTTAGGATTTTTAATCCCTGGTTATTTCACTCTGTCACGTTGCACCTATATTGGCTTCACACCCCTCGCGCCGCTTCCGGAGATAAGCCCATGTCTGCTACCCGCACCGAAACCGATACCTTCGGCCCGATTGACGTTGCCAGCGACAAATATTGGGGGGCGCAGGCAGAGCGCTCACTGGGGAATTTCAAGATCGGCTGGGAGAAGCAGCCCGCCGCGATCATCCGCGCGCTGGGGCTGATCAAGGAGGCGTCCGCCAAGGCCAACATGAAGCTCGGAAAGCTCTCGCCCGAGATCGGCGACGTGATCATCAAGGCAGCCCGCGAGGTCTCGTCTGGCGCGCTCGATGGGCATTTCCCGCTTTCCGTCTGGCAGACGGGCTCCGGAACCCAGACGAACATGAACGTCAATGAAGTGATTTCCAATCGGGCGATCGAGATGCTCGGCGGCGAGATGGGTTCGAAGAAGCCGATCCACCCGAATGATCACGTCAATATGAGCCAATCGTCGAACGACACCTTTCCGACGGCCATGCATGTGGCAGCAGCCACGGAGGTGACCGGGCATCTGATCCCGGCGCTCGAAGAGCTGCACATGGCACTCGACGCCAAGCGCAAGGAATTCGGGCACATCATCAAGATCGGCCGCACGCATACGCAGGATGCCACGCCGCTGACGCTCGGCCAGGAGTTTTCCGGCTATGCCGCGCAGGTCGGCACGGCGATCCGCAACTTGCGGGCAAGCCTGCCGGGTCTCTACGAACTCGCACAAGGCGGCACGGCCGTCGGCACCGGCCTCAACGCCCCACAGGGCTTTGCCGAACAGGTCGCCTTCAACATTGCCGAACTGACCGGCCTGCCCTTCATCACCGCGCCCAACAAGTTCGAGGTGATGGCTGCACATGATGCGATGGTTTTCGTCCACGGCGCAATTAATGCTGCCGCGGCGGCGCTGTTCAAGATCGCCAACGACATCCGCTTCCTCGGCTCCGGGCCGCGCTCAGGCCTCGGCGAACTGGCTCTTCCGGAAAACGAGCCGGGCTCCTCGATCATGCCCGGCAAGGTCAACCCGACGCAGTCCGAAGCGCTCACGCAGGTCTGCGCCCAGATCTTCGGCAACCACGCGACGCTGACCTTCGCCGGCAGCCAGGGCCATTTCGAGCTCAACGTCTACAATCCCGTGATGGCCTACAATTTCCTGCAGTCGGTTCAGCTGCTCGGCGACGCCGCCCGCTCCTTCACCGAACATTGCGTGCGCGGAATCGAGGCCCGCGAGGACAATATCAAGGCCGCACTCGAACGCTCGCTGATGCTGGTCACGGCACTCGCCCCGAAGATCGGCTACGACAACGCCGCCAAGATCGCCAAGACCGCGCACAAGAACGGCACGACATTGCGCGAGGAAGCGCTGAAGAGCGGACTGGTGAGCGAGGAAGAATACGACACGATCGTGCGGCCGGAGCTGATGATCGGGTGAGCCGCAGCAGAGTAACCGTTTGAGTTGTCGCGTTTCCGCTTGAAATCTGGCTTTGCACAACTATAAATAATCATACACTCAGATCGTTCGCGCCTGTGGGCGGACGGTCTTTATGATCATGCTGAAAGGGGCTTCGCATGCCGAGTCAAACCGTGTTAGCGCGGGCCAGAAACCTGATTTTGGAAGCAGAAGGCTTTATCGAACACATGTACCTCGATACGGTCAGCCAAATTACAATCGGCTATGGCACAATGCTTCCGACAGCCGCCTCCAGCACCACCATCACTATGCTTAATAAGGCAACGAACCAACCCGCCACAGTGGATGAAAAGGTGAAAGCCTGGAATACACTTCGTGAGTTTAGCCCCGTCAATCACAAGTTGAACATGAAAGCAGAAGCGTTTGCCGACATGACGGACCTAGTCATAAATGAACTTCAGGCGGAGCGTCTGTTCAATCTGAAGCTTGGTGGCTTCGTTTCGATGTTGCAAAAGCACTATCCAAAATTCGAAGATTTCCCCGAGGACGCTCAGATCGCCATACTCGATATGGCCTATAATCTTGGGCCGCGAATTTACACCGTATTCAAATCATTTACCAAGGCGGTCAACGATCCGCGCGGCCCACAAT
>DATMTA010000133.1:0-58683 GCA_035565055.1 Ensifer sp.
GCAGCAAGGACCCCTCATCCGGCCCTTCGGGCCACCTTCTCCCCAAGGGGAGAAGAAGGAAACTGAAACTCGGAGACAAAACCATGAGCCCGCGCGCGATCACGACAATCGGCTTCGATGCCGATGACACGCTGTGGCAGAACGAGCAGTTCTTTCGCTTCACCGAAGCTCAGTTCGGCGAGATGCTTTCGGATTATGCCGAGGCCGAGCATATTTCGGCGCATCTGCTGGAGGTGGAGAAGCGCAATCTCGGGCAATACGGCTTCGGCATCAAGGGTTTCACGCTGTCGATGATAGAGACGGCGATCGAGATCACGGATGGCAAGGTGCCGGCGGCGACCATCGAGAAGATCCTGAGCGTCGGGCGCGAGATGCTGTCGCATCCGGTCGAGACGCTGCCGCATGTGCATGACACGCTGGAGGCACTGGCAAAGGATTATCGCCTCGTGCTGATCACCAAGGGCGACCTGTTCGACCAGGAGCGCAAGCTTGCACAATCGGGCCTCGGTGACTATTTCGCGCAGGTCGAAATCGTGTCGGACAAGTCGGCAACCACCTATCGCCGCATCTTCCATCACGCGACCGGCGGGCCGGAGCGTGCCGCCATGGTCGGCAATTCACTGAAGTCGGATGTCGTGCCGGCCATAGCGGCGGGAAGCTGGGGCGTTTACGTGCCGCATCCGCTGACCTGGGCCTATGAACATGTCGAGCCGCCCCGCGAGGCGCCGCGCTTCCGCGAGATCCCCGACTTGAGCCAGCTCATCCCGCTGATCGAGACATTTGACTGAGGCTGCCGTGCACACATTCGATGAAATCTGGGCCATTTCTTCAACGCGCAAGGGCGGCGACGCGGCGCTCGAAGCGCAGTTGTCCAAGCCGAAGACGGCGGAGGAACTGAAGGCGACGCCTGACGACCGCTATCTGGCGTTGGCGACCAAGTGCATCTTCCAGGCCGGGTTCAACTGGAAGGTCGTCGAGGCCATGTGGCCGGGTTTCGAGGCAGCCTTCGAAGGCTTCGACATCGGCCATTGCCTGATGCTGCATGACGAGGATTTCGGGCGGCTGGTCTCAGATACGCGCATCGTTCGCCACGGGCCGAAGATCCGTGCCGTCCAGGAGAATGCGCGGTTCTTCGCTGATCTTGCTGATGAGCATGGCTCCGTCGGGGCCTTCCTCGCAGGCTGGCCCTCATCCGATTACATGGGGCTGCTGGAGGTCCTGAAGAAGCGCGGCACGCGGCTGGGCGGCAATACGGGGCAATATTTTCTGCGCTTTGCGGGCGTCGACAGCTTCATCCTGTCACAGAGCGTGACGAACCGGCTGATTGCCGAGGGCATCATCGACAAGGCGCCGGGATCGAAGAAGGAGAAGGAAGCGGTGCAGGCCGCTTTCAACACCTGGAAAGAGCAGTCCGGCCGGTCGTTCAACGAGATCAGTAAGGTGCTTGGAATGAGCATCGACTGACGAAATTACTTCGTCCGCTTGAATTCCAGCACGAAATGCGAGCCCAGCCCCCGGCGCGGTGCCTGCTTGGCGAAGAAGGGGCGGATGAGCAAGTCCATGTCCCGCTCCGCATCGGCGAAGATATGCGCCGGCAGGCGGCGCGAGTCCGAAGAATAGAGCGCATCTTCCGGGACGGGATCGTTGAGATCGAAGATGACGAGATAGGTGAAGCGGGCGGCGGAGGCGGTCATGTTGATCGTCATTTCCGCGCCGGCCGGAACCTTCATGCGATAGGCCACGGACTTGCCGCCGCGCGTCCACCCGGATCTTACAAGGTGGCCGTCCGCAGGCAGCGTCAAATTGACCAGCTTCTCGCCGCGATAAAGCTCGGGCTCCGCCGCAGCGGCGGGCAGGCTCAGGAGCAGGAACGCGGCCAGCGCGGCAAGAACTCTCTTCATGGTCGCACGAATGCCTTTCGCTCAAGCTCGACCGTCTCCCGGCAGCAGCAGCCCTCGATATGATCGTTGACCATGCCCATGGCCTGCATGAAAGCATAGACGGTGGTCGGGCCAACGAATGTCCAGCCACGCTTTTTCAGATCCTTCGAAAGCCTGACAGAAGCCGGTGTCGTCGGATTGGCACGCAGCGTCGCGAGATCAAAGACCGGCGGGCGCTCGTCCGGCTTTGGCTCGAAGGACCAGAAATAGCGAGCGAGCGAGCCGAACTCTTCGCGGAGTGCGACGGCGCGGCGGGCATTGTTGATCGTCGAAACGATCTTGCCGCGATGACGGATGATGCCGGCGTCCTGCACCAGGCGTTCGATATCGGTCTCGTCAAACAACGCCACCTTGTCGAAATCGAAACCGGCAAAGGCGGCACGGAAATTCTCACGCTTGCGCAGGATGGTCAGCCAGGAAAGACCGGACTGGAAGCCTTCCAGACAAATCTTCTCGAAAAGCCGTTTGTCATTAGTCACCGGGCGCCCCCATTCGGCGTCATGATAGGCGATATAGTCGGGCAGATTTCCGTGCCAGAAGCAGCGGTCCCGCCCGTCCGGGCCCTCGATAATGCCTTCAATCGCCACGCGCACGCCCTCGTCTTTCCGATTCATCTTGGGTTAACGGTCTTTTCTAACAGGGTGCTAACCCTGACGAGAGCTTTCGCGAAAAGGAAGCATTTTCATGAACGGCCATTTACCATTCAAACGCGCATTTGCGGCACTCTCAAGCCCAACCGCCCCTTCAGGCTCAATGGCATTTTGTAGCGAGTCCGTCCATGATGAAAAAGCTCCTCGTCCTTACCTCGGTTGCCGCCTCCCTGGTTGTTCTTACACAGGGTGCCTTCGCTGACGAACGCTATCGCGTCGTCGCGCCGGTAACGGTTGATGACAACCTGACCAAACCCTGGGTGAACCAGCTTCAGGGGGGCAAGCAATCCAAGGGTCGGACTGTGCCGGTCGCCACATCGCAGACGCGCGTCGGCATCGCACCGATGGCCCCGCAGCCAGTCTATATCACACGGCCTGCACGCCAGCCGCTGTTCGGGCCTTCGGTGATCAATGTACCGTCTGCTCAAGCCGCTGGTGCTGTCAATGTCAGCTACCAGAGGGCCCAGCGTCCCGCCGCAACCAAGCTCGATCCGATGTTCCTGCCGCAGGAAGTCGCCTATGACGGCAAGGAAAAGGCGGGCACGATCGTCATCGATACGAACAACCGCTTCCTCTATCTCGTCGGCGAAAACGGCCAGGCACGGCGCTATGGCGTCGGCGTCGGCAAGCCGGGCTTCGAATGGGCCGGCAAGCACAAGATCACCCGCAAGGCCGAGTGGCCGGACTGGACGCCGCCAAAGGAAATGATCAAACGCGAAGCCAAGAAAGGTCACATCCTGCCCGTCCACATGGAAGGCGGCGAGGAAAATCCGCTCGGTGCGCGCGCCATGTATCTCGGCTCCACCGAGTACCGTATCCACGGCACCAATGCCCCCTGGACGATCGGCTATGCGGTTTCTTCAGGCTGCATCCGGATGCGCAACGAGGACGTTGTCGATCTCTATGGCCGCGTCAAGGTCGGGCAAACCGTCATCGTCAAATAAGAACAAAAGCACACAGGGTCGAAAGACCCAGAAAAATTGGGCTTCCGTTGATGCAACGGAGGCCCTTTTTATGCGTTCTTAACAAATGCCAGGCCTATTTTGGCCTTGCCAACAGCCAAAACTGCGGTAGCTTCGATTCCATAGTTTAGGGGAACTCACAATGTTCAAGATCAAGTATCTGGCCGGCGCGCTTCTTGCTGCCGCCTTTGTTATTCCGGCTGCTTCCGCCAATGCTGAAGTCAAGCACCGCAAGCAGCAGAGCGAAGACGTCATCTACCTCAAGCAGATCAACCGCGAGGTTCCGGAGAAGTTCAAGCGCCATGTCGTGACGCTGAGAACCAGCGAGCGTCCGGGCACGGTCATCGTCGATACGAACAACAAGTTTCTCTACTACGTTCTCGATGGCTCGAGCGCGATCCGCTACGGCATCGGGGTTGGCCGCGAAGGCTTCGGCTGGTCGGGCGTGGTGAAGGTGGCCCGCAAGGCGGAATGGCCGGAATGGATCCCGCCGAAGGAAATGATCGCCCGCGAGGCCAAGAAGGGCCACTACCTGCCGGCCCGCATGGATGGCGGCAAGGACAACCCGCTCGGCGCCCGCGCGCTCTACCTCTTCGGCAAGAAGGGCGATTCCGGCTACCGCATCCACGGCACGAACCAGCCCTGGTCGATCGGTCTGAACCTTTCCTCCGGCTGCATCCGCATGATGAACGAGGACGTGACCGACCTCTACAAGCGCGTGCCGGTCGGCTCCAAGGTGATCGTCATCGGCCCCGGCAACAAGCAGGGCAATGTCGTGCTGGAAGACCGCGGCACGGATATCCTGAAGACGCTGTTCACCGCGCTCGGCGGCTGATCGCCGGAAAGCAAGGACTCCGTTTATTGACCGCGCGCAAGTTCAACTTGCGCGCGGTTTTGTTTTTGGAGCCAGTCAGTTTATCGTGACGGGGGCAACCGGGTATCCGGCAGGAGAAAGCAGACGATGAACGAAGATTCCCGCAGACACCCGGAACCCGAAGATCTCACCAGCTACTCACGAGAGGCTGCGATTCAGCTGCTTCAAATCGCCATCACCGAAGGTCTAGAAAGCGGCGAGTCGGTGGACTTCAATGTGGAGGCCTTCAAACAACATATGCGGCAGCGCTATTTTCGAGACTTCAGCGTTCGCGGCTCATAGAAGGCCCTCACCCATACGCCTCCGCCAGCAATTCCACGGTATGGCGGATCGGAATGCGCGTTCCCGTGCCGATCTGCGTCATGCAGCCGATATTCCCGGTGGCGATGAGATCAGGTTTCGTCGCCTCGATATTCTTGACCTTCCTGGCCTTCAGCTCGGCGGAAATTTCCGGCTGGAGCATGTTATAGGTGCCGGCGGAGCCGCAGCAGAGATGGCCCTCGGCGGGTTCCTTCACCTTGTAGCCCGCCTTCTGCAGCAGCAGCTTTGGCAGCATGGTGATCTTCTGGCCATGCTGCATGGAACAGGCGGAATGATAGGCGACAGTGCGGCCGTTGGCGGGAAGCTGCGGCAGGTCGAGGGTCGCCAGATATTCGGTGATATCCTTGGTGAGCGCTGCGACGCGCGCGGCCTTCGCGGCATAGGCGGGGTCGCGCGCGAGCATGTGGCCGTAATCCTTCACCGTCGTGCCACAGCCGGAGGCGGTGATGATGATGGCGTCGAGACCGCCCTTCTCGATCTCGCGGGTCCAGACGTCGACATTGTTGCGCACGGAGACGAGCGCCTGTTCCTCGCGGCCCATGTGATGGGTGAGCGAACCACAGCAGCTTTCGCCTTCCGAAATGACGACTTCGACGCCGAGGCCGTTGAGCAATTTGATCGTCGCCTCGTTGATTTCCGGCTTCAGCACCGGCTGGGCGCAGCCAGACAGCATGGCGACGCGACCGCGCCGCTCGCCCTTGCGCGAGAAACGACCGGCTTCAGCGAAACTGCTTTTCGGCGGCACATGGGCGGGCGCCAGATCGAGCATATGGCCGAAGGCGCGGGTGAGCGGGAACTTCTTCATCAGGCCTGCGAAGGGCTGGCCAAGCTTCGCCGCCTTCAGCGCCAGCCGGAAGCGCCCTGGATAAGGCAGAACCCAGGCCAGCACGCCGCGCGCCAGCCGGTCGGCCAGCGGCCGATCATAAGTCTTCTCGACATGCTCGCGGGCGAGATCGATCAGGTGCATGTAATCGACGCCCGAAGGACAGGTCGAGGTGCATGAGAGACACGAGAGACAGCGGTCGACATGCAGCGCCGTTTCGGCGTCCGCATCGCGGCCGTTCTCGAACATGTCCTTGATCAGATAGATCCGCCCGCGCGGGCTGTCGAGCTCGTTGCCGAGCGTGACATAGGTCGGACAGGTGGCCGTGCAGAGCCCGCAATGCACGCATTTGCGCACGATGCTTTCCGCCTCGGCGGTCTTCGGGTCGGCAAGCTGGGCGAGCGAGAAATTGGTCTGCACGGTCTTTCCTGTCGTTGGGCCTTAGAGCAGCCAGCTTTGCGGGTTCGCAATCGGCTCGCCTCGGCTGACCTGTTGCAGGCCGATGACGCAGCGAACGATGGACCAGACGGCGGTGGCGATGAAGCCGAGGATGCCGATGAAGAGGAAGGTCAGGATCAGCGAAATCAGGCTGTAAAGACAGCCGATCCAGAAGGTACGGATGGCATAGGTGTAGTGGCTATCATAGATGCCGCCGACCTTGCCCCGATTGATGTAGGCAAAGACCAGGCCGACCAGCGGCGTGATGCCGATGACGAAGCCGGCGAGATAGAGCACATAGACCAGCTGCACATTGCCCTTGCCGGGCTCGAGATAGCCGGAAGCGTCCGGCGAGTTGGGCTGAATTTCAGACATTATGTGTCCCCCTTTGAAACCAAGAGCGGCATCACCCCATCCGCCCCGGATTGAAAATGCCCTTCGGATCGAGCTTCGCCTTTACCGCCGACGAGAGAGCAGCAACGCCCCTTTCCTGCGGTTCGAAGGCGGCGATGGCGGCGCGAACCTGCTCGCGCGCCCGGATCAACGTAGCATGTCCGCCGCCGAGGCGCTTGAGATAGGCGCGAAGCATATCGGCTTCGGCGTCGCCATCCATCTGCATCCAGACGAGCCCGCCCTGCCAGTCGAAGAAGGCGTTGACGCCGGTTTGAAGGCGCAGCGCAGCGAGCAACTGATGGCCGCCAGAAGGCGCGCAGGAGATGCGCCAGAGCGGCTTGCAGGAGCCGTCCTCGGAAAAGGGCGTGACATCGCGGATTTCGCGCCAGATCTGCTGGCTGTCACCCAGGTCGATCTGCGAGACTGCGCCATAGCGCTGCAGGAAGGGTTTCAGACGCTCGACGCGATCGGTGACGGAGGCCTCGACGCCTTCGATGCGGAGCAGTGTCGCGGGACCATCGGGCAGGCCATTTTTGCCGAAGAGCCAGCGCACGCTTTCCGGCAGATGCGCGGCGCCGGAGACCTCGCACGAGGTCGCCATCGCTGCCGACATGGCGATGGCCGCCTCGGCATCGTTGAGGCCGGAGACGACGACGGTCGCCTCGGCGCGCGGGACGGGCAGAACCTTGAAGGTGACTTCGGTCAGGAAGCCCAGCGTGCCATAGGAGCCGGCGAGAAGCTTCACGAGATCAAGGCCGGTGACGTTCTTCATCACCCGGCCGCCAGACTTGACGACCTCGCCCGCGCCGTTGACGAAGCGGATGCCGAGCAGGCTGTCACGGGCGGCACCGGCAACAAAACGGCGGGGGCCGGAAGTATTGCTGGCGAGGAGGCCGCCGATGGTCGGCACGCCTTCGGTGCCCATCATCATGCGGTGGTCGGCGGGCTCGAAGGCCATCATCTGGCCGTTGTCTGCCAGTTCCGCCTCGATTTCGGCAACCGGGGTTCCAGCGAGCGCCGTTAGCGTCATTTCGGATGGGTTATAGGCGGTGATGCCTCGGAGGCGTTTCGCGGTGAAGGTCGCCCCTTCGACCTTCTGCCCAAAGCCGGCGCGGGTATTGCCGCCGGAAATGGCGAGCGCCCTACCCGCCTGCGCCGCATCGGCGATCATCGCGACAGCATCGGCCTCGGTTTGCGGCTCATACACATCCGCCATCAGGAGCGCCCTTCCAGCGGGAAGACCTTGGAGGGGTTGAGCAGCCAGTCCGGATCGAAGGCAGCCCGCACGGCCATCTGCTGGTCGAGATCGGGCCTGGAGAATTGATGGGGCATCAGGTCGCGTTTCTCTATGCCGACGCCGTGCTCGCCAGTGAGACAGCCGCCGGCGTCGACGCAGAGTTTCAGGATATCGTTACCGGCCTCTTCGGCGCGGCGCGCCTCGTCCGGGTCGTTGATATTGTAGAGGATCAGCGGATGCATGTTTCCGTCGCCGGCATGGAAGACATTGGCGACGCGCAGGCCATAGCGGGCGACGATCTCGGCTGTGCCGCGCAGGACGTTGGTGAGCTGCGACAGCGGCACGGTGCCGTCCATGCAGATGTAATCGGCGATGCGACCGGTCGCGCCGAAGGCGGACTTGCGGCCCTTCCAGATGAGGGCAGCCTCGGTCGCCGACTGGCATTCCTTGACCGTCTTGACGCCATGACGGCGGGCGATCTCGATGATCGCCTTCAGCATCGCATCCATCTCGGCCTCGGAACCCTCGACCTCGACGATCAGCAGCGCCTCGACATCCAGCGGATAGCCGGCATGGGCAAACGCCTCGCAGATTTCGATCGCCGGCTTGTCCATGAATTCGATGGCCACCGGGATGAGGCCGGCGGCAATGACATCGGTCACGCAGGCGCTCGCCCCTTCCGAGGTCTCGAAGCCGAAGAGAACGGGCCGCTGGCCTTCCGGCTTGGCGATGAGCCGCACAGTCGCTTCCGTCACGATGCCGAGCTGCCCTTCCGAGCCACAGACGATGCCAAGGAGATCATAGCCGCCGGCGTCCAGCGCCTTGCCGCCCAGTTCGATCACCGTGCCGTCGAAGAGCACCATCTTCACGCCGAGGAGATTGTTGGTCGTCACGCCATATTTCAGGCAATGCGCGCCGCCGGAATTCATGCCGATATTGCCGCCGATCGTGCAGGCCAGCTGCGAACTCGGATCGGGCGCATAGAAGAAACCATCCGCCGAGACGGCTTCCGAAATCGCAAGATTGGTGACGCCGGCCTGCACGCGGGCGCAGCGGTTGGGATAATCAACCTCGAGAATACGGTTCATGCGGGTCAGCGCGATGACCACCGCATCCTCCTGCGGGATCGCGCCGCCGGAGAGCGAGGTCCCTGCCCCGCGCGGCACGACCGGGACCTTATATTTCGCGCAGTATTTCAGGATCGCGGCGACCTCTTCCGTCGTGCGCGGCAGAGTGACGGCGAGCGGCATCCGGCGATAGGCAATAAAGCCATCCGTCTCGAAGGGCTTCAGCTCGCGCTCGGACGAGACGACCGTGCCGGCAGGGAGGAAATCGGCGAGATCGGCAATGATCTCATCGCGCCGCGACAGAATTGCCGGGTCCGGCGCCTTCAGTGCAATCGCTCCGCTCATCCTGTCCTCCCTCTCCAAGCTTCAACCTCGAATCTATCCGGTCCGCCTGTGCTTGCGCAAGCACGGCGAAATGCTAATAACTTATTCCTCAAGGGAGATAATCAAACTGATTTTCAACGGAGGAGCCATGGCACGGCTGGAGGATCTGGACATATTCGCCCGAGTGGCGCGGTCCCTGAGCATGTCAGCAGCCGGGCGCGAACTGGGCCTCTCGCCGGCGGTCGTCTCCAAGCGGATCAAGCATCTGGAGGAGCGGCTGGGGACGCGCCTTTTCCAGCGCACAACACGGCAACTGTCGCTGACGGAGGCTGGACAGGGCTTTCTGATCCGCATCGAGGCCATCCTTGCCGGCATCGAAGATGCAGAGGCCTTCATCGCCGGAAGGACGGAGGAGGCGCGCGGAACCTTGAAGATTTCCGCACCCACCTCATTCGGCCGGATGCATGTCGCGCCGCATCTGAGACCCTTCATGCAGGCCAATCCGGGCATCACGATCAACCTGACGCTCTCGGACGAATTCATCGATCTCGTTGCCGGCGGCTACGATCTGGCGATCCGCATCGGGGAGCTCACAGATTCCTCTCTAGTTGCCCGGCGCCTCGCGCCGGTGCGGCGGCTGCTCTGCGCCAGCCCCGACTATGTCGCCGCGCATGGAATGCCGGAAACACTCGCCGATCTCGACCTCCATGTCTGCCTGCCGCCGCATAACAACGACACATGGCGGCTGGAGGGACCGGACGGGCCAGTCATCTATCGGCCGCAGGGCCCGCTCGTGACCAATTCATCCGAGGTGATCCGCGAGGCCGTCATTGCCGGTCTCGGCATTGCCTTGCGCTCCACCTGGGATGTCGGGCCGGAGTTGAAGACGGGCAAGCTCGTGCCTGTGTTACCGTTTCTGGAAGCGCCGAAGAATGTCGCGCTTTCGGCAGTCTATCCCAGCCGGGAATTCCTGCCGGCGAAGGTGCGGCTGTTCATTGACTATCTGGCAGGGCTTTACGGTCCCCGGCCATATTGGGAGGGATAGTTGAAAAACGATACCAATATATGGTACCAATCCTTGAAGAAGAAACATCGACAGACGCTGGAACAGATTTTCGCCCGCCCTGTCAGCGGGACGATCCGATGGCAGGACATTGAGTCGCTTTTCATCGCGATGGGCGCGGAGGTCAGCGAACGGGAAGGCTCCCGCATCGGGGTTTTCCTGTTCGGAGAAATCCGGGTGTTCCACCGTCCGCATCCCTCGCCGGAAACGGACAAGGGCGCGGTGGCAAGCATCCGCGAATGGCTGGAAACAAACGGGGTCGCACCATGAACAATGTTCTAGAAATCGACGGCTACAAGGCGATCGTGACATTCGATCCGGAGATCGATCTCCTACGCGGCGAATTTATCAATCTCAACGGTGGCGCGGATTTCTACGCATCCAGCATAGAGGCCCTACGCGAGGAAGGGCGGCGATCGCTTGAAGTATTCCTCGAAATGTGCCGGGAGAAGGGTGTGGAGCCGAAGCGCGCCTATTCCGGCCGTTTCAATCTGCGGCTAGACCCGGAAGTCCACGCTGCGGCGGCCGTCGCGGCAGCGGCAGAGCACAAGAGCCTGAATGAGTGGGTTGCGGATACAATCGAAAAAGCCGCGGCCGGCTGAATTTTGTTGCGCGAAATAGGACGAGGTCTTGACCGCCCAGGGAGAGAGGGAAAACGTAGTGGAGGGTGGAGTATACATTGCGACGCAATGATCTGACCACCGGGAGGAATGCAGCATGACCGATCAACCGACCGTGGGACTCTTCGTCACCTGTCTTGCGGACCTGTTCAGGCCCACAGTCGGCTTTGCGGCGGCGAAGCTCATCCAGGATGCAGGTTGTCGGCTCGAAGTGCCGATGGCGCAGACCTGCTGCGGCCAGCCGGCTTATAATTCGGGCGACCGGAAAGATGCCCGCGCGCTGGCGGAACAGACTATCGAGGCCTTCGAAGGATTTGACTACGTCGTTGCCCCGTCCGGTTCCTGCGCCGCCATGCTGAAGAAGCATTATCCCGGCCTATTCAAGGGCGACCCGAAATGGGAAGCCCGCGCGTTGGCTTTTTCCGCCAAGGTGCATGAACTCGTCTCTTTCCTCACGGACGTCATGAAGGTGGAAAAGGTCGAAAGCGATTTCACCGGCACCGTCACCTATCACGATAGCTGTTCGGGCCTTCGCGAACTGGGCATCCAGGCGCAGCCGCGCAAGCTGCTTGGGTCGCTTCCCAGTGTGCGGCTTGCCGAGATGAAGAACAGCGACGTCTGCTGCGGCTTCGGCGGCACGTTCTGCGTCAAGTATCCGGATATTTCCAACGCCATCGTCGAGAAGAAGACGGCGACAATCGACGAGACCGGCGCGGATGTGCTGCTGGCCGGAGATCTCGGCTGTCTGATGAACATGGCTGGCAAGATCCGACGCGAGGGCGGCCGGACGCAGGTGCGCCATGTCGCCGAGGTATTGGCCGGCATGACCGACGCGCCGCCGATTGCGGGCAAGTGAGGCGAGACAGATGCAGATCACGACGCCGAACTTCAAGGAAAACGCGGCCCGCGCACTTGATGATGCCCCTCTCCAGAAGGCGCTGAAGAATGTCGAGATCGGCTTCATCGCCAAACGTCTGGCGGCGGCCGATGCGCTGCCGGAATTTGAAGCCCTGCGCGACAATGCCCGCGACATCAAGAACCTTACGCTGGCCCATCTCGATCTCTATCTGGAGGAATACGAGAAGAAGGTGGTTGCCTCGGGTGGGCATGTGCATTTTGCCGAGACGGCGCAGGATGCGCGCGCCATCATTCTCGACATCTGCCGGAAGCGGAACGCGAAGACCGTGACCAAGGGCAAGTCGATGATTACGGAGGAGATCGAACTCAACGATTTCCTGGCGAGGAACGGCATCGAACCGGTCGAGACCGATCTCGGCGAATATATCATCCAGCTGCGCGGCGAGACACCGAGCCATATCATCGCGCCGGCCGTGCATCTCAACAAGGATCAGGTGGAAGCCGATTTCCGCCGCGTCCACACGCATTTGCCGCCGGAGCGCGATCTGAGCGAACACGAGGCGCTGCTGAACGAGGCACGGCAGGTCTTGCGACAGCGCTATTTCGAGGCGTATGTGGGGATCACCGGTGCGAATTTCCTCATCGCCGAGACGGGTTCCTCCGTCATCGTGACGAACGAGGGTAACGGCGATCTGACCCAGACGCTCGGCAAGTGCCATGTCGTCGTCGCCTCACTTGAAAAGCTTGTTCCCACACTGAACGACTGTGCGCAGATTCTCAGGCTTCTGGCGCGCTCGGCGACGGGCCAGGACATGTCCGTCTACACGACCTTTTCGACCGGGCCGAAGCGGACGGAAGATCCCGACGGGCCGGAGGAGTACCATGTCGTCCTGCTGGACAATGGACGCACATCCATGCTGGGTACGGAGTTCCAGGAGATGCTGCGTTGCATTCGCTGCGGCGCCTGCATGAACCACTGTCCGGTCTATCATGCGGTCGGCGGCCACGCCTATGGCGCGGTCTATCCCGGGCCCATGGGCGCGGTGCTCACGCCGTCGCTGTCCGGCATCGAGGTCGCCGGCCACCTTCCCAACGCCTCGACCTTCTGCGGGCGTTGCGAGAGCGTCTGTCCCATGCGAATTCCGCTGCCAAAGATGATGCGGCACTGGCGGGAGCGCGAATTCGAGAAGCACCTTCAGCCGTCGGCGGCGCGCTACGGTCTCAAATTCTGGGCCTTCTTCGCCAAGCGGCCGAAGCTTTATCGCGCGGCCGTATCACTTGCCATGCCGCTGCTTTCCGCTTTTGGCGGATCGAAGCGGCGCATCTCCAGCCTGCCACTTGCTGGCGGATGGACGAAGCATCGCGAACTGCCTGCACCGGAAGGCAAGACCTTCCTGCAGGCCTGGGCTGAAAAGCAGGCGAAGGAGAGCGGACGATGAGCGCGCGCGACAACATCCTTGGCAGAGTGCGGCGATCGCTTGGCGTCTCCGGCGACGATGCTCTGCGGCGTGCCGCCGTCGCCAATCGGCTTTCCGAGGCGACGCCGGGGCTGATCCCGGCGCGCGGACAATTGCCGCGAGAAGAGCGGATCGCGCTGTTCGGCAAATACGCGTCGAAATACGGCGCGACGATTGCGCGGGTCGCCGCAATCGAAGACCTTCCGCAGGAGGTCGTGCGCTATCTGAAGAGCCGCAACCTCCCCGCCTCCATCCGCATGGGCAACGACCCACTGCTGCAAGCGGCCGGCTTTGAGCGCGAACCGGTCCTGTCCGTGCTGCAGGGAGCATCGGACGGAACAGACCTCGCGGGCGTGAGCCATGCGCGCGGTGCGGTGGCGGAAAGCGGCACGCTGGTGCTTGCCTCCGGGCCGGACAATCCTGTGACGATCAATTTCCTGCCCGAGCATCACATCGTTGCAGTTCGCGCCGACGATGTCGGCGGATCGCTGGAAGAGGCGTTCGCCGGCATTGCAGCGACCTATGGCAAGGGGGAGATGCCGCGCACGGTCAACTTCGTGACCGGTCCCTCGCGCTCCGGCGATATCGAGCAGAAGATCATCATGGGTGCACATGGTCCCCGCGCGCTCCATATCGTGATCATCGGCTGAGGTTTCTTATCCCCAACTGTCGCGATATGGGTGGGATTGTCGCAAAAATGTCGTACAAAACCGCCGAAGCACTCCTATATTGGGTGAATCGACACTGCGTCGGACAACCTTGGAGTTCCCTATCAATTGAACGTCGTCACACGCCTTGCGTCTGAAATCCGCCTGATGATGCGCCGCCCGGAGCGGCTGCAGTTTGCTGCGCTCTGCTACCGCAAGCTGGACGACAAGAGTGCTCCTGAAATCCTGCTGATCACCAGCCGCGGAACCGGTCGCTGGGTAATCCCGAAGGGCTGGCCGATGAACGGCAAGCTCGCCCACGCCGTCGCCGAGCGCGAGGCGTATGAAGAGGCGGGCGTGAAGGGCAAGGCGGACGTCAAGCCGCTCGGAACCTACAGCTACCTGAAAGGGCTCGATTCCGGCCTCGAAATTCCCTGCAAGGTGCAGGTACATGCCTTGAAGGTCAGCGGCTTTGCCAACGATTACAAGGAAAAGGGTCAGCGGGACATGGCCTGGTTTTCCTGCGAAGAGGCCGCCTTGCGGGTCATGGAGCCTGAACTCAAGGAGATGATCCTTGCCTTTGAAGGACGTCTCACGAAGCAAGCGGGCGACAGCGCCTGAGCGGTCGCGAATCCCTGGAGTACTACGTCATCTGACGGTTGCTCTTGCGGCGAACGCCCGATAAATAGCGGGCAGGAGACGCGGACGACCCGAACGACCTGTCGTGCGCCACGTGAGCCATGGCAAGAAGACGGCAGGTCCCCGGGCGGTCGACGCTCGACAAGGATCTCGGCAAATTCACATACATCGAGGAAGCCGGTCAGTTTGTGGCGCGCAGTCTCGTGCGTCCGGCCGCCGGGCTTATCTTTCTGGTGCTGGCCGGCCTGCTCGCAACTCTCTACGCTGGCAACAGCGCGGGTAGCATCGGGATCATCGCCGGCGCCACGCTTGGCGCCTACATGGCCATCAATATCGGCGCGAACGACGTGACCAACAACGTCGGCGCTGCGGTCGGCGCCAAGGCGATGACCATGCTGCAGGCGCTGGTGATTGCCGCAATTTTCGACGCCGCCGGCGCGCTGCTTGCCGGAGGCGAGGTGGTGAAGACCATTTCCAGCGGCATCGTGCAAGGCAGCGCCATGCCGAGCGGCCCGGCCTTCATCTGGGTCATGCTGTCAGCGCTCCTCGCGGCCGCGCTTTCCGTCAACCTCGCCACCTGGCTCAATGCCCCGATCTCGACCACACATGCCATCGTCGGCGGGGTTCTCGGTGCAGGCGTCGCAGCCGCCGGGCCTTCGGCGATCTCCTGGAGTTCTATACGGGAGATTACGATCAGCTGGGTCTTCTCGCCCCTCATCAGCGCCGTCGTCGCGGCTGGCTTTCTCGCCTTCATCTATGAATTCATTGCCTACCGGCAGGACAAGATTGGGGCAGCGGTCAAATGGCTCCCCGTGCTTCTGGGGGTCATGGGCGGTTCGTTTGGTGCCTATCTGGTTTTTCAGGCGCTGGAAAATGTCATCGATGTGAGCCTGGGGACGGCGCTTGGTGCTGGCCTTGTCATTGGCGTCGCGACCTGGGCCACCACTGCTCCGATCATACGCCGACGTGCGCGCGGCCTGGAGAACCGCAACCAGTCACTGCGCAAGCTGTTCCGGCTGCCGCTGATATTCTCGGCCGCGTTGCTGTCCTTCGCGCATGGTGCGAATGACGTTTCGAACGCAATTGGCCCGCTCTCGGCCATCGTCCATGCAAGCTCGTCCAGCGACCTCGCCCAGACGGTCGCCATCCCCCTTTGGGTGATGACGATCGGCGCGTTCGGGATCTCGGCGGGCATCCTGCTGTTCGGACCGCGGCTCATCATCATCGTCGGCAAGCAGATCACCCGGCTCAACCCGATACGCGCGTTCTGCATCGCGCTGTCTGCGGCTGTCACCGTGCTGGTGGCCTCTGCCTTCGGTATGCCGGTGAGTTCGACGCATATCGCCATCGGCAGCGTCTTCGGTGTCGGCTTCTTCCGCGAATGGTACATGCAGAATTCGAAGCGCCGCGCCGCCTATATCGCCATGAAGGCGGACGAAAACGACGTCGTCAAGCCGAAGAAGCAGGCGACTCCGGAGGAAGCGCGCCGGCGCTATCTCGTGCGCCGTTCGCATTTCCTCACCATCATTGCGGCCTGGGTCATTACGGTGCCCGTCGCCGCGCTTCTCGCAGCCGTCCTCTACAGGATACTGGCGCTGCTCTCCCTCTAGGATTTCCGGAATGCGTGCCAATTTTCGTATGCAGCGCCTGTTCGTCGAAGCCGACCTTGCCACGTCGAGCGATATTTCGGCCTCGCCCGAACAGTTCAACTATCTCTGCAATGTCCTGCGGCTGGAAGAAGGGGCGGAAATCCTGCTCTTCAATGGGCGCGACGGCGAGTGGAAGGCAACGGTCCAGTATCCGAGCCGCAAGAAGATCGTCCTCAAACCTGTCGAGCAGACGCGAGCGCAGCCGCCGCTGCCCGATCTGCAGTATCTTTTTGCGCCACTCAAGACGGGCCGGATGGACTATCTCATCCAGAAGGCGGTTGAGATGGGCGCAGGCCTGATCCGGCCCGTCATCACCCAGCATGTGCAGGGCAAGATCCACTCGCTCGACAAGTTGTCAGCCTATGCGATGGAAGCCGCCGAACAATGCGGAATTCTGGCTGTCCCCGAGATCGCCGAACCCGTAAAGCTGGCGGACCTTCTCGCCACGTGGCCGGCGGACCGACGCATCATCTATTGCGACGAGGGTGATGCGGGTCAGAACCCGTTGCCGATCCTGCAGGCGCTGACCGACAAGCACTATGCGCTGCTGATCGGTCCGGAAGGCGGCTTCTCGGAGGAAGAGCGCCTGCTGCTGCGCAGCCTCACCTTCGTGACTCCCATTCCACTCGGGCCGCGCATCCTGCGCGCCGACACTGCCGCGGCGGCGGCGCTGGCCGTTCTGCAGGTGACTTTGGGGGACTGGAACTGAGTAAGCAGCGGACCTATATCGCCCTGGATTGCGGGTTCAGCAGAATTTGAAGCTCGATGAAGGCTTTTTATTTGCAAAAGTCTGCTATTCCGTTCATCCAGCCAGTTCCCGAGCCCTCGTTCGAGGGTGACATCTAGAGACAATTGCATGGCGCGCGACACATCCGATCACACCTCCATCGGCTCGATCGGGGAACTGACCGATTATCTTGCCAAGGGCAACAAGCCGGAGGCCGAGTTCCGCATCGGGACGGAGCACGAGAAATTCGGCTTCTTCCGCGACAGCCATGCACCCGTTCCCTATTTCGGCGAAGCCAGCATCTCGGCCCTGCTCAAGGGTATGCAGGCGGCTCAGGGCTGGGAGCCGATCATGGATGGCGAGAACATCATCGGGCTTGCCGAACCGCATGGCATGGGCGCGATCTCCATCGAACCCGGTGGACAGTTCGAACTTTCCGGCGCGCCGCTGGAAACGCTTCACCAGACGCATGACGAAGCATCCGAGCATCTGGCGATCGTGAAGTCGATTGCCGACCCGATGAACATGCGGTTCCTCGCTCTGGGCGGCAGCCCGGTGTGGTCGTTCGACGAGACGCCGAAAATGCCGAAGTCACGCTATGCGATCATGACGCGCTACATGCCGAAGGTCGGTCGGCATGGGCTCGACATGATGTATCGCACCTGCACGATCCAGGTGAATCTCGACTTCTCGTCCGAAGCGGACATGCGCCGCAAGATGCAGGTTTCGATGAAGCTGCAGTCGCTGGCAACCGCGCTCTTCGCCGCCTCGCCATTTACCGAAGGCAAGCCCAACGGTTATCTGTCCTGGCGCGGCGAAATCTGGCGCGATACCGACAACGCACGCGCAGGCCTCCTCCCCTTTGTGTTCGAAGCGGGTTTCGGTTTCAGGGACTACGTGGAGTGGGCGCTCGACGTGCCGATGTATTTTGTCGTGCGCGACGGCAAGTATCACGATTGCACGCACATCACCTTCCGCCAGGCCCTCGACGGCGCCCTGAAGGGCGAGATCGCCGACTGGCAGGCCAACATGGGCGACTGGGCGAACCATCTCTCCACGCTTTTCCCCGATGTCCGGCTGAAGCGCTTCCTCGAAATGCGTGGCGCCGATGGCGGCCCGCTGTCGCGCATTGCCGCCCTCCCCGCCTTCTGGGTCGGTCTGCTCTATGACGCTGAGGCGCTTGCCGCCGCCGAAACGCTGACGCGGGACTGGACGTTCGAGGAAGTTCAGGCCTTGCGCGACGCCGTGCCGACACAAGGGCTCAACGCGCCGTTCCGCGGTGGCCGGCTTGGCGAGGTTGCGAAGGACGTGCTTGCCATCAGCCGCAAAGGCCTGCGGAACCGTGCCCGGCTCAACGGCAAGGGCGCGGATGAGAGCATCTTCCTTGACCCGCTTGACGACATGCTCGCCAAAGGCAAGGTCCTGGCAGAGGACATGCTTGCGGCCTATCACGGCGCCTGGAAGGAAGATATCGATCCCGTCTTCGAGGCCTGGCAGTATTGACCCGGACATTCCCTCGCCTGTCGCAATTCAGCAAAATTGCAGGCGGGCGAGGCTTCGGGAGTTTTCCTTTGTAAATTCACGGATATAGTGGTCCCAACGATCTGATCGAAAGGGATTCGCATGCTGCCGTTGTTTGACTTGATGATGCAGGCTCAAAACGGGAAGGCGCTCGAAGCCTTTTCGGCGCAGTTGGGGCTTGCCCAGGAGCAGATGGCGAAGGCCATGGCTGCGTTGACGCCGGCGTTTTCGACCGGGCTGAAGCGCAGCGCCGCAAACCCTTATGATTTCAGCGCGTTGATGTCCTCGCTAATGAGCGGGAATTACGCCAAGTATTTCGAGGATGTGAATGCGGCCTTCTCGCCGCAGGGCATCGCCGATGGCCAGAACTTCATGGGCACGATCTTTGGCCCCGCGGACGTGCAGAAAGCGATTGCAGAACAGGCGGCCAAGGCTACCGGCGTCGGTCAGGACATGCTGCGCGCCATGATGCCGGCCATGGCCAGCGCGATGGCCGGCGGCCTGATCAAGGAAATGACCGGTCAATACAAGACGATGACGGACCAGTGGGCCGCTTCAAACCCGATGATGGGCGCTATGACGCAATGGATGGAAGCTGCCGGCTTTCAGCCGAAACCGAAGAAGCCCGAGCCGATCGAGAACCCTTTCATGCAGATGATGCAAACGATGATGGGCGGCGCCGCCGCTGCCAAGCCGGCAGCCGAGCAGGCAGATCCGTTTGGAACCGGCGCCTTTATGAAGATGATGCAGGGCTTCATGACGCCGCCGAACAGCACGACGGAGCCACCCAAGGCGTCCGCCAAACCCGACGCCGCAGAAACGGCGAAGCCGGTGGATCTCTCGAACTATACGGAGCTTGTGGGCTCGCTCTTCGACAGCGGACTTGAGGTGCAGAAGTCCTACCAAAAGAGCATGGAGCAGATTTTCGACGGTTACATGAAGGGCTTCAACGGCAGCGCGCCCAAAGCTTGAGTGGCGGAATGAAAAAAGCCCGGCCGCTTTGGGAGCGGGGCCGGGCCAAGCGGCAGGGTCTATTGGCGGGACCCTGCGGGGAAAACTGGAGGCAAATCGTCTGCGAAGGTTGCGAACCCAGGGATGGTTCGCAAGATTGCCGAGAGGATCACTGCACTTCTCGCCCCTCTCCGTCTTGGCGACAAGTGCTCTTTCCTTTGCATATGGTAAGGCTCGCAAATTTTTATTGATCAGTCCATCGAATGTTTTTAATGATAACCATCAACAAGCTTGATGGAGTTGGCGATGGCAGCACCCCTTGATATCGACCAGTTGCAAACTTTCGTGGCGATCGTGGACACGGGAAGCTTCACGAAAGCCGCCGATCGCGTGTTCAAGACGCAATCTGCCGTCTCGATGCAGATGCGTCGGCTGGAAGAGCGCCTGAGCAAGCAGCTCTTCATCAAGGACGGCCGCGGTAACAAATTGACCCCCGAGGGCGAGCGGCTTCTGATTTTTGCCCGCAGGATGCTGCGTCTCAATAACGAGGCCGTTGCTGCGTTCGATGACAATCGCCTCGAAGGCAGTCTCAGGATCGGGACCCCCGACGATTATGCCGACCGCTACATGCCGGAAATCATCAGCCGCTTTGCGCGCACCAATCCCGGTGTGGAGCTGAACATCGTATGCGAATCCTCCGCCGACCTTGCGGAAAAGATGAAGCGTGGCGAGCTGGATGTGGCGCTGGTGACGCATAATCCGAGGGCGCGTGTGTCGGAAGTCGTGCGGACGGAGCCGCTCTGCTGGGTCGCCTCCGCGAACCACCCGCTGCCGGACAATGCGCCGGTGCCGCTGGCGCTGGGACGCACGGATTGCCAGTGGCGACAGGCCGCATGTGCGGCACTCGATTCCATCGGGCGTGACTACCACATCCTGTTCACCAGCTGGTCATCGACGGTCGTTGCGGCCGCCGTTCTTGCCGGCATGGCGGTTTCCGTGCAGCCGGAATCGGCACTGCGCACGGGCATGAAGGTTCTCAGCCAGCAGGACGGCTTCCCGGCGCTCGCGCCGATCCAGATCGGCATCATGAAGCGCCCGGGCGTGGCACCGTCGCTGATGAACGCCATCACCAGCCATATCGCCGCCTGCCTCGACAACATTACGCCTGCGACCTTCGGGGCGGAAATCAACGAGGACTTCAAGGCGGCAGCCAAGCTTCCCTATCTGGTCGCGGTCAATTCCGGCTCAAGCTGGTGATGAACTTCCGCTGAATGGCCGGTTTGGTCTGGGTTCAGCCCGCAGGCGCTAATCTCAGGAACAATCGCTGAAGACGGCGATTCCTTAACAGCCAACAATCAAGAACCGGAGGAAGCCTATGACTTCGCTTTTCACCAAAGCCGCATTCGCAGCACTGATCGGACTTGGATCCATCGCCACCCTTCCATCCGTGGCCGCCGCCCGTGACGTGGGCGTGCGTGTCGAGGTACGCGACGGCTATTATCATCACCGTCCGCGCTGGCAGGCTCCTCGCGCCTGCAGCAATCGCGAAGCCGTCTGGCGCGCCGCACGTTCCGGCATGCGGGGCGCCGCGGTGATCGGCCGTTCGCCGAACCGGGTAATCCTGGAAGGCAAGCGCGGATACCGGATGGACCGCATGGTTGTGGCCAATCGCCCGGGCTGCCCGATCATTCGCCGCTGATTGCCATCTCCTCAAAATACAGAACGCCGGCATCGAGCCGGCGTTCGTCTGTTCAGAGCGATCTGAACGTGATCAATCGTAGGTGGCTTCCTTGCCATCGAAGTAAATGTTGTCGGCCTTGCAGATGTCGATCGACGTCGGGTCGCCCTTGATTTCCGAGCCGTCGGTTGCGGCCCATGCGACGACGAAGACGATGTCGCAATCGCCATCGTAATCGAATTTCATGTTGGCGCTCTCGTTGCCGTTCAGCTCGAAGTTCATCCAGTTATCGCTCAGTGAGCCGTCCTTGCCCTGAACGTAAAAGCCGTTGATGACATAATCCGACTTGTTATGAATCTTGAATTCCATGCCGGCGGAAAATGCCGACGAAGCAGACATTGCGCATGTGAGTGCGGCAGCGGCCGCAACCTTGAGAATATTCATGATAGATCCCCGAACAAAGCGCGTTCCTTCGCGCTCCACAAGAAGACCTATGCAATAAAACCCATCTTGTGTCCTGAAATATCTCTGGGATGGTTAAGCTACGCGAGGCTTAGAATCACTTCGACTAGCTCAAACAGAAGAGGCGGGCATAGCGCCCGCCTTTTCCCTATCATTTGCTTGATGCGATCACACCAGATCGAAACGATCGGCGTTCATGACCTTGTTCCAGGCAGCCACGAAGTCCTGCACGAACTTGGAGCCGGAATCTGCCTCACCATACACTTCGGCCAGAGCACGAAGCTGCGAGTTCGAGCCGAAGACCAGATCGGCGCGCGTGGCGGTCCACTTGATCTTGCCGGTCTTGCGGTCACGGCCGTCGAAGACGTCCGCCTCTTCGGACTGCGGGAACCAGGCGGTGCTCATGTCGAGCAGGTTGACGAAGAAGTCCGTCGTCAGGGCTCCGACGCGATCGGTGAAGACGCCATGCTTCGTGCCGCCGAAGTTTGCGCCAAGAACCCGCATACCGCCGACAAGAACCGTCATTTCCGGCGCGGTGAGCGTCAGAAGCTGAGCCTTGTCGATCAGCAGTTCCTCGGTCGAGATCGTGAAGGCCGTCTTCTGGTAGTTGCGGAAACCATCGGCCTGCGGCTCCAGGAACTGGAAGGATTCCGCGTCGGTCTGTTCGGCAGACGCATCCGTGCGGCCCGGCGTGAACGGCACCTCGACCTCGAAGCCGGCATCGCGGGCGGCCTTTTCGACCGCAGCAGCGCCGCCGAGCACGATGATGTCGGCAAGCGAGACCTTCTTGCCGCCGGCAGCCGCGCCGTTGAAGGCAAGGCGAACGGCTTCAAGTTTGGAGAGCACGGTTGCGAGTTTCGCCGGCTCGTTGACAGCCCAGTCCTTCTGCGGAGCCAGACGGATACGCGCGCCGTTTGCGCCGCCGCGCTTATCCGAACCGCGGAAGGTCGAGGCAGACGACCAGGCGGTGTAAACGAGTTCGGAAACCGTCAGACCGCTTTCGAGGATCTTTGCCTTGAGCGCCTTGATATCGGCAGCATCGATCAGCGGATGGTCGACAGCCGGGATCGGGTCCTGCCAGATCAGGTCTTCAGCCGGCACTTCCGGGCCGATATAGCGGGCCTTCGGCCCCATGTCGCGATGCGTCAGCTTGAACCAGGCGCGGGCGAAGGCGTCGGCGAACTGGTCGGGGTTTTCCTGGAAGCGCTTGGAGATCGGACCGTAGATCGGATCCATGCGCATTGCCATGTCGGCGGTGGTCATAATGATGCGATGGGTCTTTTCGCCGGTTTCCGGATCGGGCGCGAAGTCTTCCGGCTTCAGGTCCTTCGGCGTCCACTGCCAGGCGCCGGCCGGGCTCTTCACGAGTTCCCATTCATAGCCGAACAGGACGTCGAAATAGGCATTGTCCCACTTGATCGGGTTCGGGGTCCATGCGCCTTCGATGCCGGAGGTGATGGTGTCACGGCCCTTGCCGCTGCCATAGCTGGAGAGCCAGCCCAGGCCAAGGGCTTCGATGGGGGCAGCTTCCGGCTCGGGACCGACATGGGTGGCGGAGCCGGCACCATGCGTCTTGCCGAAGGTATGGCCGCCGGCGGTCAGAGCGACAGTCTCTTCGTCGTTCATCGCCATGCGGGCGAAGGTTTCGCGGATGTCGCGACCCGAGGCAATCGGGTCGGGCTTGCCGTCCGGACCTTCCGGGTTGACGTAGATGAGACCCATCTGCACGGCAGCAAGCGGGTTTTCCAGCTCCCGGTCGCCCTTGTAGCGGCTGTTCGGCTTGTCACTGGTGGCAAGCCATTCGGTCTCGGCGCCCCAGTAGACGTCTTCTTCCGGCTCCCAGACATCTGCGCGGCCGCCGGCAAAACCAAAGGTCTTGAAGCCCATGGATTCCAGCGCAACGTTGCCGGCCAGGATCATCAGGTCGGCCCAGGAAATGTTCTTGCCGTATTTCTTCTTGATCGGCCAGAGCAGACGGCGGGCCTTGTCGAGGTTGCCGTTGTCCGGCCAGGAATTGAGCGGTGCGAAACGCTGCTGGCCCGTGCCTGCGCCCCCGCGGCCATCGCCCGTGCGGTAGGTGCCAGCGGAGTGCCAGGCCATGCGGATGAAGAGCCCGCCGTAATGGCCGTAGTCTGCCGGCCACCAGTCCTGGCTGTCGGTCATCAGCGCGGTCAGGTCCGCCTTCAGCGCGGCATAGTCGACCGACTTGAAGGCCTTGGCATAGTCAAAGTCTTTGCCCAACGGATCGGAAAGGGCCGAATTCTGGTGCAGGATGCGCAGGTTCAGCTGGTTCGGCCACCAGTCGCTGTTGGAGCGCATGCTCATGCTCGTCGTTCCGTGCATGACGGGACATTTGCCTGTCTTTTCAACCTTCGCGTCCATGGACGTGTTCTCCGTAATTCACTTCGATTGGTTATCTTGTCGCGGGGTTTTGAAACCATGATGACGCCGCAGCGTCTCCAGTAGCCTTGCAGAACGCCGCACGCAGGCGGGCTCCGGCCGGTCGTCTCTCCATCCCTCAAGCAACGCTTCTTCTGCCGGCCTCCGCCGGATACATAGGCAATTTCGCACCAATTCCCTATAATCTCCAATTGTATTTATTGAAATTTTTGATAAGAAAAACTTATGATGATTACCATCCGTCAAATGCGCTATTTCGAGGCTCTGGCGACCACCGGTCACTTCGGCAAGGCGGCCGACATGGTCAACGTGAGCCAGCCGGCGCTGTCCGCGCAAATCGCGGATATGGAGGTGGCACTGGGCGTCAAACTCGTCGAGCGCTCGCGCGCCGGCACCTACCTGACAGAGGAAGGCGAAGGCCTGCTGCCGGAAATCCGCTCCATACTTTCAAGCGTCGACCGGCTGCATGATCGCGCACGGCAATCTCGCGCAACGCTCGAAGGCCGACTGCGGCTGGGTATCATCCCGACGGTCGCACCCTATCTTGTCCCGCGACTTATCCCGCTTCTGAAGGGGGACTATCCCGATCTCAATCTCGAGATGCGGGAGGCGATCACGCGGCAATGTCTGGAGGAATTACAGGCCGGGCGACTCGACTGCGCGCTGATCGCGCTGCCGGCGGAGGCAGCGAATGTCGAAACGCTGCCACTCTTCCGCGACCACTTCCTTGTGGCGAGCGCAGACAACGAGACCGACATCCTCATGTCGCCGTTGAGCGTCGATGAGGTGGATGTCGAACGGCTCCTCCTTCTGGACGAGGGCCATTGCCTGCGCGAACAGGCGCTCGCCGTTTGCGGCTCGGGTTCCGGCCGCCGCGTCTCCAATTTCGGTGCGACCTCGATGACGACCTTGCTGCAGATGGTTAGTCACGGCATGGGAATCACGCTGATCCCCGAGATCGCAGTGAAGGACGAAGCCGACCGCAACCGTATGCGAGTCGTGCGCATGGCCGAGCCGCAGCCCTACCGCGAGATTGGCCTGATCTGGCGCAAGGGCAGCGCCATGCGACGCAAGGATTTCGAGGCTTTCGGCGCGGTCTGCATCCGGGCTGCACAAACCCTGCTCGGCGGGGCAGCCACCGAGCAGGAAGCGGATTGATGGGACCCGGTGGCCCGAAGCATCACTGCTTCGGCGACCATCCTTCCAGGGCATCGATCTTCATCTTGCGGCGCTGATCGGCCGACAGCTTGTAATCGCTGTTGAACGGCGCGCTTTCAAACGAGCCGTATTCGGGATTTGGCAGAACGATCCAATCCTTACCCCAATGGTCCTTGTTCTTCTCATACACCGCAAGGCGTTCCTTCGGCGTGCCCTTGTAGTCATCGGTGAAGTCGCCGAGATTGTCGCCCAGCATCATCAGCACGCGGTAGTCTTTCGCGATCAACTGGTCGCGGCTGCCCTTGGCGGAGCCCCAGTCCTTCTGCTCGCCCTTGGTCAGCAGCGTATCGACATTGCCGCCCATCGGGAAGCCGAGCTTCTCCATGTTCTTGGCGGTGGCCTCCTCTTCCTCCTTGGTGCGGTTCGTCACATAGAAGACCTTCACGCCCTTGGAGGCAGCATATTGGGTGAACTCGACTGCGCCGGGGATCGCGGCCGTGACCTCATCCTTCACATAGGCAGTCCATTCCTTGCCGGAGAAGTCCTTGTTGTCCTTGACGAGATGGGCTTCGTAGACATTGTTGTCGAGAATGGTTTCGTCGCAGTCGAGGATGATGGCAGGCGGAAGTTCAGCAAACTTGTCTCCCTGCATTTCCGGCAGCGCAGTCCACTTTTGATCCGCCAGCGCTTCGTCCAGGCGCATTTTGGCAAGCGCGAACACGCCCAGAACGCTGCCCTTGTATTCGACGGACTGCTGCATCCAGAGCGTGGCGTTCAGGAGATCGTTCTGCGGAACGGAATCCTCTGCGAAGGTCGGGGCGGCAATCGCCAATGCGGTGGTGGCTGCAAGCGTCAGTGCCGAAAGTCTTGAGAGTCTGCAGGGCATTCTTCTTCTCCGGTTTTTGATGTGTTCCCCAGGCAGGCAAATACCTGCCAAGCGACATCAAGTTTTACCGGCTCGCAGACGATTTCAAGTTGAATTTGACAAAAGTCACAACAGGGGATGTGGAACGGTCACATCCCCCGCTGCGATAAACGCGCTAGTGGCTGATCAGGCCAGCTTCTGCTTGAGGAATGCAATTGTCCGGCCCCAGGCCAGATCCGCGGCCTGTTTGTTATAGCGGGCGGCGGAGGTATCGTTGTTGAAGGCGTGGTTGACCCCGTCATAGACGTAGATCTGGAAGTCCTTGCCTGAATCCGTCAGCGCCTTCTTGTAGGCCTCGATTCCGGCATTGATGCGCTCGTCGAGCCCCGCATAGTGGAGGAGAAGTGCCGCCTTGATTTTTGGCACATCCTCGAATTTCGGCTGAGGCCCGTAATAGGCGACGGCCGCCTTGAGATCGGGCGCGTTGACGGCCGTCTGGTTGGCAAGGCCACCGCCCCAGCAGAAGCCGAGAACCCCCACTTTGCCCGTCGTATCGGAAGCGCCGGCCAGATATTTCACGGCAGCGACGGAGTTGGCGGTCGTCTCCTCCGGCTTCAGGGCGGAAATCATCTCGCGAGCCTTGTCCTCATCCGTCGGCGTGCCGCCGGCCGGTGAGAGATAATCAGGCGCCAGCGCCTCGAAACCTTCCAGAGCAATGCGGCGAGCGATGTCCTTGATATGCGGATTGAGGCCGCGGTTTTCGTGGATGACCACGACCGCCGGAAGTTTGCCGGTCGCATTGGCGGGACGCACCTTGTATGCCTTTATCTCGCCGGTTGCGCCGGGGAACGTGACGTCCTCGGCCTTCACTCGGGTGTCGTCGGGCGCCACTATCTCGGCCTTCGCCTGATTGGCGGCCAGCAGCGGCGCCACGGCGGCGGCGGTTGCGGCGGAGCCGGTCAAGGCGGTGAGCTTGCGCATGAAGTCGCGGCGATCGAGCGTCAGATGCGTATATTCATCATACGCATTGATCATCGCCTGCGTGACTTTCGGCGTTTCGGCTGTGTTGGAGTTTTGATCGGGCTTCGTCATGACGTCGGTCTCCTCTGGATCGATGGATGGCGTCCCCACACCCCCCTTTGCCAATACGCCTATGGTGGCCCGGCGGACCTGATGCGGCAAAACACAAAGTCGTGAGGCCCTTGCCTCAACGAAAATGCCGCGCAGACCGTTCCCGGCCCGCGCGGCTTTCTTTCACTTCAGGAGATCAATGCAGGTCGAGAACGATGCGGCCGTCGATGCCGCCCTTTTCCATCGTCTCGAAGATCGCATTGATGTTTTCGAGCTTGTCCCAGGAGAAATGGCTCGCGACCTTGCCTTCGCCGGCGAACTCCAGCGACTCTTCCAGATCCTGGCGCGTGCCGACGATGGAGCCGCGCACGGTGATGCGCTTCAGCACCGTATCGAAGACCGGCAGGCTGATGAAGCCCGGCGGCAGGCCGACCAGGGCCATGGTGCCGTGCGAGCGGAGCATGTGGAAAGCCTGTTCCATCGCCTTGGGCGAAACGGCGGTGACGAGCGCGCCATGCACGCCATGCGCCTGGAACGCGGCGATCGCCTTCTCGTCACGCGCGTCGATGGTGACGTCCGCGCCGAGCTTGCTCGCCAGTGCCAGCTTTTCCGGGAAAATATCGACGGCTGCAACATGCATACCCATGGCCTTGGCATATTGAACGGCCATGTGGCCGAGCCCGCCGATGCCGGAGATGAGCACCCATTCGCCGGGCTTCACCTCGGTTTCCTTGAGACCCTTGTAGACCGTCACGCCGGCGCAGAGCACAGGTGCGGCGGGGCCGAAATCGAGCTTGGAGGGCAGCAGGCCGACATAGTCGGGGTCAGCGAGGCCGAACTGGGCGAAGCTGCCATTGACGGAATAGCCGGTGTTTTTCTGCGAGCCGCACAGCGTTTCCCAGCCGGTGCGGCAATGCGGGCAATAGCCGCAGGCAGTGTGCAGCCACGGCACGCCAACGCGGTCGCCTTCCTTGACGCGGGTCACGCCCTTTCCAAGCGCCGCAACGAAGCCAACGCCTTCATGGCCGGGAATGAACGGCGGATTGGGCTTGACCGGCCAGTCGCCGCGGGCGGCGTGAAGATCGGTGTGGCACACACCGGTGGCCTCGAACTTGACGAGGATCTGGCCCTCGCCCGGCTCCGGGACCGGCATTTCCTCGATTGCAAGCGGGGCTTTGAAGTCGCGAACGACTGCTGCTTTCATGGTCATCGTCATCGGTTGCTCCGTGAGACTCGATTGGAGCCCCATAAGAGAAAACCGGAGCCGTTGACGCATTGATCAATGTCAACTGCAGCGTGTCGCGCTTCGTGAATTTATCGTGACAGGCTCATACAAGCCGGTTCTGCCTATTGCGGAAGCTTGCTTTCGCTATCCAGGCGCAGTTCTGCCCACTCCGCCTCCAGCGCGACCGACCGAGGCTTCATGTCAGCCTCGGCCATCTCTCTGAGCTTGTTGGCGAATTTCCGGCGATCGAGCGTCAGATGGGTGTATTCGTAATAGGCGTCGATCATTTCCTGATTCACAGTCTGCGATGTCATGATCTTGCTCCTCATCTCCATTAACTTTTGTTAACGTGATCCCGGGCAAAATTGTGACGGTCGCAGAGCGACGCGAGAATTGCCTATTCCATGTACCAGCCGTGGCTGGCAACGATCGATTGCCCGGTCAGTGCATTGGTCTCGAATCCGGCAAAGAAATAGGCGACTTCCGCAATATCCTCGACCGTGGTGAACTCGGCATCGACGGTCTGCCCAAGCATGACCTTCGAAACGACGTCCTCCTCCGAAATCCCCAACTCCTTGGCTTGTTCCGGAATTTGTTTTTCAACCAGCGGGGTGCGGACGAAACCCGGGCAGATGACGTTGGCGCGGACGCCGAACTTGCCGCCTTCCTTGGCGACCACGCGGGCAAGACCGAGGAGGCCATGCTTGGCGGTCACGTAAGCCGATTTCAGCGGCGAGGCTTCCTTGGAATGGACGGAGCCCATGTAGATGATCGCGCCACCCTTCTGCGCCTTCATGTGCGGCATACAGGCCTTGGTGGTGAGAAAGGCGCCATCAAGATGGATAGCCAGCATCTTCTTCCAGTCGGCAAAGGCGAAATCCTCGATCTTGTTGACGATCTGGATGCCGGCGTTGGAGACGAGCACATCGACGCGGCCCCATTTCTCGATCGTGGCAGCAACGCCGGCATTGACCGCCTCTTCGCTCGTCACATCCATGGCGACGGCAAAGGCGTCGCCCGGACCGATGGCCTTCAGTTCGGAGGCTGCCTTTTCGGCCGCATCAGCCTTCAGGTCGGCGATGACAACCTTTGCGCCTTCGGCGACATAGCGTTTGGCAATGGCGTAACCGATGCCACCTGCCGAACCGGTGACGATGCAGACCTTGTCCTTCATGTTCATGGCTGTGCTCCTATCCCTTGGGTTATTTGCGTTTATTTGCCGTTGGCGATGCGCCGGCGGTCGATGGTCTTGAAGCCGTCTTCGGGAATGCGGCGGTTGATCCACTGACCGCAGGCCAGCGTTTCCTTCACATCGTCGTAGCCGGCGCGCCAATGGTCTTCCATGGTGATGCGCGAGAACTCGTAGTCCATCGTGCTGGTCTCATAGCCGCGCCGCCGATAGATGAGATGAACGACCGTGGTGCCACCGCCGTCCTGCTCGCCGAGCAGGTATTGAACGTCGGGATCATTGCCCAGTTCCTGCGGCAGCTTGGCCAGTACGCGCTTGAGCGCCTTGCGCATCTTTTCCTGTTCGCGCGCAATCTGGGTGTTGAGACGCGTGCGGCTCGAGAAGCGGATTTCCTTTTCGCGGGCTGCGGCCTCCAGCATGTCGCGCGGCATATTTCCCGACGCGCTGAAGAGATCCACCTGGAAGACGCAGATATCTTCCTTGTGGTCGCGGCGATCCATGATCCACTGCAGCGGCGTGTTGGAAACGAGGCCACCATCCCAATAGTGCTTGCCTTCGATCTCGACGGGTGGGAAGCCCGGCGGCAAGGCGCCGGATGCAGCAATGTGGAGCGCGTTGATCCCGCCCCGGTTCTTCAGCTGGGCGCTGTCAAAATAGCGGAAGTTGGCGCTTTCGATCTCGACCGCGCCGACGCTCAGCCGGGTCGGGCCGCGATTGAGGAGGTCGAAATCGATAAGACTCTCCAGAGTCTCGATCAGCGGCGAGGTATCGTAGAAAGCGATCGGGGCAAGGCCACCGAAAAACGCCATCGGGTCGGGCAGTTGCGGCTTGTAGAACCCCTTCACGCCGAAGGTTGCGGCCCAGGAGGCGGAGAATTCGTTGAAGAAGCGGCGCAGCAGCGGCTCTTCGCCAATCGGGATCGTGCGCGGACCGGAGGTCACCAGCTCCCAGAAACGCCGGAGGTTTTCGACCCGCTTTTCTTCAGGGCTGCCGGCGATGATGGCCGAATTGATGGCGCCGATGGAAATGCCAGCGATCCATTCGGGCCGGATGCCAGCCTCATGCAGCGCCTCATATGCGCCCGCCTGATAAGCGCCCAACGCGCCGCCACCCTGAAAAACAATGATTTTCTTGTCTGAAAGAATGGACACGGGAATGCGATCTCATTGCAAAATGTCAATATCTGAACAATTGCTAGCACCATTGTGCAGCGCACACAAATGACAATACCGTAAGCCTGCCTTATTGGCCGGAAATGACGGCCGAGAAGGGTGAGATCAGGATGTTTGGCCAGGCTCCGCCGGCAAAAAAGCGCGTCGCAGGCAGAGCTGAGCCGGCGGGCGGCCCTAGTGTTCCGGAGACGGCCAGACTGTTGTTCTTGTAGGGGATGACGCCCGTCAGATCGAGGTTGCCCGTCGTGCTCTTGAAGCTCGCGGTGTTCAATTCGGCGATGCCGTTGTCAATGACAGCGGCCATCTGGAAGCTGTCGAAACGCAATGGCGTTGCAGAAGCCAGCGACAGGTCGAAGAAGCGCTTTTGCGAGGCAAGCTCGCGAAACACCGCCGGATCGAAGCCGGTGAGCTTGCCCGCTCCGCCGCTGACCTTGATCGCGCCATTGGTTTCAGCGTGGCCCGAGGGGGCAAGCGGTAGTCTCGAACGCAGATCGATCTCAAGGTTTCCGGTTGCCTGCGGCCACGGTCCGCTCAGGCCGAGGATAGCCGGCACCTGCCCGAGATCGGCATTGCGTGCCTGCACCATGAACTTGCAGAGGGGACCTTTTTCCCGATCATCATCCACGGACACCTCTGCGGAAACATTGCCGTTGGCGACCTGACCGGAGGCAACGGCGAAGGAGGCGTGGCCATCGATAATCCGCACGCCGGCCGCCATGTCGGCAACCGTCATGGCGCCGAAGGAGGCGGTGTTTGCCGAAAGACGCAAGTCGATCTGAAAATCGTGCAGGAACGACGTGTCGAACGTGAGCGGCATGTCGCGAAGGTTCATGGCGGAAGGGACGAAGGCGGTCACGAAGGTGCCGGCGTCGAAACTGTCGAAGGCCAGTGTCCCGGTCAAAAACGGCACCGCGCCACGCTTGGCCCAGCCGACAGAGACGATGCCTGTCGCCTGATGGCTTGTCAGTTGAAGCTTGAGATCGGACAAGGTGAACTTCATGCCCTCGGACGCCAATGACGCACGAAGATCGACGACCTTCAGCTTGTCGAGAACCGGATAGTTCAGACCGACCCAGTTGGCGGCAGATCCCAGATCGGAGGCAGAGGCGTCGAGCGAGCCGGTAATGAAACTCTGCTCCCCGATATTCGCCGTCCCGGAAAAATTGGCGCCGAGATCCTCGGAAACCAGCTTGAAGGTGAGCCCCGAATTGTCTCCCGACATGAGTTTTTCAGGATCGGACAGCGATCCGGCGAGCGCCAGCGACCGGTCGGAAGCCTCGGCGTTCAGATCGAAAGACAAGGAACGCGACAGGGTGGAGAATTCGAGCGTGCCGTCGAGGTTTTCAAATTTTGCCTGAAAGCCGTCCTGCTGGCGGAAGTCGAACGTCCCGTCGACAAGCTTGATCCGGCCCATGTGCAGATCGTCCAGGGTCGAATGCCCTTCGGCACTGCGCCCGTCCAAACCCTGCCAGCCGAAGGTCCCGGCCGTTGTGCGAGACACGCGAAAGATCGGACGCGTCAGCGTGACGAAACCGAACTGCGGACTACCCGACAGTGCGGAGACCACATCGAAGCGGCCGGAAATCGCATCGGCATGGAGAACCGTCTCGGTTTCGCCGGATCCTTGCCGGACCACATCGACGTTTTCGAGCGTGATCACCGGAGACGGCCAGAAGGAAACCGAGGTTTCTCCCTTCACCAGAAACTGGAGACCCGTCTGGCGCAGGACCGCCTCGTGTATCTGCTGGCGCACCATGCCGGAGGAAACGAAGAGCGAGCCCAGAAGCCGTTGTCCTCCCGCAAAGACCAGGATGACGATGGCCGCGAGCACGGCGATCCTCCAGGTCAGGACGGCGCGCAAAGTGGACCGGACATGCTGCAGTCTTTGAAGGGATAGCGTGGGCATACTCGACAACTCGTTCCGCCCGACACGTGTGCGGGCGAATGCGCAGAAGGGGATAAACCTTCACCCGCCGGAATGCAAATCATCTTACCTGAACGCTCGTCCAACCTCTTTATTTCCGCATTGCAACATGATTTAAGAGCTGCGCACCTATTCGGAGGAAAGATATGGCGACTGAACATCCGCTCTGGCAACCGTCACCCGCACAGGTCGCAGCGAGCCCCATGAACGAATTCATGCGCTTCTGCGAGACACGCGCAGGATCGGCCTTTGCCGATTACGACAGTTTCCATCAGTGGTCGATCAGCGAACGCGGTGCATTCTGGGACGCGGTGTGGGACTTCTGCGGCGTCGTCGGCGAGAAAGGCAAGACTGCGCTTTCCGATAACGGTCACATGCTGGAGGCCCGGTTCTTCCCGGAGGCAACACTGAATTTTGCCGAGAACCTCCTGAAGGACACCGGCACGGGCGACGCGCTCGTCTTCCGCGGCGAGGACAAGGTGTCCTACCGCTGGACCTGGGACGAGCTGCACCAGACCGTCTCTCGCCTTCAGCAGGCGATGACCGCCATGGGCATCGGCGCCGGCGATCGCGTTGCGGCCATGATGCCGAACATGCCGGAAACCTACGCGCTGATGCTGGCCGTCACATCGCTCGGCGCCATCTGGTCCTCCTGCTCGCCCGACTTCGGCGAACAGGGCGTCCTCGACCGCTTCGGCCAGATCGAGCCCAAGCTATTCATCGCCTGCGACGCGTACTGGTATGCCGGCAAGAAGCAGGACGTGGCCGACAAGGTCCGGACCGTTTCCGCCAAGCTCAATGTTCCGGTTCTTATCGTGCATTATGCCGGCGACGCGGAAGCGCTCGCCGCCTCGCTCGACGATGGGCGGACGTTCGAAAACTTCATCGCCCCCTACGCCGCAAAGCCGGTCGAGTTCAAGCGGATGCCGTTCTCGCATCCGGTCTACATTCTCTTCTCCTCCGGCACGACGGGCGTTCCCAAATGCATCGTCCATTCGGCCGGCGGCACGCTGATCCAGCATCTGAAGGAACATGCCTTCCATTGCGGACTGAAGAAGGGCGACAAGCTCTTCTACTTCACCACCTGCGGCTGGATGATGTGGAACTGGCTGGCCTCGGGGCTCGCCATTGGTGCTACGCTCTGCCTGTTCGACGGCTCGCCCTTCCATCCGGACGGCAATGTTCTCTTCGACTTCGCGCAGGACGAAAAGTTTGCCGTCTTTGGCACATCGGCGAAATATATCGACGCGGTGCGCAAGGGCGGCTTCGTGCCGAAGAACACGCACGACCTCTCGAGCCTCAGGCTCCTCACCTCGACCGGCTCGCCGCTGTCGCCGGAAGGCTTCGACTTCGTCTATGAGGGCATCAAGCCGGACGTGCATCTGGCCTCCATTTCCGGCGGCACGGATATCGTCTCCTGCTTCGTCCTCGGCAATCCGGTCAAGGCCGTGTGGGAAGGCGAAATCCAGGGTCCCGGCCTCGGCATGGCCGTCGATGTCTGGAACGACGAGGGCAAGCCGGTGAAGGGCGAGAAGGGCGAACTCGTCTGCACCAAGGCCTTCCCCTCGATGCCCGTCATGTTCTGGAACGACGAAGGGGGCGCAAAATACAAGGCGGCCTATTTCGAGCGTTTCGACAATATCTGGTGCCATGGTGACTTCGCCGAATGGACCGCGCATGGCGGCCTCGTCATACACGGCCGTTCGGATGCGACGCTGAACCCGGGTGGGGTCCGCATCGGCACTGCGGAAATCTACAATCAGGTCGAACAGCTTCCCGAAGTCATCGAGGCGATCTGCATCGGTCAGGACTGGGACGATGACGTTCGCGTCATTCTCTTCGTCCGCCTCGCTGAAGGTGTGACCTTGGACGACGACCTGATCAAGACGATCAAGACCAAGATCCGCACCGGCGCCTCCCCGCGTCACGTTCCTGCCAAGGTGATCCAGGTGAACGACATCCCGCGCACCAAGTCCGGCAAGATCGTCGAACTGGCCGTTCGTGAAGTGGTGCACGGCCGTCCGGTGAAGAACAAGGAAGCGCTTGCCAATCCGGAAGCGCTGGAACTGTTTGCGGATCTCGCCGAACTCAAGAGCTGAGAAACAGAGGTAACACGCCTCTCCCCCCCGGGGAGAGGCGGCCTCAACGTCCCCGATCGAGCAGTCTCGACACCACGATGACCGGCACGAGCCCGGCCAGGATGATGATGACCGACGGCACAGACGCGGCGGCGACCTGCGAGCGTGAGGCGTCTTCATAGACCAGTGTCGCAAGGGTGTTGAAATTGAACGGTCGCAGCAGGATCGTCGCCGACAGTTCCTTGGATGTCTCGATGAAGACCAGCAGCGCGGCCGTCAGCGTCGCGGGGCGCATCATCGGCATGAGCACTTCGCGCAGCGCCTGGCCGCGCGTTCGCCCAAGTGTGCGGGCAGCCCAATCGAGATTGGGCGAAAGCTTGTCGAACCCGGCCGCGATATTGCCCTCCGCCATGGTCAGAAAACGAACTGCGCTGGCGTAGACGATCGCAAATCCGGTGCCTGAAAGCAGCAGGCCGGCGGAGATGCCGAAGGCCGACCGCGTCGCGGCAGACAAGGCGTTGTCGAAGGCCGCAAGCGGGATCAGGACGCCGATCGCCAGCACCGTGCCGGGCACCCCGTACCCGAAGGCCGCGAACCTGTTGGCGGCGCGCACGACCCGCGTCCCGCCGTGACGAACCGAATAGGCGAGCACGAATCCGGCAAGTGACGCCACGACCGCAGCACCTGCCGCCACGAGCACCGTATGTCCCAGAGCGGACAGCAGGGTCGGCGAGGCAAAGGCGCCGAGGCGTTTGACCGCATAGCCCGCCATCACCCAGGCAGGAATGAAGAAGCCGACCAGCGGCGGCAGCGCACAGACCAAAACAGCGAGCGCCCGCCAAGGGCCGCTGAGGGAAATGCGGGCGACGTTCTGGGCCGATACTGGCTTGGAGCCCGCAAAGCGCTGGCGTCCGCGGGCATGGCGCTCGATGAAGGCGAGCAGAATGACAAGGGCCAGCATGACCAGCGCGATCTGCGCAGCCCCGGCAAGATCGTTGCGGTTCAGCCAGGTCTCATAGATGGAGAATGTCAGCGTCTTGACGCCGAGATATTCGACAGCGCCGATGTCGTTGAGCGTTTCCATGATCACCAGCGTCAGCCCGACCACGATGGCGGGTCGCGCCATCGGCAACTGCACACGGAAGAACGTGCGCAGCGGCACGGCTCCAAGTGTGCGCGCCACCTCGGCCGCATTGCGGCCCTGCATCAGGAACATCGTGCGGGCGGTCAGGAAAACATATGGATAAAGCACCGAGCCGAGAACGAAGGACGCGCCGGTCGTCGTGCGGATATCCGGAGCCCAGTAGTCGCGGGCAGAGCGCAAGCCCGTGAGCGCCCGGATTGCCGATTGCAGGGGGCCACTGTAATCGAAGAATTCGCCGAACGCGTAGGCCGACAGATAAGCCGGCATGGCAAGCGGAAGAACGAGCATCACCGTCAGCGTGCGGCGTAGCGGAAATTCACAGGTCGATGTCAGCCACGCCGTCGCAACGCCCGTGACGAGCGTAGAGGCGCAAACTTGCAGGAGCAGCGTGGCGGTGGTCGCAGCCGAGCGCGGGATGACGTTCTCGATCAGATGGGGCCAGGCCGAAAAGCTGCCGGATAGCGCGATCCACAAAATAGCGGCAATCGGCAGCACAGCAGCAAGCGCAACCAGAATGGCTGCAAAGCGCAGCAAGCGTCCCTCGCCTGCTTTCGCAACAGGCGGACCACCTGCCGTTCCGACGCTGAACTCTGCCTGCATGTTCGCCTTCCTTCCGACCGGCCTTTCGATACCGGCGGGCGAATGACGATGCAAGGCTCAAGGTGACAGCCCGGCACGACCGCACATCGCGGCCCTCGGTGACGGCACGAACGTGTGTCTTTCGAAACGCCTCAGTTCGCGAGCACGCGTTGCGACGGGAAGGAAATCTCGACCAGCGTTCCCTCGTTCGGCGTCGAACTGACGGAGAAGGTGGCGCGGTTGGCCTCCGTCATCGCCTTGGTCAGCGGAAGACCGAGACCTGTCCCCTCGCCGCGCTGGCGGGCGGCACCCGAAGGCGCCTGCTTGAAAGGTTTCATGGCCTGTTCCAGTTCTTCGCGCGTCATGCCAATGCCGGTATCACGGATGCGCAGCATGACGCAGCCATTCGGCTCATAGGACGTGGACACGACGATCTGGCCGCCGGCGGGGGTGAACTTGATGGCATTGGCGATGATGTTGATCAGGATCTGCTTTACCGACCGCGTATCGGCCACGACGTCGGGCAGTCGCTCGGAAAGCGCCGTGCGGACGATGACGCGTTGGCAGTTGGCCTGCGGCTGCAGCAGCGAGATCGCCTCAGTGACCGTCGCGTTGAGGCGCACGGCGGTGAAATCGAGATCCATCTCGCCCGCCTCGATCTTGGAAATGTCGAGCAGGTCGTTGACGATGTCGAGGACATGACGGCCGGAACGGCTGATGTCATTGGCATATTCGATGTAGCGCTGGTTGCCGATCGGGCCGAAGCGCTCGTTCGACATCATTTCGGAGAAGCCGATGATGGCGTTGAGCGGCGTGCGGATTTCGTGGCTGACCTTGGCGAGGAAGTCGCTCTTGTGGGCGTTTGCCGTCTCGGCCGCACGCTTGGCATTCTTCAGCTCGTCTTCCGTGCGCTTCCACTGCGTGATGTCGCGGATGACGGCGCAATAGCTGGCCGAAGAGGAGAGCCGGCCGAGCGTCATGAAGAGCGGCAGGCGACCGCCGGAGGCCTCGCGACCGATGACTTCGCGGCCATCGTTCAAGACGCTTGCGACCCCGTGTCCGGCAAGCCCGGCGAGATAGTCGGCGACGGCACGCTGGCTTTCATGCGCAAAAAGCATGGCGAAGGGTTTGCCGCGCACTTCGGCCTCGTCGTAATTGAAGAGGGCAGAGGCGGAGCGGTTCAACGAGCGGATTTCGCCTTCGCCCGACAAGACAACCACGCCATCGGTGGCAGTTTCGAGAATGGAACGCAACTCACTGACCTCGGCGCGAAGGCCTGCGAGCTCGTTCGAAGCTGCCGGATTGAGGTCCACCATCGGCTCCGCAATGACCGCGGCCGGCTCTTCGATCCTGGCGGGCACGGGCACGGACGGCATGGGATTCAGCGCCAGGAGAAGAACGGCGCGCCCTTCCCAGCGCACGGACTGCAGCTTGGCCGCAACGGCAACACGCTCGCCATTGGCGCGCACGAGGATCATGCCGGGACCGTCCGGGTTCATCGACTCGTCGCGCTCGAGCAGCGCGTCGATGCCGCCGCGCTCCTCAAGGTCGCCCAGCGTACGGTCGCCGGTCAGCCGGAAGAATTCCGGGTTGGCATAGATCAGGCGATCGGCAACATGCACCAGCAGCGCCATCGGCAATTGCTGCGCGACAAGCGTCGTCAGCCCGTCGCCGTCGGACCGGAACGACTTGATGGCGGCAAGGTCGTCCTTCAGGTCTTCCGCCGCCTGCTCTTCGCTGGACTTCACGAGCCGCAGCAAGGGCGGGTTGTCGCTCGAAAGCACGGAGGATTTCATGCCGAACCTTTCACGCGTCGGCTTGCCAACCGGGGGCTCTGGCGTCTTCTCTTCGCTCGCCTCATCGATGCGGCCGCCCAGCTTGCGCGCGATCTCACGGAACGCGGCCTGCTCGTCCGACGACAGCGTCTCGGGAAGCGCGCTCTGACGGCGCTCCTCGAAGCGGATCACCTTGTCTGAATAGCGACGCATCGGCGTCTCTTCGAATTTCAACGCGGGAGGCTCGGCGCGCGGCTCCTGCGGCGACAAAACTTCAGGCTCCGACGCGGGAGGCTCGTCGGGCTCAGCAGCTGCGGGCGTCAGCAGCGCCAGCCCTGTCCCCTTTGGGTCATCGACAACATCGCCGACGCGGACGATGCCGAAGCCACGGAAGCCCTCGAACGCATGTTCGCGCGAATAGGTGGGGAGAGCGGCCAGATCGACCGGCACACGCAGCGCCGATCCTTCGACCGGCCAGTAAACCGTGCGGCCCGACCACGTGTTGCGCTTGGCAAGCAGGGCCGCGATACGGCCGTCAGGATCGAGACCGAAGCGAGTGGCGATCTCTTCGAACGACCTGCCCTCGATATCGGCAGCAAGCGGACCGATGGCGCCCGCAAGTTCCGGCGAGACATCGTGAAACACGCCGTCAGCATCGATGCGCCAGATGAAGCGGGCCGGACGACCATCGCGATCGAAGACGAATGCCGCAGGCGCGGATGGCACAGAGGCCGCGTCTTCCGAACCATCGGCGCCCGAGGCGCCAGAGGCGTCCGGCTGCGCGTCGGCCTCGATCGCCTCAGGAGCGGGCTCTGGCGTCGCAGCGATTTCCTCGCCAATGACGAAGAGCAGGTTCAGCGCCGGTTTCGCCGCCAGTTGCGCAATGGCGGCCGGATAGACCAGGTCGCCGATATGCACCGGGCGTTTGAGGACATGTCCGGGTTTGCCGCGCACGCCCTCCTGCAGCATGGATACGACATGGGCCGGCAGCGCAAGCGCGCCAAATCCCGGCGTGGACGACAGGACCTCGCCGCTTTCGCCGATGACGGCGACATGCGTGTCCGGATCATCGAAGCCCTCGATCAGGCGACGCGCGACATCGCGGACCGCGTTGGAGCGAACACCTGTCGGCGCTGCGAACAGCACCGCCATCTCGTTGCCCACGACGATCTTTTCGACGCTGGCCTGCACGGTGATGCGTTCAAACCCCGAAGAGACCCGCATGAGAAAGCTGCGCGCACCGAAGGGCGCCCCCAGCTGGCCAGCCGTGGTCGTCATCTGCCGCCAGGCGAGATCCTTGATGTCCGGACCCTGGTCGATGAAATCGTAAATGGAAGCATTGCCAAACATGCGCGCGCCCGCGCCATTGGCCCAAAGCACACCGGAAAGGTCTTCCGAGAACACAACCAGAGCCTCTCCGCGCGCAAAGCGTTCGCGAACCTTATCGTGAACTGCGATGTCGATGAATGGATACTGGCTCATGGGTACTCACACTTGACGAACCTGGCGGACCCCCGTCGCCAAGTATTAACAGATTATTAATAACCCCGCAGCCCGCCGGGGTCCACAAAAACAGCCGTTCCCTCCCGGCCTATCACGCGGGAGGGTTAATTTGTGTGCGCCGCACAATCATGTTGCAATGCACAATAAGCGATGCTATATACTTAGGCATCAACAAAGCTGGCGCCTCATAAGAGGGCCACCGACCCAAGGAGCGCATATCATGGCTACCCCGAAACTCGACGACGTTTTCTCGTTCTCGGCCTTCGACCCGTCCAAGTTTTCCGAGTCTTTCCGCGAGCTTGCTGAAAAGAGCGTTAACCAGTCCAAGGACGCCTTCGCCAAGGTGAAGGAAGCGTCCGAAGATGCGACAAAGACCATCGAAGCAACGCTGGAAAAGGCGCAGGCCGGCACCGTCGAACTCGGCCTCAAGGCTATCGACGCTGTTCGCAGCAATGCAGAAAGCACCTTCTCGCACATGGAGGCTCTTCTCGGCGTGAAGTCTGTTTCCGAACTGATCGAACTGCAGACCGCCTTTGCCCGCAAGCAGGCTGAAGTCGCCGTCGAGCAGATCAAGTCGATGCAGGAAACCTCGCGCAAGGTTGCCGAAGACGTCTCGCAGCCGTCCAAGGAAGCCGCCCAGAAGGTCGCCTCGATCTTCAAGGCTGCCTGATTTATCAAGGCTTTAAGACGCAAAGGCCGGCGCTGTCCGGCCTTTTTTTGTGTTTTTCGTGCGGATTGTGCTTGAAAAAAAATCCCGACGCCCGTATGTGAGCGTCACACGCCTTTAGAAGACGTGCCTCAAGCGGTTGTAGCTCAGTTGGTTAGAGCGCAGGATTGTGGCTCCTGAGGTCGGAGGTTCGAGACCCCCCAACCGTACCACTTCTCTTCATTATTACATATTCGTTGCCTCTCAGAGGAAGATCGCGCGGTCCGCCTCGACGATTTCCTGCAAGAAACTGACGACAGCCCGCACGCGGGCGAGTTCGCGGGCACTTTCATGGATGATTGTCCAATAGGTTCGCTTCAGCCCGGTCTCGGGCAGAATGCGAACGAGCCTCTCGTCATTTCGCGCAATATAATCATGCAGGATACCGATGCCCGCGCCGGAGCGCACGGCTTCCGTCTGACCTATGGCCGACGAGATTTCGAAGGACGTATCGACGCCCTTGAAGACCTCATGGGAGAAATTCAGCGAGGGTGTAAACAGCAGGTCTTCCACGTAGCCGATGAGACGGTGTGCCTTCAGCGCCTCGATGTCAGCCGGCGTGCCGTTGGTTTCCAGATAGGCGCGCGAGGCGTAGATGCCGAGCGTGTAGTCGGTGAGCTTGGCTGAAATCAGCCGGCCTTCGACCGGGCGTTCGATGGTGATGGCGATGTCGGCTTCGCGCTGCGAAAGGGAGAATGCGCGCGGCACCGGAACCAGCTGGACCTTCAGAGCCGGGTGGCGGGCGATCAGCGCACCGAGCCGCGGGGCGAGGAAGGAAACGCCGAAACCGTCTGGTGCGCCGATGCGGACCGTGCCGGCGAGTGCCGCATCGACATTACCGACATTCGCCTGCGCGGCGAGCATTTCGGTTTCCATGCGCTCGGCGGCGTGAAGAAAGATTTCGCCCTCCGGCGTCAGTTCGCATCCATTGGTGCGGCGCACCAGAAGCCGTGTCTGCAGGGCCTCCTCAAGTGCGCTGACACGGCGGCCGACGGTCGCGTGGTTGACGCCGAGCGTGCGGGCGGCGGACAAAATCTGCCCTGCCCGCGCCACGGCCAGGAATATGCGGACATCGTCCCAGTTCATCGAAATGTCATTCCCAATACCGAATCCGGCTTCCCTGTCATGAACTTATCGTGGCCGAGCGCGTTGGTTTAGTCAAAGACAGCTATTGCACCTGCGCCACAACACCTCTCATATGCCGCAACATCCCGCTTTGCACAGGCGGGCCGATTGCAATAGGCCGGGGCAACTGCTAGGTTTGGTTAATTACATAGGTGCGTATAGATGTATGCGGTGTGTGGACAGGCTTGCGGCCCACATTTCGTAAACGGGGAAGTCTTTGCGCAATACCTTGGCAAGACCTTTGCCGGGTTGAGCCGATGAACGGGAACAAGGCGACCTTGCAGGCGGGGCGCGCAGCAGACCAGGAACCGCGACGGTTGGTCCGTCAGGATTTGGGGCATTCATGATTTCCAATTTTTCACTGCTCAGAAAGCGAAAAGGCAGCGGCGGCGAGTCCGGAGATGGTGATATGCCTGAACCCATGCAGAGCGATGTGCCCATGATCCGCGAACAGACCGAAAGACCCGAGCGCTCCGAGCCTGTGGATACCGTCGAGGCCGTCCGCGCTCTTGGTACCTATCATGAGGGTCTGCGCAATCGCAGTGAAACGGCGCTGAATTCGTTGAAGTCGCTGCGCAGCGCTGCCGAAGAAATGGAAGGCCTGTTCACCGAGTTCGGCGAGATTGCCCGCCAGCTGCACCTGAACAAGCGCGAGCTTTCCGAAATCAAGACAGCCTATGGCGCATCGCGCAAGCTGAACGAGGAGCTGCGCGCCAAGCTCTCCTCCTCGCAGGCGTCGCTGCTGCGCCTGCAGAGCCAGCTCGACGAAATTTCCTCCGAACGTGATCTGCTCCTGCGTATGCGCAACGAGCTTTCGGATGCACACAAGTCGGACCAGATCGCCATGCGCGAGGCGGACGCCCGCGCCAAGGTTCTCGAAAACGAAATCGGCGCCATGCGCTCGACAATCGAGAACCTGACGGAAAAGGCCGACCATCTGTCGGTCATCGTCGGCGAAAACGAAAAGCAGCTGCACGAGCTGCGCGAAGAGCGCAAGCTCTTACAGTCGAGCGTCGACTTCGAAGTGGCCGAACGTATCCGTTTCTCCAAGCTGCATGACGAAGTCGTCACCAGCATGCAGTCGCAGCGCCGCGCGCTGAGCTCAGCCACGGACGAACTGGACAAGGCGCGCGACCGCGTCATGAAGCTGGAAGCCCGCCAGTCGGAGCTTCTCGGCGAACGCGAAGAGTTGCAGGCGAGCCTGCAGACGGCGGAAACGCTGCGCGAAACCGACGCCAAGAACTATGAAATCCGTCTCGAAGCCTTGACCTCTCGCGCCCGTCTTGCCGAGCATCTGCTGGAAAAGGCCCGCGACGAGCAGCGCTCCAACTTCCGCGACCAGACGGCACAGGCCGAGACGCAGCGCCACATGCGCCGCCTCGAGTCCGAAGTCGAAGCCCTCAAGCTGGAGCTTCAAGACACGGCGCGCCGCAACAAGGAACTGGAAAAGTCGGAAACCCAGCTTCAGGCTCGCGTGGAAGAACTCAGCATCCAGCTTCGCGGCCATGTTCGCTCCTCTGAACAGTCTTCCGAAAAGATCCGGATGCAGCAAGAAGTCATCGAGGCGCTGCACAAGCGTCACGCCGAATATCTGCAGCAGGTCGAGGACCAGAGCCGCAAGCTCAACGAGCAGCTTGAAAACGAACGCGCCGACCGCACCTATCTCGAAGGCGCGCTCAATTCCGCCCGCCGCGAGCGCAACTTCCTGCAGAGCCAGCTCATCAAGATCAAGGGCAAGCCGGAAGAACAGCCGGCCGGCCTCACGCTCGATTTCGAGCCGGATGCGCAGGAAAGCGAGTTCAACGAGGACGGTTCGCCACGCAGCAGCGCCACCGTCGAGGAACTGCGCCCTCGCAATCGTCCCCGTCCGGTCGACCCGCAGCGCGACGGCGAATAAGTTTAGGCGCTCATTATCACCGTATGAATTCATGCCCTGAGAGCGATCTCGGGGCATTTTCATTTGCGGAGACCGTTGTGCAGAATTGCACATCCGATGCGAAAACAGCGCCGTTGCTCTCGACAAATTCCAGTGTCACTATGGGCTCAAATTTCTCAAGGAGGATCCCATGAAGGAAATCGGTCACTACATCGACGGCAAGCACGTCGCGGGAAAAAGCGGTCGCTTTGCAGACGTCTTCAACCCGGCCACCGGCGAAGTGCAGGCGCGCGTCGCGCTCGCGACAGAAGCCGAGCTTGCTGCCGCCGTTGCCAGCGCCAAGGCCGCTCAGCCGGCCTGGGCCGCGACCAATCCGCAGCGCCGCGCCCGCGTCTTCATGAAGTTCGTCGACCTCCTCAACCAGAACATGGACGAGATCGCCGAAATGCTGTCGCGCGAGCATGGCAAGACGATCGAGGACGCCAAGGGCGATGTCATCCGCGGCCTCGAAGTCTGCGAATTCGTCATCGGCATTCCGCATCTGCAGAAGGGCGAGTTCACGGAAGGTGCCGGTCCGGGCATCGACATGTATTCCATGCGCCAGCCGGTCGGCATTGGTGCAGGCATCACGCCGTTCAACTTCCCGGCCATGATCCCGATGTGGATGTTTGCGCCTGCGATTGCCACCGGCAATGCCTTTATCCTGAAGCCATCCGAGCGCGACCCGTCCGTACCGCTCCGTCTTGCCGAACTGATGATCGAGGCCGGTCTTCCGGCCGGCATTCTCAACGTCGTCAACGGTGACAAGGCCGCTGTCGATGCGATCCTGACAAACCCGGACATCAGCGCCGTATCCTTTGTCGGCTCGACGCCGATTGCCCGCTATGTCTATGGCACGGCTGCCACGAACGGCAAGCGCGCCCAGTGCTTCGGCGGCGCCAAGAACCACATGATCATCATGCCGGACGCCGATCTCGATCAGGCCGTCAACGCGCTGATGGGTGCCGGCTACGGTTCGGCCGGCGAGCGCTGCATGGCCGTCTCCGTTGCCGTCCCGGTTGGCGAGGAGACGGCAAACCGTCTCATCGAGAAGCTGATCCCGAAGGTCGAATCGCTGCGCATCGGTCCCTATACCGATGACAAGGCCGACATGGGCCCGGTCGTCACCAAGGAAGCCCAGGCCAAGATCAAGGGCCTGATCTCGCGCGGCGTCGAGGAAGGCGCCAAGCTCGTCGTCGATGGCCGCGATTTCAAGCTGCAGGGCTATGAAAACGGCTTCTTCGTCGGCGGCACGCTGTTCGACAACGTCACGCCGGAGATGGACATCTACAAGACTGAAATCTTCGGGCCGGTTCTCTCGGTCGTTCGCGCCAAGAACTATGAAGACGCGCTCGCCCTGCCGATGAAGCATGAATATGGCAACGGCACCGCCATCTTCACCCGCGACGGCGACGCGGCCCGCGACTTCGCCTCGCGCATCAATATCGGCATGGTCGGCATCAACGTGCCGGTTCCGGTTCCGCTCGCCTACCACTCCTTCGGCGGCTGGAAGGCCTCGTCCTTCGGCGACCTCAACCAGCATGGCCCGGATTCGATCAAGTTCTGGACCCGCACCAAGACGATCACGTCGCGCTGGCCCTCGGGCATCAAGGACGGCGCGGAGTTCTCCATGCCGACGATGAAGTAAGCAGTCCTGCTGCAATCTTCGATTTGCAGTGAAGGCGTTTTCTGTATAGTGGGCGGGCCCTTACGGGCCCGCCTTTTTTACGTCTTTACAAGATGTTGGAGGCTGCGCGGGTCGATCGGAGAGGCTGGACACGCTGGGGAGCGGATTTTGGCGGAGACAAGTGCACAGGGCGCGGGCGGGCTGGTTCGCGCCGAGTTTCGCGGGACGGCCAGCGAATATTTCGGCATCTGGATGGTCAACATCCTTCTGACGATCGTGACGCTGGGCATCTATTCCGCCTGGGCCAAGGTGCGGCGCAACCGCTATTTCTATGGCAACACATTCGTCGCCGGGCAGTCCTTCGATTATCACGCGAAGGGAATGCAGATTTTCATCGGCCGCCTCATCGTGTTCGCGGCGCTGATTGCGATCAACGTCGCAACAGCCATCGTTCCGCTTCTCGGGTTTGTCAGTCCCATCGTTTTCCTTATTGCCCTGCCCTGGCTGATGGCGCGGGGCTTGCGCTTCTCGGCGCGGGTGACCAGCTATCGCAATGTCCGCTTCAACTTCACCGGAACCGCCTGGGGCGCCTTCAAGGCGGTGATCCTCGGCGGTGCGGTCGCGGTCCTGTCTCTCGGCATTCTCGCGCCGCTCGCCAGCCGCTGGTTCTATCGCTATCTCTTCAACAATCTGCGCTACGGCGACCGCAGCTTTGCGACCGATCCGCGGGTCGGCAAGATCTATGGCTCGGCGCTTCCCGCCATCATCCTTTTCGTCATCGGCATCGTGATCTCACTGGCCATCGCAACCCTGATCTTCTTTGTGACCAACGAACTGCCAGCGGACGGCAATGCAGACAAGGCGCTGCAAAACGCATTTGTCGCCGGCCTCTTCGGCATGGTCGTTCCCTTGATGATCATCTATTTTCTCTGCGCCATCCTCTATCGGGCCGGCGTGAGGAATGTCGTGATGAATGCGTCCGTACTCGATGAACGGCATCGGCTGTTCAGCGACCTGCCACGCTTCGGCTATCTCTTCGTGGTGGTGAGCAACCTCTTCCTCGTCTTTCTCACGATGGGGCTGATGCGGCCCTGGGCGGCCACTCGCGAGCGCCGATACATTGTCAGACACAGCGGCATCACTTTTGACGGCGATCTCGGGACGGTGCTCGATTCCATGGAAACATCAGGAGTCGCCGCCACGGCGGAATATCTCGATCTCGAGGGCTTCGACTTTGGCTTCTGACGCGCGCTCATCGGCCCCACAGCGTATCGCCGAGGGAGTCTGGCATCCGCCGCGATCCAGCGAGGCGATCAAGGCAGAGATCTGGGTTCAGGGCGAGACCGTGCTGGTTCGTCGCGCGGGTGCCACGGCCGGTGAGCCGGCGCTGGCGCTTGGCTTCCTCTCCACCATCGAAGTGTCTTCGCGGGTCGGCAACGTGCCGCGCCGCATTTCCTTCAGCGCCGGGTCGCTGTTCGAAACTCCGGATAATGCCGGTATCGACCGGCTCCTCAAGCAGCGCGGCTCCAACCGGGCGGGCGCATTTGTGCACGGTCTGGAACGGTTCCATCCGCGGCTGATCGTTCTCGTGGTTGCCGTCTTCCTCCTGGCGACGGCGATCTATCGATTTGCCCTCCCGGCGCTGGTTGAAGTCGCTGTGCTGGTGACCCCTGACGTGGTGCCTCAGACAATGTCGGCCGGCACCCTGAAGTCACTGGACGCAACTCTGCTGAAGCCGAGCCAATTGCCGGAGGCCAAACGACGCGCCATTGAGGAGGGGTTTGCCGAACTAGCCGAGAGGGCGGACCGGGGAACCGGCGGCTACTCGCTCAATTTCCGTGAAGGCGGCGCCATTGGTCCGAACGCCTTTGCGCTGCCGTCGGGCACGATCATCCTGACGGACGAACTGGTCGATATCGCGGGTGACGACAACGACATGGTGCTCGCCGTGCTGGCTCATGAAATCGGGCATGTCGACAAAAAGCATTCGCTGCGCCAGATCTACCGCGCCGCTGGTACTGCGGGCCTGATCATGTTGATCGCGGGCGACGTCGGCAGCGCCGTGCAGGATGTGCTGACGAACGGGGCTGCCCTGCTCTCCCTCTCCTATTCGCGGGAAGCGGAGAGCGAGGCAGACCATTATTCCGTTATTCTGATGACGAAGGCGGGAAGAGACCCGCTGGCGCTCGCCCGCTTCTTCACCGCGTTACAGGAAAAGCTGAATGTCGGCGCCGAGGAAACCAGCATGTTCGATACGCATCCCGGTATGCCGGATCGCCAGAAGATGATCGAGCAATGGGCGCGCGAGGCCAAGGCGTCGAAAGCGGAAACGAAATAGGCCGGACGTTTCCGCCCGGCCACTCAATTTCAAAACCTGCCGTTCAGCTTACTTGGCCGGACCGTCGTTGAGCCCGACCTTGTCGACCAGCTCGGAGGCCTGCTTGCGATACTTCGCAACGTCCGTCAGCGCCAGCTTGTCCGGGTGGATTTCGCCGAAGGACTTGACGATGGCCGAGGGTTCGGCGCCGGGAAGAACCGGATATTCGAAGACCTGCTCGGCATAGATCTGCTGGGCTTCCTTCGACGAAAGGAATTCCATCAGCTTGATGGCGTTGTCCTTGTCGGGTGCATATTTGGCGAGCGCCATGCCGGAGACGTTCACATGCGTCCCGCGATCCTTGGCGTTGGGGAAGAGCACCTTGATGGCGCCGGCCCATTCCTTCTGCTCGGGCTCCGTCGTGTCGGTCAGCATGAGACCGACATAGTAGGTATTGCCGAGCGCCAGATCGCATTCGCCGGCCCAGATGGCCTTGACCTGGCTGCGGTCGTTGCCGTCGGGCTTGCGCACGAGATTGTTCTTCAGGCCCGTCAGCCACTTCTCGGTCGCTTCGGCGCCGTCATGGGCGATCATGGAGGCAATCAGGCCGATGTTGTAGGAATGCTGACCATCGCGCATACAGATCTTGCCCTTCCACTTTGGGTCGGCAAGCTCTTCATAGGTGATCTCGTTCTGCGCCACGCGCTCCTTGGAGGCATAGACCACGCGGCCGCGGGTCGTGAGACCGAACCATTCGCCAGCCGGATCGCGGAAGTTGGCGGGGATGTTCGCGTCCACCTTCTCATCCTTCAGCGGCTGTACGACGCCGCTCTCCTTGGCTTCCGTGAGACGGGCAATATCGACGGTCATGATGACGTCGGCAGGGGAGTTCTCGCCTTCGGCCTTGATGCGCTCGACCAGGCCCTTGTCGAGAAAGAGCACATTGGTCCTGATGCCAGTTTCCTTGGTGAAGGCGTCAAGAACGGGCTTGATCAGGTCCGGCTGGCGATAGGAATAGATGTTTACCTCGCCGTCGGCCAATGCTGGGAAAGCCGTTCCGGCAACCAGGGCCGCGGCAAGGACGGAATTCTTCGCGACTTTCGACAATGATACCTCCAGTACCTATCTTGACAAATTCGGTCATCATTTAGGTCCGCCCACTTGCCGCGTCAACGCGAATAGCGAAATATGAGTGGGCCGTTCATATTTTGGAATTGTTCCAAACTGCAAACGGGTCTATAACGACGCCATCGAACGATCGAGGTTTTCGGATGCGGCTGACAAAGCAGACCAACTATGCAGTGCGGATGCTGATGTATTGCGCGGCGAACGGCGACAACCTGAGCCGGATTCCGGAAATCGCCAAGGCCTACGGCGTATCGGAGCTGTTTCTTTTCAAAATTCTGCAACCGTTGCACAAGGCCGGAATCGTCGAGACGGTTCGTGGCCGCAACGGTGGCATCCGTCTGGGCCGCCCGGCCGACAAGATCACTCTGTTTGATGTGGTCAGGGTCACCGAAGACAACTTCTCGATGGCGGAATGCTTTGACTCGGATGTGACGGAATGCCCGCTTGTGGATAGCTGCGGCCTCAATTCGGCCCTGCGCAAGGCACTGAACGCGTTCTTCGAGGTTCTGGCCCAGTATTCCATTCACGATCTGGTCGTTGCTCGCCCGCAGATCAACTTCCTTCTCGGCCTTGAAGACGGGCCTGCAAAGGTGAGCGCGTCCGCATGACGCGAATGCACGCTGGATTGGCGTGCTGAGTCGGTTCGGGGCGTTCGGAAAAATCAATAGTTGGAATCGCGGATTGCAACTGGGTCGATTTTAGGTTGAGTGGGCGTTGGGGGCTTTCAATTAAAGCGCCAGATTCGTCTGGCGGCTTTTGACGAATATCCATAAAAGTCTGGAGGCTTTGCTGGGGTTCGTCGGGCGATTTCCCGTATTGTGCGCGCATTCTTAGGGTTCAAGGGACGGGCTTTTGACGCTGCAATTGAAAAATCAATGTCCCGGCAGTTATCAGAACGAACTCGCCAAGGCCGTCAACCGTGTTGACTTCTTCCGTATCTTCCATTCGATGGCGCTGCGTGCGGGGTTTGAGCATTTCTGCCTGATGCGGCTGTTTGCTGATGTCCCCTCGCCTACGCTTTCGACGCAGTTGGAGTTGCACGACCTCCCGGCGGGCCTTGCCGAGGCCTATGATGGACGTTTCGCATTTTCGGAGTCCGGGCTCTTCAAGATGCTGCAGGAGACGACGCTCCCGACATACTGGATCGACGCCGACGGAACCCAGGACGAGCTGATGCGGCAGATGGGCTTCGAGCTGGCCCTGTGCATTCCTGTTCAGGGTCTGAACGGAAGCCGCCACGCCATCATCTTCGTGGGCGACCGGGATGTTCCCAACGTGGAGCTCCTGCACGCCATCTACTACGATGCAGCCTACGCCTTCGACTTTTATTTCCGCGAAATACTGGCGAACAAGAAGGGCATGGGGCTGACGCCGCGCGAGCTTGAAATCCTGAAATGGATATCGCACGGCAAGACAGCGGGGGAGATCGCGCTGATCGTGTCCGTGTCGGAACACACCGTGAATTCTCATACTGCGACGATTCTGAAGAAGCTGGACGTCGTGAACCGCACGCAAATGGTGGCGAAGGCGATCCGGGAGCAGATCATACCCTGATCCTGAGAGGACCCTCTGCCGATCCAGCCTTTGGCAAAGTGTCTCATGTTTTGTTGAAGTAAGGCCGGCTCTGTTGACATTTGTGGCGTCAAGCCCGATCAGAGGATTGCCTGGAGGCGAAAACGGAGTGGCGAAGTTAATGGCGACTGTCGTCAATATAATGTTGATCGATGACGATCCGGCGGAAGAGCTCATCTTCCGGGCCCAGATGAAGAAGGTCGTGAACTACGACATCAACATGCTGTATGCTGCGGGCATTGACGATGCCGTTGCGATGTTCGGCAAGGGCGCATCCGTCGATATCGTGCTTCTCGACAACCGCCTGGGGCCCGGCGAGGATTTTCGCGAAAGCGTTCCGCGGCTTCGCCAGAGCGGCTACATCGGCCCGATCGGCGTGATCTCTTCCTCGCTGACGGATCCCTATTTCCAAGCGTTTGCGGAATATGGCGCGGATTTCCGCATCGACAAGGCCGAGTTCGACCCCACGGCCATCAGCTTCCTTATCCAGGAATATGCGGCGCGCTAAAGCAATTCCGGCGAAAGCGAGACCGTTTTCGCGTCCGGAATTGCGCAAAAGCACGCTCTGACAATACAGATCTGTGCATCCTGCCCTAAAGGATTATGGGATGATCGGAGGCCATTCGCCGACGATCCTGCCCTTCGAGAAAAGCTGGATGTTGCCGAATTGCCAAAGCACGGCTTCGCTCTGGGTGGGGCGGAAGAACACGAGATCGTCGTCCCGCAACTCGCTCCCCGCAGGCAGAGCCATGAACTGCTGGTTGGACGAATGTCCCCAGAGCCGACTTTCGCGCATACCTTCCGGGAAGACTGGTTTTGCCAGCCAGTGGCCCCCGTAGAGGAAGCAGCCTCTCGTCCCGAACAACCCGAGCGTCTGGAAGACCGATGTCAACCAGCCTGGCCCAGGCAGCATGGCGTCGACGACCTTGAGCGCAGGCGTCGCAATAAAAACGGCCGGCTTCAGCCGATCGAGAGCGGGCGTGTCGAAATCCGTCGGCTTCACGAAGGCAGACCCGGTCGACAGTTCCGTTGCCACGCCAGGATCGGCGTAAGTGAGGACCGTCTTGCTCCCGCCACTGTTGATGATCCGGCGGTTTTCAGAGGGCAGCGCGCCCGCAAAGGCGGCAAGGCGCGCCCTGACTGCCGTCGCCTCAGCCGCAGCACCGCCGGCGAAATGCGGAATGGCCGGAATATGGGCCTCATAACCCATGATCCCTTCGAGGATAAGCGTGCCCGTCCGATTTGCGGCCACCGCCGCATCTGCGACCGCCGACGGCGTCTTCAACCCGCCGCGATGCATCCCGACATCAACCTCCAGCGCAACGCGAAGCCGGATGTTTCTGGTCGCAGCCAGGGCAGCCAGCTGTTCCACGCGCGGGATTCCATCGGCAAGCAGCACGACCCGCGCGGCGAAATCGGCCACCGCTCCCTCCGTCATTTCGGCAAAGAGGGCGTGCAGCGCGGCGACAGGCATCGGTTTCCCGTACAGGATGTCCGCATCCGGAAATGCCTTGAGAACAGAAAGGGTCACCGGCAGATCGAAGCTCATGATGTGGCGACTGTTGAGCTTCTCCATGACATGGGCGAGCAACGGGATCGAAGGCAGCGATTTGTCCACCACCCGCAAGGCGATGCCCGGAGCCAGACCCGAGCGGACAATCTCGAGATTGGCGTCCAGTCTTTCGAGGTCGATGACCAGTGTCGGACGATGTTTGCCCGCGTCGCACAAGGCCGTTGCCAGGCTACGAAAATAGCTTTCCTCGTCCATAATCAGACGTCCAGGATCTTGGCGAGATACGGCGAGACGAAGCGGTTTTCAGGATCGATGTCGCGACGCACCTCCATCGCGTCCTTGAAGCGCGGATAGATCGTCGCGAAATCGCGCGCAGTCAGACTATGCATCTTGCCCCAATGCGGCCGGCCGTCATACTTACGGAAGATGGGTTCAACCGCACGGAAGAATGCCGCCGGGTCCTCGGCAGCGTCGTGATGCACGGCGATCGAGCAGGTGGCGCGGCGATAGAAGGGGCTGAGCCAGGTCTCGTCCGCCTGGACCGAACGGACCTCGATCGGGAAATAGACTTCCGGAAAATCGCGTTCCAGAAGCGTCACCACTTCACGCAGCGCGGTAGCGCCCGCTTCGAATGGCAGATGATATTCCATCTCGTTGAAGCGTGTCCGCCGCTCGCTCACATAGGCCCCGAACCAGACATCGACAAAATCCTCCGGTTTGACCCGCGCAAGCGCGGATCCGATCAGCCTGCGCCGAAGCCAGGGCAGCCGCTTCAAGGTATTGCGCAGTGTTTTCAGCGTCTTCAGTCCATCTTCATCCTGTTCCGGCGGATGCATGTCTGCAGGGCCTTCGGCGATATCGTAGCTGAGATGCAAGGCGTAACAGGAAAAGGGAATGACGAAGAATTCGGCCGAACGATGCGACCTCAGCAGGCTGTCGAAATTTTGCAGGACCTCCTCCAGCGCCAAAGCGCGACGGCGGCGGCGCAGCCGGTAGGAGGCCATGTTCTGGAAGGTGACCTCCGTCATCGCGCCAAAGGCCCCGAGATTGACGCCAACGGCGTGTAGGAGGTCCGGTTGGGTTTCGGCGCTGATTTCGCGGATCTGGCCACGGCCATCGGCCAAACGCACCTTGAGAAGCTGCGTGTGATAGGCACCCAGGCCCAGCCCCGATCCATGGGTCGCCGTCCCGAGTGCCCCGCCGATCGTCTGGTGGTCGATGTCGCCCATATTCGGCAGCCCCTGCCCGGCATCATGCAGCATATGGGTCAATTTCCCGAGCGGCGTGCCCGCGCCGATCACGGCGGTCAGTCGCGCCGGGTCGTGGTCTCTGATGCCGGAGAATCCGCCGAGGTCAAGGATGGTGCCATCACTTGCGACGAGCGGTGTGAAGGAGTGGCCCGAGCCGACGATGCGGACCGGGCCCGGTGCGTTGCGGATCACCTCGCCGAGCTCCGTCTCGTCCTTCGGACGGGCGATCTGGCTCGGCGCGGCGCGCACATTGCCAGACCAGTTGGACCAGGTGGATGCTGAGGTGCTCGTCATCCGGCGTTTCTCCTCTCGTTCATTTTGCCCGCCGCTGCGACATCGTGTTGAGAATCACGAAAACTACCGATGCCGCCGCGCTCGCGGCCGCGAAATAGGCGACCCCCACTGATGATCCCGGCTGGACAAAAGCGGAGGCGCCGGCCGGGCCCAGCGCAGCGCCGAAAAGTTGTGCGGCCGGCACGACCAGAGCAGCGCCGCGCGAGCTATCGGCATCCACCGCCAGGCGAATCTGGAACGGCACGACGAAAAGCCAGATGAAGCCAATGGACATGGCCAGGCACCAGAAGATCACGGCGTGCGGATGCAAGGAGATGGCGACAGCGATGGCGAATGCCAACATGCCAGCGATCGCAAGCACCGGACGGGACGGCAGGCGTGCCTCGATCATGGTGGAGATCGTCGCGCCAAGGATCTGCGCGAGCAGGCTAACCGACACCATCAATCCCACTACCGCGGCCGTGATACCGGCCTCCCCGCCCAGCGGCTCGAGAAAGGCCCAAAGAGAGCCGAGGAACAGGTAGAAGCTGAAAATCGCCAGAAGCGCCGTCAGAGGCGCCGCGCGCCACAACCCCGACGCCGACGGATCGGAAGGCTTCGGCAGGACACCGTAGCTTGCTGGCAGAAGGATGACGACGGCAAGGCTTGCGAGCGAGACAATGGCAAGCGCCTCGAACCCTCCGACAGAGCCCCAGCGCGAAACGAACCACAATGCGAGCACCACCGCCAATCCGGCCTGTCCCAGCGTTTGCAGCGATACGAAATAGCCGCCGATCCGTCCAGGATGGCGCGAACGAGCAATGAGCTCGACGGCGAAGGCGACCAGACCGCCCTCCGCAAGACCGGCAAGCCCGCGTGTCACGATGACGGCCGTTGGACCATCCGTGGCTGCTGTCGCGTGATTACACATGGCGGCCAGGACCAGAAAGACTGCCGCCTTGAGACGGATAGCCCCGCTGCCAAGCAAAAAGGCAGACAGAACCGAACCGACGCCGATCGCCAGGATCTCGATGGTGGCAGCCATGGCCAGTTGATCGAAATCGACACGGCCTTCGCTGAGAAGCGCTCCGAGCAGGATGGGCTGAAGCCCCAGAACGAGAAGCCCGACTGAACCGATCCAGAGGGCCGCCCAAGTATTTGTCCGGGAGGGGTTCCCGACCAGCCACTGCGTGTTCATTGAACCTCCACCGCGCACTTCCAGACTGGAACTGGAGAAACTGATAGACTATCAGCTTTCGAAACATGATAGTGTTACGTGGTATTTGTCAATCGGGAGCAGCGCGTGAAACAGTCCGCCAAAGCCCTGCGACGTCAGCCGCAACAGGATCGCAGTCGCGAACGCGTGGATCATATCCTGGCGACCGCACAGAGATTGATTGGAGAAATGGGGCTGCCGGCGCTGACGATGGTGGGCATCGCGTCCGCAAGCGATATGCCGCTTGCCAGCGTGTACCATTATTTCCCCAACCGGACCGCGGTGATGGCGGAGCTCTACCGCCGTTTTTCAAGCAGATTTCAGCAAAGGCTCTCGGAAATCATGGCCTCGGTCACCACGGCACAGGAGATTTTTCGAGCGACGGACGCCATTGTCGACAGCTACTTCGAGATGCTGAAAGCCGAGCCCGCCATTCAGGATCTTCTGAATGCCGTGCAGGCTGACAAGGACATGTTCAACCTCGATGTCGTGCAGACCCGTGAGCAGGCCGCGGGTTTTGCAGCGCAAACCCAACATCTGATTGAAGCGCGTCATCACGAGAACTTCGCGCGTTCCGTTTATCTCCTCTTCCAGCTTGCGGGCGGCGCCGTGCGTTTGGCGCTCCTGCACGACAGGGAAGAAGGAGAGAGAATTGTCGCCGACTTCAAGCGATTGATCCGGGGTCAGCTTTCCGAGTTTGAACTATAGTAGGAAATACACTTGACTGATCACACCACCATAAGATGTTGTATTGAATTGCTCGGGATTCGTGCGGAGGCCCAGTCCCGATCCAATCACATGAGTGACTCGAAATGAGCCGGGATCTGACTGACGAAAGCATCGAAGCCGAGCTGAACCGCGCGATCAATCGCACGGATTTCTTTCGTGTATTTCGAATGCTGGCGGACCGCTACGATTTCCTGTCCTTCGTGGTCTTCGAGCTGACGGGCATGAAGACCGAGGCACGGCTTGACCGGATCTGCCTCGTCGCCGATCTGCCTCTCGGCAGAGCCAGTCTTTCAGCCGCCTCGCCCGAGGATAGCCAGGCCCTTCTGAGCCAGCTGGCTGCGCTGCGCAGGCCTGAAATTCTGGCCGAACCGCCAGCGGCTCTTGCGCCGCACATGAACTGCCGTCGCACTATCATGATCCCGATCACGGCGCCGACAGGCGAGCGCCTGGTTCTCGTGCTGGGCGACAGCCTTGAGTCCCGTGCCGAGGCGGATGTCGCCGGCTCCATCTTCGACTTTATTCAAGCGCTCAACAAACTGGCCGCTGCGGAAGGTCTGGATGCCGACACGCCGCGCTTCAGACAGAGGGAAATCGAAGTTGTGGAATGGACTGCGGAAGGCAAGACTTCGGGAGAAATTGCCCTAATTCTGGGACTTTCGGAGTATACGGTGAACGAATATATTGGTTCTGCGATGAGGAAACTGGATGCCTTGAACAGGATTCATCTTGTAACCAAGGCAATCAGGGTCGGGATCATAAGTTGATGGGAGACGGGGTGGACGGACAGCAGAAAGTCATTGACGTGCTGTTGATCGACGACGATCCGACAGAATACGAGATCATCCGCTACAAGCTGAAAAAGGTCGACAGCCACGATGTTGCCGTTGATTTCGTTTCGACCCTGGATGCCGGGCTTCAGAAGCTTGTCGAGCGCGACTACGACATCATCCTGATCGACAACATGCTGCCGCCCCATAATGACTTCCGGCAGACCGTTCCGCTGATCCGGAAGGCCAAGTATATCGGCCCGATCGGCATCATCTCAAGCGACATATCCAGCAATTACTTCCAGTCCTTCGGCGAATTCGGCGCCGATTTCCGGATGTCCAAGCAGGAAGTCGACTCGCGCAGCCTGCGCTATATCTTCAACGAATTCACCCGTGACAACGCCCCGCCGTCCGACGAGGAATTGTGAGACCGGCAACGCCTGTGCCGGCCGCAGGTCATGGGCTAACCTGAAATATCTCCCTGCGCGCCGGGCTCCAGAAGCGGGCGGACAAGCGGGTTGGGGAAGCGACGTTTGACCGTCACCGCATAGAAGGATTCGACCATGCCGGGCAGCGCGTCGAACTCGACTAGCGCGCCGGAGTCCAGCTCTCCCTTGACGACGATCGGTGGCAGCACGGCCAGCCCCGCCCCCTCGCGCGCCAGAAGGCGCATCATTGCCATGTCATCAACCTCAGCCGCAATCTGCGGCGTGATTCCAAGACGCTCGACAAGCGCCTCGAACTGGGCGCGCACGCCGCTTTCCAGGGTTGGCAGGATGACCGGATGCGCTCCGAGAAGTTCGGCCAGCCCGGACCCCGGCTTGCCGTAGGAAGGTTTTCCGATCAGGCTGACGCGCTGCTGATAGACATGCTGGGCAATAAACGGCGTGAGCGAATCCGCGACAGGGGCGTGATTGAGAAGGACGATGTCGAGGTTCAGCGTCTCGAGCGCGCCGAGCAGTTCGCTGGTGCTGCCGGAGCGGAGGATCATGTCGACATCCAGCCGGCCAAGGATCGGCCGCAGAAATTCAAGCTGAAAGTTACGCGACAGAGTGGCCAGCGCGCCGATGCGGATTGCGCGCCGCGCCCTGCCCGTTTCCTTCAGCGTTTCAAGCAGTTCATCGCCCGTGGAGAAGATCGTGTCGGCATGATCGAGCGCGATGCGGCCGGCCTCCGTCAGATAGAGTTGCCGCCCGCGCCGTTCGAACAACGTATGGCCAAGCCGTTCTTCCAGCTGCTTGATCTGGATCGAAAGGGCCGATTGAGACAGGTTGAGCCGCTCCGCCGCGCGGGTCAGATTCCCGTCATGGGCAACGGCGCGGAAATAGCGAAGGTGGTGGTAATTCAGCTCAGGCATCGTTCTATTTTATAGAACGATATTAGATAAACAATGAATTTTTTTTAGGCTAAACGGCCTGTTATCTGGTTTGGCAGTTGGCCGCGGACACCTCCAGTCTGCGGCACATGACCGGAGACTGCCCGTGACCCATGCCCTGCCCCTTCTTGCTCCCCTTCTTCTTGCCGCCGCTTCGCTTCATGCGTTCCTTGGCCCCGGCATCAGGCCGCGCCGCTCGATCCGCGTCGCCGAGATGGCGGCGCTCGGCTCCATGGCCATTGCGATCGCTTCCGGCGTCGTGCTGGTCCTTCAGGGCCCGGGAAGCAGCCCGGCGATCGGCTACGAGGTCTTCACCTTTGGCTCCCGGCTCGATGCTGTCAGCCTGACGATGCTGCTCCTCGTGTCCTTCATCGGCTGGGTCGTTCTGCGCTATGCGGGAACCTTTCTGGACGGCGAAGCACGCCAGGGCCCGTTCACCGGCTGGATGACCGGCACGCTGGCGGCTGTTCTGCTGCTTGTGCAGTCGGGAACGTTGCTGCAACTGCTCGTCTCGTGGGTTATCGTCAGCCTGCTGCTGCATCAGCTTCTGCTGTTCTATCCGGAGCGGATCGCCGCGCGGCGTGCGGCGCGCAAGAAGTTCATCGTCTCGCGGACGGGCGACGTCGCCCTTGCCGGCGCGATGATCCTTCTCGCCATCGCCTTCGGCACCGGCGATATCGCGACAATCCTCACGACTGCCCGTGAGGGTCATGCCAGCCCGCTCAGCATCGCGGCAGCGGCCCTGCTGGCCGTCGCGGCCCTTCTCAAATCGGCGCAATTCCCGACCCATGGATGGCTGACAGAGGTCATGGAAACGCCAACACCGGTGTCGGCACTGCTCCATGCCGGCGTCGTCAATGCCGGCGGCTTCCTCCTGATCCGGTTTGCCGACATCATGTTGCAGGCTCCAGTCGTGCTCGCGGTGCTGGTCATGGTCGGCGGTTTCACGGCTGTCTTCGGCAGCGTCGTGATGTTGACGCAGCCGGCGGTGAAGACGTCGCTCGCCTGGTCGACTGTCGCACAGATGGGCTTCATGATCCTGCAATGCGGGCTGGCGCTGTTTCCGATCGCACTGCTGCACATCGTCGCTCATTCGCTTTACAAGGCCCATGCCTTCCTCTCTTCCGGCTCTGCCGTGGAAACCGTCGCGTCCATCCGGAGGCCCGGACCTGTCGCCATCGCGGATGCCAAGGCGGTCGGTCGCGCCTTTCTGCTGGCGCTGGCCATCTATGCGGCGATCGGCCTTCTCTTCGGCTTTGCCGACAAGCCACCGCAGGCGCTGGCGCTGGGAGCGATCCTGATCTTCGGGGTGGCTTACCTGATCGCCCAGGGCCTTGCGGATGCCGCCCCTTGGGCGCTGACCTGGCGGACGTCGCTTTATTCGATCTCGGCAGCAACGGCCTATTTCGCCCTCCAGCGGATCGCTGAAGCGCTGATGCACGGCACCCTGCCGGCAACCCCGCAGCCAGGTCCGCTCGAATGGTCCCTGATGCTGCTGGCCGTCGCCACCTTCGGCGTGATCGCGGTCGCTCAGTCGCTCTTCCCGCTCTGGGCCTATCATCCGGCTGCGGCCGGTCTCAGGGTCCATCTTTCAAACGGGCTTTATGTGAACGCGATCTTCGATCGCTTGCTGGGCGGCTGGCGGATCCCTGCCACTGCAACACCCTCTTCTTCAAAGGATTGAACCGATGACCGTGTCCACGACAATCGATACCCTCTATGGTGAGGCACTGGCCAAGGCGGCCGATCAGGCGGTGCGGGCGACCCCCCCGGCCTGGCCGCTGAC
>DATMTA010000134.1:0-8551 GCA_035565055.1 Ensifer sp.
CCCACGGCGAGAATGAGGAAGAACCCCTCATCCGGCCCTTCGGGCCACCTTCTCCCCTAGGGGAGAAGAGGGGAGGAGACGCGCGCTCGTCAGTCCCAATTCTCAAATTCAATTGTCTCGCCGTTCACGGCAAGGAGGATACCGGGCGGGGCTTTGACGCCCCGCCCGGCAGTTGTTCAATCAGTTACCGACCTGGCGCTCATAGGCTTCCAGGATGGCCTTGTTGTAAGGCGCGATCGGGAAGGCCTTGCCGTTCTTGGCGAGATCGGCCGGGCCGATATCGGTGAAGAGTTTGTCCCACGTCGCCTTGTCGAGCTTGGCCTGGACATGCTGGGCGTCGATGCCCGGATACCAGTTGAAGCGCTCGACGATGCCCTTGGCCTGGACTTCTGGGCTGGTGGCGAGGTTGACGAACTTTTCGGCCAGCTCCTTGTGGGCGGCCTTTTCCGGGATCGTGTAATGCATCGGCTGGCCGGGCATGCCGGGCGCGGGCAGCACGAGCTTCATGTCCGGCGGCAGCTTGCCGGTGGCCTTCCAGCTGTAGAACATGTCCACCCAGACCGGGCCGATGGCGATTTCGCCGCGGCTGAGCAGATCAAGCGTGCCGGCATTGCCGGGCGTCAGCGTCGCATTGGTGGTAAAGTCCTTCAGCTTGGCGAAGGCCGGGCCCCACTTTTCGGCTTCCGCCGCGTCATAAGGGCCGTTCTGCAGCTTGTCGCCATCGCCGGCAAACGCATAGATCCAGCCCATGACGAAGCTGACGCCCGAGGCGCCGCCCTTGATGCCGTTATAGCCAAACTGCTTCGGGTTCTGCTTCGCCCAGGCGACGAGCTCTTCGTAGCTCTTCGGCGGGTTCGGAACGAGCGCCGGGTTGTAGGCGAGCGCCGTCTGGCTGTTGAACATCGGCATGACATAGCCGTCGACATTGGTGCCGAGCGCCATCTTGGCATTCTCGCGCGTCACCAGCTTGCCGCTTTCGATCTTGTCGCGATACTTTTCGAGATAATGCTTCTCGACCATCGGTCCGACGAACTTTTCGTGCACCACTGCAACGTCCGTGTCCCAGGTGGCAACGTTGGCGCCGGCCTGGGCGTCGAAGCGCTCCAGGATCTTCTGCGAGCCGGCATCGCCGGGGCCGGTGCCGACGGCGCGAACCTTCACGCCCGGATTTTCTTTTTCGAAGAGCGGTCCAAGATATTCGTTGATGTAATCGACCATGTTCTGGTCGCCGGCCGTCATGACGGTCAGCTCTTCAGCCATGAGCGGCGAGGTGGTGAGCCCGAGGGCGATGAGGGAATAGGCGAGGGTTTTCATGTCATCAGTCCTTTTCGAGGTGATTACAGACATTTGAAAGGTATGCGGGCATTGAACTGTGTTTGCGGAAGCCTGGCGGGCTGGCGCGATGCGGAACTACTGGCGCGGGAAGATGTAGAGCGAAGGCTCGGGCACCGTGATTTCGACGGCCGCTCCCTCGTCGTAGCGGGTCGCGCTGTCGACGATGAGGCTCGTTTCGCCGAGATGCACGACATGACGCCAGAGCCCGCCCGGGTAACTCACCTGCGCCACCATGCCGGTAAGAACGAGGCCGTCGCGTTCGGAGGTGGCAGTGCCGCCCGCCGACGCGATCTGCACCGCTTCGCTGCGGAAACGGGCAATGGCGGGGCCGGTGGCGAGCTGCCTGTCGGCCCGGTCAATCACGGCCCTGCGGTTGTGGCGGCCTTCGGAGATGCCGATGCTGTTGCCGAAGACATTGACATTGATCTCGACGACATTCTCGGCGCCCATGAAGGCGGCGACGAAGTCGGAATTCGGCTTGTTGTAGACCTCCTGCGGGGAGCCGGCCTGGGCGATCTCGCCGCCATTCATGATGACGATGCGGTCGGCCATCACCATGGCTTCCTCACGGTCATGCGTCACATGCACGGCCGTGATGCCGAGCCGGCGCTGCAGGGCGCTGATCTCGTGGCGGACGGTGAGGCGGATGCGGGCATCGAGGTTGGAGAGCGGCTCGTCGAGCAGCAGGATATCCGGATTGATGGCGAGCGCCCGGCCAAGCGCAACGCGCTGGCGCTGGCCGCCCGACAGTTCAGCCGGCTTGCGGCTGCCCAGCGCCTGCAGGCCAAGAAGCGCCTTCATCTCTTCGATGCGCTGGCGCGCGGCGGAGGCTTCGACGCGGCGAAGCTTCAGGCCATAGCCGATATTCTGGTCGACGCTCATATGCGGCCAGAGCGCGTAGGACTGGAAGACCAGCGCCATGCCACGCTTGTCCGGCGGCTGGCGCGTGACGTCGCGGCCGCCGATGGAAATCGTGCCATGGGTCGGCGTGTTGAAACCCGCGACGGTGCGCAACAGGGTCGTCTTGCCGCAGCCCGAGGAGCCCAGAAGGGCGACGAACTCGCCCTTGCGCACGGACAAATCGATCCCCTTCAGGATCTCGTTGTCGCCATAGCGCACGCGGGTCTGCGAAATGTTCAGGTAGCCTTCCATCGGTCCCTCCAATACCAATGAAATTTGCACAGCTGTGCAAAAGTTTTATGACACTCCCTTTCCGAACGGAAGGAAAGTGGCTTAGCGCTCCCCCTCCCGGGGCGCGGCAAGCGGTATGCGCATGATATCGCTGATCGGTCCGGCCAGGCCGGGAACCGACGCGAGGACCGGGCCGCCCCGCAGGATCCTCTCGCTGCCTTCGAACGAGCAGACCCTCCCGCCTGCCTCCTCGACCATCAACAAGCCTGCAATGCAGTCCCAGGAATTCATGTGACGTTCGGCATAGGCCTCGTTGCGGCCGTCGGCCACGTAGGCGAGGCCCAGCGCGCCGGAGCCGGCGCGGCGAACGTTGAAGCCGAAATCGAGCAGGCCGCTCAAGGCTTCGAGATAATCGGCATTGGGGATGCGCGCCGACCAGCCGAGTTCGACGGTCGCGGCTTCCGCATTTGTGACAGTTGAAACAAGGATCGGCTTGCCGTTCAGCGTCGCGCCATGGCCGCGGCGGGCAAAATGCAACTCGCGCAGAACCGGATTGTAGATGGCGCCGAACTCCGCGCGGCCATTCTCGACATAGGCAATCGCAATGCAGAAATGCGGAATATTGCGGGCGAAATTGGCGGTGCCGTCGATCGGATCAACGACCCAGAGGCTCGCCGCATCACTGCCGCCGCCTTCCTCGCCGAAGAAACCGTCCTGCGGAAAGGCGTCCGCAATGGCGGCGCGCAGGAACTTTTCGCAACGCCCATCGAATTCGGTGAGATAGTCTTGGGCCCCCTTCATCTCGATGGCGCGGGCCTGCCCGAAGCCTTCCATCACCAGCGCACCGGCGCGGGTGATGATGTCCTTGCAGAAATCCACCTTGTCGTTGAGCATTTGCTTCATCCACAATGACGATCCTTCAATGATTGCACAGCCGTGCAAACTTGTAAATCGCGTTTCTCCGATCACGTGCGGCGGTGGGAGACGGCGTGATCCGGGGTTTCGCTCAGGAGGGGCCATCAAAGGAATTTGGGATATCGCGGCGCGAGGCCGCAAGTCTGTTGACCAGACCGCCCCCGCCGTACTCAATAGAGCTGTCGATGATGCCCATCGGTGATCCGTTTGGAGGGAACCCATATGAAGAAGATCCTGCTCACATCCGTTTTTGTCCTGGCGGCCGTCACCGCGCAGGCCGCAGATACCTGCAAGTCGAAGGCGATCGACAAGAACGGCAAGCCCCTGGCGGGTGCTGCCCTGACCTCCTTCATGGCGAAGTGCACCAAGGACGCGCAAGCCTCCTGCGATGCCTCGGCCAAGGACAAGAACGGCAAGGTGCTGGCCGGTGCCGCCAAGACGGCCTATACGAAAAAGTGCGTGTCTGACGCTGTCGGCGGCTGATGAACTACGGGCAGGGGTGCGGAAGTTACCCTGCCCGTTATCCCGTCCGGCGCGGATTGGTGCGCGGGACCGAGCCGCGGCGCGGCGCTCTGATGATCTCCACCGTCCAGAGGCCCGCCGTCGTCAGCCGGCGGTTACGATCCTGACCGGCACGGCCTTCGTTGCCGGGGTCTTCGAGCGCCTGTCATGGTGCGAAAGCGGCACGAGCGGGTTCAGCTCCGGGTAATAGCCTGCGATACACCCGCGTGGCAGCGAGAAGGGGACCACCTTGAGGCCGTCCACACGGCGCTCGACACCGTCTTCTGCATCGCTGACGAGCGAGACGATCTGGCCCTCCTGGAGGCCGGCATCCGCCATTTCCTCCGGATTGATCAGCATCACGTCGCGCGTTCCGCTGATACCGCGCAGGCGGTCGTCGAAGCCGTAGATCGTGGTGTTGAACTGGTCGTTGCTGCGCAGCGTCATCAGGCGATAACGGCCCGGTCTGTCCTCGAAGCCGGCGGCGGAAAGCATCTGCGGAGCGGTGAACTCGGCCTTGCCGCTCTTCGTCTTCCAGATGCGCTCGCGCGCGCTGTTGCCGCGATAGAAGCCGCCGGGGGTGAAGAGCCGCTTGTTGAAATCGTGGAACTGCTCGGGATAGGTCGCCTCGATGAGTTCACGGACGCGTGCATAGTCGCCCGTCCAGCCGTCCCAGTCCACGCGCGGATTGGGGGGCAATGTGGCCTTCGCGATACCCGCGACGATGGCAAGTTCGGATAGCAGGTGCTCGCTGGCCGGCGTGCGATGGCCAACCGAGCCGTGGATGCAGCTCAGACTGTCCTCCATGCTCACCGTCTGCGGACCGCTCGCCTGTTCGTCGCGTTCCGAGCGGCCGAGACAGGGAAGCAGATAGGCGATCTGGCCGTGAACGAGATGGCTGCGGTTGAGTTTCGTGGCGATCTGCACGGTCAGCCGCAACCTGCGCCACGCCGCCTCCATCCGATCGCGCTCGGGAATGGCACGCACGAAATTGCCGCCCAGACTGACAAATCCTTGGATGCGGCCGGCCAGGATCGCCTCGCAGGCTTCGACCGTGTTGACCCCCTTCTCGCGCGGCGGCTCGAATCCGTACATCTCCGACAGCTTGTTCAGCGGCACGAGTTCCGGTTTTTCGGCAATGCCGACCGTGCGCTGACCCTGCACGTTGGAATGGCCGCGGACAGGGGAAATGCCCGCGCCCTCGCGCCCGATATTGCCCTTCATCAGCAGCAGATTGACTAGCATACCGATATTTTCGAAGCCGTTGACCTGCTGGGTCAGTCCCATTCCATAGATGCCGATGGTCCGCTCCGCCTCGACATAGACCTGCGCCGCTGCCTCGATATCCGCGCGGGCGAGGCCGGATTCGGCTTCGATCTCCTCCCAGGGCGTCGTCCTGACCATCGCCTCGAAGGCCTCAAAGCCGGTCGTGTGCTGGGCGATGAAGTCGCGGTCGATGACGGGCGCGCGTCCGGCGGCTTTCGCCTCTTCGTCACAGGCCAGCACGTGCTTTGCAAGGCCCGCGAGCGCCGCGATATCACCGCCGGCACGTACCTGCAGATAGATTGAGGAGATGCGGACTTCGCTGCCGGTCAGCATCTCGATGGGGTTCTGCGGGTTGATGAAGGCCTCAAGCCCCTTCTCGCGTACCGGGTTGAAGGTGACGATGCGACAGCCGCGCTTCACTGCATCCTCAAGGTCGTGCAGGAAGCGCGGGCTGTTGGAGCCGGTGTTCTGGCCAAAGAAGAATATGGCATCGCATTTGGAAAAGTCCTCGTGGATGCAGGTGCCTACCGGCGCGCCGATCAGCGATTTCAGCGCGACCGACGTCGTCTCGTGGCACATGTTGGAACTGTCGGGCAGGTTGTTGGTGCCGTAGAGCCGGGCAAGGAGTGCGTAGCAATAGGCGGTCTCGAGACTGGCGCGTCCGGACGTGTAGAAGACGACATCGTCCGGGACGAAGGATCGGAGCGCGCGGCCGATCCCCTCGAACGCCTCTTCCCACGAACAGGCGATGTAGCGGTCGCTTGCCCGCTCATAGCGCAGCGGATGGGTCAGCCGGCCCTGCTGCTCAAGGTCGTAGTCTGACCACTCTCGCAGTTCCGTCAGCGTGTGCTTTTCGAAGAAGTCCGGGCCGCAACGACGCGTCGTGAGTTCCCACAGCGTCGCCTTCGCGCCGTTTTCGCAGAACTCGAACGGATGATGATGTGCGGGTTTGGTCCACGCGCACGAGACACACATGAAGCCGCCCGGCTTGTTCTGGCGCGCCAATGTTTCGAGCGCCGCGGGCGTCGACCATTCCTTGCCGAAGATGCGGGCGATGCCCTTCATCGAGCCCCAGCCGCCGGCGGGCCCGTCATAGTGTACTGTCCCGTCATCCGACATTGCTTTCTCCTGTTTGAGCTGGACCGCCGCCGCGCCAGTTCAAACCAGGAGATCGTCGCAAGGTTCCCCTTGCTCGGCAATCGCGCCGAAGGCGCTGCCGTCAGCCGATGCGAAGAAGCGACGCGGTGCGGCTCACGGACAGGGACGACAGGCTCGCATAGCGAGCGCCGGTGACGTCGCGCATGGCGATCGCGCGCCGAAGGCCGTCGATTACGGCCTCCTCCGGGCTGGCCTGCACGAAGAGCAGGCTGCGGACCCGTGCGTCATAGTCCAGGAAGAAGGTGTGGCCGCGATGGCAGCCGTCCGTCGGTGTTGCGCAGGCAATGTCGGACTGCCGCGCCTGGACCGTGACGGTCTTGGGCGCAATGGTGCGGGCTGCGGAGGCGAGGCCGAAAGCATTCGCCTCGGCACCGGCCGACAGCGTGATGGCTGCGACAGTCGAAAGAGTGATCAGAACAGACTTGAACATCTCTGCCTCGATTCCGGATGCCTCTGGCGGCATCTCTTGTTTTGACTTTGGTTTCATCGATGAGGACAACCTAGCAGGCACAGTTTTCGCGGGCCTTAAACCGATATTTCAAATTTTACGGATCGCGCGCTTTCTGTTTCAAAAAGGGTCACGCGGCGCGACGTGGCAACGGCCGCAAGCCGCTCGCTTCGCGATCTGGGACATGCTAGCCTTGCCGGCAGGATAAGGGAGGGGACGCGCCGGCGTCTTGCTGGACGAGGGAGGCCCGGTCCGGGAGCGGTGTCGGTGCGGGATCAGAAAACTCATCATGCGATTGTTGATTGTCGAGGATAACCATGAGCTTGCCGACTGGCTGGCGCGGGCGCTCGTGCAGGCGCGCTACACGGTCGAGGTGGCCCATGACGGCGAAGAGGCCGAGCATCTGATTGCACTTGGCGAATATGCGGCGATCATCCTTGATCTGTCGCTGCCGCATGTGGACGGCATGACCCTGCTCAAGCGCATTCGCCGCAGCAAGAACCGCACGCCGGTCATCATCCTGACGGCGAATGCCTCGCTCGACGGACGGGTCGCAGGGCTCGATTCGGGCGCGGACGACTATCTCGCCAAGCCCTTCGAACTCGCCGAGCTGGAAGCGCGCCTGCGCGCTGTCATTCGCCGCGGGCATGACCTCGCCAGCCCCGAGATCGAGATCGGGGACCTTGCGCTGGACAGCGCCAGCAGGCAGTTCACGCTCAAGGGCGAGCCGCTGCAGCTGACGCCACGCGAACATTCGGTGCTGGAATATCTGGTGATGAAATCCGGAACGACCGTCACCAAGGCGGCGCTGCACGAGAGCGTCTTCGGTTTTGACGCCGAGCCTGATCCCAGCGCCATCGAGATCTATGTCCATCGCGTGCGCAAGAAGATCGAGGGCGGCGGCGTTCAGATCGCGACGCTGCGCGGGCTTGGCTACATGCTTCGGGCTCTTTAGAGATGGCATATGTGAAAAGCTTCCGGCACTTTGTCCGTTCCGTGCGCGAAAGCCTTTACGCCCAGCTTCTCGTCTGGGTTCTGCTGACCCTGCTCGGGGTGCTCGCTCTCAACATCTTTTTCAGCGTGAGGCAGGCCGCACAGATCGCCAGCATCGTCACCGACAACACGCTGATCGGTTCGGCGCGGATGATCGCGGAGGCCGTGCGAACCGATGACCACGGCAACGTGACGGTCGAGATCCCGCCGGCGGCTCTTGAGAACTTCGCAAACGGCTATGGTGACCGTGTCTATTTCAGCGTCCGCACCGCCTGGGGAACGATGATCGCGGGCTATTCGGAACTGCAGGCGCCGGCGGTCCTCGGGCAGGGCGAAACGATGCGCTTCCGCAATGAAGACGTGCGGGCGCTGGCAATCGAGCATCCGGTCGTCGGGCTCCAGAAGGACGCAACCGTCAGCGTGACGCTGGCCGTCACGCTCAACGGCGAGACCGACCTGATGCGCCGGCTCTGGATGTCGGACTTCCTCAACCAGTTCGTGCTGGTCGTCGTTGCCGGCGTTGTCACGCTTCTCGGCTTGCGGCGCGGCCTGAGCCCGCTGATGCGGCTCCGCGAAGCCGTCATTTCGAGCCGGCGTGAGCGGCTTGAGCCTTTCGATCCCTCCAGTGTCCAGACCGAATTGCGTCCGCTCGTTCATGCGCTGAACGATTATATGGGCCGCGTGCAGAGCCAGATGGGCGCGCAGCGCCGCTTCGTCGCCAATGCGGCGCATCAGCTGCGCACGCCGCTGACGCTGCTCGCCACGCAGGCGAGCGTTGCCGCCCGCGAGACCGATACGGATCGC
>DATMTA010000135.1:0-5829 GCA_035565055.1 Ensifer sp.
GCCAGCGCTGCCGCAAAGGTGATGGGCATGGCTTTTCGCAAGCCGCCGAGCTTCGTTATGTCGCGGGTGCCGGCCTCATGGTCGATGATGCCGGCGACCATGAACAGCGCGCCCTTGAACAGCGAATGCGCCACCAGATAAAGCACCGCCGCCTCGATGGCATGGTCAGAGCCAAAGCCCGTCAGCATGACCAGCAGGCCGAGCGAGGACACTGTGGTGTAGGCAAGCATCAGCTTGAGATCGGTCTGGCGCACGGCGAGCAACGCGCCGGTGAGCATGGTCAGCCCGCCGAAGAAGGGCAGCAGGATCTGCCAGGCGGCGGTATCACCGAGCACCGGATTGAGCCGCATCAGCAGATAGACGCCGGCCTTCACCATGGTCGCGGAGTGCAGATAGGCCGAAACGGGGGTAGGCGCCTCCATGGCGTTGGGCAGCCAGAAATGAAAGGGAAACTGCGCCGATTTGGTGAAGGCACCGCCGAGCACCAGCAGCAGCGCGGCCAGATAAAACGGGCTGTCACGCAGGATATCGCCGCTGCGCACCAGCATCGACAGCTGCGTCATCCCGCTCATGTCCCAGATGAAGATCAGCCCGGCAAGCAGCAGCAGTCCGCCGCCGCCGGTCACCACCAGTGCCTGCAATGCGGCGCGGCGCGAGGCGGCACGTTCATGGTCGAAACCGATCAGCAGGAAGGAGGTGATGGAGGTCAGCTCCCAGTAGATGAAGAGCATCAGAAAGCTGTCGGAAATGACGACGCCCAGCATCGATCCCATGAACAGGAAGATGAAGGAGAAGAACCGCCCCTGCTGCGGATGCCCCTTCAGATAGCCGCCCGCATAAAGAATGATCAGCGCGCCGATACCGGAGATGAGAAGCACGAAGCTGAGCGACAGCCCGTCGATCAGCCACGAATAGCTGACATTAAACGACGGCACCCACACATACCCGCCCGTCACCGCCTGACCGCCCTGCACATCGCCAAGCGCGCGGCAGAAGAAGGCGAAGATTGCGGCCGGAACCAGCGCGAGTATCCAGGCTGCCCGATGCCCCAGCACCTGCGTCAGAACAGGCGCCACCGCCGCAGCCAGAAATGGCGCTATCAGAGCTAGAAAGATGAATGGCGCGTCGCTGGCCGCCATGAGGTCTCCGTTTCGGTACAGGCTCGAAAGGGATAGGGCAATGCGGCGGGCGGCTCAAGCGCGAGACGGGATTTTTCCGGGGAGGGGCCTGAAACTTGCTTGGAGCGTACCCGGCGCGCGGCGCTACCGATCCGCTGCAAATCCCATTTTTCGCGGAACATGCCCCTGCGGTTTCTGTTAGGCCCACCGAGATCGCAAAGATGATCTCGCCAACCCAAGGAGAAAAGCAATGGCAAATCAAGGTGGTTCGCACGAACAACACGTGAAGGCCGGAGAACAGAGCCACAAGAATACAGGCTCTCAGCAGAATGCTTCCTCGGACAAGGACAATTCTTCTTCCGGCTCGCGCGGCGGCTCGCATGAACAGCATGTGAAGGCCGGCCAGCAAAGCCACAAGAACAGCTGACAAGACTGGAGAGGCCGCTTCGGCGGCCTTTTCAATACATGCTTTCAGAAATAATTATGGCCGGTCGATTTCATCACACCAAGTTGATCCCGCTTGATCCCGCGCCCCATTGCCTACGCGTCTCGACATCCCCATCTATCGTCGCGTAACTTCAACAAAATCAATTGGCAGAATACCGCCCCCTGAATCAGTTTCTGAGGTCGCTCAGGTTCTGAGGCAGGTGAGGCAAGTCGCATGGAGGCGAACATGGCACGCATAGTCCCCGTCATCACCAAGTCGGACGAAGAATGGCGCGACCAGCTCACGCCGGCGCAGTATCACGTCACCCGCGAACATGGCACGGAGCGGCCGTTCACCGGCCCGTTCTGGAACACGTTTGATCGCGGCACCTATTCCTGCGTCTGCTGCGACGCGCCGCTCTTCGTGTCGGACACGAAATTCGACGCCGGCTGCGGATGGCCGAGCTTTTTCAAGGCGGTATCGGATGATGCGATCACCGAGATCGAGGACCGTTCGCATTTCATGGTGCGCACCGAAATCCGCTGCGCCCGCTGCGACGCCCATCTCGGCCACGTCTTCCCCGACGGCCCGCCGCCGACCGGCCTGCGCTACTGCCTGAACGGCACGGCGATGAATTTCACGCCGGACAAGTGAGGAGTATGAGGAGAGGGCGCGCCCGCGCGGAGCGAACCACTGCTCTCGGGTTCGTGGCTTCCCGCTCACCCCGCCCCCGCTAACGCTCGGCGGACCTCTCCCCGATGGGGCGATGAGGCCCGAGAGGCTGCGGCAATCTCCCGCTTCTCCCCAGCGGGGAAAAGATGTCCGAAGGACAGATGAGGGGGCGGCCCGCAGGGCCGAATGCATTCTGAGTTCGGGCAGGCGCCAAAAAAAATGAGGCCGGGTGGTCCCCGTGAACACCCGGCCTCAACGTTGCGCGGAAAAGGGTTTAACCGCCTCACCCCCGAAACGGTCCGCGCCTCGTTTTCTCGTCGTCAGCCGCCGCAGGAGCCTGCGCAAGCCGACCTCTGGATTATCCCATGCACTCCCTGCAGAGCGCGGCATGGGGCACGGCTTCCAGCCGGTCGCGGCTGATCTCGCCGCCGCAGCGCACGCAGGTTCCGTAGGTTCCGTCGGCAATGCGTTTCAGCGCTGCTTCGATCGCCTTCAGTTCCATCTGTCCCTGCAGGCCCAGTTCTTCCAGAACCTCGTCATTCTCGCGTTCCGTAGCCCGCTCCTCGCTGTCGGGATTGGGCGTGGTGTCGAGGTCCGACTCGATCTTGCCGAGGCGCTGCGTCAGTTCGTGCTTGCGCGCGAGCAGTCTGGCTTCATGGGGGTTCATGGCGTTCATAGCCCTCTCTCCGGGTGCTTCTTCTTGAAACTCAGCGATCGACCAGGACGGAAATATCCGCGTGGCGCACCACCCGGTCGGCGGTCGAGCCGAGGAAATAGTTGGAAATGTCGGGCCGGTGGGAGGCGACCATGATCAGGTCGGCCTCATGGGCCTGCGCTGCCGCAAGAATGTTGCTGGCCGCCTGGCCGGTGCGCAGCTCGGCGCGTGTGCGCACCTTGATCTCGGCGCGCATCTTGTCCAGCGTTTCCAGCGCCTGCTTTCGGTTGTTCTCGATGACATGGCCGGGTACGTCGATGGTGAGATAGCCGGGAATGTCCTCGACGACATTGAGAAGCACGATTTCCGCGCCATCGTCAGCCAGCGCCTCGGCCTTCTTCAGGATCTTCGCGCCTTTGTCGATCTGGGCGATATCGACCGCAACTATGATTTTCTTGAACATGATGGTCTCCATCCGGCGGCGGCATCGTGGGGTCAGCAGACCTCGCTTCAATGCCGTCGTCTTGATGAAGAGATTCCGTCTTTTTTGACAAACCCGCATTGATTGAAATCAAGCTTTTGCTTGATCTCCGTCAAGCCGTCTGTTGATCCATCTCAAGGCGTGTGCGGGCCTCAGTCGTCAAGATAGGGCCATGACAGGATGAAGAGGACGACGAACATGCCGGCAACGGCGGCCAGCGCCGGGATGATGATGGCCGGGAAGCCGAAGACGGCGATCGCCAGCGCCCAGATGAGAAGGCAGTTGACGACGAAGAGCAGCTTCGCCGCAACGGTGCCCTCTGCCGCCTCGCGCAGCATCCAGCCGAAGAGGGGAATATTGTAGATGACAGCCTGCATGACACAGTCCTTTCCGTTTCCGCGAAGCCGAAGACTTCCGGAATTTGCGCTTGATCAAGAATTGACGAAATGCAAAAACAGATGGTCAAAGAAATCGTGCCGTCTGGCCGGGATCTCTTGGTCATTGTGATCTTCGTCAATTTATGAATAGCGGATTAGACGCGATCATATTTGCGGTAAAGCAAACAAATCGCAGTGCAACATTCTGCCGCAGCTTGAAGCGGCATTCGCTCAGCCCGGTTCGTCGGCGGTCGCGCCATTTGTCTTCTGCCCCGGAAGAGATTACATTCCCTCAACTCCGAAAAACCGGATTTTGCCCCGATGTCCACCGAGATAGTCAGTATTGAATTCCTTGCTCAGCAAGCCAAGCTCAATATGGACGAGCTGCGCCTCCTGCGCAAAGACGTCTCCGACATGATGCGCCTTTTGAACGCCACCTATGAACTCACGCGCCGCGTTGAGCGGCGCGAAGGAGAACTCCGCGACGATATCGAGCTGATGATCAAGATGGAGATCGGCGGTTCTCTCGCAAATATCCAGACCTCGCTCGATGGCTCTCTGGCGCGGATCGAGGACACGGTGGGCGATGTGGTCCGGCGCGTCGAGGCGCTGGAAAGCCGCACCGAGTAGCGCTGTCCGGGAGCGGCTGCTGCCCACCCCCGGACCCCTGCAGTTTCAAGATCAGCCCTTCGGCTTCTGGCCGTTCATGTCCTTCATGTCGTGCTTCATCTCGCCGCCATTGGCGGGGCCGACCTGGAATTCGACCTTCACGTCGCCGGCCTTTTCGAAATGCAGCACGGCGGGCACCTTGTCGCCTTCCTTGAACGGCGTCTTGACGCCCATGAACATGACATGCAGGCCGCCCGATTTCAGTTCGACCGTCTTGCCCGCAGGAACCGGAATGCCGTCCTTCATTTGGCGCATCTTCATCACCCCATCGGTCACGGCCATTTCGTGCAGCTGCACGTCGGGCGTGGCGGGCGAGGTGATGGAGACCAGCCTGTCATCGGTCTTGCCATGGTTGGTGATCTGCATGAAGCCGCCGCCGACCTGGGCGCCCGGCACCATGGCGCGGCTCGCCGGATGCACGACTTCGAGATCGCCGACCTTGTATTCATGCGCGAAGGCTGCGGTGGCGAGAAGGCCGGCGGCAAGCGTCAGGCCGATTGTCTTGATGAGTTTCATGCGTAGTCTCCTTGTTTGAACATGTGTTTCCGGTTGTCAGAAGCCCGCCGGGGCAAGCCCGGTGGGGATGCAGATGCGTTTGCCTGTGGGCGAGTTTACGAATTCCGCCTCCACCCCATAGGCCCCGCGAATGGTTGTTGCCGTCAGCACGTCCTCATGCGCGCCGGCGCCGATCAGCCGGCCACGCGCGAAGAGCAGCATCTGCGCGCAGAAGCGGGCGGCAAGGTTGATGTCGTGCAGCGCGATGAGGACCAGCGCACCGCTGTCCCGCGCATAGGCCTCGACATGGCCGAGCGCCTCCATCTGGTGACGGATGTCGAGCGCGCTGGTCGGCTCGTCCATGATGAGCACCTCCGGCCGCCGCATCAGCCGCTGCGACAGCATGACAAGCTGCCGCTGCCCGCCCGACAGCGTCGGCATGGCGCGCGAGGCGAGATCGGCCAGGCCGAAGCGGGTGAGCAGCGCCATCGCATCGGCGATGTCGTTGTCGCCGACGCGCACGCCCAGCCGCTCCAGCCGCCCCAGCAGCATGACCTCCAGAACGGTCAGCGCCGAGCGCACGTCGGTGTTCTGCGGCATGTAGGCGAGCGCCCGCCGGTCAAGTGCTGAACCCTTCCAGGTGATGTCGCCGTCATGCGGCAGGAGCCCGGCAAGCGCCGAAAGAAAGGTGGATTTGCCCGCGCCATTTGGCCCGACGACGGCCGTCACTCCGCCGCCGGAGAGCGACAGCGAGACATCGCAAAGCGTCTTTTTCGCGCCGCGCCTGACATTCATCTTGCGGATCTCGAGGCTCATGCCGGCTGTCCTTTCCTGCTGAGGACGAGGATCGCGAACAGCACGGGCACACCGATCACGGCGGTGACGATGCCGACCGGGATGACGCCGCCGGGCGACACGGCCTTGCCGAAGGCGGA
>DATMTA010000136.1:0-41630 GCA_035565055.1 Ensifer sp.
GATCATTCAGTCCGGCGACCGTTCCCATGATCAGCGCGCAGCGCAGACGCTCAAGACGAGAAAACAAACCCCGATCACAAACCACCATTGCCCTTCCGAGAGATGCCAGCGGGTCATGGTTCGCCTCTCCAGATCGCGATCAGCTTGTCGGGAGTGACGCGGATCAGCCAGCGCATCGCCCCCTCGCCTATCAGTGCCATGAGCCCGGCGACGGCGTTGCGGTATCCCTCGGTATCCCAGTTCATGAAGTGGATGAGCGGATCGGTGAACAGCCACGCAGAGAATATCGCCGCGCCGACTGTGACAGCGGTTCTCGTGAACGAGTGATTGGGCGACGTGGCGAGCTTGAAAAGAGTTGCCCCGCCAACGGCAGCCCAGAAGCGGTAGTCGAATTGATCTGCCATTATTTCGCGCCCAACCGCTTTCGATCTGCATCCCAGGCGGCGCAGTCATCGGCCTGCTTGTCGCGGAGATCAGCAACGATCTCCCAACGCTTCTGAACCACGGGCCATTTTTCCCCGACCTTCGGGACGACGCGGCCCATGTGGGCGGTGCAGGCTTGATCAATCGGGATAGGCCTAACCGGCTGGACGGCGACCGCCCTCGCCGCTGTGGCGCTGGAGAACGCTTGCGAGGCTTTGTCGCCCTGGCATCCGGCAAGAACGACGAGAGCAATCAGTGGTGCGATCCGGACCATTTCAAATCCTCCTCGCTGACGGTGGACAGGGCATTGTTCTGTGCCGCCTCGGCTTCAAGGGCTGCGATGCGAGCTTCCGCCGCCTGTTGGCTCTGCTTGGCAGCCGAAGCACGTCTCTGGGCCTCTGTGGCGGCAATGGCGGCGGCTTCGGCCTGCTTCCTATCTCGGTCTGCAATTGCCTGCAGAGCTTCAAACGTGGCCTTGGAAACCATGTCTGATTTCTCGGTGGCACATGCTGCCTTCTGTGAGGCGACGACGGCGGCGTCATGCGCAGCGAGCCAGAGCATGAACCCGATGACGACGGCGACGACCACAGCTAGGCCGATGAGCGGCTTGATGAAGAAGGACGGGATCATTTGGCGTTCCTGCACAGTTCGCCATCGCCAATCCGGGTCGCATCCCCCATCCCGTGGCGCAGGGCCAAGCCCTTGATGAAAACGCCGCCCGCGTTCGTGTAGAGCGTCAGGTTTTCACAGGCCTTCGAGAAATCCGGCTTGCGGCCCTCATGCTGCGCCGCATTGACTTCCTTCACGCCTCCAGAATTGCAGGCGGTTCGAACGCCCGTATTCCACGCGAAATCGAGCATGACTCCGCGCCATGCCAAGGGCTGCCGGTCCCAGTTGAGAACGCACTTCTGAAGCGGCGGCCGGTAATCAGCTTCCATCTTCTGCGCAAGGCGCTTATCGCAGCCGGCTTCGGTCTCAACCGTGTCCGGGCCAACATCCGTCGTGTCCCCGTCGCAAACGGTCCAGCGCGGCGGCTTGGCGATCCTGTCGAGGTAGGATTTGAGACGACGGCCTTCCCAGTCCTTGGTCAGGTATGTGACCGCAAGGGCAGTATCGTCGTGGACCTTGTAGCCGCTGGGAAGAACGACATAGCCGCCCACCGACAGGGCAACAATTGCCGCGATGGCAGCCTGCCCACGCTTGGTTTGGTGCAGGTTAGTTATCGGCATGGGGATCAAGCTCCTGATCTACGACCTTGCAGATGAGGCCGATCACGGTGAGGACGAGGAAAACAGGGCGCGGGATGTTGATCTGGTCACCCAGATAGCCCAGCGCGTCAGGGATGAACGCCACGACGCCAATCGCCGCGAAGGCATAGGAGGACCAGTGCCGGAAGAGCTTTGTCTTCCAGTCTCGGGCGAGTTTCATTTGCGGGGTTCTCCAAAGAAAAAGCCCCGCTTGTGGCGAGGCTTGATGACAGGATATGCGGTGTTTCTGGCGTCAAATCAGGTTGACGCTAATGGGGTGCTGGCAAGCGCAATTGCAGCAGTCGAGTTCGCACTGTGGAGTTGTCTCACCCTTAGAATTGTGAAATTGGAATTCCTCGCAGAGGACAATTCATGAAAAACTACGGCGAGACAAACTTCATCACCGGAATGCGCGCCTTCGCTGCGATGGCTATTGTGCTCATACACAGCGGCGGCGGCGGCCTCAGAAGCTTGGGAACAACCGCGAGTGAGTTTGTCGACTTCTGCCCGCAGGGCGTAAGCGTATTTTTCGTAATCTCCGGATTCAGCGTGGCGGTTTCTTTTTATTCGTCCCAGAGCTACTTTCATTATCTAAACAAGAGAATTTGGCGTATTGCGCCGCTATACTATTTTTGGATTGCTGCCACCATTTTGCTCGGCTTCGTGGCTCAATCCAAAAGCGAAAGCTTCAATGCCCCTCCCGATTTTTGGAACATTCTGGCTCACCTGACATTCCTGAGCTCATTCAACTACCGCTATGCTGACTCTATCATAGGCGTCGAATGGTCGATCGCCGTCGAAGTCTTTTGGTATTTTTTGCTGCCCTTGATGTTGCTAGCAAGCCGATTCATGGGAATTCCTCTGCTTGCTGGAGCCTATTATCTCTATTCGTATCTCGACCAACACACCACCTCATTGCCGGTGGACCCAGATTATGCAGCATATGCGATGAATTACCTCCCATTCAAATATGTCCTGTCCTACGCCCTTGGCATCAGCGCCTTTGAGGTTCGAAAGCATATCAAGCATAACGGCTTGATGGGCGACTTGGCTTTCGTGTTTTGCCTCCTCGTTATTCTGGTCTATGTTCCATTTCGCAGGCATTTTCCCATCGATCTACAGGATAAATACGTGTTCTCGTCGCTGCTCGCTTTCACGGCGATTGTGTTTGGATCAGCCGAGAGCAGACTTTTTAGGTGGTTCTTTGAAAATAGAGCTGCGCAATTCTTGGGCATGATCAGCTACGGGCTGTACCTTTGCCACTTTCCCATCATCAGGATGCTTGGCAACTCAGGAATAGCGGTAAACGAAACAGCGCATTTTCTCATAGTTTCCGGCACTTCGATCATTGTTGCCTGGGCCACCTATATTTTGATTGAGGTGCCAGCAAATCGTGTTGTCGGGCCTCGCTTTTTCAGCGCGTTTTCGCAAAAAGATAAACTCCCGGCCTGATGACGGGCGCTCGTAATTCCAGAAGAGCTCAGATACCCACGATTTGAGCGAGAGACGACCAATTGGTCACTCCGCAAGAGATCGCGTAGGCGTTCTGGGCGTCGTTGATGTTGGAATACGACGTGCCGAGTTGGGCATTCAGCCAGGCCAGCATTCGACCATTGAAGTCGCCGGCGGCCACGCCAGCCTGATCGAAGAGCGAAAGCCAGTCGCCGTTGTAATCGTAGGCCGTGCCGGTTTGGTCACGGACCCACTGTTGCAAATCGCCTTGATTGCTCATTTTCACACCGGCCAGCTAAACGGGCACTGTTGCCGAATTTCCGTGATGAAATCGGCGATGGTGGGCTGCACGCGAGAGCCGTTCTGAACGAGAGACAATTGCGTCGCAGAATAAACCCAGACGGCCGAACGCCAGACAAAGAGCGCCTGCCCCTCTGCCGCGAATTTCGGATCGGGGTCGTCGCGATAGGAGACACCAGATGCAATGCCGTCATATTGGTGCTCACGCGCTTTCGCATCGAGCATGGACTGAATGGCGTTTGAATAATCGGTTTCAGTAGGCGCCGGCGGCTGCAGTTCCGTGGCAGCTTCTTCATCGCTCAGCAACGTCATGCCTTGAGGCCATGCGGGGAGGGAAAGTGCGGCCCCATCCATGTCGTCATGCAAGCCGCCATTTGCGTCTTTCCAGATCGCCATTTGATTACCTCGTTTCTGTCCAGGTGAAGGATGCAACACCGGTCATGCTGCACGAGTAGCTGAAGCCAGGAGGGATCATCACCGCGATCGTGAGGGAGTCCGAATAAATCGGAGAAAGGTATTGGACCAGAACACCGCCTCGATACATCGAGGCTGTCCCTCCGGCGGTGAAGTTGAACCTGATCTCGACGGTGATCGGCTTTCCAGTGGGGTTGTAATACGTCACCCCGGCGCTTCGGCTCTGCACAGATGAGGCCTGCCCGAAGCCGTAAGACGACAGCGCGGCAAGGGCTTGGCCCCCGCAGCCCTGAACAAGCACAGGCGCTGACGCCCACGTGCCGGCGGTCGTTTCATTGATGTCGATAAACCCGACCACGCGGTACGGGACCGAAGATCGACCGGTGTTCGAATAGATCGTGGACGCCGATGTCGCCCCGGTGGAAATCGTCGTCGTGGTGATCGGCGCAGTCTCATCAAGGTTGAGACCACCAGCGATATTCACGATATCAAGTTCGATTACCCCGCCGTAATTGTGTGCAAGGATCAACAGTCGCGCGTTGATCCCGTTGACGGTGCCAAGAGTTGCCGAGCTCGGAACGGTAATGGATATCGGCGACGTCAGATTTACCCGCGTTATCGTCCCGTCGTTCGCCGTCGCCGATCGGAAATCCAAGCTGCACGGGTTCAGAGTGACCGTCAGAGCATTGCCGGCCACGGAAGCAGCGATCGGCAGCAACGTTTTCGGCATGCGAAGCGACGACGAAAAATCGCCTGTGCTGTCGAGCCTGAGCAAATTCCCAGGGCCGTTTTGCCCGCGACCGAAATTCCCGAGCGGCGAGTAGACTGACCAAACGCCGGCCAAACCGGAGCAAGTTGCTACCCATTGATCGTCTGCGGCGACTTGAATCTTCGGAGCTGCGGTGTATGTCACCGTTCCGCTCGCGTTCGCATTTGCGGACAGGGTAACTGTCGTTCCAGAAATCCCGGTAATCGTCGCGCCAGCCGGTATTCCCATGCCCCAAAAAAACATGCCGGTCAGAAGCGAAGTCGCGTTTGTCACGCCCGTGACCGAATTTGACGAAGCCGTCGTTGTGCCGGTGCCGCTGACGTGGCCCGGCGTCAACAAAGATGCGCTCGGAATGATATTCAGGGCACCTTCGAAGAATAGGCTGATCGGAACCCCATCGTCGGTTCCGGTATCGCCAAGCGAAGAAATGTCCGTCGTGCCGGTCACGATGAATTTCCGGTTCAGATAGCTCCCCAGATCGATTGTGGCGGCACTGGCGACGGTTTCGTAGATCGCCACGGCAAGATCGTCCGTGCTCGCAGCGCCCAGATTTGCACGTGCGGAGGCCGCGCTCGATGCCCCGGTGCCTCCCGCGTTGACCGGCCTCGGGTTATTCGCATCGGCCGTCATATCCGAAACGTAATTGTTGTGGGCATCTGGCGAGATGGGCGTATTAGCGACCGCAGTTGTACCTGAGGGCGGGGAGTAAACTCCCGATCCGTTCCGAGGCATGGTCTCTCCAACAGAAAAAGCCCCGTTTCCGGGGCCTTGTAGGTTGCAACTTCAAGATTTACAGTGGCCGGGACTTTTCCGGCTGAAGGCTGTTCAATGACAACTGTTGATCACGATCCCCGCGAGCTTCCGCATCGGTGGTACCGGATCATTGCGATCATCACGGGCGTTTTGACGTTGGCAGCGTCGATCCCGGTCTATTTTGGTTTGCGCTGGTTCGTCGATGGCCTCTCAGAAACGGCACTCGCGGCGATATTCTTCCTTATGATCGGAACGTGCGGCGGCTTTTTTTACGGCCGGGCGAACGCCTACCACGAGATATTCCCTGAGCGGGAAACCAGAACACAGCGGTTTCGCCGCAACTTCGTTCCCTTGGTAAAATATTCTGGTTGGCTCGCCCTTCGCTGGCCCTTAGCCATCTTCATTCTTCCCGCGAAGTCCTGGCGTCACGCACGTTCCGACGGTGACGGACTATTCTCCAGCTTATTCCACGCGTTCAGTGGCTTCGTTTTCGGGCTGTGCTTGACGATGCTCTGCGTGGTCCCGCTGGCAATTGCGGTCACAATCGCAACAGGTCATTGACCAAACACCGCGTGTGATACCATCGGTGTTGCGGCTTGAGCTCCACCCTTCATCAGCGACGAAATGAGCGCCATCCGCTGTTTGTCGATGACGTTCTGTTTGCCCCTTACCAGCAGCGCCTCAACGAGCTTGTCGCGGTCCGCCCCCTTCGCCACAGAGAGGGCGCCCAGTTCGTTCGCGAACTTGCTGGCATTTGCTTCCGCGTTGCCCTCAAGAAGCGCCTTGACGAGGCCTTTTGTCCCTTTGAGCGCCAATCCAGTCAGGGTAACGTCGTTGGGCAATTCTTGAGACCTCGAGACGTCATTGAGGAAGTTGGAAAAGCCGTTCGTCACTGAGGTATCAGAACCTCGTTCGACACGGTTTGCGGTATCTCCGAAAATAGTTTCCCTATCAATCGCCTTTAACGCTCTATCGGCATTGTCCTGCCCGAACAGCATCCCGAGCTTTTCGCGGTTCCAGTCACCTTCACCTCGCACGATATTGCGTAGCGCAGTCGTGTCGTTGGCTTTGGTGCCTGCGGCCCGATAGATCTCGCCCAGAGCGCCCTGCTGCATCCGGGTTGGTACGGCAGACGGACCGACCTGCATGCCTTGGGGTAGTGCGCCCCTCGAAAGAGCCTGATCGAGCTCGGCAGGCCGCATCGCTGTAGCCTCGTTGTTGAGGATAGGCCGTCCCTGCCCCAACGCTTCTTGCTGTCGCTTCAATTCGGCAAACTGGGCATCGATTTCCTTGATGCGCGGGACCGATTGCGTCAGTCCGTCGTCGATCATCTGGCGAGCATCAGCAAGAGCCGAGATGACCTTCGGATCCTTCTCCGTTGCAAGCATCCCGTCAATCGCCTGACGGGTCTGGAATGCGACGGCGGGGTCGGTGGTGACCTCGTCCTTCCCGAAGTCGTTCAGCATCCCACGGACGCGCTGAAGGGCTTTCTGCGGGTCACCACGAAGCGTCGTGATCTGCCTGTCCAGATCGCCGGCGATCGGGCTGAAATCGAACGGCGTGCGGCTTTCAAATGCGGGACCGTATGCCTTGCTGACCTGCGCAAGGCTATCGTCAATACCGGAGCTAACCTGCGACGGGATGGGGTCAGGTCCGAGGCTTTGACGGATATCGGCTCCGAGACGAGCATTGGCGGAAGCGGCGCGATCTTTGAGCGGGTTGACCACAATATCTCGTGTGCCGGGCCGTGCGGCAGCGCCCCGCGCGACACCAAACCATTCCGGTGAGACATCCGCAAGCACGGCCTGATCACCAAGTTCCCCAAGAGATTTCCCGTACTGGGCAACGCGCTCAGGGTCGGCAAGCTGACCTGTCAAATATTCCCGCGCGCCACTGCTCAAATTGGACAGGACGTCATTCCGCTCGCCCATGAGCGCCTTTGCTAGCTTGCTTGTGCCCCAGTTAAATCCTGTTGCTAGGGGCATCATTGCGCCCGACATCAGGCCGCCGATCACGCCCTCTTTCAGGGCTTCCCCGGCACGGGGACCCACCCCACCCTCACCTTCACCGAATCCCTGAACCGCCCCAGTCCCAGCGCCAGCGCCCATCGTCGCGAGAATTCTCGTGGGGACATTCGCCCCACCGTTCCCCAGCACGAAATCCGCGACGGCGGGTGCCTTGTTGATTAGGCCGCCAGCCGAGGCAACGCCACCGGCAATCTTCAGCAGTGGAGACGCGACGGGGTGATTTTCATCAAACTGCTGATCCTGGCCGCGCTGGATGCGAAGCGCGTGCTCATAGCGTCCGGAGAGCGAGTCTTCGGGAAGCTTCTGAAAACTGTCGGGCAACAGCGGATCAATGACCGGTGCCAGAATGGCATTGAGGCCAGCATCGGCCTCGTCCGCGTAGGCTCCCACACCCAGCGCCCCACGGGCGAGCGTGCGCACGATACCGTTGATGCCACCGCCGCCGACGTCGGGCTGTGGGGCAACGGCAGGCGCATCGGGCGTTGCAGGTTGCTGAGCATACTTCGCCCAAGGACCATCAGCCAGCGCGGGTGCGCCGCCCTGCTGCTGGTACTTTTCCCAGGGACCGGCCATTATTCCACCTTCTCCCAATTCGCGGGATTGCCGGGGCTACCGCCCTTGAACCGATATCCGCCTTCGACGTCGCCCGGCTTCGGTCCATTGCTGGCGTCAGGAAATCCGAAGGTATCGCTCGGTGCCAGAGGCTTACCGGTCATTGGGTTCAGGATGGGATGCGACTTGTCGTATTCAGTTACGACATCGTTCCAGTCCGCGCTGTTGCCCTTGTAGGACTGCGCCATACGGGCAAGGTCCATCTGGTGCTGAGCCTGCTGTTTCATGATGTTGATCAGCAATCGGTTGCCCTGCATCGAGATATCAAGACCGGGGTTGTTCTCGAGGAAGGTCTTGAAGTCGAACTGTGTCGGACGGCTCGCCAGATCCTTTGCGGCAGCGGACGCCAGATAGGCACCCGTCTTCTTGATGATTTCCGCGTTGGTGACACCATCAAGCTGCTGCCCGGTTAGGCTGGATAGCGCCTGCTTGGCCTTGAGCGCCATTTCCGCGCCGGGGCCGGTCGTGAAATCCGTCCCGCCTGGTGCAGCTAGTGCGCCTTCCATAATCTGTAGGGCTTGCAGCTTGTCGCGGGCGGCCTTACCGCCGTTCATGTACTCGACGATGTTGTCGGCACGCGCCTTTCCAAGTGCCTTGCTCTCCTCAGTCTCACCGGCAATCGTGACAGACTGAGCGCCGGCCTTCTTCTGTTCGAGTTCCCAATCGTTGAACGAGCCTGCGTAGCCGTTCTGCTTGGCGTATTGGTAATTCCGCATTTCATCGGTCGGCTTGATGCCGGTCTGCGAGCCGGGCGTTACAGGGTTGCCGGCGGCGTCCGAAATCGAGTGGTTGACCGGATCGATCCAACCCATGTCACCGGCAGAGTTGATCTGCCCCCACTGCGGAGGTTTCGCCGCCTTGTAGATCGGCTGCACCTGTCCCGTGCGCTTGTTGATCATGAGGATATTACCGTCAGGCGTGGTCTGGAAATCGTTCTGAGGCGACAGTTCCTGCTGAATCATGGCCTGTGCGAGTGCCTTGACGTTGCCCGATGCATAGGGGCTCGACATGGCTGCAATGGCGGCAGCAAGCCGCGGCGATCCCATACCTGTCTGCGGCGCTGCATTCTGTGCGGGCGGCTGCGGTGCCGGTGGAAAATAGTTCGCGTCCATCTGGCCGTTCTGAGCCACCTGCTGCGGCGCCTGCTGCCCTGACTGTCCGATAATCCCAGAAGTGTCTATCGGGCCTTGGCTCTGCGCTGCGATGGTCGCTTGACGTGCGCGGTTGATATCGGCTTGAGTTATCTGCGGTGTAGGGATGGCCGCAGAAATCGCCTGTTTTACAGCCGTCATCTGAGGCGACATGGGAGCAACTGGCGAAGGTGCTGGGAAGTCTTGAGGACCTATTTCAGGAGCAAAACCCAAAGCTCCTACGGATGTAGCGGAAGCATTCGGCTGCTGTGCCATCTGCGCGTTGATCGCAGCAACAGCGGGAGGCGTATTGTCAGCATCACCAGTGAACGCAGACGCACCGCCGTTCTTATCGATATAGCCCCTGAGTGCGGCATTGTATGGTGCCCATGGCGAGAAGCCATCAGACGCATAGAGAGCGTTCGCCGCCTTCCGCTGAACATCATACGGCGCCGACATCGCGGTGGGGTATTGAGACGTGTCAATTCCAGCCATCGACGCAGCCCGCTTCCAAGTGGGGTTGATCATCTGGAAATACCCAGACGCTGACGACGGGCCGGTGACTGTGCCGGTAGACGGGTTATAGCCGCCGCCGGGCGGAACAATGTTTTGGTGAACATTCTTACCGGCACTTTCAAACCGCATGATAGCGTCGAGAGCGTTCTGTGGATCGCCAGATCCCTGAACCGGCGCGAGATTTCCGCCACTCTGAACAGACGCCGCGGCTTGGTTGCTTCCAGCCGGAGCACCACCCTGCCCTGTCAGGAATTTCCCGAACGTGCCGTTGGTCTGATCAGACTGACCCGGCTGGCTTGAGCTTCCAAACATCCAGTTTGCGGCCTTGTCGCGGAAATCGCCGCCATCGGCTGCCGGAGCGTAGGGTTGCCCCATCAACGCAGCGGTCAACTGAGCGTTCTGCGCCGCACCTTCGTTCGCCATCTGCCGCTGCATCAGGCCACCCATAAGCGCACGGGCCATTTCCGACACACCCTGCCAGGGGCTCTGGATCTTCTCGCCCCCCATGGCGCTCTGAAGCATGGCCTGAGCAAGTTGACGCTTGGACGCGAGGGATTCCGCCGTCTCGCCCGTGTTACCGCCAAAGAGAAAACCGACCATTTATGCGGCCTCCATGACCATGGCGTAATTGACCCGTGCATAACCATCAGGCCCGATCCGGACTGCATCCGGCATGATCTGAGCCACTTCATCAGCCATGACGCCGACCTCGCGAGGACCACCGAGAAGCGAATACCGGTAAAGACTGATGCCACTTGCCAGTTGGCCTACTTTCTCTATGAAGCGCTTGAGCCTGCGATCAGACATTGCCCAGCCGCCGAGAAGTGCGGAGCCAAGACCGAATAGACCTGAGTTTGTCGCGTTCGCGGAGTTCAGGTCGCTCTGGTATTTCTGGTTCACGAGGCTGGAATAGTCGACAGTGGGCAATTGCGTGCTGTTCGTGCTCACGTAATTCGGCTGGCTGATCTGCGACCCGCTCATAAGGGCGGAAATCTCATTGAGAGGCTGGTTTCGTTCCTGCGTGATTGCGCCCATCGACGTGTTGTACATGTCGTTGAGGAACGTATCTTCCTGCTGCTGGCGCTGCGTGTTGAAATCGCTCATCGCGTTCACGTAGGCCTGCGAGCCGGGCGTCACCCCCTGATTTGCAAGTTTCTGCTCAAGCTGTGTCTGCTGGTTATTCCACTGCCTATCGAAACCGGGCTGCCAGTTCGTATTCGAGTATTTGTTGACGTTGTCGGCAGACAGATCGATGTTGGTCCCGAGCAGCGTCCCGATCTTGGCGCTCTCGCTCTGGCCTATATCAGCGAGGTTTTGCTTCGTGACCTGATTGGTGTCGTAGATCTTCTGGTTCGCATCAGAGAGCGTCTGTGTGGCCGTATAGGTGGGGAGTTGATAGGTATTCCCCTCCTGATCCGTCATGGTCGTCGAGCCGGTCTTGTTGTAGGTCAAAGACCCATCCGGCGTAACCTGATTGACGTTGCCGAGAGCCGCATTTGCAATTGCGGTGTTGACGTTCGTCGCGGTTTGAGCGGACGCCGTTTCCTTCGGATCAGGCGCGCTGGGTGTCGATACCATATTTGCAATCCCTGAGAATGAGCCCGTAAATCAGCGCATCTTCATCGCCGAAATACTCTCGCAAGCGGCCTTCCTGATCGGCACCAAGCTTTTTGAGCGCGTTGTGCGCCCTGATATTGCTTGCCCTGGTGCGAAACGTGATCCGGGGCCGTTTCAACTGCCCTTCCACATATTCGCGGCAAGCCTTGAGAAGTTCGACAGTGGCGCGGCCATCAACGACAACGGAGCATTCCACGTCGAAATCCGTCATCGCGTTGAAGAGCGCAGCACACTCGATTTTTCCATTTTGATCGACGCTGGCGACGGTGACGAAGGGGCGCGAAAACCGGACGCCGATTTTTCCGCCCATCCAGCCGGCAATGACGTCATTGGGTTCCCAGACGATCAAACCGGGCCACCCACTTCAAACGCCATCGAGCCGCCGATGATGGTCCCTGCCGAGGCATACGAATTATTCCCGCCGATCAACATGCGGATTGTCGGAGCGAACGCGATCCCGACGCCATTTGCATTTGCAATCGCGCGTTTCGATGTATTCCCGGCCCAGACGTCCACGCCCCACCGCGCCACACCCCAAAGAGCCACCGTGGTATTGTTTGCGGTTCCAGTCGCCGTAGGCAATTTGGTCACGTAATCGACCGAGACGCCCAGCCACGCCGATGTGTACGCACCCAACTGAAGCGAGGCGGTGATGAGCTTTGCCTGTTTCTGGCTAAGCCCTGTCCCAAAGCGATTGAACGCGCCAACCATGAGGCAGTCGATCGGCGCTACGTCGTCGAGGCTGCCCGTCTCCGCCTTGTAGACGATGCCATTTGCGCCACCGAAGAAAAGCTGATCATCCCAGACCGCCCAGGTGTTCGCCGGGATGTTGGTGAACCTGCACCAAGCCCCCGTCGTGGTGTTCATCACGAACTGCTTTGCGCCTTCGGGAAAGGGAACATTGACGATCGCCATGCGGCTTTGAGGAAACGCGATCAGCTCCCAGCCGGTATATGTGCCGGCAGAGGTGACAGCGTCCGTCCACGTCGGGCCGATGCCCTTCGTCAGCGAGACATTCAGGAGCGCGCCACGATCGATCTTCACCACCTGCGAAATCGGAACGATTGCATCCTGCGTGATGATCGCGAGGTCGCCGCCAACCTGAAACAGTGGACGATCACCCACCGGCCGGCCGATCTGGAAGGTCCCAAGCAGCGACCAATCCGTCGTCGTCGTCGGGTCGGAGCCTTGATAGATGATCACCTCGCCCTGATCGGACATCATGCATAGGCATTCGGTAATCCCCGAATAAGTCGGTACCGACCACACACCCAGAGCAATCAGATTGCCGCCGCGCTTCATCACCGAGCCGATTTCTATGGCGTTCGCGGTTCCTCCCACCGCACTCGTGGCGAGGTACCAAAGCTTCGTCGTGTTCTTTTCCAGGAACCAGAGGCGCGAGCGATAGGTGATGACGCGAAACAGATTGCTCGCGGTCAATCCGGTACCGGTGATGGCCGTCGCTGTTCCCCAGGCGGCACCGTTGAAATTGATGGGCGTGTCCGACCCGTTGACGCCAACCAGCCAATGACCGGCAGGATTTGCGAAATTGGCATAGCTCCACCGATCACCTGCAAGCCCACTGATGACAGCGGCACTCACTGCGCCACCGTCAGTGATGTCGTAGATGTTCGCCCCTGCCGATGCGAAGAGCTTCAGGTCGCTGCCGTTATAGGCGAGGATCGTTCCAACGGTCGTCGATCCCAACCCGGTCGCGAATTGCATGTAGCCGCGACGCGCCCGGACGCTTGTCGACTCCGGAAAGAAGTTGTCGAGTACCGCAGCGCTGTCTTTCGGCATGTCGGACAGGGTGACGTCAGTGCGCCAACCGCCGACAGGGGCCGGAAAATCGACCTCCTTTGATACTCGCTTTGCGGCTGACCTCATGGGACGATCACCCCTGGCCAGAAATTATCCGGCACTTCGCCACGCATCGGGACACTGAGAGAGAACGGCATCCGGGCGCGATCGGAGCCGATCTCAGACGACCGTTGATCCTGATAGGTCTGGAATTCCTGCGAATAGTCGAACCCCTTGGCGCGCTTCCACCGCCAAATCACACCCAGTTCGAGGATCCGTTCTGCGATGCGCGAGACATCGTCGTCATTGGCCCACGTCGCGGCATAGGTGGTGCCACCGGACACGGAGACCCAATTGCGGCTGATATATTCGTACCGGATCGTTTCCCCGTCCGTAGGCATGTAGACGGCGAGTTTGTCACCGATCATCCGCCATATCTGCGGTACCGGATTTGCATTGTAGATTTTCTGACGCTGCCAGGTCTGGGCATCGACGGGGCCGTTCAAAACCCATCGACGCGAGGCATTCCAGATCCGCGAGTTTTCATAAAAGCGCTCGAAGTCGGCCGGGGGCTCAGACTGGATTTCGCTGGATATGCTCGTGAATTCGCGCTGGATAATCAGCGTAGACCAGTCATAGCAGCGGGCGAGTTCGTCACCCTCCCGCTGCGCAAGGCGAAGAAGCTGCTTCACGGTCCCGTCCGAATTGGCAACGACGGATGACGGTTCATCCAACGAGAGCTCGGCGCAGACGTTCTGGAGGATCGTGAGCAACGTCATGATCGATAGCCTCAGGCTGCAGCCGACTCGGAAGGATCGACCTTCGGAGGACGACCGGGGCCGCGTTTCACCTGATCGCCTTCAAGCCGGCTGGCGAGCTCCCTGATCTGTTCCTTGAGGGATTCCACCTCGGATTTCAGATGTTCGTTTTCAGCGACGTACTTGGTCACGGACGAGGCATTCTCAGCACGCTCCAGATAGGCGGTTGCCTTTCTCGAAAGCTCATGCGCGCCCATGCCGAGCGATTGCTTGGCGGTGTCGGACAGGCTCGCCAGATGCTCGATCGTGAAAACGTTCAGCGCCTCAAGCTCCTTGATCTGGTAGGGCTTCAGTTCGGGGAATTCCTTGAGGGGCGTTCCCACCATCTGCTCGCGGTCTTTTAGGCCCTGCTTGAAGCGGGAATATTCCTCCGGGAAGCGCCCCTTGTGGGCCTCCGTGACCTCGCCGACGAACTCGGACTTCTGGCCAGGGATGAGGATCAGGATCTTCTCCTTGTCCTCGAAAATGGGCCGGCCAGCCTGTTCGCTCTTGAATTTCACTTCTTCAGCCTCGACGAAAAATCGGGCGATGACGCCTTTCTCACTCATGTCTCTTCTCGCTTCTGATTGCGTTGTTACGGGTTTCTGATGCCGTGAAATGGAAAGGGGGCCGAAGCCCCCTCACCGTCATTTGCTTACGGGTTCGACGCGGAGACGTAGGGCCGGCGAAGCCTGGCCTCCAGCACACCGGTCGCCGTCACCGTGCCGGTGGCGGTGCCATCGGCGGCGGCGGACATGGTGATCGACTGGATCGTGCCATTCGGGCTGTAGGTGATGCCCGTGATGGTCTGCGAAGACGTGATGCCAGTCGTCTGCGAAAGGCTCGCTCCGATGAACGGGCCAGATGCCGGGGAAGCACCAGACACATTCGTCAGCACAGCGGAGCCGCTGGTGGCGGTCGCCGTGAACGTGAAGTTCGCTGCTGAGAACGTCACGCCTGCAATGGCCTTGGAACCGCTGGTGGCGGACGAAGGCGCATTGATCTTGCCAGCCGTTGCAGTGGTTTCAGCAACGATGAGGTTTGCCGTCGCAGTCGTGACGAATGCGGGGGCGTTCCCATGACGCTGAAGCCAGATGTAATACGTCCCGGCAGCGAGCGTGACCGCGGTGATCGGTCCGCCCGTTACAGTCGAGGGAAGGAGCGCGCCGGCAAAGACACCGACGTTCTGGCCGATCGAGACCGCCGAAGTGGTCAGGAGAGCCGCCGAGAAGTCCTTGTCGTAGTAGAAGGCCTGTCCGGGCGAGAGCGTCGTCTGCGAGGCCAGAACCAGCTTCACATAGACGAACTCCGCTTCGGCCTCGCCGGGAATGACGGTACCGAGCCGGAAATTCGGGCCAGGGATGCCACTGCCGGCGACGATCGGACCTTCGACCATGAAGGGGTTCGCGCCGATGGTAGACTGTGCAATTCGTGCGATTGTCATTGTCGTTTCTCCTTACGCCGTCAGGACGCCCTGAAGGAACGCGTTGGAGAGCGTCAGATTGCCCGCGAAGGCCATCAGCTTCACCATTGCGTCCTGGTTGGCATTCATCCGGTCGCCGCCGAGCGGAACGAAATTCCGATCTGCGTGCGGGCGGAACATGAGGTACTTCGAGTTCAAGAAATACATCTGGTTGGTCGGTGCACCGCCGCCGTAACCACCGTCGAAGACGACATCCGAGCCCATGTACTGGAGCGTGGAGAAGCCCGCCATTGCGGTATCGGTGGAGGTGATGCGCTGGATTGCCTGAAGGGACTCCCAGTAGAGCCGGAAGTAGTTGTTGTCGGCGATGATGAGGTCCGGCTTATCCGCACCGCGCGAGCAGGTGAGGTAAAGACGGTTCATGTAGCTCTGGATGTTGGTGGACGAAGCGGCGACACCACCGTCCGAAAGAGCCGAGAACTTCTGGTTACGCCAGAACCCCCACGTCGCGCGATTGATGCCGCCCACGGTGCCGGACGTCGGTGAGGTGGAGATCAGAAGCTGAAGGCCACCGATCTGTTTGCCGCCGTCAGCCGTCCCATCGGAATAGCAATCGAGCGCGATGTTGTTGATCATTGTGGTTTCAGCGTTGTCGATGCGCTGTTCCAGAAGATCGAGAACGGCGGCCTCGCCGGAGTTCTGCAGTTCTTCAAGGCCCGACATCGTCACAGCCACGGAGGCCTGCTTGATGTCGTATTCCGCGGCCGTCAGAACGTCCGAGGGAGCGATGTTCAGGAGGTCATAGCCGGAGTAGCGCTGGAATGTGCTGTTTTCGGCATAGGACAGTTCATGGACGATGGTGCGCCCGCTGGAGAAGGTCTTCACCTTGCCGCGCGAACGCAGCCGGGTGAGAAGGCCGTTATTTTTCAGGACGTTGTCAGAAACGACACCGGAGCGATTGCGCAGCGTCGTCGTGACAATTTCCGAAAGGTTCGGAGAGATTGCCATGTTTCAGATCCTCAAAGGGTTAGACGCTTCCGTTCGCTGAGCGGAAAGCGTTGCGGAGTTCTTCGCCAAGCGTGGCAGCCGGACCGGGCTTGTTGCCGCTGGGGCCTGCCGATGCCGTGCCAGTGATCGAGCGCGAAGCCTTGCGGGCATGATCCGCTGCCTGCGCCTGTCGCTGCTTGTCGATTTGCTGCTGTGAAGTGGCCTGCTGCTGGCTGATTAGCTGCTGCCTGATTTCGGGGTTTGACCAGCACGCCATCTGATAGGCGTCTTCCAACGATTTGGCCTGCCCCGTATTGATGAGGGCGACCATCGCGTCTTCGACGGTTTTGGCGTGGACATTGGCCGGGTCGTTCATGAAGGCGTCGACCGTCTTCTGAATTTCCAGCGACCGGAGGTGCTCGCTGATCTTTTGATCGATCACGGCGGGATTAAACTGCTGCTGTGGCGTCGGCTGCGGCTGCGGTGCTGCGTTTCGCAGTTCACCGGCCACAAGCTTCCGCAGATCAACCTTTGCCAGATTGGCGACGTTGATCACTGTTTCGATCGGGTTGGTCTGAAGCGCCCGCTCCCATGAAATCGCCTTGCGCATGACATCGGCATGGGTGGTGCCGGCCTGCCGCATGAGGGGCGTGAATTCTTCGAGACCCTTGTAATCCTGCAGGATCTTGAAGCCGTTTTCGACTTCCGCTTCCCGTTTGGTAATGGCTGCCTGAATATCGGGTGGCAGCGTCCCGAACTTGGCCTTCGCATCTGCAGACCATGATGCCGGCGGCTGAGCGCCAACCGGTTGCTGTTCCGTGGCCTGCTGAGCCGGCGCCTGTTGCTGCGCGGCTGGCTGATCGGGCTTCTTTGCGGCCTGGGCAGCATCGTCAGCGGCTTTCGCAGCAAAACGCCCTGTGGGATCGCGGGGCTGTCCACCCTTGTCCTCTGGGGCATCCTTGGGCGCATTCATCGCGCTCTGAAGCTGATCACGAATGCTCAGCGGCGCTCTGGGCTCATCGTTGACGACAGCGCCGTCATTCGATTGCACGGTATCGTTCGCGGCGTCAGCCACGTTATCCAGGTCTTCGATTGTCATGATGTCCTCTGCCGTCTGATAGCTTAGGAGTGCTGGGAAATAGCCCTGTGCAGGCTTTCTTTCACCGAAGGGCCGCTCTTCTGGAGGGGCTGACACTTCGGCATCTCGTTTCCAACTTCCTCGACGCCCGCGGCTTTATAAGTGCCGCGAAGCTGGGATTTGGAGGAATACATCTGGCCGTCCAGCATCGAACGAATTTCGATATTGTCGGACACGATCCGGGGCGCTGGCAGCGATGAGCGCGCCTCGGTTTGCGTCGGCAAGCAGTTATGCGGCCATTGGTCGAGTTCATGCCACCCGCCACAGACACGGCAATAGCGCTGTCTCATTGCGTCACCATGGGAACAGGCTGTGCCGCTTGAACGGCAAGTTTCTGCATGTCCATGTGATGCGCCTGAACCGCATGGGCGTGATCCATGGCAGCGCCCTGAACCGCCATCTTTGCCTTGGCAATCTCTGCATTCGCCTTGACCTTTGTGGCCTCCATCTTCACTTGCTCGTCTGGTGACGGCTGCGGAGGCGGTTTCGGTGCCATAGCCTGCTGCGTGACCTGCTGGATCGCCTTCTCGAGCGTGTCCTCCAGCTCACGACCAGCTCTGAAGCCACGGGCAACCCAAAGGATCGTCTCACCAAAGAACGGCACGAGACCGGGCTGCGCTTGGAGAGCGGGCAGAGCGTTTTGGATAAATCCGCCGATACCCTGCATGAATTCAATGCGGCGCTGCTTCTCGGCGTTCTCATCCGGTTCAACCGTCGAATCCGTCTCGATATCAAGCTTGAAGAGCCGCAAGATATCATCCCGCAGCACCTGCATGACCTGATCAATCGACGGCTGGTCAAAGCCGGCAGGCGGCTGAACCTGTGGCGGCGGTGGAGCTGGCATCCCATGCACCTGCGCGATTTGCGCCGTCCGCTGATACTGCTGCTGGGCGATCTGCTGCTGCAACTGGAACTGCTGCTTGGCGGCATCCGTCATCAGTTGCATGTTGGTCATGGCGAGAAGCGTTTCAGGCTGGAAAAGCTCTGCAATGACCTCGCCCGTCATCGCCACCACGTCGCGGGCATATCGTGCAAGCTCGGCTTGACGGTCACGGATGCGCAGAGAGCCCCATTGGCTCTTGATCTGCTGGGCCGTCGCGGTCTCGCTCGCCTGGCTCTCGCCGCGCACGATGTCCGAAATGCCGGTGATCTGGTAAATGTCGTCGATGAGCTGCTTGCGGACCTCGACAAGCGCCGCGATCGTCTTCTGCACCTGATCGACGGGAAGCCAGACGACAGCGTTGCCGCCGCCCTTCTCCGTAAATGCTGCCCAAGATGGCACTGGCACCATGATCGTGTCATTGCCGGGCTTGAGAGCAGCTTCCAGCGCGCGGGTGACGTCGCCTTCGCCGGCCGGATAGAAACCCTTCAGCGCAAGCTGGTCAGTGAGTTTCGCGATGCGCTTCGTCAGAGCGTCAATTTCCTGCTGCTGACCCTGGTAAAAAACGAAGTCCGGCACCGGCAGGAGCGAGCTCGTTGACAATGTGCCATATGCCGGCCGCGGGCATGGGAAGAACCCGCTCAGATCAAGCGGAGGATCACCAGCCTCAAGCGCGAACGTGCCCTGATCAGGCATCCAGACACACTGGCGTCCCTTGCGGTCCCATATCTCCCAGATGGCCGTCTTGCCATGCTCCTGAGCGCGCTGGGTGTCCGACTGCCCCGACGTCTGTTTGACCTCAGCGGCCCGTGACGCGGCTTCCTCGCCAAAGCGCTCCTTGATCTCGTCACCGTCAAGATAGACGCGCCGGGCAACCCAGCCGACATCCTGCCAGCGCCTTGCGGGTTCATGCAGGAAATCAGACCAATGAACGTATTCCACACAGACACGCTCGCCGGCAATGCGCTCAAGCGGCGATGCGTCAGTATCGTTCTGTTCGGCCCCGTCCTGCGCCGTCTCAGGGCCGCTGGCGTCGTCGGCTTCGTATTCCTCAAACTCGGCTTCGTAGCGCACCCAGGACGTGCCACGGGCGAAGAGAAGGAAGTCGTCCCGGATATCCCGGAAATGCTCGTCGATGGCAGCGCGGTCCATTTCGAACGAGATGGCCCGCTCAAGCATTTCGGATGCCACGCGCCCGACAGGATCGTCGTCCTTGTAACGGCGACTGACAACAGGCTGAGGCGTGCGGGCATACACTGCCGGTTGCATTACCTGCGTATTGGCCCACAGCATCGCGTAATTGCGGTTCTGGTTGGCAGACGCGTCGTCGCGGCTCTCGGTGTAGATCTTCTCAATCTTGGCGCAGCGCTTGAAATACCGGTCGAAGTATTTCTGCGCGCGATCGATCTCACTGCGCCACGTCTGGCCAAGCCGCACCAGATCGCTGTCCCCAGTATTGGGGGCGGCTTCATCGTTCGGTTGATCGGTCAAATTCTCGATTCCCTGTTATCAGGCACTGCCGCGAAAAACTCGTCGTAGGTCATTTGGGACATCGGCTTCACAGACTTGACCGGCTCCGGCTCGTCCTTGAACTGGGCCGGCTCCTGCATCATTTCGCAGCCATATGAGAAACTGTCGCCGCGGTGAGACGCCCAATCGTGCTTGGGCTCCCGGCTGAACACCTGCTGGTCTTCGTTGTAGTCGAATTCCCACGCCTCAAGCCCGTCGAGGCCATCCTCACAGGCAACGCTGTTGATCTCGCACTGGCCGATGATCGTCCTGGCCGCGTTGATCTGGTCCGATTTCTTCGACGCCGGCTTGACCTTTACCTTGTCCGGGAAAGCCTTCAGGAAGCGCTCCATGGCAGAATGCTTGCTCTGGAACGTCTTTGCCTTCGCGTCCGGTGGTAGCCATATGATCCCCAGCTTGTGAGGCGGGATCTTCAGTTCGACGAGCTTTGCCTTGAGCCGGTCAATCCAGTCATCCGCATCAAGCCCGTGATCGAAGTCATAGGCGAAGATGGAATAGCCGCCGGGCTTCCTCTGCCAGAACCACCAGCAAGCCGTATCCCGAAACCCGATGTCCGAGAATATCTCGATCGGAGCGCCGTCAGGATCGAACGAGACGGCCTCGTGAATGCGTCCGAGCCGTCTGGCCTTGTTGACCCATTTAGCGAGGATCGCGCCCTGCCCAGCTCCATATTCACCGTTCCAGATGTGCTCTGCCTTGTCCTCGTCGGCAGCAAAGTCGTCTTCCATTTCTTTGCGCAGCACTGCGGGAAACCACGGGTTATCCTGCCACCCGACTTTCACGACTATGGCATTGTCGGGCTTTCGTTTGCGGAAGAACTTGTCGACCGCGTCCGTCTTGTATCGCGGGTTCCACGAGAACCAGAGCTCAGACCCTTCCTTGCGGATCGTGGGCCTCAGCATATCCAGCGAACGCTGGCTGAAGGTCTGGCCCTCTTCCACCCAGGCAATATCGAAGCCTTCCAGCGATTTGATGTTTTCGCTGTTGTAGGCCTGCATGCCCACGAAGATGATGACCGATCCGTTCGGCCCACGAATTTCCGTCTCAAGGATCTCGAAATACGCTTCGAGCCCGAGCTTCGCGATCTTGTCGATCAGCAGTTGCCGGACAGAATCCTTGATGGACTTCTGCACCTCGCGGATACAGACTACACGCGTCTGCCTGGCATAGCAGCGCACGATGATCTGCTCGGCAAAGAAGTGCGACTTCGCACCCCCTCGTCCACCATAGGCAGCCTTGTATCGGCTGGGCGACAGGAAGGGCTTAAACTTCCGCGCTACCTGTATCCGCATCGATGATTTCGAACTCGATGGAATGGGCTATCGGACCGCCGCCCTTGCCAGTGTGCTGAAGGTTTGCGAGGCGCGGGTGCATGTATGGGGCCGCGTCCTTCGCGATGGCTGCTGCCTTGTCCCACTCGTCCTTTTCGGTGTGTTCGCGCATTGCCCTCAGCATGACCTCCAGAGGCGTCAGGCCTTCAGCCGATGCCTTGTCCGCGATTGCCTGCGTCTTGAGCGTGGCGGCTCCCTTGGGGCGGCCAGCACCATTTCTCTTGCCACCACGGGCCACGTTTGATTTCCTTTGAAATTATTCAAGGCGTTTGATTGCGAATACCCGATGGAGGATGATCGATGCGCACGAAATGGATCGTGGAAATCGACGGCGTCGCAACTGAGTTCGATACAGTCGACCAGTTCATCGACCATCATCGAAACCTTCCTGAGGGGCGACGATATGCTCTGCGCGCACCCGACAAGATAACCCCGGAGGACTGGGCGAAACTCGACAAGGCAAGGATCATCCTTGAGAGGATGTATCCGAACTAACGACACGCACGCGGCCCTGTGGAAACAGCGAATATCGCGGATAACCCCGGTCCTCGCTCTGGCGTGAGACGCCCTCTCCGGCTCTCATGCAGCCAGGAGGCGCGGCCATGGACCTGAAGAGACTTTCAAAGCATGCCAATGCGGGTCAGCTTGCTAGGCAACGCATGCAGCGGAGCGGTGTGAACATGAGCGGACACAAATTGTGGACACCACAGGAAGACGAAGTGATCACGTCGCTTTATCCCGACTATGCCGCAATTACCAAGGCGCTGCCGCACCGCACTTATTTCACCTGCCGGTCGCGAGCTCGAAAACTTGGCATCGTCAAACAGCGCAAGCACTTTACGGCCAAAGAGCTGTCGATCGTTCGACGTCATTATCCCACGGCCACCCACGAGGAACTGCTCGCCCTTTTGCCAGGCCGGAATTGGGCGGCTATCAAATATCTGGCCCGAACGCACCATATATACAGGGAACTGAAGCCGTTCAAGGAAACTGGCGTTGCCGTCATCGATCAAATTCGTGAACGCTGCCGAGAACTCAACTACAACATGCCTGACCTAGACAAGCTCGTGCGAACGAAATCATATTTTGCCAAAGGCAGTTGGCACAACGGTCACATCCACCACCGCGCGATAGGCCGCGCAGTGAAAGCCCTCTTCGGCGATCTCAAGGCCGATTGGAAATAATAGGTCAAGGAAATCCCGGGGATATTCCGGACTTCTCCATCGCACTTGCAACCATCGCGAAAGTAAGCTTGTATTTTCCCGCCACATATAGAGGGGACTATGGCTTACTACAAGAACGGAAATTTCTTGACGCAGGAATCTGGCGCGGAATTCGATGCTCTTCATTCGCCGGGCCAGAAGACTCCATACTCTGGAATTTACCGCTGCACAGTCTGCGGACTAAGTTGCACCTCGGTGATCGATCATCCTCTGCCGCCGCAGAACCATCACCAACATACGCAGCAGGCAAATATCAGATGGCAACTCGTGGTGAAATCGCACTGGCGGTGATCACTGCGCAACCGCGCGCTCGACCCGCGCAAGGCGATCTCTCAACAGATAGCCCTCAAGCGCCCAGATCTTGTTCCGGGCATTCTCGCGGGAAATCTTCCGGCCGATCTCAGCGTTGAAATTCTCCGGGCTCGCAGCGGCGCTCTCACCCGTCACGATGTAGCCATTGCCCAGCGTGAGCGCGCAGACCGTCAAGGTCGTGCCGGGAAAAACATAATACTGCTCGTGGCCAATCGTCTCATCGATCAGCGCCGGGGTCAGTCGCGGTGCATTCAGCCCCTTTGCCTGAATTTCGGATTCAATCTGCTGTTCATCCTTGCTCATCGGTCTCACCATCCATCTAAGCACAAAAAAGGGAGGCGATGGCCTCCCGGGTTTACGCTGGACGCTGGCTCTACATCCGCGCTGCGGCGGGAATTTCATCAGGTGGCGTCCAAGCAAGCAAACCGGACGATATCGATTTGCCAGACGGTTTTGCCCTTTCGTGGGCCACCTGTAAATCGGCCTCCAAGCGCCAGAATATTTCACTCTGGCGTAATTTTGTTTCAATCAATTGCAACGATTTAACAATCCACCGCTGCACCGTTCGTTTAACCCATGCCTTTTTAGAAGGATTTTTCCGGTTTCGGGTGTTCAAGTAGCGGCTCCAGTCCCAATCTCGGGCCTTCACCTCGGCATAGGCCAGCAACACCTGTCGGGCTTCATCGTCGAAGATGGCGCTGCGGATCCAGCCGAATGCCTCCTCCATGCGGGTAATCCGCTCTGCTGAGCATTTCCGGCGGCGCTCAAGCTGGGCACGGGCCATTTTTCGCTCATAGGCGGTTCTCTGCCCTCCGGTTTCCTTCCAATCCTCCCGCTCACGGGCAAAATTCTCAGCCGGCGTGTGCAGATATTCCGGCATCGATGAGCCGAACGCCTTCGGCCCTACACGGATCGGCAGCGCGATATCGGTTTCCATCGCTTCGATAAGACGCTCAAGAATGATGGCCTGTGCTTCGGTCATGGACATGGATTTCGTCATGCTGCTTTGTCCTCGGTGAGAATTTCATGGGCGAGCTCCAGAGCAAGAGCCGCGGTCATCTTTGCAAGGGAACCACCCTCCCCCTGACAGAGCCGCTGAGCGCGCTGACGGGCGAGAGGCAGGTTGATGAGGGAGAAGGCCGAGACGGCTTCCCTGGCTTCTCTCTGGGCGAAATGGACCTGTAGAAATCGGTAGACGGCGATCAGGTACACGCTGTCGAAACAGGACGGGTCGGACGACTGGATGCAACGCACCGTTAGCCCCGTCCGATCGGCGTCCTTACGCAGCAGCCGCGCCACCGTCCGGCCGCCGTAGAGCACATTCGCCGGCCGGGGATCGCGCTTCTCAGCATAGGGCAGGATCCGGACGCCGTACCCTTCGAGGAAGCGATGGACGTTGATGCCATTGGGGGAACGTGACCTCATCAAGTTCACATTTCCCTCCGGCTGCCCACACGAAAGGCATGCTCTACGCGATCGCCGTTTTTCGCATATTTTCTCGCAGCGGCCTTTGCCTCGGCTTGGTCCGTGTAAGATTCGAACTTAACCCAGCCGGAAGAGGCCTTCTGGTGCACCTCACAGAAAAGCCACGTGTCGTCATTCTCGTCGACAACCTCGGTAAACCGTAGCTCCACAGGCGCGGGCCGGTGTTTGCCGCTGCCACGTCGAACCTCGACCTTCGGCCAGTTTTTCCTCGTGTCGGCAAGCAGGTTTGCCTCCATCTTGCGCAGCTGCTCTTCAGACAGTTCATCATCGTCCGACATCAGAGTGACTCCCCACGCGCCGCTTTTTCAGCGAGATATACAGCTGGATCGATCCGCTTGACCGGAGACGCTGCGCCGAACGTACCGAGCTTCTGGTCTCGATATGCCCGTTCGCCGGCGGGGTCGAATTTCTTGGCAGCCACCGCGCGCACCCAGTTCGGAGCCTTGGCCGCGTTAACCTTCATGCGGTGCTCTTGCCGCGCCTGCTGCTTTGCGCTCTTGCGCTTTTCCTTCTTCGCCGATGGCTTCTCAGGCTTGCCCCACAGGACTTTCTTGTCCTTCTTCGGCTTCTTCGCCGCGAACTCGGCATTGTCGAGGCGATCAAGCGCCTTCCATGCCGCAGCGTTGGTCTCGAACGGTCCTTCGACAACCTTGCCGAACTGGTTATGGATTTCGAATTGCCCGTCGTCATTGCGGGCGACAGTGAGAATATTCGTCATGCTGCCTTCCTCGCCTTCTTTGTGTTGCGGAACCACACGATCGCCAGCGCCCGCCAGAATTTCCATTTGTGCATAACCACGAGCTGTTTGGCCGCGTCCTGGTCCTGAAGCCAATTTCCGGAAATGGCCGCGGTGAGATTTTCCGGCGTGATTTCACCGGCATATTCCGGATCGCAGAGCAGCAGTTCGACCGCCTTGATCTGCGGAGACGTCAGCGGGCCGAATTTCGCCTTGGTGAGGACTTCCAGAATGATCCTGGCCTTCATGGCGCTGCGCTTGTCGATCAGTGCCTGGATCGCGTTCACGGCGACCGTCTCGCCAACCTGATATTGCTTCGGGGCTGAGCGAAGGATTTTCACACCGGCCCGGGCACAGACTTGGGAAATGGTCAACGCATCCTCATCTCCGGCGATCAGGGCCGCCTGATGAAGCTGCAGCGGCGTGACCGATAGATGGCCGCTGTTTTGCCCCACGAAAGCGGAAGCCTGCTGCGCCGTCTCCGGAGCCTCGTGGATCATCACCGGGATTTCCTTGATCTTCGGATGGCTCGCCGCGGCAATGCTCGTGTGCTGCCCGTCGAACACCTTCAGCACCGTCTGCCCGTTGTGTGAGGCATAGGCACAGGCCGGCGGCGAGAACCGGTTCCAATCCCAGCTTTCGATCATCTGCCGGATTTTCCGAAGCCCGCGTTCGCCAATGGAGCGCTGGTAAAGCGGATCCACGAAGAGCGTCTTGGGATCGACGTTCATGCAGATGGGCTCAACGTTTTCGGGATCGCCCACATCAAGTCCGTCGAGGCGGATGGGCTCGATCGGACGCAGCGCGCTTCCGATCCGGACCACACCGTCCGCCATGAGGGCATTGATCGACTTCACCGCAGCCTTGACCTCGTGCTCGGCAGCGTGAGGAAAGCGATCGGAGATCAGCATGGCGACTAGGTCTTCCGGATCGTCACCCACGATAATTGGCCGCTTCGGCAATTCAGCCGAGAGGTAGGCAACGATATCAGCGCTGGTGTTCCTGACAGCAGCGTCGTCGTGCAAAGCTTTGGTTTCGGCTGTCATGCTGCACCTCTCGGGTTTGCGGACTGTTTCTGCATCTCGGACGCAACAGCGCGGACGAAATTGTCGATCTGAGATTTGATTTCTTGATCCGGGATGCGCTGCACTTGAAGTCGCGCCAAAAGCCGCCGCTGCGTCATCTGCCAGAAGCGTTCGGCTGACGCTCCGGTCCTGATGGTCAAGATTCTGGCGGTCTCGCGCACAAAGGCGGTTTCCCTATCTACCGGGAACGGCACGATCACGCATTCAGAAATCTGCAAATGTTCATGGTTCATGCCGCCCTCTCCGAATTTGAGTTGCCACTCCCATGAGGCGCTGCCTCCTGGACCTCCGCCGGGAGATGATCCCCCGGACCCCCGACCAATCCCGCTACGCGGTCTTGGCCAATTTTCTTGCTCTGAGCGGCGATGCCTGTGCTTTCAGTTTCGGAAGGGTATTGCGGTAGCGCGCTTTCCATCGCAGAGGTTGACGCAAGTGTATCGCCGCCTCGGTGTATTACCTCTACTCGCGACAGACTTGCGACACGCCGCCTCTCCCATGTGCGCCGGGAAATTCCCTCCTCCTCCCACGGGGCCAACTTGGTAAGAGACGCTGCCTCATAGGAGGCACGATCCATACGCCCCTGAGCAGCGCGTTTATCCCGTTGGCGGTTCCGGTCCCGTTCGCGCTTTGTCTGTTTTGAAAGCTTCAGGCGATCGTCCTTGGAGACGTCACAGGCCCCGATCGTCTTCAGACCAAGTTTTGTGCGCTCGGCCAACGTTACAAAAAGCATCTTGGCAACTGCATCAGCGCCGAGCATCTTTTCTCGATTTCGACCTTGCGACGCCAAAAGCTGAACTTCGACAGGATTGGCCCAAGGAGCGAAGACGTTCGCCCATGCTGCCATATCCTGTCCTGAGGGCGTAAATGCTGCGGCCTTCAGGTAGGCCTTGCAAAGGTCGACATCATCAGATCCAGATGGATCTGGTATTGGGCCGCCGTGCCGGTGTCGGATGACTTTCTCAATCTCCCGCATCCTCTGAAGTTCAACCGAAAAGGTCCACTCGACACGCTTTGCACGTTTGCGGCTGGGTTTCTCTCTGAAAATGACGCCGTCGAGTAGCACCTGTTCTGTGCCGTCCTTCAGCGTCTTAGTCGTGGTCGCGGTCACGGATCGATGATTTTTGGAGGCGCTCATGCAGAAGCCCGATCGTGAGTTTTAAGGGATGCTTTATGACTACCATTACCGGGGCGAACCGTCCGCGCGGAGACAACACAATCCGCTACTATTTGCATCTGCTCCCGCTTCTCTCCTGAGGGAGAAGTCCATGTATTTTGCTGCACCCGCCCGGAGACGCTGACGTTGTCACCCTTTTTGTGACGCAACAGTTCTTCGGCATTGCGCCCAAAAGCGACAATTCCCCACCAAACGGGTGGGGAGTCATGATCTCCAATGTTGATGGCTATCGAGGTCGTCGCCATCGCCGTCCCATTGCTGGTCGTAACTGATCGCGGATCTTGTCCGATCCGGCCGTAGGCAGAGGCTTGCATCATACGCGGTCTATCCCTCCTACTCTAAACTTCTGAGCCAACGCGATAGCTTGCGTCGCTTGAAGCGACGTCAGGCCAAAACGCTCACGCAGAACCGGAACCGCCGTACGGAGCTGCTCCTTGAGTTCTGAAAACCACATTGCAGCTTGCACGACCGCTTCACTGTGTTCATGGAAAAGGCCGGTCATGCGCTCACCCCCTTCGGCAATTTCAGCGGGCGATGCATTCGCGCCGCGGAACTTTTTGCGTAGGCTACGGCATCACTCAGGTCGGATGCGCGCATTACCGCGGTGCGAAGAGGCTTTGCCCCCTCGCAGGGGGTAACGATTTCGACCACCCAAACACGGCCAGCCTTGCGCACGGCAATGAAAGACTTCGTAGCGGTCGGCAATTTGGTGATTGTGCCAGTCATGCCGCGCTCCCCAAAATATTTTGAAGCACATGGCGAGCATGGTCGCCGCTGATATCGTCCCCGTATTCCTGTGAGACGTAAGCGATTTTGGTCCGAACATCGTCAAGTGTCTCGCAAGGGTATCTGACGATCCTGTCTTCAAGGCTGAACCGGATATCATCGAGACGGTCTGTTTCCCGATCAACGGCTTTAAGCCCGGAAGCGACTTCCCAATCCGAGTAGATCTTCTGCCGAGCATCGAAGATTCCGAGAACCCGCTGCTTTTCAGCATTCGTCGCGGCGATCCGATCGGCCAGGGTCGTGCGATACATCCCAAGTTGATCGTGGTGCATCTGGTCACTGGCGTTCACCTTGTCGAAGGCTTTGACCAAGTGATGACGGAAGTCGATCCGCTTTTCCGTGAACTCCCACTGCCAGCGCTGGCCGATCTCGCTGCGCATGACGTAACCCATTTCGGGCCGGTCGCCGCGCTCGAATATCTCGTTCGAGAGTTTGACCAAGCGCTCGTGCTCTTTGTCAGCTTCCTGATATGCCGCGATTAGCCCTGCAATCGTGGTAACAATCGCCGGGGCGAAAGCGGCTGCCGGAGTAGCGGCGGCGATCACAGCGCCTTTTATGAAGGAACGACGGTCCATCACTCGACCTCCTTCGTTTCCAGCATATCGCTGACGAATTCGAGTTCCTCGCTCACGATCTGCAGAAGATGCTGCAAAGCGTTTACTTGGTTCCTGTCGTCAAGAGAGCCGGCGGCCATGTATGCGGCTTCCGTCAACGCACGCGAGCGATTGAGCCGGTCAATAGCTTCGAGGTTTCGGGAGGTGGCGACGGCGATTGAGCTAGAGCTTGGCAGTGCCTGCCCGTTTGTGATATTCGTTGCAACGTTCATTTCAAATTCCTTCCAAGGTTTGGGATTGAGCTTGGCTCGGAGAGGTTGCCGCCTCTACCGGGCCATTTTCGTTTATGGAGCGAGAAACAAACGCGCCCGTCATGCTGCCGTCTCCGTGAAGAATTCGATTAGCTTCTGTCGGCTGGCGACGTAGCGCTCGCCAATTTGCTTCACCATGGGCAAGTGACCGCTTTGGATCATGTGATAGGTTTGGCGTCGCGTGCGACGAATGACGCAAGCGATTTCCTCCACCCCCCAAATCAAATCGAGTTTCTGTTGGTCGTCCATCTTTGTTCACTCCTTATCAACCATAAACCTATTAGGTCCGTTGTACCTATTAGGTACCACTGGCGTCAAGGACCTTTTTGGTCCATAACCACAAAAAATGCGTTTGAGGAAAATGGGCATGGCGACGCCAAAACAGACGGACCCCCAATTCAAGCTGCGTCTGACGCAATCTTTGAAAGAAAATATCGAACGGTCCGCAGAAAAGAATAATCGCTCAATGAACGCTGAAATCGTCGCTCGGCTTGAGGACTCGTTCGGGAGCAACGTCGACCCGAAAGCATTGTCAGAAGCTTATTCGATGGTTGATCAGATCAAGGAGCGGTTGGAAAGGGAATGGACGTATTTCGAGGAGCAAACTCGGAAGTTTGAAGAGGAGAAAGAGGAGTTTCGACGCGCTATGTCGGAAAAACGCGACGAACTTGCCTTGCTTGCTTGGGAGAGACGCAGTGCCGAGCGAGAAAGGCTGTCGTTGGCAAAGGCTCGGTTCGAAGAAGAAAAGTTGGAAGCTCGGCAAAGATGGAAAGAGAGACTCGAGCGCGTTCAGGAGCGCGAGCGCATTGCAAACGACATGATTCAAAAATTTCGCGATAGAGAAAATGAACTGTCAGAACTCGTTAAGAAGCTCACGCGAAATATCGAGAATCTTTCGTGACGGTTGCGCATTCACCAGGGCGGCGGTGTCACAGTTTGAAATCTAGCTGACACTTATTGATCGCTATCGACTCATTCCCTCCAAAATTTTGCGGATGCAGGCAGGCATCCAATGATCAAACGGCAAATTTGCCGCTTGAATTGCCATCGGCGCGAGGCTTGGGCAGAGATCGTTTCCACGTCGGAAACGATTTTTGGACGCACCAACGCCGCGTACGGGCGCGAGGCGTGGGTTTCCATTCCGCAATATTTTGCGGGTTGCTTTGGCAACAACGTCACGCGCGGGCGCGCGGCAAGTTCGTTTCGGGCAGTTGGGTCGATATCTTTCAGTGTGAAAGATTTGTCTCCGTAGACCTCCGCGATTTCCCTGTTGCTGCCGCACCCTTGACACATCTATTTTGTGGGTACATTTAATATGAAGATTGTGTGGGACGAGCGAAAGCGCCGATCCAATCTCGAAAAGCACGGGCTCGATTTCGATGACGTGTTTGATTTCGCGTGGGAGACGGCCTGCATCGAACCCACGCATTCGGGACGAATGAAGGCGGTGGGATATCTCCGCAACGGAGTCGCCGTCGTCGTTTACGCCGAGCTTGGAACCGAGGCGATTTCGATCGTCAGCTTCCGGCCAGCAAACCGCAAGGAAAGGAGTCTGCTCGATGGCTAAGAAATGGCCCCAGTTCGTGACAAAAGACCTTCCTGAGACGGATGCGGGCGCCGCTGAAATGCAGCGCCGCTGGGAAACCTATGATCGGGAAATGAAGGCGATTATCGCCGCCGGTGGCGTCCATCAGGACGATGACGGATGGTGGGTCGATGATGCGACCGGAGAATTGATCGGTCCTGATCCTGAAATCGAGCGCCCTATCCAGTCCGAAGACTTGAAGCGGATGCAGTCCGCCAAGGATGTGCTGCCCCCTTCGGTCTTAGAAGGGATTGCTGAGGCACGGCGCTCGCGCGGTAGACCTTCCTTGGAAAATCCAAAGCAGCATATCAACATCCGGCTAGACGCAGATCTGATCGCCCGTTTGAAGGCGGACGGCCCCGGCTGGCAGAGCCGCGCGAATAATCTCCTGCGCAAGGCAGTCGGAATGTGAGCATCCGCAAGCGCACTTGGAAGACAGGCAAGGGCGAAGAGAAAACCGCCTGGGTGGTGGACTATGTCGACACCGGCGGAAAGCGCCGGCTGAAGACGTTCGACAAGAAGAAGGAAGCGGACCAGTTCGCCGCCACTGCCAAGGTTGAGGTTCGTGAAGGCGTCCACGTCGCGGATTCCGCAAGCACGACGGTTTCCAAGGCCGGGCAACTCTGGGTGATCTCTGCCCAGAATTCGGAACTTGAGCGGTCCACCGTGAAGCAACGCTCCACACATCTCGAAATCCACATCAAGCCTTTCATCGGCGAGCTGCTGCTGTCCAAGCTGACGGTCCCGGTGGTGAGGGAGTTTGAGGACCGGCTGAAGCGCGAGGGCCGTTCCCCGGTCATGGTCAAGAAGGTGCTGACCTCCCTCGGCTCCCTCCTCGCCGACGCGAACGAACGAGGCCTCGCCACTCGGAACCCTGTGAGGGACATGCGCGGCGCGCGCAAGGGCCGGGAAAGACGCTTAGAGCGCCGTCAGAAGGGGAAAATACAGGTCGGCGTAGACATTCCCACCAGGGACGAGATCAAGGCGTTCGTGGGTGCCCTCTCCGACCATTGGCGGCCGTTCATGGTGACCGCGATCTTCAGCGGCATGCGTTCCTCGGAGCTTCGCGGTCTCCGGTGGCAGGACGTAGATTTCGCGAAGGCAGAAATTCACGTCACCCAGCGCGCGGACCAGTTCAAGAAGATGGGCCCACCGAAATCTGAGGCTGGCATCCGCACGATTCCAGTTCCCCCGATCGTGATCAACGCGCTCAAAGAGCTCAAGCTCCGGGCTCCCAACGATGTCGATCTCGTGTTCCCGAATCCGGATGGTGAGCCTATCTCCCACACCAACATCCGCGAGAACGGTTTGATGAAGACGATGGTCAAGGCCGGCGTTGCAGTTGAGACCGAGAAGGACGCCAAGGGCAAGCCTATCTTCAGGGCAAAATACACCGGGCTCCACGCACTCCGGCATTTCTACGCGAGTTGGCTGATCAACCGGAAAGAGGACGGTGGCCTCGGTTTGCCGCCGAAGATGGTCCAGGAGCGGCTTGGGCATGCCTCCATTGTGATGACGATGGACGTCTACGGTCACCTGTTTCCGCGTACCGACGACGGCAAGGAATTGGCGGATGCAGCAACAGCGCTGCTGAACTGACGCAACATGAACGCGACAAAATAGGAAATTCCGTCGTAAAATCAATAAAAGACGGAGTTCTGCAAATCCTTGTACCCCGGTTCAATTCCGGGCGAGGCCTCCAAAAAATTTCAAAGACATCACGTCGCCATAACGCATGGAAGCGCACCGCATCGGAGGATGCGAGCCGCTATCATGGGTTGCCTGTGGGATTCAGTCGCCAATGCGATCAAGATCGTTGGTTCACCCCGAGGTGGCAGAGCCGGGGTGGTTAAAAACCCCGGCTCATTTCCAGAAGGACCCCGGGTTTTCGCCCTTCTTCTGGACAACAATCCGGCACCCGACTGGAGGTTAAGGCACCGGCTTGTATTCGCCGGGAACTCGCGTTCCCATTTGCTTTATCCTATACTAAGAACACCGAAGCAAATGAAAAATATGCGCAATTGGGCCCAATAGGCAAAAAATTCGCCTTACGCAGCCGCGCGCGGAAGCCTGGCGCGCATCAGCATCCCATAGAGGTCGCGTGGCTCGTCCGGGTCCGCCAGAAGGTCGAGCTCCTCGTAGAGCGCAGTTTCCAAAAGCTTCGTCCGCACGTAGCGCAACGCCGAAAAGTCCTCCACGGCAAACCCGACCGAATCGAACAGTGTGATCTCGTCACGGTTGCGCCGTCCGGTTTCCAGGCCGGCCATCACGCTCCAGAGTTCGGTCACGGGATGATCCGCCGCCAGTTGCTGGATTTCACCTTCAATCCGCGTTTGCGGCGGATATTCCACGAAGATCGACGCGCGATGCAGTATATCGACATGGAGCTCGGTCTTGCCGGGACTGTCACCGCCAACTGCATTGATATGAATGCCGGGACCAACCATGTTGTCTGTCAGGATTGTGGCGTTCAGCTTGTCAGCCGTCACCGTCGTGACGATGTCGGCTCCCATGACGGCCGACTCCGACGTTTCACAGATGACGCACTCGATTCCCGTTCCCGCGAGATTGCGGGCGCATCTGGCGCTCGCCGAACGATCGATGTCATAGAGCCGCACCTTGTCAACGCCGAGTATGGCCTTGAAGGCGAGCGCCTGAAATTCGGACTGCGCGCCGTTACCGATGATCGCCATCGTCCCGGAGTCGGCGCGCGCGAGATACTTTGCCGCAAGCGCCGACATGGCAGCGGTCCGCAACGCCGTCAGCATGGTCATTTCCGACAGCATCAGCGGATAACCCGTCGCCATGTCCGCCAGGAGCCCGAAGGCCGTCACCGTCTGGCGACCTGCACGCGTGTTCTTGGGATGGCCGTTGACATACTTGAACCCGTAGACCTCGCCATCGGTTGTCGGCATGAGTTCGATCACGCCTTCCTGGCTATGCGCCGGAATGCGCGCCACCTTGTCGAAGCTCTGCCATCGACGGAAATCCTTCTCGATCTCGGCCGCAAGCTCGACGAGAAAGGTCTCGACGCCGATGTGGTGCACGAGCTTCATCATGTTGTCGACGCTGACAAAGGGGACGATATTGAGCTTTTCCTGCATGGTTCACCTCTGGTTTTTGTTTGTAGTCAATAGGTCTGCGTTGGTCTGTCCATCACGCGCTTGCCCATGAGACTTGCGGCCAGATCCGTCATCAGGATCGCGGTGCGGCCGCGCTCGTCGAGGAACGGATTGAGCTCGACGAGGTCCAGGCTTGTTACAAGACCGCTGTCGGAAACGATCTCCATGATCAGATGCGCCTCGCGGAAGGTGGCGCCGCCGGGCACGGTCGTGCCAACACCTGGCGCAATCGTCGGATCCAGAAAATCGACATCGAGGCTGACATGCAGGTCACCGCCCGCCGCCTTCACCTTGTCGAGGAAGCGGCGGAGCAGAGGCACAATGCCCTCTTCGTCGATCATCCGCATGTCACAGACCGTGACGCCGTGGGTGGCGAGCGCGATCCTCTCGGCCGGGTCGACGCTGCGAATACCCATCATGCAGATATTCTTCGGATCGACCGGAAAATCCGGACGTTTCAGCGCGCCATCGAAGCCACCAAGGCCGCAGGCATAGGCCATGGGAACGCCGTGGAGATTACCGCTGGTCGTCGTCTCGAGCGTGTGGAAATCCGGATGCGCGTCAAGCCACAGCACGAAGAAGGGACGTCCCCGCTCTCCCGCATAGGCCGCATTGCCGGTGAGCGATCCCGCTGCGAGACTGTGATCGCCGCCGATAACGACCGGTATGCCCTCGGCGCGCGCATTTATCACGGCCTCGCGAATGGCATCCGTCCAGCCGACAAATTCGGGCAGGAACTTCAGCACGGGATTGGCATGATGGGCGCCCTCACCGCCGCGGCGAACCAGATTGCCGCGATCCTCGACCGCGTGCCCAAGCTCCCTGAAGGCTTCGATCAGCCCGGCGGCGCGAAACGCATCCGGTCCCATGTTGCAGCCGGGGCGGCCCGTACCTTCCTGAACCGGGGTCCCGATGACGATGAGTTTCTGCTGATCCATGTGGCGCTCCTGATCCTTGTCAAATTCTAGCGGTGAAGTCCGGCGATCTGAACAAACCAATTTGGCAAGTTCTTCAAATCGGTTTATCATTATGGCCAGTATAAGTGACAGTTTGGACAACATCATGGACGAGCACGACTACAGGCTGATCACTCTGCTGCGCCAGAACGGTCGCCGTTCGATCTCCGACCTTGCCCATGAAACCGGACTTTCGCGCGCGACAGTCCGCGCACGCATCGAAAAGCTGGAGCAATCCGGCGATATCGTCGGCTACACGGTGGTGTTGCGCGCAGACGCGTTCAATGCCCCGGTCCGCGGCATCATGCTGATCGAGGTTGAGGGTCGCGCCGGCGAACGCGTCGCAGCAGCGCTCGGCGGCTACCCGGAAGTGACGGCGCTCCACAACACCAACGGCAAATGGGACTTCATCGCCGAAGTTGCCGGCAACAGCCTGACCGAATTCGACGCCATCCTCCACCGCATCCGCCGTATTCCCGGCATTGTCTCGTCGGAAACGAACATTCTCCTTTCGACCCCGAAGAGCACCAGCGCAAGGCTCTGAAGGCCGCGCGACTCAAGCTTCTGATCCACCCATCACATGAAGCCGTAAATGTGGGTAACCGAATATCCGCGCGAAATGGCCCTGCATGTCCAGCAACAATACCCCGACGATTGTCCTCATCCGCCGCGACCTGCGCCTCGCCGACAATCCGGCCTTGTGGGAGGCTGTGAAACGCGGCGGACCGGTCATTCTGCTTTATATCCGCGAGACGGACGATCCGGATGCCGGCGCGCTGGGAGCTGCGCAGCGCTGGTGGCTGCATCACTCTCTGACGCGACATATGAAAGCCAGCGAGAGCCGCGGCAACCGCATCGTCCTGAAAACAGGCAGCCAGAACGCGATTGTCGGCAACATCGTGAAGGAAACCGGCGCGACAGCAATTTTCTGGAATCGGCGCTATCACCTGAAGGGCCGTGAGACGGATGCCGCGCTGAAGACTTGGGCAAAGGAGCATGGTCTTGAACCAAGGAGCTTCGCTGCCAATCTTTTGCACGAACCATCCAAGCTGCTCACGGGCGCTGGCGGTCCCTATCGTGTCTACACCCCCTTCTGGAAAGCCTTCTCGGCCGCGGAAAGCTTCGGCGAGCCCCTGCCCGCGCCCTCGAGAATTCCGGCTCCCGATCAGTTCCCCGAAAGCGAAAGCCTCGACGACTGGGCGCTCCTTCCGACGAAACCCAATTGGGCGAGTTCGTTTACGGATACATGGATCCCCGGCGAACAGGGCGCCAAGGTGGCACTCATCTTCTTTCTGGAGGAAGACTTGCGCGGTTACCGGACGCAGCGTGACTTTCCCGGCGGAAAGCACACGTCGCGGCTGTCTCCGCATCTGGCTCTCGGTGAAATCTCGCCGCTGCAGATCTGGCACGCCGTCACCGAATCCGAGAAAGGCAGCCCGACCGAGGACTCCGTGCATTTCCGCAAGGAACTCGCGTGGCGTGAATTCTCCTGGCATCTCCTGTTTCACTATCCCGATCTGGCGGAGAAGGAATTCAACCCGCGCTTTGCCGGCTTCGGCTGGGATTTCGACGAACGCGCCTTCCGAGCCTGGACGCGCGGCATCACGGGCTACCCGATCGTGGATGCGGGGATGCGCGAACTCTGGAAGACCGGCTGGATGCACAATCGCGTCCGCATGATCGCCGCCTCCTTCCTGATCAAGGACCTGATGATCGACTGGCGGCACGGCGAACAATGGTTCCGGGACACGCTGGTGGATGCAGACCCCGCCTCGAATGCGGCCAGCTGGCAATGGGTGGCGGGCTCCGGCGCCGATGCAGCCCCTTATTTCCGAATCTTCAATCCCGTGCTCCAGGGCGAGAAATTCGACCCTCAAGGAGAATATGTTCGTCGTTACGTCCCGGAAATCGCAAAGCTCGGCAACGAAGCGATCCAGAAGCCGTTCGAAGCCGGAAAAGGCGCGCTGGACAAGGCGGAGATCCGACTGGGCTTTACCTATCCGAAGCCGATGGTGGATCACGGCGTCGCTAGGGACCGTGCGCTTCGCGCTTATGATGCGGTGAAGGGATCGGATTGAAGGCTTTTGGGGGATTTCTCCACAACTTATTTAGCCGGAGAATAATGCGGGGGACCAGGCCTGTTGATCCGGCCCAAAAGTAGAACCGTTCACCAGAAAACCATGACATTCCCATAAATTTCCGGAACAACCAGCCTCCCCGACCCGTTGAGCGGGCAGGACGCCGCGATCGCGGCGCCTGTCTCACCCATTCGCTCAAACAGAAATCGGAGGAAGCCATGCCTTCTATCGATCAAGCCAAGATTCTCATCATTTCCGCCAACGGTTTCGAACAGTCGGAACTCATGGTCCCGCTGGAAAAGCTGAAACAGGCAGGCGCAACGGTGCATGTCGCGACGCCCGATGGCCAGCCGGTGAAGGGCTGGAAGGACAAGAACTGGGGCGAGAGCGTGAACGCCGATCTCAAGATTTCTGACGTCCGCGTCGACCAGTATGATGCGCTCGTCATTCCCGGCGGCCAGATGAACCCGGATATTCTGCGCACGCATCAGGACGCGGTCTCGCTGGTCCGCAAGTTTGCCGACAGCGGCAAGGTCATCGCAGCGGTCTGCCACGGCCCGTGGATGCTGATCGAAGCCGGAGTCCTCAAGGGTCGCGAGGCGACCTCCTATCACTCGATCAAGACCGACATGGTCAATGCCGGCGCGCGTTGGAGCGATGTCGAGGTGGCGACCGACGAAGGCATCATCACCAGCCGGTCCCCGAAGGACCTCGAGGCCTTCGTCTCCAAGATCATCGAGGAAGTCGGAGAAGGCCGTCACGGCCGCCGCGCGGCGTGATCTCTCTCCTCAAGTGCTTGGTGGGTGGCTTCGGCCGCCCGCCTTTCTTCATTTAGTGCAAAGGCATGACACCTCAAAAGTTCAAGCCGGAACAAACCTTCGCCTTTCCGCCCCAAAAACGAAAACGATTGCCTTGCGAAATGCCCTTTTCGCAGACAAAACTCGCGGCAAATTCAAAGACTGCGAGAATGAAAAGGTTTTGTCGCCCATGTCCCAGTTCCCCTCCGTCATCGAAGCCATCGGCAACACGCCGCTGATCAAGCTGAAAAAGGCCTCGGAACTGACCGGCTGCACCATTCTCGGCAAGGCTGAGTTTCTGAACCCCGGCCAGTCAGTCAAGGACCGCGCTGCCCTCTTCATCATCCGTGATGCGGAGAAGAAGGGTCTCCTCAAGCCCGGTGGCGTCATCGTGGAAGGTACGGCAGGCAATACCGGTATCGGCCTCACCATGGTTGCCAAGGCGCTCGGCTATCGCACGGTCATCGTGATTGCCGAGACGCAGAGCCAGGAAAAAAAGGACGCACTGCGCCTTCTCGGCGCCGAGCTGGTCGAAGTTCCGGCCGTGCCTTACAAGAACCCCAACAACTACGTGAAGGTCTCCGGCCGCCTCGCCGAAGAACTGGCGAAGACCGAGCCCAACGGCGCGATCTGGGCGAACCAGTTCGACAACGTCGCCAACCGCGAGGCGCATATTGCCACGACCGCCCCGGAAATCTGGGAAGCGACCGAGGGTAAGGTCGACGGCTTCATCTGCGCCGTCGGCTCCGGCGGGACACTCGCCGGCACGGCCATGGGTCTGCACCGCTTCAACAAAGACATCAAGATCGGCCTCGCCGACCCGGAGGGTGCTGCCCTCTATCAATATTACACGACCGGCGAATTCGCCTCCCCCGGCTCATCCATCACCGAAGGCATCGGCCAGGGCCGCATCACGGCCAACCTCGAAGGCTTCACGCCGGACTTCTCCTATCGCATCCCGGATAGCGAAGCGCTGCCGATCGTCTTCGATCTGGTGGAAGAGGAAGGCCTCTGCCTCGGCGGCTCGTCGGGCATCAACATCGCTGGAGCAATCCGTATGGCAAAGGACCTCGGCCCCGGTCACACCGTGGTGACAATCCTCTGCGACTACGGCAATCGCTACCAGTCCAAACTTTTCAATCCGTCTTTCCTTGAAGCAAAGGGCCTGCCCGTGCCACAGTGGTTGCTCACGAATCCCGATATCCGGGTTCCTTATCTGCCCGTGGACTGAAAACTGAATGCCCACCAGACTGTTGTTTCGCGACGATTTCTATCTCTCAACCTGCGAAGCAACGGTCACGGCCGTGCGCGACGACGGCTCTATTGAGCTCGACCAGACCTGTTTCTATGCAACTTCCGGCGGCCAACCGGGCGATACCGGCTTTCTGGAACGCACCGATGGCAGCCGCATTGCGCTCGACGTGACAATCACCGGCGAAACGAAGGACATCATCCTCCATCGCCCGCTGGAAGGCCAGCTGTCCCCGGACGTTGGCGAAAAGCTGGTGCTCCATATCGACTGGCCGCGCCGCTACAGACTGATGCGGATGCACACTGCCTGCCACCTTCTCTCCGTCGTTTGCCCCTATCCGATCACCGGCGCTTCCGTGAGCGAAGACGACTCGCGCGTCGATTTCGACATGACCGAGACGATCGACAAGGATGAGGTGACGGCAAAGCTGATGGAGCTCGTCAACGCCAACCATCCCGTCTTCCTGCAGTGGATCACGGATGAGGACCTGGCCGCCAATCCGGGCATCGTCAAATCGAAGAACGTGCGCCCGCCCATGGGTCTCGGCCGCGTCAGCCTGGTCTGTATCGGCGAGAACTCTTCCGTGGACAGCCAGCCTTGTGGCGGCACGCATGTCTCCGAAACGCAGGAAGTCGGCGCAATTCATATCGCGAAGATCGAGAAAAAGGGTAAGGAAAACCGCAGGTTCCGAATTCGATTCGGCACGCCCGGGGATGCTGCTTAAAGGAAGATAAGAATGACTGCTGACAAGAGCCGCTTCGTGGTCGATGCTGACTGGGTCGAAAAACAGCTTGGCGCGCCGGAATTCCGGATCGTGGATGCCGCCTGGTATCTCCCCGCGCAGAACCGAAATGGCGCAGAAGAATATGCGGCCGGCCACATTCCGGGCGCCGTTTACTTCGATCAGGATTTCATTGCGGATCAAACGACCGGCCTGCCGCATTCCATCCCCTCGCCCGAATTCTTCGCCGCAGAAGTCGGCAAGCTCGGCATCGCCGCGACCGACACGATCGTCGTGCATGACGGACCGGGCTTCTTCAGCGCACCGCGCGTCTGGTGGCTCTTCCGCCTCATGGGCGCCGAGAAGGTCTATGTTCTCGACGGCGGTCTCGACGGCTGGAAGCGCGAGGGCCGCCCGCTGCAGACCGACCTGCCGGAACCCGCACCTGCAATCTTCACGCCGAATTTCGATGCCGCGAAGGTAACGACATTCGAAGCGATGAAGGACATCGTCGCCTCCGGCTCGAAACAGATCGCCGACGCGCGGGGCGCCGGCCGTTTCACTGCAGAAGAACCCGAGCCTCGCGCCGGCATGCGCGGCGGCCATATGCCCGGCGCAAAAAACCTTCCGATCAGCGTCTTTTCCGACGCGGGCCGCTTCAAGCCGCTCTCCGAGATCAAGGAAACCATCGAAAAGGCCGGGATCGATCTCGCCAAGCCCGTGGTCACCAGCTGCGGCTCGGGCGTCACCGCCGCCGTCATCACGCTGGCGCTGACCTCGCTCGGCCACACCGACAACACGCTTTATGACGGCTCGTGGTCGGAATGGGGGTCGAAATCTGATACGCCCATTGTGACGGGCCGGGAATGAGCAAGATGGCCGCGACGAAGAAGCCGAAGGCGATCAAAGCCCACATCACCTATCTCGAAATGACCGCCCCGCCGAAGGCGCAATTGCCGGTTCCGTCCAACCTGCACACGGCGATCATGCGCGCGGAAAACATTCCGCTCGCCTATTATCGCTATCTCTACCGCCAGGTCGGCGCGCGCTGGCACTGGGTCGATCGCCTGCGTCTCTCCGACAAGCGGCTGGCGGCACTTCTGCATAGTGCGGCGAGCTATATCGGCATTCTCTACGTCAACGGCGCACCGGCCGGCTTCTATGAACTGCGCCACGAGAGCGAAGAGGTTGTCGAGCTCTGTCACTTCGGCCTGATGGAACACGCGCTGGGCCTCGGCGTCGGCAAATGGTTCCTCCTGCAGGCGCTGCGCGCCGCCTGGAACCTCAACCCGCAGAAGCTGACAGTGACTACGAACAATCTCGACCACCCGCGCGCCCTGCAGCTCTACCAGATGTTCGGCTTCTCGCCGGTATCAACCTCGGACGCGCTGGTGCGACCGTTGAGTGACGAGGAATTGCTGGAGCTGGCCAAGCGTGATAGCGGGCTGGTGACGGTTGTAGAAGGTGCGGGGAAGTAACGAGTTCTCCCCGTCCCCACCAGGTGGCAACGTGGAATTCCGTCGTCCTCGGGCCTGTCCCGAGGATCTGCTACGCCGGCAAAAGCCACTCCGTGAATGGCTTTTCCGAAGAGCTAGCCAAACACTCCGCATACCTGCTGCGCCGCCGAATTCTCGGTTTCGTCAGTAGATCCTCGCCACAGGGGCGATGATGACGGCGGCGCGTGTCGCACCACCATTCAGTCCCTCAGTCGGCCACCCTCACCCGAGCTCTTCCGCCATCGTTAGCAGCTTCCGCACGATCTCTGTTGCGGCAGCCTCATCCTTGCCAAGCTTGCGGGCAACCGCCTCGCGGAGGTTCAGGAACGCGGCATCGACGCCGCGCGGTAGCTCCGGGCCTTCATGGCGACCACGGCCGTGGCGCTCCTCGCGCTCCTTCATGTGCTCGCCCAGCGCTTTGAGCCTCTCCACGATCATTGCGGCATGGCTGCGGTTCTCATCGAGATGCGCCTTGCCCTCGTCGGTGATCGTATAGAGCTTCTTGTTGCCTTCGGACGTGGTCGCAGCGAAGCCCGCCTCTTCCAGAAGCGTCAGAGTCGGATAGATGACGCCGGGGCTGGGCGCATAGGCGCCGCCGCTCATCTCCTCGATCTGCTTGATGAGATCATAGCCGTGCCGCGGCTCGGCTTCGATCAGCGACAGCACGAGAAGCCGGATATGGCCCTGTCCGAGCGAGCGTCCGCGCGGGCCGAACCCGTCGTCACCGCCGCCGAAACCGCCGCGGCCGGGACCACGCCCACCACCCTCGCCCATGAAACCGCGCCCGAACGGGCCGCGTCCCATCAGCATC
>DATMTA010000137.1:0-27676 GCA_035565055.1 Ensifer sp.
GATGACGGCGTTTCTCAGCTACCTGATGCAGATCCTCGTCGCCGTGATGATCACGACGTTCATGAGCATCATGATCCCGCGCGCCGCGGTGTGCGCGGACCGCATCGGCGAGGTGCTGAAGACGCAGAGCTCGGTCGTGCCGCCGGCAGCGCCGGTCGTTCCGGTGGCTCCGCTTGTGCCTGCCGGAGCGGTGCCGGATGTCGTGCCTGCGCTACCGTTTTTGGGTGCGGGAACTTCCGGCTTGGTATAGTCCGGCCGCGCATTCAGCGCATCCTTGGTCAGCTGGGTCTTGGCCTGAAGATTGCCGTTTCCGTCAGCCGTTATGGTGACATCCTGCGGGGTCAGGGCCACGCGCTTGGAGCCAATACCCAGGAAGCCGCCGACGTCCACGACATAGTCGGTCACCTGACCCTGGCCGTTCAGCACGAGGTCATCGATTTTGCCGATGCTGGTGTTGCTGGCATCCATGACCGAAGCGCCGATGATGTTGGAGGCGGCAACGTTCTGGCCATACATGACGGTGCCGGCGGCGCCCGCCGCGGTGTTCGTGCCGGCTGCACCCGTTGTGGTGCCGGTTGCACCGGTTGTCGAGCCCGGCGTCGTCATGGGCGTGGTGCCGCTCTTGTTGGTACCAGCAGCGCCACCATTGGTCGTACCGGCCGCGCCATTGCTGTTCATGTTGGTGCCAGATGTGCCGGAATCCGCAGCCATGACGGGGACGGCGATGGAAGCCGCGAGAAAGGTCGAGGCAATCAGGGTCTTGAACATCGGATGTCTCCTTTTCGTTTGTTGTCTTTCCGGTCAAGCGACAGGGCGTCAACCCGACTGGTCACCTGAACGGAACGTCCGCCCAACGAAGTGGTTCCGAAGTTTTCCGAGAAAGTACGGCTGCGCGTCCGCTCAGATCAGCGGGCGAGGACTGGCCACGGGTGGTTCCCACTCCGCCAGCGCGCACAAGCCTTCCGGGTCGAGAATCTCGCAGGCGCGACCCCGCCAGACGATGAGTCCACGCTGTGCGAGACGCTTCAGCGTCTTGTTGGTGTGCACCAGCGAGAGACCGAGCGTGTCGGCGATAAGGCTCTGGCTGAGCGGTATTTGCGCGTTCGAGGGCGACAGAAGCCCCGAGCGCAAGGCACGGAAATACAGGAAGACAAGCAGGTAGGCCGCTCGTTCCACTGCTGTGCGCTGGCCGAGACTGAGCATATGTCCATCCAGGATCCGTTCATCGCGCGAGGCAATCCAGGTGACATCGAAAGCGAGGCTTGCGGATTTCTCGAAGATCGTCAGGAATCGGCTGCGCTCGAAGACGCAAAGACGCATCGGTGTCAGCGCCTCGACGCTGTGGTCCATCTCCTGAAGAAGCGCGCCCTGCAAGCCAACAAGGTCGCCGGGCACGAGATAGTTGAGGATCTGACGTCGGCCATCCTCGAGCGACTTGTAGCGGAATCCCCAGCCTTCGAGCACGGTGTAGAGATGTGGGCTGAACGTGCCTTCCGAGATGAGATTCATGCCCGGTTCGCAGCGAATCTCACCGGATTTGAAGTCTGCAATCAACTTCGCCTCGTCCCCGGACATGGAGCGAAACCCGCTCATACGCCTCAGAAAACAGGCGTCACATCTGATCATGGGGGGACTTGTCGACGCATCCATAAGCACACCCTTTGTATTTCCGTCGCCCGAATACGCGCTTTTCATACGCGCATGTAAATGGTGCTTTGAAACATGTCATTTTTAAATGACGCGAGTACGAGTTTCGCGGCATCTGGGTACACGCCGCCAGAAGCTTTGCCCGAGCCGGGCGCCTGGCCACCCGAGAGCTCCATTGAGGAGTCGCAAGAACAGGTGAGTTCACATCCGTCATGGTAGACAGTCGTCCTGCGATCCTGATCGCCGAAGATCAGATTTTCATCGCCCTGGAAGCCGAGCGCATTCTCTCGGAAACATTTGATTGCTCTGTTGAAATCTGCCGGCGTGACAGGTTGGCGGATGCTCTGGCCGAAAAGCGTTTCGACCTCATCGTCCTCGAATTTTCCGGAGTGGAGGAAGAAGATTCGCATTACGTCGCTCTCACGCGAGCAGCGGGCGCACAGCTTCTGTTGCTCACCGCCAGCAACGATCTGGCGGATGTGAGCCGTAGCTTTCCGGACGTTCCGCTGATCCAGAAGCCCTTCAATGAAACGGAGGTTCGAGCTTTCATCGAAAGGCTTCTCATGGGCGTCCAGCCCGGTTGAAGGGGCTCAGACGGAGACCGTGTGCCTGAGGACCGCTGCAATATGCGGTTCGGGGCCATAGTCGCTCTCGCCATCAATCCCGAGCAGTTCCTGCAGGCGACCACGGGCGCGATTGATGCGGCTCTTGATCGTCCCGACGGCGCAACCGCAGATATTGGCTGCTTCTTCGTATGAGAAACCCGACGCGCACACGAGGACAATCGCTTCGCGCTGGTCTTCGGCAAGCTTGTTGAGCGCCGTCATGAAGTCCTTCATGTCGATCGAGCCCAACTGGTTTGGATGCACCGACATCTGCTCGGTATAGACGCCTTCCGCATCGGAAATCTCGCGCCCACGCTTGCGCATCTGCGAGTAGAACTCGTTGCGCAGGATCGTGAACAGCCAGGCTTTCATGTTGGTGCCGAGCTCGAAGCTGTCCTGACGCGACCATGCGCGCACCACAGCTTCCTGGACCAGATCGTCCGCCTTGTCATAGGTGCCGGTCAGCGAGATGGCGAAGGCGCGCAGGCTCGGCAATGTTTTCAGCAGTTCACGCTTGAACTGAAGCTGATGGCTCTCGGTGTCGGCCATGTATTAAACCTCTGGGGTCTGGCCGCCCGTCTGGGCGCGCTCGGCTTCGTCCAGTTTTTCCAGCAGATTCAGAAGGTTATCAGGAATACCTTCGTTCTCGATATTGGAGTAGAGTTCGCGCAGACGCAGCGCAATCCCATCCTGAACGACGTCCGCCGGCGGCAGCCCGCCGTTCAGTCGTTTCTTGGGGCTCTCAGCATTGGGCTTGTTCATCATTCATACCAATCATTGGGCGACACCCGTGTAAACGGAGGGGACGGCAAAAGGTTCCATCCGCCGCCACGATTCTTGCACAATTCGCAGGAATGGGGCAAATGGCATATCGAGAAGGAACTCTTCCTGGGCTGGTACGTTATTTCCCCCGATAACTAGGGAGAAGTCACATGCTTTACTACGCTCTTCTGTTTCTCGCTGTGGCCATCATTGCCGGCGCGCTGGGCTTCGGCGGTATTGCCGGGGCTTCGGTCGGGATTGCCAAGATCCTCTTCTTTGTCTTCCTGATCCTGTTCCTCGCATCGCTGGTCTTCGGTGGCTTCCGACGCGCGCCGTAACCCGGATCAAAAGGCAGGTTCTTCGAAAGCCCGGGTCGCTCCCGGGCTTTTTCATGCCTGCTCGGTTTCGACGAAGACGATCGAGCGATCCGAGGTATCAAGCAGGGTGTCGGCAATCCGGCCATAGGACAGGCGTTCGCCCGCCCGGCGGCTGACGCCAACGACGAGAAGGTTGTATCGGCCGCGCCGCGCGTGTCTCAAGACTGCAACCTCCGCCGAGCTTCCCTCCTGCAGGGTCTTCGTGATCTTGATCCCCGTTTGTGCACTGATTTCATCTATACGCTCGAACGCGGCGGCGTGTCCGCTTTCCTCCCTGCCAAACCGCGGCCGCTGCTGCGTCTCGCTGGGCTCGAGGATGTAGATCACCGCGACTGCCGCACCATTGGCGCCGGCAAGCGCGCAACCGAACTCGACCGCGCGGATAGACCGTTCGGTGTCACTGATCGGAATGAGGATCCGCAACTCGTTATCGCCGACCGGCGTGCGACCTTCTCGGGATACGACGATGGCGACCGTGCTGGCAAAGGCTCCGACAAGTCGTGACACCCGGCGGGAGACGCCGCCGCTCTCGGAGCTGACCGGATCGACGCCGACAAACAGAAGGTCATGGCCTTTGTCCGCCGTGTCCTTCAGGATGTCAGCCAAGTCTTTGCCGTCACGGTGACGGGTCGTGATGTGGATGCCTTCCGCCTGCGCGCTCTCGTCGGCGCTTTCCTTCGCCCGCTCGGCACGCTCGCGCAGGCGCGTTGCAAAGGCTTCCGTCTTTTCCCGGATATCCGGCGCTTCGTTTTCGGCTGTGCTGTCCGCTGCCGCCGCCTCATACTTGTCCTGAACATTCAGGATCGTCAGCGGCGTTGCGCGCGCCTGGGCAAAGTTCGCGGCAAGCCGGCCCGCCAGTTCGCCGCCTCTTGATAGGTCCACGGCGAGGAGAGGGCGTTCAAACCGGTTCAGGAAGCTCGCGGCTTCGAAATCCTCCTTGAGAAGTCGGGTTTCCTCCTCCTCGCGCAGAGGCAGGCGGCGAAGCGCCCAGCGTAGCATCGTCGGCATGGCCATCGTGGTCACCAGTGCCATCGCGACAATCGCCGAAAAAAGCTGCTCGTTGAGGACGCCCACGCTCAGGCCAATGGTTGCGATGATGACTTCCGTTGATCCGCGCGCGTTCATGCCGGAGCCGAGAGCCAGGGCCTCTGCTCGCGACAGGCCGCTCAGCCGCGCGCCCACAAATGCGCCGCCGAATTTGCCGATGCTGGCCACGACGATCAGGCCGAGCGTCAGCAGCAGGGCGTCGCGCTCGAAGAGAACGCCGATATCGGTCTTGAGGCCTGTCAGCCCGAAGAAGACGGGCATGAAGAGGGCGGTCGTCAGACCCCGCAACTGCGTGTCGATCTGTCGGGTGAGGATCGGCGACTCGCCGACCAGGATGCCGGCGACAAAGGCGCCGAGCACGGTGTGGACGCCGATCATGTCCGTCAGCATGGCCATGGCGCCCATGATGGCGATGATGGCCGACAGGACGGGAAGGTCGCTCTTGAAATTGTCATTGGTCAGCCGAATGATTTCGAAGACCAGACGGCGGCCAATGGTAAAGCTCACAAGCATGAAGGCGAGTGTGCCGAAGACGCTTGTGCCGATCGAGGCAAGGTCGACATTGCCCGACTTGGCGAGGCTGAAGGTAAAGGCAATGACCACCCAGCCGATCGTGTCATCGATGATGGCCGAGGCGACGATCAACTGTCCGATATTGCGACGGAGGAAGTCCATTTCCCGGACGACCGTCGCAACAATCTTGACGGAGGAAATGGCGAGCGCCGTGCCCATGAAGAGTGACGTCACGATGCGCTGATCCGGATTGGGGACCAGATGCTGTGGCATCATCTCGCCGAGAAAGAATCCGCATGTAAAGGGAATGACGATGCCTGCCAGAGAAATGCTGGCGGCGGAGCGCCTGAGCCGCATGGCGAGCCCGAGATCCGTTTCCATTCCCGCCAGCAGCAGGAGAAAGAGGATGCCAAGCTGAGCGACGGCCTCGGTCATGCTCTTCTGGGCATCAACCTGCGGGAAGATCGCGGCTTCGACGCCCGGCGCGAAATGGCCGAGGACAGAGGGCCCCAGCAAGATTCCGCCGATGATCTGGCCCATGATCGAAGGTTGGCCGATACGAACCATCAATTCGCCGAACAGGCGCCCGACGACCACGAGCAGCACGATCTGAAGGAGAAAAAGGGCTTCCGAATGAGCCGCCGCACCATGCATGAGGAATTGTCTCGACTTGCTGAAGAATTATTGCAGGCAGGCGTAGATGATGAAGAGCAGACCTGAGACCTGGATCAGAGCCTGCGTGACTGAAAGCCACGTCAGCGCCCGACCCGAATGAAACGGGAGGCCGCTCTCAAGCTCGCCCGCCACGATCGCCCAGTCGGTGCGCCGGTCGGTGCCATCGTCTGTCTGTTCCTGTTTGTCCCACAAGATGTGCATGGCCTGTCCCCCTGCGTGGCGCCTCATCGGATCTTTTCCTGAAATCCCACTGCGGTCCGGGAATCGTCACCCGCCCTCGGGTTGTTGACGTCGATCCTGTTGGTCACGTTGATCGGCTTCATCCTGGCAATCAGGCTCGCATCGAATGTGTTGCAGGAGCCGAGTATGCGCATTCCCGGTGTTTTGAGCTTGCGGATCTCCGCCGGCAGCTGCTGCTCGCACTGCTGGGCGCGCTCATAGGTGGAAATTCTCACCGGCTCCGAGATGCAATGCGTTGAATTCAAAGGGCACGCTACCAAAACCAGTATTGCTGCGACATTGCTCATGTTCGCCTCCAACGTCTGTGCCGGTTTAACGTTTAAGGCGGAAGTTTGTTCCGGATGTCACGCTTTCGCGGTCACCAGCTGATGCACGAATTCCAGCTTCTCGATGACTCGCTCGGAAAAGACGAAGGGGTAGAGGTCCGGCTGCCCCAGGCTTCGGTTGATGGCGTTGATGCCGATCGTCAGTTCCACCCAGGCCGCGATGATGCGGTCGAGCGGCGCATCGCCCCCCTGCTGAAACCGCCAGCCCGTGCTTTCGCTCTGAACATGGTAGGCGTAGGCGGTTTCAAGCCCATCGACGATGTGGAGATAATGCGCCCATGTTTCGGCAAAATCCTCCCAGGGGTGGCTCGATGCATAGGCGCTGACGAAATTCTGCTGCCAGTCGGGCGGTGCGCCATTGGCGTAGTGGTTCTCCAGCGCTGTTGCATAATCGAGCGTTTCATCACCGAAAACGGCGCGGGCAGCATCCAGTTTGCCGCCGTCGCGGATGAGCAGGTTCCAGTAATAGTGACCGGACTCGTGTCGGTAATGGCCGATTAGCGTCCTGAGCGCTTCGCCCATGGCCTCACGCGCCGCTTCGCGCTCCGCAGCGCTGGCCTCCGCGATATTGATGGTGATCAGTCCGTTCTCGTGGCCCGTCATGACATGGCCGATATCCGGCGCGTCGGCGAGCAGTTCGAAGCCGAGGCCCTCCTCGGGATCTTCGTCGCGCGTCACGATCGGCAAGCCGAGCTTCAAAATCCCGTAAAGGAAATGCCGCTTGGCCGCTTCGAGCTTGGTCCAGCGATCGACATGAGCGGGATTGGAAAGATCCGGGACCATGCGATTGAGCGAGCAGGCAAAGCAGAAGCTTGGGCCCTCCAGCGCCGACGCGAGCCAGTTGCAGCCACAGGTCGAAGCATTGGCGCAGGTTACGAACCCCTCCGGCGGCGCCTCGCTGAAGGCTCGCATGGTAAGCGCCTCCTTTTCGAAGCCGAGCGTGGAGCCGCAGCTCAGGCATAGCGCATTGTCGAAATGAATGACGGAATCGCAGGTCTCGCAGGAAAAACGGTTCATGGGTCGTAGCCTCTCCGTGGCTCGATAGATCATTCTGAGAATTCAGCATGGGCGGGGATGAGGCAGGCTATCGCCCGTTGCGCCTAGGGCCGGCCCTCAAGCGGGAATGTCAGCTCGTAACTGATGCTGTTGTCCTCGACCCGGTTGACCGCATAGCCACCCAGAGCGGCCGGGACGATGCGCTGCAGCACGGTGCTCGCGAAGTGCTGGGTCCAGTCCGAAGGCTGGACGGGGTTTGAGTAAAGCTGTTCGGTCCAGCGGAAATTGATGCGCTGTCCTTCCGGCGTATCCACCCGATGACATTGGACCTGCACGGCGTTTTTCTGCGACAGGATATCGCTGTTGGTAATGGCGTTGACCACCAGTTCATGCAGCGCCAGTCCCAGATGGGTTGCCGCATTGGGCGTCAGGTTGATCGGATCGCTTTCGATGGTGATCGCGTCGGGGTTTCCGGTGATGTAGCGGCCGATCTGGGCCTGTGCCAGCTCCATGAAATCGGCGCCTCGCCAACTCGATGCCGTCACCAGATCCTGGGACTGGGAAAGCGCGTAAAGCCGTCCCCTGAACTTGACCAGAAAATCGTCAAGATTGCCGGTGAAGCGTGCAGTGTGCGATGCAATCCCCTGGACGATCGCAAGAAGATTCTTCGACCGGTGGCTGACTTCGAGCAACAGGGAATGCAGCGTCTTTGCCCGCTGCCGCTCCTCCGTCCGGTCGGAGATCGACATGATGACGTAGTTGCCCTGCCCGGGGATCGCGACCATGTGGCTGCGAAACTCGTAGATGTTCTCGTCAGCGATGGCAATTTCGAGATCTGCCTTGTCACCCGGCTCCACAAGTTTGGCGCGCATGGCGGCCAGCCGCTCGGCAAGCTCGGGTCCGAAGAGCAAAAGATCTGTCGGACGTTCCGTATACTTGCCCTGCCAGCGCGGAGGCAGGCTCGTGATGCAAATGCAAAGCCCGCTCTGGTCGTAAAGAATGTAGCAGGCGCCCATGTCGACCAGGGCATGGATAAAGAAGTCGCGCGCCAGCGCGTCGATCTCTCCCGGCTCTACCCATGACAGTCGCTTCACGACTCCAATACCCCGATTTCGGCCGGCGGCACATCCTAAAGACATGCGCCGGTCCGACAGGTCTCATTTTATTATTTTAGCGGTGACGGCCTTAGGCAGCTTCTTTCTGTCTTTCATTGAAAAACAGCGCCTGGCTGATCAAGGCCTTTACCATGTCGGGATTGAAAGGCTTGGTAACCAGGAAGGCGGGTTCCGGCCGCTCGCCCGTCAGCAGGCGTTCCGGGAAGGCGGTGATGAAGATTACCGGAATAGTGCTGTCGCTCTTCAGAATGTCGTTGACAGCGTCGATGCCCGAGCTCCCATCGGCAAGCTGGATGTCGGCGAGAACCAGCTTCGGCTTCGTCTCGGCGTAAAGCTTGACCGCTTCCGTGTGGGTGCGGGCAATGCCGGTGACCGTATGGCCGAGCTCTTCCACCATCTGCTCGATATCAAGCGCGATCAGCGGCTCGTCCTCGATGATCATGACATCGGTGACGACCTGCTCGGAAATTTGACGGGTTGCCTCGTCGATGAGCCTGCTGAATTCCGTTTCGCTGACGCTGAGAACGGCGGCCGCTTGAGCGCTCGAGAAACCTTCCAGCGCCATCAGCAAGAATGCGATCCGCTCGCGCTTGGGCAGGTTGAGCAGGTTATGCGCCGCCCGTTTCTCCCATGCAAACGGCGTCTCGATCGGCTTCACGGGGACGTCCAGCCTGTCGAAGACGCTGATAAAGAGCTTGAAGACGGCAACTTTGTCATCGTCTTCCTTCGGCATGATGGAAATGTCGGCAATGAGAGACTCGAGCATCGCGGCAACATAGGCATCGCCGGATGTTTGCGAGCCGGTCACCGCGCGGGCAAATCGTCTCAGAAGGGGGAGGTGGATCGCGACACGGGCGGTCAAGGACATAAAGTCACTCCATGGAGTCAAAACTGCGCTCTGCTGCGTTACAACGCATACGGAGCAATTTGGTTCCCTGGCGCGCGGTCTTTTTCGAAAATGCGCCGGAACCTTTTGAAATAGCTTGTGTATATTTTTCTCAGCTGTCGCAGAGGCAAGTTACCTGCGCGACTTCATCAGTGCATAGGCAATGCCGGCCACCGAAAGAATGGTGATCACCGGGCTCGATTTCACCAGTGCCGGAAGCTCAGTCAGCGCCAGGAGCGTGCCACCGGTTCGCGCGGAAGAGGCCGCAGCGATCCGTCGCCGCTCTTCTTCCCAAACACGCCGGGCGCGGCGGTTCAGGACGGTCACGATCGCCCATGCGAGGAGCGAAAGCACCAAGGCAGCGATCGTCATGTAGGCGCTCGCAACGACAGGCCCCTGACGCTCCGAGATCGCGAACCAGCCGGTTGCGAAGAGCGACACCAACGCGATGGCGGCGAAGATCGCGGTGACGGCTGCGCCGACGACGCTGCGCTGCAGGCGCTCGGTTGACGGTTCCAGGCCGCGCGCCGCGGCCTGGGCAATCTGGCTGATCAGGAAATCCACGGGCTCACCGACGGGTCAGGATGGCGGCCAGGAAGCCGATGCCGGCAGCAACGCCGATGGCGGTCAGCGGGTTTTCGCGAATGCGCTGCTCAAGGTCGCCTTCGGCTGCAATCACCGTGTCCTTGGCAGCCGATGCGATGGCGACAGAGCGATCAGCCACGTCATTCTTCATGCGACGAGCTTCCGACGCAAGCGTTTCCATCGTGCCGTTGCCGTAGCCGGATACGCTCCTGGCGAGTTCCGCCAGCTGCGTCGTCAGCTGTTCGACGCGCGCTTCCAGATCGCTCATGTTAGTCTGCGCCTCGGTGCTGGCGCCCTTCAAGATCGAGGTCGTGGTAGCCATTCGGAATCTCCTTTGTGCTGGTCCGTGGGATTGACGGTTCGGGCAATCAACGCGGTGAGCTCCGGAATGTTCCCGATCTCGAAAAAACGAGCGAGAACATTTTTTTCATGCAGCGGGAACTTCAGTCGGTGGAGTGCGTTCTTCAGCCGACCCTTGCATGTGGAGTTGCATCCCTCCGATACTGCAAACTCTGAAGACCTTTGAATGTGTGGAGAATTTTTGAAGTCATTTGCAGTCCCCGAACCGGCCGTCGCCCTTCCCAAGTCCCCTCATGACGGCCTAACTCCGCCGCGCCTCTTCGAGGCGCGGCTTTTTCTGTTTTTGTGCCGTCAACGGTTCCCTTCCATTCTGCTACCGGTTTCCTCATGACGATAAACAGGCCATTTGTTCGAAACTCGCTGATCATGCTGTTCTGCGGTTCGGCGCTTCTCGTGTCTGTCGTCCTGTCGGCCATCGTGCTGATTTCGCAGACGCAGGCGACCTTCAACAAGCTTGTGGCCGAGCGGATCGCGCGCTCGGCGGCGGTCGACCTGTTCAGCCTGTTGCAGGATGCGGAGACGGGTCAGCGCGGGTATCTGCTGACGATGGAGCCCGCCTATCTGAAACCCTATGAAGATGCCGTTGCGAAGATCGCGACCGCTGAGGACACGCTCACCAAGGCGGTGGGCGGCCTGACCGATCACAGGCACGATCTGCCCGGGCTTTATGATCTGATCGGGCAGAAGCTCCGGGAAATGCAGACGACGGTGGAGGCGGCGCAGAAGGGCGATCCTCAGGCCGCGCGGCGAACCGTGAGCGATGGCGCCGGCCAGCAGCTCATGACCAGCATCCGGGAGAAGATGCAGACCATCATCGCTGCGTCCGACATGGCGATCCGCAACAATGTCGGCAAGCATGAAGCGACCTCCGAGCGTCTTCAATTCATCATCATTGCCGCCTTCATCGCCATCCTGATCGTTCTGGGCGGCGCGATCTATATCATCATGCGCCATGTCAAATCGCTGACCGAGGCGCGGCGCGAGCTGATGAGACTGAACGAGGAGCTGGAAGAGCGTGTTCAGGAGCGCACGCAGGATGTCGTGCGGGCAAACCAGGAAATCCAGCGCTACGCCTATATCGTCACGCATGACCTGCGTGCACCGCTTGTAAACATCATGGGCTTTGCCAGCGAACTCGACCGCTCGATCAAGGATGTCAGCGCCTATGTGCTGGCGGATGGCGCACCGGTTTCGCAACAGCAGATACAGGATGCGCGCATGGCGGTCGAGCAGGACATGCCCGAGGCGCTGGGCTTCATCCGGTCTTCGACCTCCCGCATGGACGGTCTGATCAACGCGATCCTCAAGATCTCGCGCGATGGCCGACGCCAGCTCAAGCCCGAGTCCATCGACATCAAGGACATTGCGGCCAATGTCGTCGCGAGCCAGCAGCATCGTGTAGACGAGGTCGGGGGTGAGGTCGATCTTGCTCTGTCGTCGTTGAAACTTTTCAGTGATCGCATGTCGATCGAGCAGATCCTTGCCAATCTGGTCGATAACGCCATCAAGTATCGAAGCCTGGAACGTCCGTTGCGGATCAAGATTGAAGCCATCCGTCGCGGACGCCTTGTCGACGTCATCGTCGAGGACAATGGTCGCGGCATCGAGGCGGACGATCTGGAGCGGGTCTTCGAGCTCTTCCGCCGCGCCGGTCCGCAGGATCAGCGGGGCGAGGGCATCGGCCTTGCCCATGTTCGCTCGCTCGCTCGCAATCTTGGTGGCGAAATCGATGTCCGCTCGGTGCCGGGCGAGGGGTCGGCCTTCATACTGACCACGCCCACCGATCTCACGCAGGTTTTAAGGAGTATGTCTGCATGAAAGCCAATGGTAGAGAAGTCACGATCGTGATGATCGAGGACGATGAGGGTCATGCGCGCCTCATCGAAAAGAACGTCCGCCGCGCCGGGGTCCACAACGAGATCGTGCCCTTCACCGATGGAACGTCGGCGCTGGAATACATCCTGGGCAAGGATATGAGCGGAACAGTCTCGGCGGACCGCTATCTGCTGATCCTGCTCGATCTCAATCTGCCGGACATGTCGGGCACGGAGATTCTCCAGCATATCAAGGAGAACCCGTTCACGAAGCGCCTGCCGGTGGTTATCCTTACGACCACCGACGACGCGCGCGAGATCCAGCGCTGCTACGATCTCGGTGCCAATGTCTACATCACCAAGCCGGTCGACTACGAAGGCTTTGCCAATGCCATCCGCCAGCTTGGTCTGTTCTTCTCGGTTATCGAGGTGCCGTGACGGCCTTTCCCTCGGTCTCCTTCAGGAAGGCGATCAGCGAGGCGAGCGGACGGCTGGGCGGCTGGCTGTTTGGCCAGACGAGGTAATAGCGCCCGGCAAGCGGCAGGTAGTCTGCAAAGGCTGGGCGCAGGCGGCCGCGCTGGAATTCGTTTTCTGCGAGATATTCCGGCAGAAGCGCGACGCCAAATCCCAAGGCGGCGGCCTCTGCCATCGCCGTGAACTGGTCAAAAAGCATCCCGCGCAGGCGGTCGGCATCGGCGCCCTGTGCCGAAAACCACTCCTCCCACGCGCCCGGCCGGCTTTCGAGATGGAGGAGCGGCATCGACAGGAGTTCCTGCGCCGTCTTCGGCCCATTGCCGAGAAGCTCCGGGCTGGCCGCAGGGATGACCCGTTCGCGAGACAGTTCGAGATAATCGACGCCCTGCCAGTCCTGCCCGCCATAATGGATGGCGGCATCGAACTTCTCCCGCGCGAAATCGAAGGGCGAGAGCCGCGTTGTCAGGTTGGCGGTCACATCCGGATGCTGCGCCGAAAACGCCTTTAGCCGCGGCGCAAGCCAGTGCATTCCGAAGGCCGGTAGAACCGCGAGGTTGAGGCTGCTGCGCGTGCCGCCGGCGCGGATCTTGAGGCTGGCGCGGGCGAGGTCGTTGAGACAGTCGCGCACCGAACGGGCATAATCCGCGCCCGAAGGCGTCAGCGCCAGGCCCTTGCCGACCCGGCGCAGCAGTGTCACGCCAATCTGCTCCTCCAGCACCTTCAATTGCCGGCTGACGGCCGAATGTGTGAACGCAAGTTCCTCCGCCGCGGCCGTTGCCGAGCCCAGTCGGTCCACGGCCTCCAGCGCAAGCAGCGAACTGATCGAGGGGAGGAAGCGTCGCGGGGCAAGCATTGTGACTTTTTCTCCAACCAGTGTTCCAATTCTTCGCTCAATTCATAGAGGAGTTCACGCTATCCTGTCAAAAATGGAAAATCATGCGACCGGTGGGCCGAGTCCTCGCTGCCCGTAGGTCGCGCATAAATGGAGACAGCGGATGACGCATCAGGATATTCTTAAAGGTTGCGGGCTGACCCCGGCGGAACTCTCCGGCGGGACGCTCGTGGTGCGCTCGCCGATCGACGGCGCGGAGATCGCCCGCGTGCATGAGACGAGCGCAGACGAGATGCAGGGCGTGATTGCCCGCTCGGTCGCCGCCTTCAAGGCCTGGCGCGATGTGCCCGCGCCGCGCCGCGGAGAGCTCGTCCGCCTGCTCGGCGAAGAATTGCGCGCCGCCAAGACCGAACTCGGTGCTCTCGTAACACTTGAAGCTGGCAAGATCACCTCGGAAGGCCTTGGCGAAGTTCAGGAAATGATCGACATCTGCGATTTCGCGGTCGGTCTTTCCCGCCAGCTTTACGGTCTCACGATCGCATCGGAACGCCCCGGTCACAAGATGACCGAGACCTGGCATCCGATGGGTCCCTGCGGCGTCATCTCCGCCTTCAATTTCCCCGTCGCCGTCTGGAGCTGGAATGCAGCACTCGCGCTGGTCTGCGGCGATCCGGTGATCTGGAAGCCGTCCGAAAAGACGCCGCTGACGGCGATTGCCACGCACAAGATCATGATGCGCGCCATCGAGCGTTTCGGCGCGGATGCGCCGGAAGGGCTTTGCCAGCTCGTCATCGGCGGTGCGGCGGTCGGCGAGGCTATGGTGGCCTCGCGTGACGTGCCGATTATCTCGGCCACCGGCTCGACCCGCATGGGCCACATTGTCGGCCCGAAGGTCATGGCGCGCTTTGGCCGTCCGATCCTCGAACTTGGCGGCAACAATGCGATGATCGTCGCCCCTTCCGCCGATCTCGACATGGCCGTCCGCGCCATCGTCTTCTCCGCCGTCGGCACGGCCGGTCAACGCTGCACGTCGCTGCGCCGCCTCATCGTGCATCGCTCGATCAAGGACGATCTCGTCGCGCGTCTCGCCAAGGCCTATTCGTCGCTCAAGATCGGCGATCCGCGCGAGGCCGGCGTTCTCATCGGCCCGCTGGTCGACAAGGGTGCGCTGGATGCCATGCAGAAGGCTCTGGCCAATGCCAAGACCGAGGGCGGCAAGGTGCATGGCGGCGAGGTCGTGACCTTGGGCGTTCCGGGTGGCGCCTATGCTGCGCCGGCGCTGGTCGAAATGCCGTCGCAGTCGGTGACCGTGAAGACCGAGACCTTCGCGCCGATCCTCTACGTTCTCACCTATGATGAACTGGACGAGGCGATTGCGCTGCAGAACGACGTGCCGCAGGGCCTCTCCTCCTGCATCTTCACGCTCAACATCCGTGAAGCCGAGACCTTCCTCTCTGCCTCCGGCTCCGATTGCGGCATTGCCAACGTGAATATCGGCCCCTCCGGTGCTGAAATCGGTGGCGCATTCGGCGGCGAGAAGGAAACTGGCGGCGGCCGCGAGAGCGGCTCCGATGCCTGGAAGGGTTACATGCGCCGCCAGACCTCGACCATCAACTATTCCTCCAAACTGCCTCTGGCCCAGGGAGTGAAATTTGACATCTGACCGCGGTTCCAATCTGTGGCGGGCAAGCAGCCGGGAGACCTTCTCGGCCACGCCGCTCGATCGTGATCTCTCCGTCGATCTCCTGGTGATCGGCGGCGGCTTTACTGGCAATTCGGCGGCACTCGAAGCCGCACGGCGCGGCGCTTCGGTTGCCCTTCTGGAGGCCGAAACCGTTGGCCACGGAGGCTCGGGCCGCAACGTCGGTCTCGCCAATGCCGGCCTCTGGCTGCCGCCGGACGAGATCATTGCACAGATGGGAGAAGCGGACGGCACGCGGCTCATCCGCGACCTCGGCGAAGCGCCGGGCCGCGTCTACGGGCTGATCGAGCGCGAGGGGATCGACTGCGAGGCGACCCGCAAGGGCACGCTCCATCTCGCCCATTCGGAAGCAGGCTTCAAGGACCTCTCCGAGCGGTTCCGCCAGGGCAACCGCCACGGCGCGCCGCTGCAATTGCTGGATGCTGCCGAGGCGGCCAAGCGCACGGGAACGAACGTTTATCACGGTGCGCTCTTCGATCCGCGCGCCGGCACGATTCAGCCGCTCGCCTATGCACGCGGGCTCGCTCGCGCGGCCAAGACGGCGGGTGCGGCGATTTTCGAGCGCTCGCCGGTAACGGCGCTGGCGCGGGCGGGTGACCGCTGGGTGGCGAACTGCAACGGCCGCGTCGTGACGGCCAAGTCGCTGCTGATCGGCACCAATGCCTACCACCTCGGCATCGAGACGCCGTTCAAGCCGGAGTTCATTCCGGTCGGCTATTGCCAGTTTGCCACCGTTCCGATGCCGGCTGCCGCGCGGGAAAAGATTTTGGCGGGTGGCGAGGGCTGCTGGGATACGGCGCTCGTCATGTCCTCCTTCCGGACTGATCATGCTGGTCGGATGATCGTCGGTGGCATGGGTGACAGCGAGGGGCTGGGCGCGCCGTTTCATGCGGGCTGGGCGCGACGCAAGCTCAAGGCACTCTTCCCCGAAATCGGCGATCTGCCCTTCGAACATAGCTGGCGGGGGCGCATCGCCATGACCAGCGACCATGTTCCGAAGATCGTTGCCTTCGGTCCGAACGCCTATGCCAGCTTTGGCTATTCCGGCCGCGGCATCGGTCCGGGAACGGTGTTCGGGACGCAGGCGGCAATCGCGCTGCTGGAGGACAATCCGGATGTCCTGCCGGTCAAGTCCGTGCAAAGCCATAGCGAGCGTTTCGCTTCAGTGCGTGCTGCCTATTACGAATTCGGCGCGACGCTCACGCACGCACTGCCGGTTGGTGCGGCTGCAAACTGAGTACCGGGAAGAAAGCATTTTGCCTGACGGGCCTGTTTTTCAATAACCTATTCCAAGGTTGAAACGATTTTACCCGTCGTGAGCACTTGCAAAAGCCGCTAAGTCCGTCTTATCTTTGTCATGTTCTCAGGGCGGGGTGTAATTCCCCACCGGCGGTATCGGGAGAAATCCCGGAGCCCGCGAGCGCTTTCGTTACTTCAGTGACGGAAGGTCAGCAGATCCGGTGAGATGCCGGAGCCGACGGTATAGTCCGGATGGAAGAGGATCGCGCGGAAGCCTTTGGCTGTTATCAGCCGAGGAGTGACCGTTGCTATTCGCCCAAGGGATATTCGTGCGTTCGCTCGCAAGAGGGATCGTTTGAGAGTGCCGGTTCCGGCATAACCCTTGAAAGGCATTGAAATGACTTTTGCAAAGATCGAAGACGCGGTATCGGCTATCGCACGCGGCGAGATGATCGTCGTCGTCGACGACCACGACCGTGAAAACGAAGGCGACATCGTCTTCGCGTCCGAACACGCGACGCCGGAAAAGATCGCCTTCATGATGAACCACGCACGTGGCCTCATCTGCGTGCCGATGACCGGCGAACGCCTTGATGCGCTTGAGCTGCCGCCGATGGTGCCGCGCAACACCGAATCGATGCAGACGGCCTTCACCGTCTCGGTCGATTACATTCCGGGCACCTCGACCGGCATTTCCGCTGCCGACCGCGCTGCGACCATCCAGGCGCTAGTGGACGAGACTGCCAAGCCGGACGATTTCGCCCGTCCTGGCCATATCTTCCCGCTCCGCGCCGTGCCGGAAGGCGTTCTGCGCCGTCCCGGCCACACCGAAGCCGCAATTGATCTCTGCAAGCTTGCAGGCCTCAAGCCCTCCGGCGTCATCTGCGAAATTGCCAAGGATGATGGCACGATGGCCCGCCTGCCGGACCTCGAAATCTTCGCCGAAAAGCACAGCCTGAAGCTGATCGCCATCGAGGATCTCGTCGCCTATATCAAGGCGAAGAACCTCATTTCCGCGACGGCCAATGACGAAGACCTGCTCGAAGCGGTCTGATTTCGGTTCCCGTCGGAGCGGTGCCTTCCGCACCTGATCGATGATTTTTACATCCGCGCCTCTCGCCAGCGAAAAACTGGTGCAGGGGCGCTGCTGTGTTCGGGCTTTTGCTCTGGTCCTTTGTCACCGCCGCTGGCATCAATATTGCTTGATAGCGTTGCATCCGCTGGCCCTCTCGGCCGGCGGCGGAATGAGGATGAATGCCAGTGAACGCCCCCGTGAACCTTCAGGACAAGCTTTTCAGGAATGCGCTGCTGCAGGACGGCACGCTCAAGGATATCGTCGTGCGCGATGGTCGCATCCAGTCGATCGTTCCGGCAGGGACTGAGGCTGGGAGCGACACCGTTGATCTCGCCGGCGCGCTTCTCGTTCCAAGTTTCGTGGAGGGGCATATCCACCTCGATACGAGCTTCTGGGGCGACAAGTGGATCCCTTACAAGCCCTGCACCGACGGGTTCGACGTGCACGAGCGCGTGACGTTCCAGGCTCAGAACATGGCGCAGGCCGCACCTATGGACGTGCGCGCCCGCAATCAGCTTGATCTGTGCATTTCCAACGGGTCGCTGCAGATGCGCAGCCATGTCATGGTTGACGGGTCGGTCGGCCTGAAGTCGCTCGAAACGATTTTGAAGGTGCGGGAGGAATATCGGGACCTGATCGACATCCAGCTGGTCGCCTTCCCGCAAAGCGGGATTCTGAAAAGCCCGGGCACGCCGGACCTGCTCGACGCCGCGATCGGGATGGGGGCTGATCTCGTGGGCGGCCTCGATCCGCTCTCCTTTGACCGCGACATCAGAGGTCATCTCGACGTCGTATTTGGCGTTGCGGAGAAACACGGCGTCGATGTCGATATCCATCTCCACGACGGCAGCCAGCTTGGTGCGATGACCATTGAGGAAATCTGCGCGCGCACCGTCGCGCTCGGAATGCAGGGCCACGTTGCGGTCAGCCATGCCTATGGTTTGGGCGATCTGCCGCGCGATGCGGCGCTGAAGATTGCGGGCCTCATCGCGCGTAGCGGCGTTTCCATCATGACCAACGCGCCGGGGCATCATAATTTTCCGCCTGTGGCGCTACTGCGCGCCGAGGGCGTCAACGTCTTCAGTGGCAGCGACAATATTCGCGACTCCTGGTGGCCCTTTGGCGATGGCGACATGCTCCGTCGGGCAGAGATCATCTCCTACCGTTCGGGCTTCTTCACGGATGCCGAACTTGCCTCGGCCTTCGATGTGGTGACGGCCGGCGGAGCCAAGGCGCTGCGACTGGACGGTTATGGTCTGGCGGTCGGCGCGAAAGCTGATTTCGTGACGCTTGCTGCCGCACATGTACCGGAGGCAGTGGTCGGCGTACCGAAGCCGCGCCGGGTCTTCAAGGGCGGGCGCCTCGTCGCCGAAAACGGTGCGGTGATCCGCTGATGCCGCAGTTCACAAGGCAGCCCGCCGGCGGCAATGCCCGCTCGGAGAAGGCGATGATCGCCACGCCGCACTGGCTGGCGAGTGAAGCCGGGGCGAAGGTTCTGGCGCGGGGCGGCAACGCCATCGAAGCGCTGGTTGCTGCGGGGGCGGCGCTGGCTGTCGCCTATCCGCATTTCTGCGGCCTCGGCGGCGATGCCGTGTGGATGGTGTCGGACAAGCAGGGGAACGCGCGCAGTTTCCTGGGGATCGGACAGGCCGCGGCGAACGCGCGTCCGGAAGGCGTCATTCCTCTCCGGGGCCCGCAATCGACGCTGACAACGGCGGCACTTGTCGATAGCTGGGACAAGCTGCTCGCCTTCTCCGCGGTCGAATGGGGCGGGCGCGAAAGCCTCGGGGACCTGCTTGCCGATGCAATCGAGATCGCCGAAAAGGGGTTTGCCGTCAGCCCCTCGCAACGCTTCTGGGGCGATTTTCGTGCTGACGAACTCGTCGGCTGGCCGGGCTTCGCGTCGGTTTTCGCGCGCGATGGGCTGCAAAGGCAGCCGCAGCTGGCCGAGACCCTCAGGGCCATCGCCACCCGCGGCGCGCGAGACTTCTATGAAGGTGCATTGGCGGCGCGAATTGCCAAAGGCCTTGCCCAGGCGGGTTCCCCGCTGACGCAAGCCGATCTTGCCACGACGCGGACCGAGATGGTGGAGCCGCTGCGGCTTGCCTATCGCGACATGCAATTGCTCGCGCCACCCCCACCGACACAAGGGGGCACGACACTCGGTATCATGGGGGTCTTGCGCGCGCTGGCGGTCCAGGAGACGGAGGCAGGTGATGAGCGGCATTATCATTTTCTCGTCGAGGCGGTGAAGCAGGCGTTTCTGGATCGCGCCGGCATTGCCGATCCGGCGGTTGCACCGAACGTCGCCGAACGCTTGCTGGACGCTTCGCGGCTTGCGGAGAAGGCGGCGGCCGTCGACAGTGGCCGGGCGTTCCCCTGGCCGCATGTCCATCAGCACGGCGATACCTCGCTTCTGGCGGCGGTGGATGCCGAGGGGCGGGCAGTTTCGCTGCTTCAGAGCATCTATTTCGATTGGGGCAGCGGCGTCGTTGTCGGCGATACCGGCATCCTGTGGCAGAACCGCGGTGCGGCTTTCAGCACCGACCCGCAAAGTCCAAACTGTTACGCGACGGGCAAGCGGCCCTTCTATACGCTCAATCCCGGCCTCGCGCTCAAGGATGGCAGGCCGCATCTGGTCTATGGGACGCAGGGCGCGGATGGCCAGCCGCAGACGCTGGCGCTTCTCCTGAGCCTGATGATCGACCACGGACTGGACCCGGCCACCGCTCTTGCCAAGCCGCGTTTCCTGCTCGGCAAGACTTTTTCCGACAGTCGAGACAGCCTCAAGATCGAGGAGAACGCCGGGGCGGATGTACTGGCGGGGCTTGCCGCACTTGGACATGAGGTGTCGGCCATTCCGACGTTGAGCCCGCTCGGCGGACAGGCCGGTGTCATCCGCATCGGCGCCGATGGGGGATTGGAAGGCGCACATGATCCGCGCAGCGACGGAGGCGCGATAGGCCTGTGAGCATGAAAGACACAGAACGTTTCGACCTCGTCATCCGCAATGTCCGGACGGAAGACGGTGGGCCGCTCCTTGATATCGCTGTTTCGGACGGTCGCATCCTCAAGATGGCGCAGGGCATCCGCTGCGAGGCGGTGGAAACGTACGAGGGCGAGGGCGCTTTCGCCTTTGCCGGTTTCATCGATAGCCATATCCATCTCGACAAGGCCTGTATTCTCGACCGTTGCAAGATCTGCGAGGGCACGCTGCCGGAGGCCGTGCGTGAGACCGCGCGCGCCAAGGCGGGCTTCCAGACGGAAGACGTCTATGCCCGTGCCGCCCGTGTTGTCGAGAAGGCGATCTCCCATGGCACAGTTCGAATGCGAACCTTCGTCGAGATCGACCCGCGCGCCGGCTTCCGCTCCTTCGAGGCCGTCAAACGTATTAGGGCGGACTATGCCTTTGCCATCGACATCGAAATCTGCGCCTTTGCCCAGGAGGGGCTGACCAACGAGCCGGCAACCTTCCACATACTGGACGCCGCGCTGGCGGACGGAGCCGACCTGATTGGCGGCTGCCCTTATACTGATCCGGATCCCGAGCGGCATGTGGCGATGATTTTCGAACTGGCGGTCAAGCACAATGTCGCCGTCGATTTCCATCTCGATTTCGACCTCGATCCCCGCCATACCGATCTGCCCGAGGTGATCGACGCGACGCTCCGGAACGGCTGGCAGGGGCGGGTGTCGATCGGTCACGTCACCAATCTGTCCGCCATGGCGCCCGCAAAGGTCGAGGCGATTGCCGGGCGGCTGGCCCGCGCGGGCATCGCGCTGACCGTCCTGCCGGCGACCGATCTGTTTCTCAACGGTCGCGGCCGCGACAAGCTCGTGCCTCGTGGCATTGCGCCTGCACATGTTCTGGCCCGGCACGGCGTGGTGACGACGATTGCAACGAACAATGTGATGAACCCGTTCACGCCCTTCGGCGATGCGTCCCTCATCCGCATGGCCAATCTTTACGCCAATGTCGCGCAGCTTTCACGCGATGAAGATCTGTCGCAGGTCTTCGAGATGGTTTCTGCCAGCCCTGCCAGGCTTATGGGGAAGGTGCATGGCCTGGCCGAAGGCGCGCCGGCGACCCTGGTTCTTCTTGATGCCAGCGGACCCCGGGCCGCAACACGTGAAATCTCGCGGGTGCTGACCGGCTGGAAGGACGGGGTGAGGACCTTTGACAATGGCCGGACGCGGATCTTCCGGCCATCGCGTGGCGGATGAACCCCGCGCCTGCTGCGCCGTGGGCCTCAGATCAGCCGCACGCGGCGCGCAGCAACGACGCGATAGAGCGGGTCTCCCCAGACCTCTTCTTCCTGCGAGGCTGAAAAGACGAGGCTGACATCGTGTTCATCGTTCGAAGCGATAGCCGCGGCCCGGATTTCCGGCCAATCGGGTGCGGTAGTTTCGCGCATCTCCTGCAAGACGGCGTCGTCCGGAAGCGAGGGAAATCCTATCTTCGGCACCAGCGCCGCGATGACCTGCCAGAATGCGCGGTAAAGCGGCAAGGGGTTATCGAGGTAGGGCGCGACCAGCCGCACCCAGTGCAGGCCGGTGACCGCGTGCAGCGCGGAAAAATCCATTGTTGCGGCAAAAACGGCAAGTGCGGTCTGAGCCATTCGCTCCGGCGTTTCCGCGTCAATTTGCAGCCGGTCGATGACCGGTGCGAAGTCGGGGAGCGCGGCAACCTCTCGAATATTGTGCCACAGCAGATCGGTTTCAGGCGTGTATTCGTGTACGCCCGCAACGTGATCCATGGCGGCGAGGACTGCTGCGGGGTCTGCCGTATCCGGCGCGGCTCCTGTCGGCCCCGGCAATGGCAGATAGCAGGCAGCCCAATAGCCGAGCGCCGCTCCGGCCTCTTTTGCATCGTTCTTGAGGACGGCGTATGCGAGCCGCATCAACGGGTGAAGTGCGCTGCCGGCCACACCCTGAATGAGACGCGGCAGGTAGTGACGGATGGCCGCGTCGATGCCGAGCCTCTCCACCTCGCAGGTAAAATAGAGGCGGTAGTCGGTCTCCCGCGTTCGGTCGCCCAGCGCAGCATCCCAATGCTCCCGCTGGATCCGGCTGATGGCCGGCGGCGCAACGACAAGCTTGTGTGCTCTCCGATAGGTCGTGTACCAATCGTCCAGACGTTCCGGAGTTGCTCCCATGCGGTCGAGCGCCACGAGAACCATGGGAACATGGTTGGCGAGCAGATAGGGAAATTCCACGCTGTCGCGCCGGGCCTTTTCGAGAACCGTGTCGAGTGACGCTGCCGTCTCGACTGTCATGATGACACCTCCTTCATGCCTTCGAGTCTTCGCCATGGCCGCGCGGATCGAAATGATGCTCCCGATAGGCCGCCAGGTCACGGAGAAAATCGTGGGCTGTCTCCTGGAACAATCCGCCTGCCACGGCATCGACGATGCGCGGCAGACCGTATTTCATGCCTGTGACCCCATTGCTGATGGGGCCGAGGCTGGCAATTGCCGAACAGTTGAACAGATGGATGCGCGAGAGCCAGCCATGGGTTTGCGGATCCTTTGCCGTCAGCTCGAAGCCGCGCCCGAGATACGGGTGTGCGGAAATCTCCATCGAAGCCTCGCCTTCCGGCGGATCAAAGCGGTCGCCCCAGAAGGCGACATGTGGGGCGATTGCCTTCAGCTCAGGCCGTATCGTGAAATCGATCTTGTAGCCGGTGCCGAGCAGGAGATGGTCGGCCATGACCGTGCCATTGTCGCTTTCGATCACGATGCGCCCATCCTTGAGCGACATTGAGCGGACCTTTTGGCCCAATGTCATTTTAAAGCGCGGGTTGGAGACGGCTCGGTCGAACTGATCTTGCGTCGGCGGTATCTTGAAGCCGTTATAGAGTCGAATATAGCGCCACTTCGTCAGGTCAGGCAGTTCCGGAAAGTGCCCGAGAAAGCCCGGGAAATTTGTCCACGCAAGAACCTCTGTCCGCCCGAAATTGCGCGAACGCCCGATCATGGTCACGCTTCTGGCACCCTTTTCCAGAGCCGTGACCGCCCAGTCGAAACTTGATGTTGCCGAGCCCAATATGGCGACGTCCCGATCCCTCAGATGGCTGTCGTCAGCGACCTCGGCGCTGTGCGTCCAGGTTTCCTTCGGAAGGGCGCGGATGAAGTCGGGGACCAGCGGTGCGCCGCCGCCATCGATGCCGGTGGCCAGGATCAGCCGATGGCACTCGATCTGGCGAGACGTGCTGCCCGACTGAAGATCGAGCCGCAGCCAGCCATCAACATGGGAGATACCGGTGAGACTCGTTCTGTTGGCGACCGTCGGCTCTGTGACGCTGCGATACCAGCCGAGATATTCCATCCAGTCCTGTCGCGACATCTTGTCGAGGCTCTCATAGGCGTCGGCACCATGAAGGGCCTCGAACCAGGCGCGCGGCGTCAGCGAGGGCAGCCCGAAATCTGGGCCGGCGAGATATTTCGGGGAGCGCAAGGTCTTCATGCGGGCGCAGCCGATCCATGGACCTTCGCGCCCTTCCTCTGCCTTGTCGATGACCAGCACGCCTTCAATCCCGCGCCGCTTCAGCCCAAAGGCGATGGCAAGCCCGGACATGCCAGCGCCGCAGATCACGACATTGTAGCGCGGCATTTCGGAGGGACCGGCCACCGGTGCCTGGGCCCAGACCCGGCCGAGAGCCTCCGTCGTTTCCATCTCGGCATCGAGCTGCCTCTCCAGCGCTTCCAGTCGCGATGCACTGCTGCCGATGTTCATGTTCGATCCTGACACGTTTTCCTAGAGCGCGGGCCCGCAGGACGTCCGATACGCGTGCGAACCGATTGAGCAGCAACAAAGCTGCGCAAAAACAAGGCAGTTTGCACAGTTACCAAGCAAATCATGCGCGATATTGTTCAGTTTTGTTATATTCAGATCGTTCAGACTTTTTTGTCAAGTGTACTTGAGTGCGTTTTTGTTTGATGTATAGTGGCGATCGATCATGAACAGGAGAAAAACGAATGACTTTCATGAAGGGGAATTTTCAGAAGTTTGCCACCGTTTGCGCGGTCGCGCTGATGGCGGGCATGGCCCAGGCGGCCGACAAGCCGCTCGCGGGCGTCACGCTTAATCTTGCATCGATGAACGACCAGTTCTCAGCCGTGCTGGCGCAGATGGCACCGAAGTTCAAGGAAGCGACCGGGGCTGAGCTCAAGGTCGACATCATGGACTACGGCTCGCTGCTGACCAAGACGACGGCCGATTTCGTTGGCCACACCGCCGGCTATGATCTCATTACCATGGACATCGTCTGGGCTGGTCAGTTCGCCGCCAACGGCTACACGGTCGACCTGACCGAGCTGATGAAGCGCGACGCCAAGGATCTCGATAGCGCCGATATCTATCCGAAGCTCATGGAAGCGCTTGGCAATTACAAGGGCAAGCAGGTGGCCTATCCCTTTGCCGGTTATGCCAACGTGCTCGCCTATCGCAAGGATCTTTACGATGCTGTGGGTCTGAAGGCCCCGGAAACGATGGAAGACCTCGTCGCTGCCGCCTACAAGCTGACCGATCCGGCCAAGAAGCAGTACGGTTTCGTCGCCAACGGCCAGAAGGGCCCGGCGGTCGCGCAGGACTGGATGCAGTACAATGCCGAAATGGGCGGCTCCATCCTCGACAAGGATGGCAAGCCGGCGCTCAATTCCGAAGCCAATATCAAGAGCCTGACGGTCTATCGCGACCTGTTCAAGAAGGCAGCGCCTCCGGGTGCCGCCGACTATGACTGGGGTGGCCGCGAAGAGAGCTTCCGGCAGGGCATCGCCGCCAACATGCAGACCTGGTCGGTCGGCGCGCCGGGCTATTACGATCCCAAGACCTCCAAGGTGGTCGGCAAGGTGGCGATTGCACTTGCCCCGCGTGGCAAGGGCCTGCCGAAGATCTACGGGATTGGCGGCTGGGGCATGGCGATCAACGCTGATGCCAAGGACAAGCAGAAGGAAGCCGCCTGGACCTTCATCAAGTGGGTGACGAGCCCCGCGATCCAGAAGGAAATGAACCTCGCCGGCGCCGGCAGCTATATCCGCAAGAGCACCGTGGCCGACAAGGACCTGAATGCGAAATATCCCTTCCTGCCGGTTCTCAACGAAGTGTTTGAGAACGGCGACGGCGACTATCGTCCGCGCATTCCGGAATATCCGGAAATCCAGGATATCCTGGGCACCGCTGTCAATTCCGTCCTCGTCGGAACGGCAGAGCCCAAGGCCGCACTGGACGCTGCCCAGGCTGCCGCCGCCAAGCTGTTCTAAGCCACACTCCCAAAGGCCTGTCTCACACACATCGTGAGGCGGGCCTTTTCATTTCGGGAGGAGGCTTTGCGGGTGTTGATGCGCCAGATTCTGTTTGCGCGCGGCGCCCTTTTCCTCTCAGATCGAAACGCGACGAACCGGCCGCAAGGTGATGACGAATATCGCGATGACCCTGTCCAGCACAGCCGATGCCAGAGCCCCTTCGGGCCTCTCCTCAATCTCCTTTGCCACGCGGCGGAAGTTCTTCCTGTTTGCCATGGCGCTTCCGGCGGTTGCCTATGTGATCGCGCTCGGCGTCTTTCCGCTCGTCAAAGGCATCTGGTACAGTCTCTACGAATACAATCTGCTGAAGCCGGCGCGCACGCATTTCGTCGGCATCGACAATTATGTGAACCTGCTACAGGACGCCGATTTTCGCGGTGCGATCGCCAATACGGTGATCTTCACGGTGTTTTCAGTCGGCATCGAACTCGTCTTCGGTTTCCTGATCGCGCTTGCGCTCTGGCGCGACGACAGGTTCAACCGCGTGTGCCTGACGCTGATCCTCATTCCCGTCACCATCACGCCGCTGGTCGTCGGCCTGATCTTCAAGGGCCTGCTGCTCGCTGATTACGGCATGATCGGCTACTATCTCGCCAACTGGGGCATTACCGACCCGCGCGGCCTCTTCGCAACGCCCTCGACGGCGCTGGCGACGCTCATCTTCATCGACATCTGGGAGTGGACGCCGCTCGTGGCGCTTATCCTGCTCGCCGGGTTGAAAGCGCTGCCGGGCGACCTGCTGGAGGCCGCCGCCGTCGACGGCGCCACCCCGCTACGCACGTTCCGCTCGATCACTTTGCCTCTCATGCTTCCCGCCGTCATGCTGGCTCTAACCTTGCGGACCATCGATGCCTTCCGGGTCTTCGACAGCGTCTTCGTCACCACAGGGGGAGGACCGGGCAATTCCACGAACACCCTGATGGTTTATGCGGTGAAGGAGGGGTTGAGCTTCTTCAACATCGGCAAGGCCTCGGCGATTGCCAATATCGCGCTGCTCTGCGTGGCGCTGATCGCGGCCTGCTTCATCTTCATGATCCGCCATTTCGACAAGAAGGCAAACGGCCGATGATGACGCGCTCGCTTGCCTTTGATACGGCCCGGCGCGGCTTCCTGCTGCTCACGCTCGCCTTCTTCCTGCTGCCCTTCCTGTGGCTGGCGATGACGGCCTACAAGCCGTCGAACGCCATCTTCTCCATCCCGCCGCATCTCTTTTTCGAACCGACGCTGGACCAGTTCCGCAATGCGCTGAAGATCTTCGATGTCGGCAGTCTCGTGACCTCGAGCCTGCTGATCGCCGGCGGCTCGATGGTTCTGTCGCTCATTCTCGGTGTGCCGGCCGGCTATGCGCTCGCCCGCTCCAGCCATCCCGCCGCCATGGGCGTGGCCTATTTCTTCATGACGATCCGCATGGTGCCGGCGGTGGCGGCGCTCATCCCGTTCTACCTGCTGATGCGGGATATCGGGCTGATCGGGAGCTGGATGAGCGTGGTGCTGATCAATTGCGTGCTCAACACCGCCTTCGTCAGCTGGATGATGTTTTCCTACTTCCGTGGCCTGCCGAAGGAGCTGGAAGAGGCGGCACTGACCGATGGCTGCCGGCAGTTTGGCGCCTTCTGGAAAGTCTCGCTGCCCGCAGTGCGCTCCGGCATCATTGCCTCGGCGCTCTTCTGCGTGCTGTTTTCCTGGAACGACTTCCTCTTCGCCATGTTCCTGACACGGCTCGATTCCAAGCCGATCTCGGTGGCGCTGCTGTCGGCCTATGGCACCAAGGACATCACCTGGGGGACGCTTGGCGCGCTCGCCCATTTCTCCACGGTGCCGATCGTGCTCATCGTCCTCGTGCTCAACCGCTATTTCGTGCAGGGGCTGACGAAGGGGATCAATTAAGGGCTGTGTCCCCGGGGCCCCCCCCCTCTGCCCTGCCGGGCATCTCCCCCGCAAGGGGGGAGATTGGATGGCGCGCGGTCCTGCCCCTTCTCAGCGTAACTCACAATCAACCGCGCGGGATCGTACTGCCTTGATCGTCGGTCGCAAACTCTGCGTGGTTGCATAGCGGGTAGCCGTTTTGCCGATCTCCCCCCTTGCGGGGGAGATGGCCGGCAG
>DATMTA010000138.1:0-11997 GCA_035565055.1 Ensifer sp.
ATTCAACATAAGTGATATTTTTATAACACAAATAAAACCATAGGTTTATATGTTCCACCCCGAGAAACCTTAGATTTCCCGGAGCGAAATATATTGAAATTGCTCGCAAATCGGACTTTTTTGGCGCCGATTTTGTCGTTAGCATCATTCAAGACCCAACAGGAACAGAACGGACATCAGGCTGCCTTGACGCTGATGGTCTTCTCCGATTTCAATGCCTCGGCCGACTTCGGCAAGGTGACCTTGAGAATTCCCTTGGAGAATTCGGCCGCAATGCGATCACGATCCACACCGTCCGGGAGAGAGAGGGTCCTGCAGAACGCTCCGAACTGACGCTCGGAAATGTAATATTCAGCCTCCTTCGTTTCTGACGAGGCCTCCTTCTGCCCTTTCATCACGATCGAGCCATTCTGCAGCTTGATTTCGATGTCCTTGGCCTCCAGACCCGGAAGCTCGGCGGTGAGAACGAATTCCTTCGGATGTTCCGCCACGTCGATCGCCGGGACAAAGCGAAGTTCATCCGTTTCGCGGAGCATCCGCGGCAGGGTTCGGCCGATCACTGGCATACGCCAGTCAAAGACGCCGAAATCCTCGAACAGACGATCGACTTCATTGCGCAGCTGGCTGAAGGCGTGCCATCCGCTGCCCTTCTGCGCCTTTTCGATCTCTGTGCCCTGCTTGACCGGGATTGAAGCAGTTGTCTCAACCATTTCATGCCTCCTGTGGTTCACTGGAAAAGATGTCAATCGTCGCGCAGACACGGCGTGCCGCCGCACGGCAAACGTCCCTGCATCACACGAATTCAATCTAGCAAGTCAGGCGCGACGGACATTGACGGCCATCAATGGCGGGCGGGCGCGCTGAAACTAGCTTCGAGCAACCAAGCGACGCCCGGTGCAACGAGCCCCGGTTTGTCGCCATGCGGTGAAGTCGCCCTCTCTCGCGAGTGACCTTACATGGAGCAATCGGAAATCGTCTCCTTCCTGGAAGCGGAATTGGCCGTTCGCTCTGCGTGTCGGCCGACGGTCCGCGAGACGCACACGGCTTATGTTCTGCTCGCCGGTCGCTTCGCCTACAAGCTCAAGAAGAACATCGTCCTTTCCTATCTGGACTTCTCCACACTGGAACGGCGCAAGGCCTTTCTGGAGGAAGAGCTAAGGATCAACCGTGCGCTGGCCGGCAACATCTACAGGCGGATCCTGCCCGTCACCACGGAAGACGACGGCCGGCTGGCGCTTGGTGGTTTCGGCAAGCCGGTCGAGTGGCTTCTGGAAATGGTTCGACTGCCAGACGAAGACATGCTCGACCATCGCCTACAGGACCGCCACGTGACTGCGGCCGAAGTCGTCGCGCTCGGGCGAGTACTTTGCGGATTTTACGCGCGGACCAGCAGCTACCGGGATGGTGCGGCGGTTTATCTCAAACACCTGCGCCGCGAAAGCCTGATCAACAAGGAACACCTTCTGGCGATGCGGGGGCAGTTGTCGAACCACCTCTCTCCATCGGACCTGGAACATGCCACAAGGCTGGTAGAACTTTGCGCAGCAGAGGTGATGGAACGCGGCAGGAGGGGGCTCATCGTCGACGGCCATGGCGACTTGCGCCTCGAACATATCTGCCTGACGGATCCGCCGATTGTCTTCGACAGGCTGGAGTTCGACAAGAACATGCGGCAGATCGACGTTTATGACGAAGTCGGCTATCTCGCGCTCGAAGCGGAAATTGCCGGCCATGGGTGGATCGGGCGCGATCTGTTGACCCAAGTCCAACGGACATTCAAGAACCCGCCCTCGCCAAGCCTGATGCAAGCCTACGGCATGTTTCGGATGTTTTTGCGCGCGCGCCTGGCGATCGATCATTTGCTCGAACCGTTTCCCAAAACACCGGCAAAATGGGTGAAGCAGGCAGACATCTATCTGGCAAAGGGAGCCGAAATCGCAGCAAGCACAACTGTATGCTGAAGAATGCGTTGTGATGACGACAGTCAATGACGTTCTGCCCTGTCTGCCTGAGCCTCACGGGCATTCAGTCTAGCTGCGGGGCCTTTCTCATGCATATTCTGGCGCTGGCCGTCGACTATGACGGCACGATCGCTGAAAACGGCTTCGTTTCGCGCGAAACGATCGCATCACTCGCTCGCCTGAAAGAGAGCGGCAGAAAACTTCTCCTCGTGACCGGTCGGCAACTCGACGATCTGCGACATGCCTGCCGGGACCTCGACATTTTCGATTATGTCATAGCTGAAAACGGTGCGGTTCTTCACCAGCCCCTTGCCGACCGGACGCGGGGCGTCGCGCCGCCACCCTCGCAACCCCTTGTCGAACGGTTGTCGAAGAACTCGATGCCGCTTTCGGTCGGCCATTCGATCATTGCCACCTGGCATCCTCACGAACACGCCGTCGTCGATGCTCTGCGTGATCTTGGGCTGGAGCACCAAATCATCTTCAACAAGGATGCCATCATGGTGCTGCCGGCGAATGTGAACAAGGCAACCGGCCTGAAACTCGCCCTGCAGAACCTCGACATCTGCGCATTGAGCGTCGCCGGCTGCGGCGATGCAGAGAATGATCACTCATTTCTCCAGATCTGCGGCTGCTCGGCAGCGGTTGCCAATGCGCTGCCGTCCCTGAAGGCCTCGGTCGATATCGTGTTAACAGCAGACCATGGCCGCGGCGTCGCCGAATTCATCACCCGCATCATCGATGAAGACGATCGCATGTTGCCGCTCAGCCGGCGCGGGATTGTCGGTGGCTTCGACCAGAATGGCGAGGTTTGCCATTTGCTCCCCGAAGACGTCGTTCTCGTCGCGGGAAATTCCGGCTGCGGCAAATCGAGCTATCTCACGCTTCTGACGGAACGTATGAGCGAGAAGGGGTACGAGTTCTGCGTCATCGACCCGGAGGGCGATTATCTGTCGCTCGAAAACGCGGCAACGATCGGAGGCATCGACGCGCCGCCGAGCACCGATGATGCTCTGAGGCTACTGCTTCAGGCCGGCATCAATGTTGTCATTAACACGATGGCGCTCGGCCTCGCCGCGCGAAAACGGCTTTTCAGCGAACTGATGCCTTCCATCCGCACGCTTCGCCGGACCTCGGGGCGTCCGCAATGGCTCATCATCGATGAGGCACACTACATCCTGCCGCACACGGTCGGAGAGAAAGCGGAAACCTCATTGGCTCGCTCCGGCGCGGTCATCGCCACGGTGGACCCGTCCTCGATCAGCCTTGGTAGATTGGGGGAGGTCGATGTTTTCGTTGCGATGGGCACCACAGCGCCCAAGCTTGTGGCGGATGTCGCGCACATGCTGAACCTGCCGCAGCCGCCGGATATGCCGCGCGTTGGACCGACGGAGTTTCTGATGTGGCGATTGAAGGGTGAACCCACTGACAGCCCCGTCAGGCTGGTCAAGCTAGAACAGCCCACTCAACCGCATCACCGGCACAGCGGCAAGTATGCGCTCGGTGACGTCGGACAGCCGCGCAGCTTTTACTTCAACGGCATTGCCCGATACGCACACAACCTCCAGGATTTCATAGATCTTTCCGCATTGCTTGATGCGCCGACATGGACCGCGCATTTGAAGGCTCATGACTATTCCGCGTGGTTCCGAAATGTCATCCGCGACGATACGCTTTCTGACGGTGCGCTGGCGATCGAGCGAGATTCGAGCCTGTCGGCTGACGAGAGTCGGACCCGTATCCGGCAGCTGATCCAATCGCGCTACAGTATCGAGCAGGAGGATAACCTTGCATCCACTGCTTTTGCAGATTGATCCCTATCAAGGCACACCCCGGTCAGAAGGCCGATAGAAGACACATCCCGATCTAATGACGTGGGAGTGTGACTTGAACCGCTATTGGAAAATCGCCGGCGGCGTGGCGGCTGTTGCGGCCGTCCTTTATTTCGGTTGGCAATATCGCGCGGCTCAGGTCGCTGCTGACGCGATGAAGGGAATTGCCAGCGGCAATGGTCGCATCGAGGCCGTCGAAATCGACCTTGCGGCACGCACGGCCGGGCGCCTCAAGGAAATGCTGGTTCGGGAAGGCGATTATGTCGAGACCGGTCAGGTCGTTGCCCGCATGGATATCGAACAACTCGAATCCCAGAGGCGCGAAGCGGAAGCACAATTGACGCGCGCCCGGATCGGGATTGATACCGCGCAAAGTCTTGTTGCCCAGCGCCTAGCAGAAAAGAATGCTGCAACCGCGACCGTCGCGCAATACCAGGTTCTTCTCCAGTCGGCACAGAAAAAACTGGGGCGCAGCACACAACTCTCCACATCGGGTTCTGTGCCCGACCAGACTGTGGACGACGACCGCGCCCGTGTTGATGGAGCTGCTGCCACGCTCGACGCCGGAAAGGCCCATGTTGCAGCCAGCGAGGCGGCGATCACGACAGCAAATGCGCAGGTCATGGACGCGAAGGCCGTCGTTCAGGCGGCCGAGGCAACTCTTGCCCGCATCAATGCGGATTTGCGCGACAGCGAATTGAAAGCGCCGCGCAACGGGCGCGTCCAGTATCTGGTCGCACAGCCGGGCGAGATCATCGCGGCGGGCGGGCGGGTGCTTAACATGCTGGATGTGGGCGACGTCTACATGACCTTCTTTCTCTCCACCGAGAATGCCGGCCGCACCGCCGTCGGCAGCGAAGCGCGGATCGTCCTCGATGCGGCCCCCCAATATGTCATTCCCGCCCGCATTTCCTTCATCTCAGATGTGGCGCAGTTCACTCCGAAGACCGTGGAAACGCAGGAAGAGCGCGCTAAACTCATGTTCCGCATCCGGGCGCAGGTCTCTCGCGAGCTTCTGCAAAAATATCTTGCGCAGGTGAAGACAGGTCTTCCGGGCAGGGCTTATGTCAAGACCGATCCGGCTGCTCCATGGCCGGCGGATTTGGCAAACCCGTTGGCACCCTGAGGCGGAGACAATCCACCATGGTCGAAGCGCGCGAACCAGCCCTTGTCGTACAGTTGGAAAACCTGAGCCATTCCTATGGTAAGACGCGCGCTCTGGACAAAGTCTCGATCGACATAACAGAGGGCGCCATGGTTGCCCTGATCGGACCTGACGGCGTTGGGAAGTCGACGCTTCTGTCGATTGTCGCCGGTGCCCGCACCATACAGGATGGCGGCGTGACCGTGCTCGGCGGGGACATGAAGAATTCGCGCCACCGCGGCCGTGTCTGCCCGACAATTGCCTATATGCCGCAGGGTCTGGGCCGCAATCTCTACGCGACGCTGTCGGTCTATGAGAATATCGATTTCTTCGGCAGCCTCTTCGGGGTGCCAAGTCACCGGCGGCACAAGCGCATAGAAGAACTCCTGAAATGGACCGGGCTTGCCGGGTTCGAGGATCGGCCCGCGGGCAAGCTGTCTGGCGGCATGAAGCAGAAGCTGGGGCTATGCTGTGCGCTGCTGCATGATCCCGATCTGCTGATCCTGGATGAGCCCACCACCGGCGTCGATCCCCTGTCGCGACGGCAATTCTGGAACCTCATCAATGAGATCCGGTTAGATCGTCCGCAGATGACCGTGATTGTCGCCACGGCCTATATGGAAGAGGCGGCGCAGTTCGGACATCTCGTGGCCATGAAGGCCGGCAAGGTTTTGGCGCAAGGGTCGCTTCCCGAAATCCTGGCGCAGACGGCCACGGACACGCTGGAAGCAGCCTATCTGGCGCTGATGTCCGAGGGGCAGCCAAGCCGGCCGCGTGCGCCCGCCCCGCCTGCACCCTCTTTTGAAGAAGCGGAGATCGCCATTCAGGCCGAGAACCTGACGGCGACGTTCGGCGACTTCGTCGCGGTGGACGATGTCAGCTTTCAGATACGCCGTGGCGAGATCTTCGGCTTCATCGGCTCGAACGGCTGCGGCAAGACCACGACGATGAAGATGTTGACCGGTCTCCTGCCCTCCGAGCACGGAACAGCCCTGCTTTTCGGCAGGCCTGTCGATCCGCACGACATGGAAACACGCCGTCGCGTCGGCTACATGGCGCAATCCTTCTCGCTGTATTCCGAACTGACGGTCCGGCAAAACCTCGATCTCCATGCCCGTCTCATGCGGATGCCGCCGGACAGGATCGCGGGCCGCATTGCCGAAGTCGCCGCGCGGTTCGATCTGACGAACATCATGGACGCCCTGCCCGCATCGCTGCCGCTCGGCATCCGCCAGCGGCTTTCACTGGCCGTGGCGCTCGTTCACTCGCCCGAAATCCTCATTCTCGATGAACCGACCTCGGGCGTCGATCCAGCAGCACGCGACGCGTTCTGGGATATGCTGACCGAATTGTCGCGGCACGACAATGTGACAATCTTTATCTCCACTCATTTCATGGATGAAGCGGAACGCTGCGATCGTGTCGCGCTCATGCATGGAGGGCATGTTCTGGCCACCGACACCCCGGCAGCCATCCGCGCAAGCCGCAATTCCAACACGCTTGAGGAAGCCTTCATTGCCTATCTTGAGGACGAAGCGGACAGCCCCCTTCCTACGAGGCTTTCGCCGGACGCGGGCGAGACCCAAGCCCCGGCCAGGCCCAAACATCGCCGCGTCTTCGACCTGCGCCGCGCCGCAAGCTACAGCCGCCGGGAGATGCTGGAACTGCGCCGTGACCCCATTCGGGCAGCGCTCGCGCTGATTGGCAGCGTCCTTCTGATGTTCGTCTTCGGATACGGCATCAACACCGATGTCAAGGATATGAGCTTCGCTGTTCTGGATGGCGACAACACGTCTTTGAGCCGGGACTATGTCGCCGGGCTATCCGGTTCACCCTACTTCATCCAGCAGCGCCCCCTGACCGACTACGCAGATCTCGATCGCCGGATGCGCGACGGTTCGCTTCAACTCGCCATCGACATTCCCGCCGGCTTTGCTGCCCGTCTCGCACGCGGACGTGACGTGGAAATCGGCGCCTGGGTCGACGGTGCCATGCCGCAGCGCGCGGAAACCCTTATCGGTTATGTGAACGGGATGCATGTCCACTGGTTGACCCAGCGCGCCCGCGACCTCTTTGGCGGCGCTGCATCGGCCGGGGTCAATATCGAGACCCGGTTCCGTTACAATCCCAATATAGAGAGCCTGATATCCATGGCGCCGGCGGTCATTCCGCTTCTGCTCCTGCTGATACCCGCAATCCTTTCGACGTTGTCCGTCGTGCGCGAAAAGGACCTGGGCTCCATCGTCAATTTCTATGTGACCCCCGTCACACGGCTGGAACTCCTGCTCGGCAAGCAGATGCCCTATCTCGCGCTCGGCGTCGTCAATGCGCTGCTCCTCTGGCTGTTCGCGGTGCTGGTCTTCCGCGTGCCCTTCACCGGCAGCTTTGCGGCATTCGCCTTGGCAGCCGTGCTTTACGTCGGATTTTCCACCGCCTTCGGGCTTCTGGTCTCCACCTTCATGTCAAGCCAGATCGCTGCCATCTTTGGCACGACGCTGATGACGATCATTCCGGCGGTGCAGTTCTCCGGAATGATCGACCCGGTCTCGTCTCTGCAAGGCCTCGGAGCCTGGATCGGCAGTGTCTATCCGACGACCTATTTCAATATCATCGCCCGCGGCACGTTCTCCAAAGGTCTGATGCTCGACCAGCTCGGCAGCACGCTGGTGCCGTTGTTGCTCGCCGGCCCGCTGCTGATCTTCGTTGCCGCCCTGTTACTCAAGAAACAGGCGGCATGAGATGAGAGTTGCGACCGTCTTCCACCTGGGCGTCAAGGAATTGCGCGGTCTGATGCGCGACCCAGCTCTCATTGCATTCATAATCTACGCCTTTACCGTTGCCGTGTACGTTGAAGCAAAAGCAGTCCCCGAGACGCTGCGCAACGCGCCGATCGCGATTGCCGACGAAGACGACTCCCCGCTCTCCCGCCGTATCGCCGATGCTTTCGCGGCACCCTATTTCAAAGCCCCGACCATGATTGCGCCGCGCGACGCAGATGCGCGACTTGACAAGGGGATCGACACCTTTGCTCTCGACATTCCGCCGAATTTCCAGAGCGACCTGATCAACGGAAAGTCACCCTCCGTGCAGCTCAATGTCGATGCGACGCGCATGACGCAGGCTTTTTCGGGATCCGGCTATGTACAGGCCATCGTAACGTCCGAAGTCAGCAGCTTTCTGGCATCAGGCACGGCCACTCAGCCCGCGAACGCTGACCTCGTGCTGCGAGCCCGGTTCAATCCCGAGCTGAACCAGGGCTGGTTTTCCTCCGTCATGCATGTCATCAACAGTGTCACGATGCTGTCCATCATCCTGAGCGGGACTGCGATCATTCGTGAACGCGAACGCGGCACACTGGAACATCTGCTTGTCATGCCAGTAAGGCCCAGCGAGATCATGGCCGCCAAGGTGATTTCCATGGGGCTGGTCGTCTTTGGAGCGACGTGGCTTTCGCTCACATTTGTTGTTCAGGGCCTGCTCAAAGTACCAATTGAGGGGTCAGTGGCGCTTTTCATGGCCGGAGCGGTGCTTCATCTCATGGCGACCACCGCCATGGGAATCGCGCTCGCCATCCTCGCGGGATCGATGCCCCAGTTTGGCCTTCTGCTCATGCTGGTGCTGATGCCGCTCGAAATCCTGTCCGGCGCGACAACCCCACGCGAGAGTATGCCAGCGGCGATCCAGACTATCATGCTGGCCGCGCCCAATACCCACTTTATCGCCCTGGCTCAGGCAATCCTTTATCGAGGTGCCGGTCTCTCAGTGGTATGGCCGCAATTTGTGTGGCTCGCGGCAATCTCGACAGGCTTCATCGCCTTCTCACTAACTCGAATGCAAAGTTCACTGCGTTGATCAGACATTGGCGCGTTTGATCAGGAGCACGGCTTGACCGGCCCGGCCTCTCAGATCGCTCCACACAACCGGAATCCGAACAATCAGGGGAGCCAATCGCCGATGACCGCCGAGATGATGATGCGTTATGCTGTCGCGCTTGCAATTGGCACGCTGGTTGGACTGGAACGAGGTTGGCGTGGACGCGAAGAACCAGCCGGGCACAGGATTGCGGGAATTCGTACATATTCCATAACCGGATTGCTCGGAGCGGTCGTTGGCAGTCTGACCGCCATCACCAACTCAGCCGCACCGATTGTGGCGAGTATTCTGATCTACGGTCTCCTTTTTGGCTGCCTGGAGTTTTTGAAGGCTCTGGACGAGCGGGAGTTCAGCATAACGAGTTTTGTCGCAGCGCTGCTCACTCTGGTCCTTGGTTCTCTCGCAGTTCTTGGCGATCAACGCCTGGCGGCCGCAGCTGGTGTCACCATGGTGATTCTGCTGGCCAGCAGGGAATATCTTCACTCCGCACTTCGGAAGATTAGCTGGATCGAAATCAGGTCCGCCGTTGTTCTTGCAGCGATGACCGCGATCGTTCTGCCGATGCTACCTGATGAAACCCTTGACCCTTGGGGTGGCTTCAATCCGAGAGAGGTCTGGTTTCTAACTGTCCTGACAGCAGCAATCTCCTATTTCGGATATATCGCTGCGCGGTTAGTAGGCCCGTCCAAGGGAGCCATAGTGACGGGCTTATCGGCCGGACTGGTGTCGTCCACGTCTGTCACACTAGCGTTTGCGCGTACTGCAAGTCAAATTCCATCAGCTCTGCCTCTCGTCGCTGGGGCGTGTTCGGCGGCCATGGTTTCCGTCTTACGGGTTTGCGGTATCGTGGCGATGATCAGACCGGATCTGCTCTTCTTCGTGGCTCCGCCTGCCCTCACAGCAGCCCTGGTGCTTGCCGTCTTCGCAGCTCTGTTCCTGCTAAATTCAAGGGGTGCGGCGCAGACCAGGGAGCCGCAGAGCCGCAACCCCTTTGAACTAAAACATTTGCTCTTTTTCGCCTTCGCATTTGCAGTGGTGTCCGTGGCAAGTGCGGCCTTTTTGAATCGATACGGATCGTCGAGTCTAATTTCCAGCTCCGCACTTTCCGGGATGTTTGACGTGGATATCGGTGTGCTGAGTGCTCTACGGCTCGAGGGAACCTTTGCTTCATCAATAGACATTGGAAGAGCGGTACTGAGCGCTTTAGCCACAAACGCGCTGGGACGACTGATACTCGCAGGAGCTTCGGGACCGCTACGTTTTGTCTTGCCGCTTTCGGCAGCAACCGCCTGCGCGGCAGCGTCTGGTGCAGTCGTTATGCTGATGATGCGCTAGATTTTCCATATCGATGACGGTGGACCGAGATCCCGGCTCGAATCAACCGCCGCCTCTCTTGCCGGATCAGGTCTCCGACCTAGAACGAACAGTACCGGAAGCACCTTAATCTACAGCCGCGAAAGCCCTGACTTCTAGGCCAGGCGCTGTGATCCATGAGACGGCTTCGCGCATGAAACCTCCCGGGATTGTCACTCTGCAACTCGGTGGCCTGCCTCAAAGTTTGGGTACAGAGCGACTGCTACGCGAGGGTTCGTCGCCGGCGCGGTGGATGGTGCCGCGCCCCGGGATCTGACAAGGACAATGCCGACAGACGCGGCCAGAAGGGCTGTCGCAATAACCGTCGTCGCAATCGTCCGCAACAACTGCCTCAAATGAGCCCGATATTCGGCCTTGTCGAGCGTATCCTCGGAAACTCCAGAGTTCCGCGTCATGATCGCCTCCGCTGCTTCGTTTGTAATGCTTACGCAATTTTAGCCAGAATTACCAAATGCCAGTTTCTCGATTTTTCTCAGAAACGCGCGAGGTGACCGTCTTTCGAACAAAATGAGAAAACAAAAATGCCGTCACCTGAAGCAATACGGGGGCACTGGTGGGTTTCGTTCTTACGTAATCACCAAATATTAACGCACCTCCGCAAAACGATTGTGTGCTGGGATAGCTCCCATCTGGAAAGTGGATCGGCGTGCTTGTATAAAGCCTCGCAAGAATCTTTAGACCCGCTGGGATTCGCTTCTTTACGATCCTGCGGTCGTCTCGATTGACGTGAACATGGCCGCCGGTGCACGACGGCGGACGAAATAGCTGTCTCCTGTTCGAGAAGTACGTCAGGAGCAACATCGGCAATTGCCAAGCCGAACAGATTGCTGGATTGGCAGCCGCAAAATTGAACGAGACTTTGGACGGACGCGGCTTTTGCCGATTGTTCGGTGGAATTTTGCTGCCCGTACGTATGTCAGCGGAACCGGTCCTGTTGATGTTTATCACCATAGAAGAAGACCATTCTGAAAAAGGAGGAACCCCATTGCGTGCTTTCTGGATAGCTATCTCGATGCTAATGGCGGTGCTGACCGCTGCGCCGGCGCAGGCTTCGTCACTGTTGTTCGACAGCGGTAACAGCAGCCGGACGAGGACAATCGGCGCCGATCCGGGTGGTAAAATCATCACCTACGCGCTCAAAGTCATAGAACTACGTCGACAAAAGACAATCGTCCGCTTTTCGGGTCCCTGCAACTCGGCGTGCACGCTGCATCTATCTCTAGCCGGGCCTCAAACATGCCTCTTGCATGGTGCCTCTTTCGGCTTTCACCTTCCCTACGGCGTCCCACCCACACAAGCCCAAGTAGCCAGGGACTATCTACTGCAGCGTTATCCAGAGTGGGTCAGGATGTGGCTCGCGTCCAAGGGCGGTTTGACGGCAGAATTGAAGACCATGCCTTACGACTATGCGCGCCAACATATGAGGCAGTGCGGACATAACGACGTCTAGAGTGCTGCTGTATCCAACATGATCACAACGGCGTTCCGCCGCGGACGAATTAGGCTCTCATGCCTATGGCGAAAGCCGAACCCCCACGAGAGGCAGTTCAACCGCCTCTCGCATCTGGAGCGCATTGCTGCCACTCTTCCGTTCTTTGAGTCATAAAGTCAGAACCCGAGAACTCAAATCAACGGCGAGAAGACCATAAATAGCATTCTCCACTCCGTCGCCACTTGGGCGCCGACTGCCATCGGCGCCTGTCGAAGCTCGGATATCGATCAGCGAGCCTGATCAGTTGGCCACGGGCGAGCCACCGCCTTCATGGCCGCCGCCCTGGCCGCCACCACCTTCATGGCCGCCACCCTGGCCGCC
>DATMTA010000139.1:0-8069 GCA_035565055.1 Ensifer sp.
GTTCTGAACTCCCAGGTTTCGAGCCTCTCGGCCTAAATCATCTTGAAGCGGGGAGCCGGTAGCCGGCTCCCCGCTTTCGCATTTGGCCATGTCCCGACGAAGCAAAACGACCTGATCATTCACGCGAGAATGTTGACCGCCCGCGCGGCGACCAGGGCCAGTGTCAGAAGCGATACCGCTGCTTCCGCCATGGTGAGAAGCTTGGCACGGGGCGAAAGCGGCATCGTGTCCGTCGGCGAAAACGCAGTCGCATTGGTGAAGGCGACGAACAGATAATCCACGAAGCCGGGCGACCAGCTGCGATAAAGCGGATCGGAAATGGACATCTGCGGAAACAGGAAATCCACATGCTGTTTCGAGGTCAGGCCCCTGCTTGCCGGACCGCCCCGGTCGATGCTCCAGAACCACAAGGCAAAGGCGATGATGTTCGTGCACCAGATATTCATGGCGTCGATCAACAAGGTCTGTCCTGAGCCGGCGTGGCCCGAGAGCAGCGCCTTGACGAGAAAAAACAGGGCGACGAAGTTCATCAGCGTCACCAGAATGGTGAGGCCGACTGCGGAGCGCCTGATCATCCGCCTTCCATGCGCGACGAGATGGAAATGGGCATCGGTCGTGGCATGTTTGGCCTTGTTCTGCGCCCATGCCGTGGCCACCGAAAGCGGAACCAGCAGCAACAATTCCACCGCCGGCGCCAACCAACGCGACCAGAGTGCAAAATCGTTGACCAGGAGTAGTTGCAGCATCGCGATGACGAAGATCGCCGATCGCGCCATCCAGAAATCAACGGCCTGGGTGTGAATGACGTGGTGGTGGTTCTGGTTCGCCGGATCGGCAGTGGTCATAGGGGCCTCGTTTCGCCAACGCTTCGCCCCCAGATTATCCCTTGCAATGAGGATTTGCACCCATTCCCGATTGCGATGGCGCGGAAGCCGCGCTTCAATCCCAAAACAGGCGGAAAAGTCAATTTATTCAGGAATTTGACGAGATTGGCTGGGGAACCTGGATTCGAACCAGGACTAACGGAGTCAGAGTCCGTGGGTCTACCGTTAACCTATTCCCCAACAGCCTTGCTGCGGCCCGAAGTTTCTTCGCGACCGCGTCGGTGAGGCGGCTTATAAACAAAAGATCGGCCGGTGCAAATACCCGATGTGAAATTTTTTTGTCGGAGCTGGCTCTTCGGCCCACGCGCGAAAAAGGTTGGCGAAAGGGGCAGCCGCTGTTACAATCGATCCAACGAAACCTGAACAAGCCTGCAGCAACTCGAAAAGAGATTTTGCGCGGCGATATGGAAATAGAACGTGGAAGACCCTTCGAACGGCTCTCAGCCGTCATTCGATGGGGCGTTCGATCGTACTGGCAGCCCGGGAAAGCCCACTTCCCGAAGGGGCAGGCGTAGGCGCAGCGGCAAGAACCGCGCGTCGTCGACCCCGCAGGCAAAAGGCCAGCCGCCGGCAAAATCCGGCGAGAGCGAGCGTCCTGAACACCTGTCCGCCGCCGATCATCGGCCGGGTCACGATGCCGTGCGAAAGCGCAAGCGTCGGCGCAAGAAGGGCGGGCCGGCTCAACAACAGAATCAGCCGCAGACGGCCAAATCACAGCAGCAGGAAAGCCGTACCCCGGGCTCCGGGAAAAAACGGCAGCCCAACCGCCGTTCGCTGCAGGGACGACCGCTTGTCGCGCCATCCGAGGGGACAGGTCCTTCGGTCGCGAGACCGCAGGCTGGCAGCGAGGCACGTCCGCAGCCGCAGGCGGAACGCGCGTCGGTTCCCAGCGATCTTTATGCGGCGCTGGATCTGGGGACCAACAATTGCCGCCTGCTGATAGCACAGCCCACGCGACCGGGGCAGTTCCGCGTCGTCGATGCGTTCTCGCGCATCGTGCGGCTTGGTGAGGGTCTCGGCTCCAGCGGACGACTCTCGCAGGAGGCCATGGAACGCTCCGTCGAAGCGCTGAAGATTTGTGCCTCAAAGCTCTCGAGCCGCAATATCCGCAAACGCCGGCTGATCGCCACCGAGGCCTGCCGCGCGGCGGAAAACGGCGAGGAATTTCTGGCGCGGGTGACCGCCGAGACCGGTCTGGAACTCGAAATCATCAATCGTGAGACGGAAGCGCGTCTGGCAGTCTCAGGCTGCTCGTCGCTCGTCGGGCGAGAGACGCGCTCGGTCGTTCTGTTCGACATCGGCGGCGGCTCGTCGGAAATCGCCGTGATCAAGACGGGCGAGAACCGCTCTGCGCGCCTCGCCAATCACATCACGCACTGGACCTCATTGCCGGTTGGGGTGGTCACACTCTCCGAGCGCCATGGCGGGCGTGATGTCACGCCCGCGGTGTTCGACGCGATGGTACAGGAAGTGCAAGGGATGCTCGCGAAGTTCGAGAGCCCGGACGTCAGCGAACTAGCGGACGACCCCGATTCCGGCTTCCACCTCATCGGCACATCCGGCACCGTGACAACGCTCGCGGGCGTTCATCTCGGCCTGTCGAAATATGACCGCCGCAAGGTGGATGGGGTCTGGCTGTCCGACGCCGAAGTGAGCGCCATGCAGGCAAAGCTTCTCTCCTGGGACTTTGCCGGGCGTGCCTCGAACCCCTGCATCGGGCCGGATCGCGCCGACCTGGTGCTGGCAGGCTGCGCTATACTGGAGGCGATCCGGCGACGCTGGCCGTCGCCGCGGATGCGGGTCGCGGACAGGGGCCTGCGCGAAGGACTTTTGACCGACATGATGGCCGACGACGGCGTCTGGCGGCGGCTGCGCCACCGTGGCGGCAGCGGCGGCCCTGGCAACTGGCGCGGACGGCCAGGAGACAGGACATGACAAAACCGCCATCCACGCCGAACCGCACCGGCCGCAAGATCGGCCAGAAGGTGAAGAAGGGGAAGCTGAAAGCCTCATCCCGCCGCTGGCTGGAGCGCCATATCAACGATCCTTACGTCCAGCGGGCAAAACTCGAGGGCTATCGCGCGCGCGCGGCCTTCAAGCTGTTGGAGATCGACGACAAGCACCAGATCCTGAAAGGTGCCAAGCGCATCATCGATCTGGGCTCCGCGCCCGGAAGCTGGTCGCAGATTGCCGCCAAGGTCACGAATTCGACCGACAGCGATATTCGCGTCGCGGCCATCGACTTCCTGGAGATGGACCCGCTACCAGGCGTTCATTTCGTGCAGATGGATTTTCTGCAGGACGAGGCCCCTCGCCTGCTGACCGACGCGCTGGGCGGCGCGCCGGATCTTGTCATGTCCGACATGGCGGCTCCCACGACCGGCCACAAGCGCACCGACCATCTGCGCACGATGCATCTCTGCGAAGTCGCGGCGCATTTCGCCATCGAGGTTCTGGCCGAAGGCGGGCATTTCTTGGCAAAGACCTTCCAGGGTGGCACGGAAAACGACCTCCTGACCCTGCTGAAGCAGAATTTCCGGCAGGTCATCCATGTGAAGCCAGGCTCCTCGCGGGCCGAGTCGGTCGAGATGTTCCTGCTGGCCAAAGGCTTCAAGGGTCGACAGCAGGACGAGCCTGAGGCGGAAGGCTGATGCTGCTTTACGTGACCGTCGGGACGAATGACCTCGCGAAAGCCGGGACATTCTACGATGCAGTTTTGAGCGAGCTCGGTTATCTGCGGCGAGAAACGGACGCTGACTCCTTCGGCTATGCTCATGCCGATGACACGCGTTGCCGCTTCTGGGTGACGCGCCCTTATGATCAAAAACCCGCCAGCTTCGGCAATGGCGTTACCATCGCTCTGACAGCAGATAACCGCGATTCCGTTCGGCGTTTTCACGCTGCAGCCATGGCACAAGGCGGACTTGACGAAGGCGAACCTGGGCCGCGCCCGTTTCACGCCCATTTTTACGCAGCATTTGTTCGCGACCTCGACGGCAACAAAATTGCTGCTGTCTGCGAAAAGCCAGAGTAGACCTCACCCCGCCTGATACGCCCTATGTCCCGACACGTCCGCTCCCGCATCACGCGGCAGCGGAATGATGAAGAACAGCGAGGCTGCCGAGAGCAGTGCCGTCAGGCCGAAGGCCAGATGGAAGGAGAAGAGCGACAGCGTCTGCCCGCTCCACCATCCGCCCGTTTCGAGAATGAGACCGGCAACGGCAACGCCAAGGGCGGTTGCGATCTGCTGGAAGACGGAACTGATCGAGGTTGCCTGGCTGGCGTCGCTCTCGGCGATCGACGTGAAGTTCAGACTGTTGGATGAGGTGAACAGGAACGACCGTGTGAAGCCCGCCAGATAAAGCGAAACGATAATCAGCCAGATCGGCGTTTCTGGCGTGAAGAAGACGGCGATGCCAATCATGGCAGCACCACCGGCTGCAGCCGCGATCATGGTGTCGCGGAAGCCATAGGCAGCCAGTGCACGGGTGGCGAGGAACTTCGTCGACATGGCGCCAAATGCCCCGGCAAAGGTGATGAGGCCCGAATGGAACGGGTTGAGACCAAAGCCCATCTGCAACATCAGAGGCATGAGGAAGGGCTGCGCGCCATTGGCAACGCGGAAGACCGTTCCTCCGACAATCGACAGGCGGAAGACCGGATCGCGGAAGAGCTTGAGCGTCAGGATCGGGTTCGGCACGCGGCGCGCGTGGCGGATGTAGAGCACCAGCGTCATGAGGCCCACAGCAGTCGCGGCCACACCGACGGCCGGCGGAAGGGCTGGCAGACTGATCACAGAGAGACCGAAGACGATGCCGGCAGCAGCGATCCCGCTCAGGAAAAAGCCCGGCCAGTCGAGTTTGGGTGTGTCACGCGGCGGCACTTCCGGCAGGTAGATCGTCGATAGCCAGATGCCGAGCAAGCCGATCGGCACGTTGATCAGGAAGATCCAGTGCCAGGTAAAATAGGTGGTGATGAAGCCGCCGAGCGGCGGGCCGGCCATCGGGCCGATGAGGCCCGGAATGGTCAGCCATGTCATCGCCGACACGAATTCGCTCTTCGGCACGGCGCGCACCAGAACGAGGCGGCCGACCGGCGTCATCATGGACCCGCCGATGCCCTGCAGGAACCGCGCAATCACGAATTCCGGCAGGCTTGAGGAGATCGAACAGGCGACGGAACCGAGCACAAAAACGAGGAGAGCGATGCGGAAGATGGTCTTGGCACCGAACTTGTCCGCCATCCAGCCGCTGATCGGGATGAACACGCCGAGCGCGACAAGGTAGGAAGTCAACGCCAGCTTCAGCGTGATCGGACTTACCCCGATATCGGTCGCGATCGCCGGCAGGGAGGTGGCGATCACCGTGGAATCCATCATCTCCATGAAGAAGGCGAAGGCGAGGATCATCGGGACGATACGAGGCATGGCAAGACCGGACAGGGTTGCGGGGCATGAGTGCTACCGCATTCCGTTATTGTAAGGAATACATAGTGTGCATAGTCCTGCGACTTTGCCTTGGATAGTGAATTCTTGGCAATGTTTCACAGGAGCGCAAGGTCGTATTCCGGCAGGAATTCTCTCGACAGGCGGTTTCGGTAGGCGACGAGATTGGGATGGGACAGGATCGTATCGCGGGTCGGCCCCGGAAATGCGCTGGACGTTGCCGCAAGGGCGAAGGCCAGAACCGTCGCATCGGCACCGCTGGGACGATCGCCCAGAAGATAAGGTTTTTCCGCCAGAAGGGAGGCAATGGCGCGCGAATTCAGGGCACTGATTTCATCGTTTTCCGCCTCGGACAGTCTGGCCGTTCCCTGCCCTTTCAGGGATTTCAGGATGCTGCGGCGAACAAGTGGCGCGACCAACAGACGCAAGGGCGCGGGCATGGGACCGAAGGCCGCCTCTTTCATCACGACCCATCCGTCAGCACGAATCCAGCGGCGCTCGACGGCGATGAAATAGCTGGACTCCTCGAGCGTGCGCTCGGCAAGCAGGCCGAGCATGAGGCTCCGTTCGTCGTAGCCGCCGTCAAAATCGGCTCCGTAAGCCTCGGTGAGATAACGCTTTATGAGGCGTGAATCGGAAACGACACGGCCCCGATCCTCAATGAAAGGCAGCTTGCCGCGCGGCGCCTTGCGCGTGTTGCCGATCCCGTCGACCTTCTCGAAGTCGAGGCCCGCCATGCGCAGCAGGATCATGACCTTCATGACGAAAGGACTGAGGTCCGGCTGTCCCAGGGCAGGCCCAAAACCATAGAGCTTGATCATGCCGCCTCCTTCTATACTCGGGCGGCTTATCCAAGCGGGCGAAGCTTGCGATGTCCAGAGCCCCCACCCCGGCGGGACAGAGAATCCGGATCAAGTCATTCAGGCTGCCATGTCGGCGGCGACCTGGCGCAACGTCGCTGCGAGACGCGACTGGATTTCTTCAGCGGTGACCGACATGCCGGCCTCCGCGAAATCGCGTGTCAGGCGCTCGACGGCGCCGCCATTCTTGATAATGTCTTCGGTCAGCAGTTCATCTGCATAGGCGTTCGGGTCAACTTCGCCGAGTTTTTCGGCAGCCCACAGAGCCAGCAACATCTTGCTGCGTGTATCGACACGAAACTGCAGTTCGCGCTCGCGCGCATATTGGAGTTCTGAGGCATCCGCACGCATCTTCAGAGCATTCATATCAAGCTTCCCTAAAATACTCAAAACAATCAATGGCTTCGTTGGCCATGAAGGGAGCTTGCACGGTTTCGATTGAAATTTTCTGAGATGGATTGGTTGCATTTTACCGACTCTGTCGATTTCGCGACAAAGCTGTACAACTTAGAGAAATCCAGCAACCTTTGCGCCTCAAACTGACGCAGGACACGGGGCAGGAGGCGCAACAGGCTGTGGATAGCGTTTTCCTATTCCCTTCCGGTCATGATCATGTTACCAGCCCTCGCCAACTTCCAGAAGAAATGGAAACCAAGCGGAGCCGCTCCCAAGCTGCCGCTTTTTTCGCATTTCGGCTATTCGAAAGGAATTTGGCAGATGGCGCGCATAATCGAATCCGCTACCGGGCATGAGGCCCTCACCTTCGACGACGTTCTGTTGCAGCCCGGGCATTCGGAGATCATGCCAGGGCAGACGAACATCGCGACCCGCATCGCCTCCGACATCGAATTGAACCTGCCGATCCTGTCCTCCGCCATGGACACCGTGACGGAATCGCGCCTCGCCATTGCCATGGCGCAGGCCGGTGGCCTCGGCGTGATCCACCGCAACCTTTCCCCCGCTGCGCAGGCTGAAGAAGTTCGCCAGGTGAAGAAGTTCGAAAGCGGCATGGTCGTGAACCCGGTTACGATCGGGCCGAAGGCCAAGCTTGCGGAAGCGCTGGCGCTGATGAAGGCGCACGGCATTTCCGGCATTCCGGTCGTCGAGAACGGCGGCAATGGCGTGGCCGGCAAGCTGGTCGGCATTCTCACCAACCGCGACGTTCGCTTCGCCACCAATCCCGAGCAGCCGATCCACGAGCTGATGACCAAGGAAAAGCTCATCACCGTGACGGAAAGCGTCGAGCAGCAGGAAGCCAAGCGCCTGCTGCACAGCCACCGCATCGAGAAGCTTCTGGTGGTCGACAATGACGGCCGCTGCGTCGGTCTCATCACGGTGAAGGATATCGAGAAGTCGCAGCTCAATCCGAACGCGACGAAGGACCCGCAGGGCCGCCTGCGCGCAGCTGCCGCCATCTCTGTCGGTGACGACGCGCGCGAGCGCACCGAGCGGCTTCTGGATGCGGGCGTTGACGTGATCGTCATCGATACCGCGCATGGCCATTCGCAGAAGGTGCTCGACGCCGTCGGCATCGTGAAGAAGATGACGAACTCGGTTCGCATCATCGCCGGCAACGTGGCAACCGCAGGCGGCACGCGCGCCCTCATCGATGCCGGCGCAGACGCGGTCAAGGTTGGCATCGGCCCGGGCTCGATCTGCACCACGCGCATCGTCGCCGGCGTCGGCGTGCCGCAGATCACCGCGATTTCGATGGTCGCCGAAGCGTTGCAAGAGGAGATTCCGTTGATCGCCGATGGCGGCGTGCGCTATTCGGGCGACGTCGCAAAAGCGGTCGCCGCCGGTGCGTCGACGGTGATGCTCGGTTCGATGTTCGCCGGCACCGAGGAAGCGCCGGGCGAAGTCGAGCTGTACCAGGGTCGC
>DATMTA010000140.1:0-18316 GCA_035565055.1 Ensifer sp.
CTCTTGCCTCAAGTCGAAACTGGTTTGTTCCCGGCAACTCCTCCTCCCAATGCCGGGACACGATCAGCCTAGCTGATCCAAGGGCGATGCCACCTCCTCCCGGCATCGCCCTTTTTCTTTGCCTTCGGTTTTGTGCAATGCAGCAATCCACGCGACTCCCGGACGAGGCATGGCAAGCGCTCGCCATGTCTGCTGCGAATAACTAATCTGATTTGTCTTATTATCGCGCGCCGCGTTCCAGCACGATCGTGACCCAGCCATTGCGCCATATGGTGCGGCGGTGGGCGAGACGCTGGCCGTTATAGGCGGCGAGAACCTTGAGCCGCTGGCTGGCCAGGATGCCGGAGAGAATCACGGTGCCGCCGGGCACAAGGTGGCGGACGAGGTCGGGCGCCATCTTCATCAGCGGCTTGGCCAGAATGTTGGCGATGATCAGGTCGAAGGGGCCGTTGCGGCGGAAGGCACCGTGATGGAAGCCGGGTGCAGTCTCGAATCGAAGGCCTGCGCCGACGCCGTTCTTGCGGGCGTTTTCGCTTGCCACGCGGGTGGCAATCGGGTCGATATCTGTAGCCAAGACCGGGATCGGCTGGATCTTGCGGGCGGCGATGGCGAGCACACCGCTGCCGGTGCCGAGGTCGAGCGCATTCTTCACCTTGCGGGAGCGCAGCACCCAGTCGAGCATCTCGAGGCAGCCGGCGGTCGTGCCGTGATGGCCGGTGCCGAAGGCCTGGCCGGCATCGATTTCGATCGCGACGTCGCCGGGCATGACGCGGTTCCGGTCATGCGAGCCATGGACCAGGAAGCGTCCGGCGCGGACCGGCTGCAGGCCGTCCAGAGATTTCGCCACCCAGTCGGTGTCGGGCAGCACTTCGCGCTGGATTTCGAGATGCTCATAGTCCGGGGCCAGCGCCTGTTCGAAGGCTGCCCGTGCGCCGTCCTCGTCACCCATCATCGTGTAGACGGCGGTTTCCCAGACATTGTTCGCTTCGTCGATCTCCATCGTCGTTACGGCATATTCGCCGTCTTCGAAGATCGCGCCGAGGCGGTCGAGGATGAGGGCGCAGTCGTTCTCGCTGGCGTGGATGTAAAGACGGACTTCGCTCACGGCATTCCCCCAATGTTGCGGGTGGTTATCGGGGGAAGGCTCTACTAGCCCTTGATCAGGTTTTCCAGCTTTTTCACCGCGACGTCTGCGTCCTCGCCATAGGAGATGGTGCCCTTGAAGCGGCCGCCATTGTTGAGAAGGAAGACGGAAGCGGTGTGGTCCATCGTATAGTCGCCGTCCGGCTTGCTCGGGTCGATCGGCACCTTCTTGGCATAGATGCGGAAGCCCTTGACGACTTCGGCGATCTTTGCCGGGTCGCCTGAAACGCCGATGATCCGCTTCGAGACATTCGAGACGTAGTCATTCATGATCTGCGGCGTGTCACGCTCCGGATCGACGGTCACGAAATAGGCGTGCATCTTCGTGCCATCCGGATCAACCTTCTGCAGCCATCCGTCCATTTCGAAGAGCGTGGTGGGGCAAACGTCGGGGCAATGGGTGTAGCCGAAGAACAGCGCGGTCGGCTTGTCGCGGAAGGCTGCCTCGGTGATCGGCTTGCCAGTCTGGTCGACGAGCTGGAAGGGAACGCCATAAGGCCCGTCTGCAACCTGCTGCTTGTCGCGCGTATATTCCAGCGTGAACCAGCCGAGGAAACCCGCGAGAAGCAGGATCGCAATCCAGATGACGATGCTGGCATTCTTCATGGCGCGCTCTCCGGTCTTTTTTATCGTGGGGTCGTTTTAGTGCGCGTTGGCCCCCGGGTAAACAGCCACGATGTCACATCTGCAAGTCGCCTGTACTGCGGCCTCCAATGCCCGGAACGCTGGGCGTTTGAGTTAGCAAATCTTTAAAAGTTGTTTGTCAGTGTCGTCCCATTCAGAGCCTCGGGGCGGCTCATTTGCTAAGGACTTTCATATGAAACTTTCTGTCAGCCAGAGATTGTGGGTGTCTGGAGCTGCGGCGTTCATCGGCATCGGTTCTCTCGTTGTGGTGGGCTGGTATTCTAACAGTTCGGTTGCCGGTGCGCTCGCCAGGTCGCAAAAGATCGACGTCATCGACAAGACGGTCAACGATCTGCGTTTTGCCAATGAAGAAATTCGACTGGCATCGATGGATGTGATCATCGACCGGGCTTCCAAGGCTGTCACGCCCGAACGCAGCGCCATCCTGGCTGAGAACACCAAGCTCCTGAAGAGCGGCCTCGGCACTGTGCAGGCCTTTGCCAAGTCAGCCGGCCTGAAGGTTGACGGTGCGGCGCTCTCCGCGGATGTCGACACGATCGCCAAGGCTGCCGGCGAAACGCTGCCTCAACTGGTGGTGAGCGGCGGCGCCGAAGCGGATTTCGACAAGATGGACGATCAGATCGACGAGGTCGGAGGTCGCATCAAGGGCGTGCTCGACGTGGTCGCAAAGGCGACCAGCGATGCGCAGCAGCATGAGGTCGACGTTGCCGTTGATCAGTCGCAGCAGTCGGTCCTCGTACAGTTTCTCATTGGAGCACTCGCCGTTCTTCTGGCCAGCGGCCTGATCGCCTGGCAGTCGCGCAGCATCATGATCGGACTGAATGCGGTCCGACGCAGCATGAACCGGATTGCGGAAGGCGATATCGCCACACCGGTCGATGGCACGACCCGCGCGGACGAGATCGGCCAGATCGCGCGTGTCGCCGATACGCTGCGCAAGGCGACGGGCGAAAAGGAGCGCGCCGAAGCCGCCGCGCGGGAGGCACGTCTCAGCGCCGATCGTGAGCGCAGCGACAACGAACAGGAGCGCCAGCAGGACGAGGAAGAAATCCGTCGCTGCGTAACCATTCTGGCCGGCGGTCTTGCCCGTCTTGCCGAGGGCGACCTGACCCAGCAGATCGACGATCCCTTCCGCGCAGACCTCGAGCGCCTCCGCCAGGACTATAACGCTGCCGTCACGCGTCTGAGCACCGTTATCGGCAACATCACCGACCAGTCGTCGTCGATCCATTCCAGCAGCGTGCAGATTCGCATGGCCGCGGACGATCTCGCCAAACGCACGGAGCAGCAGGCGGCCTCGCTGGAAGAGACCTCCTCGGCGCTCGAGCAGATCACCATCACCATGCGCTCTTCCACGAGCAAGGCGGAAGAAGCGGGCGCCATGGTCGAGGGCACCAAGGTTCAGGCCGAAAAGTCCACTGCCGTCGTTCGCGAGGCGATGCAGGCCATGGAGCGCATCGAAAGCGCGTCCGCCGAAATCGGCAAGATCATCAACGTCATCGACGAGATTGCCTTCCAGACCAACCTGCTGGCACTGAATGCCGGTGTCGAAGCCGCGCGCGCAGGTGAGGCCGGCAAGGGTTTCGCAGTTGTCGCACAGGAAGTGCGCGAACTTGCCAATCGTGCAGCCACCGCCGCCAAAGATATCAAGCAACTGGTCGCCCGTTCCGGTGCCGAAGTGCAGACGGGTGCGGAGCTCGTCACCGCCACGGGACAGGCGCTGCGGGCCATCGGCGCCGACGTCGTGAAGATCAACGAACACATGATCTCCATCGTCAATGCCGCACGCGAACAGAATGCCGGCCTTGCCGAAATCAACACGGCCATCGGCCAGATGGACCATGTCACCCAGCAGAATGCCGCCATGGTCGAGCAGACCAATGCTGCCTGCCAGACGCTGAACGAGGACACGACACGGCTGGAGAACGTGATCTCGCAGTTCCGCACCAAGCTCGGCATTTCTGCCGCGCCGCGTGCGGAGCGGCCGGCCGTTCATGCCAATACGCCGATCCCGCCGCGGGCCCCCGTCGTTTCCACCGGTTTCAAGCCTGCGGTCGCTCCGGCTCAACCGGGTCAGCGCCCGCGCACCTCACCAGCACAGAAGCTGATGGGCCGTCTCGAAAACGCCTTCGGTGGCTCGCCGGCACCCGCAAAATCGAGCGTCCAGTCTTCGGGCCAGCGCGCCAGCACCCAAGCTTCTCCTTCAACCGATCAATGGGAAGAGTTCTGAAATGACCAACGTTATCAAGCAGTCCGGAGCTTATCTGGAAATCGTCTCCTTCCATCTCGGAGAACAGGAATTCTGCATCGACATCATGGCCATCCGCGAAATCCGCGGCTGGGCCCCGGTGACCCCGATGCCGCATACGCCGCGCTACGTGCTTGGCCTCATCAACCTGCGCGGCGCGGTGATCCCGGTCATCGACATGGCTTGCCGTCTCGGGATGCCGATGACGGAGCCGTCGGAGCGGTCCGCCATTATCGTGACGGACATCCAGGGCAAGCTCGTCGGCCTGCTGGTCGAGCAGGTTTCCGACATGATGTCGATCAAGGCCGAAGACCTTCAGCCGGCGCCGGAAATCATCCCGGAAGCACAGCGGGCATTCTGCCGCGGCATCGTGGCGCTTGAGAAGAACATGGTCTGCTTCCTCAACCTCGACACGGTCATTGCCGACGAGCTGTCGATGGCGGCCTGAGCCTTAAGGAGCAGGATCGGTTGGACTGATCGCCCGCCTCCAGCGCGTGAGCCGCGCCGGGGGCGGGTTTGTTTTTGAAGCCTCAGCAGGCGAGGGCGGCGGCCCGCGTCACTTGGCGGCCGGCTTGCCCTTGGTCCAGTTGACGTTCTGGCCGAAGAGGGGAACGGTCGAGATCGACATCTTGGCCGAACCGTCGATGATCTGGCGGGAATGGATCAGATAGATCAGCGTGTCGTTCTGCTTGTCGTAGATGCGATTGACGACGAGCTTCTTCCAGATGAGCGACAGGCCGGACTTGAAGACCTCTTCGCCGCCCTTGCCGAGATCGATATCGCCGATCTCGATCGGGCCGGTCTGGCGGCAGGCGATGGAGTTGTTGGACGGATCTTCGAACCACTTGCCGTTCTTGAGGCGATCGACGACGGAGCGGTCGAAATAGGTGACATGGCAGGTCACGCCCTTGACCTTGGGATCGGTCACCGCGTCGATCATGATGTCGTTGCCCATCCAGTCGACGCCGACCTGACCGACGGTTTCGGCCCTGGCGGCGGGGCTGCCGAGAACCATCGCCGCCGCGATTGCTGCCGCAAATTGTGCCATGCGCTTCATGGAATATCCTTCCTCGATGTAAGCGACATCGCGTCGCCTTTGCACAAGACATAGAAAGCTGAAGGGTGGCTTTCAATCCGGCTTGCACGCGAAAGGCTTGCTGCTACAGTCGTTTGCAGGGGTTTTGGGGGCAAGACATGACAAAAGGCAGGTTGGAAGCGTTTTCCGACGGCGTGATCGCGATCATCATCACAATTATGGTGCTGGAGCTGAAGGTCCCGCATGGCGAGACATTGCAGGACCTTTTGCCGCTCTGGCCGGTCTTTCTCGCCTATGTCTTGAGCTTCGTGCATGTCGGCATCTACTGGAGCAATCATCACCACATGATCCATGCGGTGAAGCATGTCACGGGCGGCGCGCTCTGGGCGAACCTGCATCTGCTGTTCTGGCTGTCTCTGGTTCCCGTGACGACCGAGTGGATGGGGGAGACGCATTTCTCCACCACGCCCGTCGTGATCTACGGCGTCGTCATGCTGATGGCGGCGATTGCCTATTATATCCTCGCCCATTGCCTCATCGCCATCCATGGACGCGACTCGGATTTTGCGAAGGCTCTGGGTGGAGATGCCAAGGGCATCTTCTCGGCCATTGCCTATGTGGTCGCGCTTCCTGCGGCCTTTGTGACCCCCATCATCTCGGTCGGGATCTACATGGTGATCGCCGCCGTCTGGTTCATTCCGGACAGGCGATTTGAACGGGCGCTTTCGTCCAGTTGACTTCGGAAATTGATACTCGGCAAGACATATTAGAATAATCCTATTTTAGTTGAGATGGATCAACGCCGGCGGGATGGCCCGGCGTAGCCTTTTCCTGTTTTCACAAGGAAAGGGGACCCTCCATGTTCCGGCTCATTGCCATTCTCTATGTGCTCGTTGCCACCGTCCTGGCCGGCGTCTTTGTCACCGCAGTACTCTCGCTTGGTCATTTCGGTCGTGCGGATATCGCGCTTTCGGCGTTGGCCGGCGCGGTGGTCGCGCTTCCGGTCGCCTGGATCGTCGGCAAGCATCTCTTCGCACTGACGCGCAGCGCTTGACGCATCGGCGCTCTGACGCGAAGAAAGCCACGCGCCAGCCGGGCGATGCATAAGGTCAAACGACGATGATTGTCCGGAGACCGCCCATGACTGCGCCTGTGACCGCAACCTTGAGAGCAGCATTGCCAAGGCTTCTGGCGGCCGCAGGTCTTGCGCTCTCGTTGTCGGCCTGTGTCGGTGCGGATGGGCGACCTGTCGATTTCAACGACGGCAGGCCGATCGTGGGTGATGCCCGCAACCCATCGAAAATTCCCTTCTTCCCCGACACGGGTTCGATGAATGCGCAACGCTTCGGCGACGAGACTTTTCCGGTTTTCATGCAGCCGACCGGGACGCCCTATGCGCTGCAGCCGCAAGGATCGCAGCCGCCTGTGGTGCACTATCAGGCGCCGGCCACGTCCACCAAGCTCGACCCCTCGCGGGTCAGAGGACCTCAGAGCAATTATCCGGCTGCGCCGTCTGCGCTCGGTGAGCAGTCTTCTGCGCGGCCGATGCTGTCGCAGCCCGAACCGCAGACCAGGGTGGCGAAACTCGATGCCGACGTCTGGCACCGTTACGGGCCGGTCGATGATGCGGGGCATCTGCTGCCGGCGATCCCGATCGAGCGCGTCAGTCCCGACCTGTTGCGACAGAAGGTGGAGTATCCGACAACCGAGAAGCCGGGGACGCTGGTCGTCGATACGCGCTCGCGCTTCCTCTACCTGGTCGAAGGCAATGGGCAGGCTTTGCGTTATGGCGTCGGTCTCGGGCGGCAGGGCTATGCCTGGTCCGGGCGCGGCATCATCCGCTACAAGCAGCAATGGCCGCGCTGGACGCCGACGGACGGCATGGCGGATGCCTCGACCGATATCAACAACATCAAGGTCCGCGGCGGCATGGTCGCCGGCATCGATAATCCTCTGGGGGCAAGGGCGCTCTATATCTACAAGGACGGCAAGGATACGCTCTACCGCGTTCATGGAACGCCGGACTGGCAGTCGATCGGCAAGCAGGTCTCATCGGGCTGCGTACGCATGTACAATCAGGATGTCGTCGATCTTTATAACAGGGTTCGCGACGGCGCTGTCATCGTCGTGATGTAGACCTGATTTATCGGCCGACCTGACCCAGATCAGAGACGCCGAATCAATTTTCATAAATCTTTCCGTTCTCTGGTCCTCGGCGGGGGGAACATTCGCCTCGGGTGGCCGTTCTGTGTCCGGCGCCGGTTGTGCGCCTGAGAATGCGAGGAGTTTTATGATGTTGTTGGTTTCTGTGCGTTGGACGACGCCCGTGTTGGTCACGTTTGCAAATGGCGCCGTTCGTCAGTTCGATTGCGTTCATGATGCGCTGGATTGCCTGCAACACGAATGGCCGTCTCCGCGCGGCAAGCGTCACGAAAAGGCCGTCGAGGTTCTGGGTGCGGCACTGGCACGCCTTGCTCCGGTCGAGGAGGCACGCAAGGCTTTCGTCTCAGCCTGCGTCGAGTCCGGAATCCTGGTTCCGCAGGCGGGCAGGACGACCGGCAAAGTGCGAAAGCTCAGGCAGGCGCTTTCCCGTGAGCGCGACGTGATTGCCGCCGGCCACAAGGTGACCGGCTGAGGCGGGCGCGATTAGTCGTGATTGACGGCGCCATCGAGCGCCGTCTTCAGCTTGATCACCCTGTCGCGCATTTCATTCATATCATCGACACCGCAGCCGACCAGATGACCGATGGCTGGCGCAATCTTGTCGAGCGCCAGTCGGCGCGTGGCCTTTCCCTGTTCTGTCAGCGATACCACAACCTGGCGCTCATCATTCTCGTCGCGCGTCCGGGTGATCATGCCAAGCTTCTCCAGACGCTTGAGCAGAGGCGAGAGCGTGCCGGAATCGAGGTCGAGCTTGGCGCCGATCTCCTTGACGGTCTGACCGTTGCGTTCCCAAAGAACCATCATCACGATATATTGGGGGTAGGTGAGGCCGAGGGAGTCCAGGAGCGGCTTGTAGGCACGATTGAACGCATGTGCCGCGGAATAGACCGCAAAGCAGAGCTGCTGCTCAAGTTTCAGTACATTTTCCTCTGGTTTCATGACCTTGATCCCCATTTCCCGCCTATTGATAACAGGCGGATAAAAATCCTGCAAAATCCTATTGCGCACAATTTAATTATGCGCTATTTAAAATGCAACAGCAACCCCTGAGGAATGGAGAGCACCATGTCTGTAGCTTATACTGCGAATGCAACGGCAACCGGCGGCGGCCGCAATGGTCACACGCGGTCTGACGACGGCGTCATCGATCTGAACCTGACGGTTCCGAAGGGCCTTGGCGGCGACGGCGCACGCGGCAGCAACCCGGAACAGCTGTTTGCAGCTGGCTATGCCGCCTGCTTCATGGGTGCTCTGCGCTATGTTGCCGGTCAGGCCAAGGTGAAGCTGCCGGAAGACACGGCTGTTTCGGTCAGCGTCGGCATCGGCCCGCGCGATGGCGGTTTTGAAATCCATCCGGCCGTTTCTGTCTCGATCCCGGGCTTTGACCGCGCACAGGCCGAGGAGCTGGTTGCCAAGGCGCACCAGGTCTGCCCTTACAGCCACGCCATGCGCACGCCGAAGGAAGTCACGGCCGTTCTGGCCTGAGACCGCGCGTCAAACTTCCTTTGAGATGATCAATAAATCCTGCCGCAGGCGATCCCCGTCGCCCTGCGGCAGTTTCGTTTCGACCTCCGCATGTTCGGCGACCCAGATTGGCGTAGCCTCGGCGAGCAGGGCAAGGCCCGCAGGTGTCAGTTTCAGGCGCTTTTCACGCCGATCCTTTTCTCCCGCGACAATTTCCACCAGCCCGCGCCGCGTCAACGGCTTGAGAACCGCAGTCAGCGTCGTGCGGTCCATGGCCAGAAGGTCTGCGACCGGTGACATGGCGGGCGGCTCCGGCCGGTTCAGCGACATGAGCAGCGAGAACTGACCGTTATTGATCCCCAGATGCCGGAAGGCGCGGTCGAAACGGCGCGCGAGCGCACGCGCGGCGCGCTGCGTGTGAAGGCAGAGGCAGCAATCGCGCACATGCAGGGTTGTCTGATAGGGGACATTGGGAGTGTTTGACATGTCTGTCATAATATGTTGGTATCAACCTATAGTCAAATATCTTATTTTCACTATGGCGGAGGATGACATGGCGGGCGAGGGAAATTTCATCTGGCATGAACTGATGACCACAGATACCACATCTGCGGCGGCGTTTTACAGCGCCGTTGTCGGCTGGAGCAGCGAAAAGGCCGGCAACACGACTGCCGGCGGCATGGACTATACCGTGTTCAAGATTCCCGGTTTCGAGATGGGCACGGCAGGTATGATGGCGTTGACGCCCGACATGCGCGCCGGCGGCGCACGCCCCGCCTGGATCGGCTATATCTACGTTGACGACGTGGACGCCAAGACGGCGGAAGTTCCGACACGGGGCGGCGCGGTTCATATGGGGCCGACCGACATTCCCGGCATCGGCCGTTTCTCCGTGGTCGCGGACCCGCATGGCGCAAGTTTCTATCTCTTCAAGCCCAACATGCCGGAGGGGCCGATGCCCGAGATGCCGAAGCCCGGTTCGCCGGGCACGGTGGGGTGGAACGAGCTCTACGCTGGAAATCTCGAAGAGGCCTTGGACTTCTATTCCGGCCTGTTTGGCTGGACAAAATCCATGGCGGTCCCGATGGGCGATATGGGCAACTATCAGGTCTTCGCCAACGAGGGACGCGATCTCGGCGGCATGATGAAGAAGTTCGAGCAGATGCCGGTGCCGTTCTGGAACTATTACATCACCGTGGACGCCATTGATGCTGCCATCGAGCGGGTGAAGGCTCACGGCGGTTCGATCACCAATGGTCCGCATCCTGTCCCCGGCGACGCCTGGATCGTGCAGGGGATGGACCCGCAGGGCGCGTTTTTCGCGCTGACGGCGGCGAAGCGGTAAGCTGCTCCATTTCCGGTGAGCCCGCCGCCAGAAGTGCGGTGGGCCACCTGCATTGAGCTTTCGAAATCAATCGGCTGTGAAGCCTGCGGCGACATGGCTACCATCGCAATAGGGCTTGTTCTTCGACTGCCCGCAACGACAGAGCGCCGTCCTGGTGACCTTGTCGGTGGTGCGGCCCGTGCCCGAGACGATTTCGAGATTGCCTGTCACCAGGAGGGGACCGTTCGGCAGCGGCTGGATGTTCACCGGGCCGTTGCGGACATCAAGCGCGGTGAAGTCCCTGGTGGCGTTCTCGCCGGTTGCGGTAAAGCCCGCTGCCGCATGGGCGCCGTCGCAAAAGGGCTTGTTCTTCGACTGGCCACAGCGACAGAGCGTGGCACGCGGACTGGCTTGCGCCTCGCCGCGGATCGTCAGCTCCGCTTCGATGGCGAGCGGGCCGTTTTCGCGCACCCGAACGGTGTTGACGACCGGCGGCACGTCGGAATGTGCCGAGCCATCATTGCGCGATACACGAATTGCGCCCGAAGGGCAGGTCAGCGCCGTCACCATGACGGTCTCGGGTGTCGCGGAATCAGGATAAATCCACTCGCCCTTCACGTTGGGAACGTAAACTTCCGGATGGCCGAGCACGCAGCCACGCGAATGAATGCAGCGGCTCGCATCGAAGCGAATGGTGACATCGCGGCCTTGGACGATTTCTTCAGCCATGGGGACCTCCGGGTGGGCGATGACGCATCATGGCCCATCCGGATGACAATGAGAAGGCTTGAGACGGCGCACGTACGGTGCGGGTTCCGTTATGTCTGCTGATTGTCTTCGCGCGGCTGAACCTTCGCGTTACTTCTTCAGACTCCCCAGGATCCCCCGCACCAACGCTCGCCCAAGGGAACTGGCCACCGACCGAGCCGCCGACTTCATTGCCGCCTCCACCACCGTTTCGCGCTGGCGACCGCCGGATTTGGTCGTGCCGCCGCCGCCGAGAACGGAGCCGAGATCGGGCAGCGTCCAGCGGTTGCTGCCGGGCGTGCCATCCGGCGGCTGGATGTCTTCCTGATGCGGGGTCTGGCCCTGCTGCTGCTTGTCTTCGGCAGCCTGCGCCTTGCCGGCCAGCATTTCATAGGCCGAGACGCGATCGAGATCGGTATCGTTGGTCTCATCGATCGGAGACTGCGATAGCACTTCGGCAAGGCCGTCGTCGCTCAAGGGCCCGAGCAGCGATGACGGGGGACGGATCAGCGTGCGCTGGACGACGGAAGGTGTGCCCTTGGCCTCCAGCGTCGAGACCAGTGCTTCGCCAGTGCCGAGATTGGAGATCACTTCGGCCGCATTGAAATCCGGGTTCGGCCGGAACGTGTCGGCCGCGATCTTCACGGCCTTCACCTCATTGGGCGAATAGGCGCGCAGCGCGTGCTGGATGCGATTGCCGAGCTGGGCGAGCACGGTATCCGGCACGTCGGCGGGGTTCTGCGTGACGAAATAGACGCCGACGCCCTTGGAGCGGATGAGGCGGACGACCTGCTCGATACGTTCCAGCAGAACCTTCGGCGCGTCCTTGAAGAGCAGATGTGCCTCGTCGAAGAAGAAGACGAGCTTGGGTTTCACCGGATCGCCGACTTCCGGCAATTCCTCGAAGAGTTCGGAGAGCAGCCAGAGCAGGAAAGTGGCGTAGAGCTTCGGGCTGAGCATGAGCTTCTGCGCCGCGAGCACCGAGATATAGCCGCGCCCGTCATAGGTCGTACGCATGAGGTCGGAGATTTTCAGCGCGGGTTCGCCGAAGAAGCTCGTCGCACCCTGCTGCTCGAGGATCAGCAATTGCCGCTGGATGGCGCCGACCGAGGTCGGCGAGACGAGACCGTAGCGGCCGGAAATCTCCTTGGCGTTCTGCGACATATAGGTCAGCAGGGCCTGGAAGTCCTTGAGGTCCAGAAGCGGCAGGCCCTGTTCGTCGGCCAGCTTGAAGGCGATGTTGATGACGCCTTCTTGCGCGTCCGAGGCATCCATCATGCGGGCAAGCAGGAGAGGGCCCATCTCGGTGACGGTGGCGCGCATACGGTGGCCACGCTCGCCGAAGAGATCCCAGAAGATGACGGGGAACTTGTTGTAGGCGAAGTCGTCGAGGCCGATTTCCCTGGCGCGCTTTTCGAGGAAGTCCTTCGGCTCGCCCTTGCCGCCGATACCGGAGAGGTCGCCCTTCACATCGGCGCAGAAGACCGGCACGCCGGCATTGGAGAAGCCCTCGGCCAGAACCTGCAGTGTCACCGTCTTGCCGGTGCCGGTCGCGCCCGTCACCAAGCCATGGCGGTTGCCGTATTTCAGTTCGAGATATTCGCCCTTGTTGATGCTGTCGTCCGGTTTGCGGCTGGTGCCGATATAGATCTTGCCGTCCTGCTGCATCGTCATGCGGTTCGCTCCCTTTGGCAGCCTGCTGAAGGGCAGGGCGGCCGTTCATTGAATCGTAGACGTGAATCTATATGGTGGCGGCACGGTGGCGGCAACAAGTGGCGGACCGCTGCTTGTCTTTGTCCTCGATTTCTATTACGTTGACGTCCACGTCAATATTGACTCTACGGGAGAACTTCATGAACGAACTGGTTTCCAAGGTTGCCGATGCTGTCGGTCTCGAGCCTGCCGTCGCCGAAAAGGCGATCGGCCTCATGCTCTCCTTCCTGAAGAAGGAAGGCGACGATCAGGCCGTGTCGGCCATGATTGCGGCGATCCCGGGTGCCGAAGAGCTGGCTGCCTCGCAGAACGGCGGCGGCGGTTTCCTCGGTGGCCTGCTCGGCGGCGGCATCATGGCGCTTGGCCAGCAGCTGATGAGCGCCGGTCTCGGCATGGGTGAGATCACCTCGCTTGCCAAGGAAACCATGGGCGTTGCCCGCCAATATGCTGGCGACCAGGTCGTTGACGACGTGATCGCCTCGGTGCCGGGCCTGAGCCAGTTCGTCTGATATCGGTTTCGATGTGTAGTCTGGAGGGCCCGGCTTCGCGCCGGGCTTTTTCGTTTGACAGGCCGTTAACCGATATTTTGTCCCGGCTTGCTATGTCAGGGGAAGGGATATTTGAGCCCAGACAGGAGGCTCTGCCCAAAACAAGATAATCACTTTTCTTGATTATCTGAAATCTCCAAAATCTAAGATTCAAATAATCGAATTTCACTAAGCCTTTGTCGCGACAATGAAAAGACGCGGGAAGCGCAAGAGTACGCGCCCGTCATCCAGCGGCGGATAGGCTTTGCGGATCGCCTCTATATAGGCTTCCAGATAGGCCGGACGATCTTTCTCCTCCAGCAGATCGAGCCAGGGGCGCAGGCCTGTTCCCTTCACCCATTCGACGATGGCTTGAGCGTTGGCGAGCGGGTGGTAATAGATCGTGTGCCAAAGATCGATGCGACTTGAGAGCGGGGTGAGCGCGTTCAAGTACTCGTCTGGCTTCGGCAGCAGAGGCCGCTTGCCCTTGCCGCCGGCGAAGCGGTGGCCCCAAGGCCCGGAAAGCGCGGTCTCTTCCATCAGCCGATGCGTCGGTTCGGTCAGATTGTCCGGCATCTGGATGGCCAGCACGCCGCCAGGCTTCAAGCCCTCGGTCATGAGGCGCTGCAGCACCGCAAGCTGGTTCGGCACCCATTGGAAGACGGCGTTGGCATAAAGCAGGTCGGCCTTTTCCGCCGGCAGCCAGGTTTCGAGATCGCCCCGCGAAAAGTTCACGGCCGGCAGGCGCTTGCGCGCCGCTTCCAGCATGTTCTCATCCGAGTCCATCCCCTCGACGCGAGCCTCAGGGAAGCGCTCGGCAATCAGTTCGGTGGAGTTGCCCGGTCCGCAGCCCATGTCGACGGCGAGTGCCGGTGCATCGAGCGGCACCTGGGCAAGAAGGTCGCGGGCGGGGCGGGTGCGTTCGTCTTCGAACTTGAGATACTGCGCCGGCGACCAGGCCATGAGATTATTCCAATCCGTTCAATGAGGGGAGGATGAGCGAGGGACCGTAGTCCTTGTATTCGTCGGGCGCGTTGGCGCGGTTGATCCAGACGGTGCGAAAGCCGAATTTCTTGGCGCCCGCCACGTCCCAGCGGTTGGACGACTGGAACGACACGGCGTCGGGATAGAGCCGGTAATTGGTTGTCACCATGTCATAGACCTGCGGCGCGGTCTTGAAGGTGCGGATCTCGTCGACGGAGAAGATGTCGTCGATCATCATGTCCAGCGCGGAATTCTTCACCGCTGCCGCAAGCATGGCCGGCGAACCATTCGACAGGATCGCGATGCGTGCGCCGCCGGCTTTGAGCATTTTCAACGTGGCCGGCACTTCCGGATAGCAGTCTAGCTTCCAGTAGGCCTGCAACAGCTTGTCTCGCAGCCCCTTGTTGACGCTCGGCACGCGCCAGAAGGCATAGTCGAGGGCCTGTTCGGTCAGCGCCCAGAAGTCCTGATAACCGCTCATCAGGGCGCGGACCCAGGAATATTCGAGCTGTTTGGCGCGCCACACGTCGGAAAAGAGCTGCCCGTCCGGGCCCACGTCGCCGGCGTAGCGGCGCACGGCCGCGTGAACGTCGAAAAGCGTGCCGTAGGCATCGAAAACATAGGCTGCGTATGACATATACCGTCCGGTTTTTATCAAGCCGCCGCAATCGCTTGGCGGCTCCCCCATTGTGCGCCGCAAAATGAGGCAGATTGACGTCGGCGTCAATATATCACGGGTTTTCCTCGGGTTGACGTGGAGGGCAAATGAGCCTTCATTGGCGCCTCCATAAGAAGAAGGAGGCGGCCATGCACGGCAGCGCGGAGACCAAGATCACCACCTGGAACCATATCGACGGCGAATGGCTGCCGGGCAATCCGCCCGTTGCCGGTCCGTCCACGCACGCCATGTGGCTCGGCTCCTCGGTGTTTGATGGTGCGCGCTGGTTCGATGGCGTGGCGCCAGATCTCGATCTGCATTGCCAGCGCATCAACCGCTCGGCGCTGGCGCTGGGGCTGAAGCCCACGAAGACGCCGGAAGAGATCGAGGCGCTGGCGCGGGAGGGCATCACCCGTTTCGACGGTTCCAGCCCGCTTTATATCAAGCCGATGTACTGGGGCGAGAGCGGGTCGGCCGGGCTCGTGGCGGTCGATCCGGAATCGACCCGTTTCGCGCTGGTCATCTTCGAGGCCGCCATGCCGCCGAAGGATCAGCCGGGGGTGAAGCTGACGCTCTCGCCCTTCCGCCGCCCGACGATGGAATGTATGCCGACCAATGCCAAGGCCGGCTGCCTCTATCCCAACAATGGCCGCATCCTCTCGGAAGCCCGCTCGCGCGGCTTCGACAATGCGCTGGTGCGCGACATGCTGGGCAATGTCGCCGAAACGGGATCGGCCAATATCTTCATGGTCAAGGACGGCGTGGCTTATACGCCTGCCGAGAACCACACCTTCCTTGCCGGCATCACCCGCTCCCGTGTCATGAAGCTGCTGCGCGCCGAAGGTGTCGAGGTGCGCGAAACGACGCTGTCGGTCGATGATTTCATGAAAGCCGACGAGGTCTTCATGTCCGGCAACTATTCCAAGGTCCAGCCGGTCATCCAGCTCGATGATTGCCACTATCAGAAGGGGCCGGTGACCGAGAAGGCTTACGGGCTTTATATGGATTGGGCGCATGGGGTGTGATCGCGGAGGCGTGCGGCGGCATCGGTTGCCCCCGCCTTGCAATCCGCCTCATTCGCTCAAGACCACCCGGTCGCGGCCATCGGCCTTGGCTTTGTAGAGCGCCTTGTCGGCGCGGGCGAGGGCTGCGGTGACGTCGCATTCGCTCTTGCGGAGCGAGGCGACGCCGAAGCTGGCGGTGACGCGCATCGGAGCGTCGTCGAAGGTGAATTGAAGGCCGGAGATGGCGCGGCGCAGGCGCTCGGCGGTTCTCGCGCCGTCCTCGGATGCGCCTTCGAGCGCGATGGCGAATTCCTCGCCGCCCATGCGGCCTACGAGATCATACTCCCGCAGATTGGCAGTGCAGGCCGCGGTGAGCGAGCGCAGCACCTCGTCGCCCGAGGCGTGGCCGAACTGGTCATTGACCGATTTGAAGTGATCGACATCCAGCATGATGACCGTGATCTGCAGCTTCTTGCGCGTGGCAATCTCGCAGAGTCTGCCCGTTTCGTGCAGGAAATGTCGGCGGGTGAGGGCGCCGGTCAGCGCGTCGTGTTGGGCGAATTCGCGAAGCTGGAATTCGTTCGAGGCAATCAGAGCCAGGTTTTCCAGAACGCGCATTTCGCGCTCGGAGAAGGCGCGCGGCTTGCTGTCGATGGCGCAGATGGTTCCGATCGGCATGCCTTCGGCGGTGCGAAGGACCACCCCGGCATAGAAGCGCAGGCCGGTCTCCCGAACCAGTGCGTGATCGCGGAACTCCTCGTCCTCCAGTGTGTCCTGCAGGACGACGGTGGCGCCCTCACGCCAGGTCGAGCGGCAGAAGCTGGCTTCCAGCGGCAGTTCCTTCAGATCGAGACCCTGGATCGAACGGAAACGCTGCCTTTCGCCTTCGATCAGCGAAATGGCCGCAATATCCACATTGAAGATATCCCGCACCAGCGCCGTGATGCGTTCGAACGCCTCGTCGCGATTTCGGTCTGTTTTCAGCGCTTGCAGCATTCCGGCTCTTCCATTTCGTCGATGTCGCGTCAGACGGCGTCACGGTCGTTTCCATTGGCGCCATGCTTGCACGAAGATCAATATTATCGCAGGAAACACTATCGAATACTTACACGCGATTACCCGGAGCCCGCAGAATTGATGAAAAGCAGACCGGGCATGGCTTGAAACAGGCTCAAAATGGGCCTAGCCTAACCAGACTTAGTTTGTTGGGGGGTGCCCATGCGGCAGGTGAATGTCCATGCGGCCAAGACGCATCTGTCGCGGCTGATCGAAGAGGTGGAGGCGGGCGAGACGGTCATTCTGGCGCGCGCCGGCAAGCCTGTTGCCCGGATCGTTCCGATCGAGGTCGAGCCCAGCGCCGGGCGGATCGGTTTTCTCAAAGGCCATGTGAAGGGCGCCGATACGGCCGACCATTCCGGCAGCGCCACCGTCGACGGTCTGCTCGGGGGCTATTTTTGAAGATCCTTCTCGATACGCCCGTTCTGGTCTGGGTGGCGGCCGACAGCGTGCAGCTAGACGACCGGGCGCGGCGGCTGATCCTCGACGAGGGCAATGATCTCTTCTTCAGTGCCGCGAGCATCTGGGAGATCGGTCTGCGCGGTGCCTCCAGCTTCGATGGTCCGCCGGTGGATGTGCGCCTCCTGCGGCGCGGCCTGCTGGATGCGGGCTATGCCGAGGTGCCGGTTCGTTCCGAACATGCGATGGCGGTGCAGGAGTTCGAAGACCTGCCGGTTGATTCCTTTGCGCGGCTGCTTCTGGCACAGGCCCGCTACGAGGGCCTGATGCTGATGAGTGCGAAGCCGGGATTGATTGCCTACAAGGCGGGCATATTGCCGATCTGACGCCTGAGCGGCCAACCGGCAGCGGAAGCGCGCTTGCCGGTTTCTCCGAAGCGTCGGTTTCAAATGACGAATTCGCCAAAATTTCCGGCTCTTGCGGTTGCCTCTCAACTGTCACACACCTATGTTCCACTCCATCCGCTTCAATCCCCGTAATGGACACAAGGAGAGACCAAGATGGCTTTCGAACTTCCCCCCCTTCCGTATGACTACGAAGCGCTCGTGCCCTTCATGTCGAAGGAAACGCTCGAATATCACCACGACAAGCACCATCAGGCCTATGTGACCAACGGCAACAAGCTGGCGGAAGATGCCGGCATGGCAGATCTGTCGGTCGAGGACGTCGTCAAGAAGTCCTTCGGCACCAATGCCGGTCTCTTCAACAATGCCGCCCAGCACTACAACCACATCCATTTCTGGAAGTGGATGAAGAAGAACGGCGGCGGCAAGTCGCTTCCGGGCAAGCTTCAGGCTGCCATCGATAGCGACCTCGGCGGCTACGACAAGTTCCGCGCCGATTTCATCGCCGCCGGCACGACGCAGTTCGGCTCGGGCTGGGCCTGGCTCTCCGTCAAGAACGGCAAGCTCGAAATCTCCAAGACCCCGAACGGCGAGAACCCTCTCGTGCACGGCGCATCGCCGATTCTCGGCGTCGACGTCTGGGAACACTCCTATTACATCGACTACCGCAACGCGCGTCCGAAGTATCTCGAAGCCTTCGTCGACAGCCTGATCAACTGGGATTACGTGCTGGAAATGTACGAAGCCGCTTCCAAGTAAGGCATTGACGGCTGTTTTTTCGAAGCCCGCCGCGCTCACGCG
>DATMTA010000141.1:0-4881 GCA_035565055.1 Ensifer sp.
GAATAAAAATTGAGTCGAATTTGATTAAAATTTGAGTGAATCCGATCGGCACAGATGTGCCCCGGATCGGGGCATGGTACAGCAAAAAGCCGGCGGAGAAGTCTCACGCCGGCTTGAAGGTGTTCAGAAAAGGAACTGGGCCGTCAGAGCAGCCCGGACAGCGATTCCCGCGTCTGCAGCGCCGAGAATTCTATTGCTACGCCTTCCTGGAAGTGGCGCACGACGCGGCCGCGCATGTTGCCGAGCTGCACGGCGGTGCCGATCGCGGGGCGCACCGATATTTCAATGGCTGCTCCCGAAAGCGAGAGGTCGATGATGCGGCAAGGATAGGCGCGGCCGTCATCCAGCGCGATTTCGGAGCGGTTGTTGCGGGGTGCGAGGCGCTCGTGGCGGCGATCTTCGGGCAGGCCGAGTTCGTGCTTGTTGGCGATCCAGGTCAGCTGCGCGGCCAGCTTCTCGCGCTTGCGTTCGGTCGCGTTGACCGACATGACGAAGCGGCCCTTCGCGCCGAGGCTGAGCACTTCGCCTTCGATGCGGCCAATGTGGTCGATATAGGCGATGATGCGGTCGCCGACATTCACACGGGCATCGGCCTCGATCTGGGCATCTCCAGGCGACATGTCGATGATGAGGCAGTCGAGCTCTTCGCGGGCAGCAGACAGCATCCGTCCATGGAGGCTGACCGAGACGCGCTGGAACATGCGCTGGTCATTCGCCATGGGCACCCGGCTATCCGCGGTCCGCGTCGTCTCCATCTTTTCCTGCTGACCCCAAATTTCACTTTGTTTAGCAATAGCCCTGGTTCGGTTAACACTTGGTTTTCTGGCGCGGTGTTTCCGCATCGGGATTTTCGCGGCGGATGCTTCTCTTTTACCGCGTCGGGCCGTATTTGAGATGCAAGAGAAATCCGGCGGAGCGCAGAGACCATATGACCGATGAACGTGACGATCCCGCCCAGAAACAGCCGGACGAGGCCATGTCCGCAGATTCGAGCCGCTTTCCGGGGCCGGGTCCGGGGTTGGCGCGGCGCGAGCCGTTGTTCAATGTTCCGTCTGCGATCGTCTTCATCGTCGCGGTCACGGTGGCGGTGCAGATCCTTGTCAGCTGGGTACTCGACGATTCCACCGCAAACGCACTTTATTATTATGGCGGCTTCATACCGGCCCGATATGCTGGCGAAATGGCGGGCGAGCTTCTGCCGGCGCTGACGTCTCCCGTCACTTATGCCTTCCTGCATGGCGGCTGGGAGCATCTGATCTTCAACGACATATGGCTTGCCATTTTCGGCACACCCGTCGTGCTGAGGATCGGTTCGTTCAGGTTCGCGATCTTCTGGATCGTCACGTCGGTGGCCGCAGCCTTCGCCTTCGGCATCTCCAACCTCGGTTCCGTTTCGCTGCTGGTCGGGGCGTCCGGCGCGATATCCGGTCTCACCGGGGCCGCCTGCCGATTCGTCTGGTCGGGCCGCGGCGGTATGCGTGATCCCGAACTGTCGGCGATCCAGCGGCGGCTTTCCGTCTCCGAGACGATTCGGAGCCGGGAGGTCATTCTGTTCATCGCGTTCTGGCTGGTCGCCAATGTCGTGCTGGCCGGCTGGGGTGTCGGGATTCCCGGACAGGCGCAGGCCATCGCCTGGCAGGCGCATCTTGGCGGCTTCCTCGCGGGATTTTTCCTGTTTCCGCTGTTCGATCCGGTGGGCCGCGGCGCGCCGTAAAGCATAAGAAACGGAAAAACTTGCAATCGGTGTCGGTCCAATGCAACAATGTGTGCATTGGGAGTTTGGCAGGAGGAGCGCCAGGCCCACCAATTGCGAATGGTACATTGGATTTGGGAGAAGCCAATGAACGTCAAGACTATTCTGAACGAAAAAGGCAATGACGTCGTCACGGTGAGCCCGAGCGCGACCGTTGCCGAGGTGGCAAGGGTTCTGCGTGCCCGGCATATCGGTGCCGTCGTGGTTGTCGATGACAGCCGGCGCATCGTTGGCATCATTGCCGAACGCGATGTCGTCGGGGCGATTGCCGATCTTGGGGCCGCCTGCCTCGATCAGCCGATCTCGGATGTCATGTGGTCGAATGTCTATCGCTGCACCGAAGATATGACCGTCGATAATCTCATGCAGATGATGAGCGCCCGGCGCGCGCGTCATATTCCGGTCGAACGGGAGGGGCGTCTGGTCGGTATCATTTCGATAGGCGATGTTGTGAAAGCTCATATTCGCGCCATCGAGAGTGAAGCTGAGCATATCAAAGCTTACATCGCAGGATGACAAAAGGTCGACATTCTGCATTTTGAAAATTAGACTTGGCGATTGAGACTAAACGTGAGTATAGTCTGCGCCGACAAAAGATCGATTACCGACGGTCCGTTGTCCATGTCGTCGTCCTGTTGACCCCGGACGAAAGGACGCCTTCTGGAGGGGTGGGACAATGCTTGTCGGAGAGCCATTCCGTGCTTCGTCACGGAATGGCTTTTTTGTTGACTTCATGATGTGCATCCGGTTTACAAGCCGCACGCGTAACTCATGAAGAAGCTGATCCGCCATGCTTGACAAAACCTATGATTCCAAAAGCGTAGAGCCGGAAATTGCCAGGAAGTGGGACGCCGCAGACGCGTTTCGCGCAGGGGCCAATGCGAAGCCGAATGCGGAGAGCTTCACCATCGTGATCCCGCCGCCGAACGTGACCGGTTCGCTGCATATGGGCCATGCGCTCAACAACACGCTGCAGGACATCATGGTTCGTTTCGAACGGATGCGCGGCAAAGACGTGCTTTGGCAACCGGGCATGGACCATGCCGGCATCGCCACGCAGATGGTTGTCGAGCGCAAGCTTGCTGCTGAAAAGCTGCCGAGCCGTCGCGACATGGGACGTGAGGCCTTCATCGAGAAGGTCTGGGAATGGAAGGCCGAATCCGGCGGGCTGATCTTCAACCAGCTGAAGCGTCTCGGCGCCTCCTGCGACTGGTCGCGTGAGCGCTTCACCATGGACGAGGGCCTGTCTGCTGCCGTTCTCGAAGTCTTTGTCACGCTCTACAAGGAAGGCCTGATCTACAAGGACAAGCGCCTTGTGAACTGGGATCCGAAGTTGCTCACCGCCATTTCCGACCTCGAGGTCGAGCAGGTCGAGGTCAATGGCAACCTCTGGCATCTGCGCTATCCGCTGGAGCCCGGTGTCACCTACGAACATCCCGTCCGCTACGACGAGGACACGGAAACGCTCGTCACCGAGACGCGCGACTATCTCGTCGTCGCGACGACCCGCCCGGAAACCATGCTGGGCGACACCGGCGTTGCCGTTCATCCGGATGACACGCGCTATCAATCGCTCATCGGCAAGCATGTCGTGCTGCCGCTGACAGGCCGTCTGATCCCGATCGTGGCGGACGAATATCCGGATCCGGAAGCCGGTACGGGTGCTGTGAAGATGACGCCGGCGCATGATTTCAACGACTTCGAGGTCGGCAAGCGCCAGCACCTCAAGATGATTAATGTGCTCTCCATCGACGGCAAGATCGATATCGAGGGCAATGAGGAGTTCCTGGAAGGTCTCGCCGATACGGCGGAGCTGAAGAACTCGATCGCCTCGCTGCAGGGCCTCGACCGTTTTGCTGCACGCAAGCTGATCGTCGAGATGCTGGAAGCTCAGGGCCTCGTCGACAAGATCGAGCCACACAAGCACATGGTGCCGCATGGCGACCGTGGCGGCGTGCCGATCGAGCCGCGGCTCACCGAGCAGTGGTATGTCGATGCCAAGACGCTGGCCGAGCCGGCGATCGCCTCGGTTCGCGAGGGCCGCACCAAGTTCGTGCCGAAGAACTGGGAAAAGACCTATTACGAATGGATGGAAAACATCCAGCCGTGGTGCATCTCGCGCCAGCTCTGGTGGGGGCACCAGATTCCGGCCTGGTACGGCCCGGACGGTCAGGTCTTCGTCGAGAAGACCGAGGAAGAGGCGCTGCACGCCGCCATCCAGCACTACATTGCCCATGAAGGCCCTTGGAAGGCCTGGGTCGAGGAGAAGCTCGAAAACTTCCAGCCGGGCGAGATCCTCACCCGCGACGAAGACGTTCTCGATACCTGGTTCTCCTCCGCATTGTGGCCCTTCTCGACGCTCGGCTGGCCCGAGCAGACGCCGGAACTCGACAAGTATTACCAGACCGACGTTCTTGTTACCGGTTTCGACATCATCTTCTTCTGGGTCGCCCGCATGATGATGATGGGCCTGCATTTCATGAAGGACGAGGACGGCAATCCGGTCGAACCTTTCCACACCGTGTATGTCCACGCGCTGGTGCGCGACAAGAACGGGCAGAAGATGTCGAAGTCCAAGGGCAACGTCATCGATCCGCTCGAACTGATCGACGAATATGGCGCGGACGCGCTGCGCTTCACGCTCGCCATCATGGCGGCGCAGGGGCGCGACGTGAAGCTCGATCCGGCCCGCATCGCCGGCTATCGCAACTTCGGCACCAAGCTTTGGAATGCGACGCGCTTCGCCGAGATGAACGGCGTCGTTAACGACCCGCATTTCATTCCCGAGGCAGCCGAACTCACGGTCAACCGCTGGATTCTGACGGAACTGTCCCGCACCGAACGCGATCTTACCGAGGCGATCGAAGCCTATCGCTTCAACGATGCCGCCGGCGTGCTCTATCGCTTCGTCTGGAACCAGGTCTGCGATTGGTATCTCGAACTGCTGAAGCCGATCTTCGGCGGCACGGACGAGGGCGCCAAGAAGGAGGCGCAGTCCTGCGTCGCCTACGTGCTCGAAGAGATCTACAAGCTGCTGCACCCGTTCATGCCCTTCATGACCGAAGAGCTTTGGGCGCATACGGCAGGCGAGGGCCGCGAGCGTGATGGCCTGGTCTGCCACGCCGAAT
>DATMTA010000142.1:0-14874 GCA_035565055.1 Ensifer sp.
GCCCCGCCCGGGGCGTTCCGCTTGAAAGACGTCCGCGCCAGCCGCGACGTTTCCAAAAAATTTGGGTGGGCGGGGAGTTCGAGGGGCGGGGCTTCAGGGGAGCCCCTCGTAGGCGGCCGGGTGCCTCGTGAACACCCGGCCTAAAGCTCTGCCGCATCTCCCGGCGTCGCCTGACAATTCATCCGTCAAACGACCGCTAGCGTCAAGCCGCACCTGTCGTTGAGGCTTCCGGGCGCATCAACGCGCGCCCTTCAGCTTTGCCATTTCGGCTCCCAGGAGCCAAAGTGCCTTGTTGAGCTTGATATCCTGGTCGATGCCGGTAACGGCACGTGACCTTATACGGCGCGGTCTGCCGAACTCGTCGCGGGCAATACCTCGAATGCCGCCCTTGATCGCGTTTTCCTGCACGACGTTCCATGTGGTCCAGAGGTCGTCGGCAACATCGCCTGCCCGGCGCTGTGTCAGAAGCTGCTCGGGCTTAATCGGCGTCTTTGTCTCTCCCTCGACATCGCCGAAGCGCAAGAGATGGGCGCTCTGGGCAAGGATCTGCTTCTCCCCTGCGTTCAAGCGAAGCGAGGACCAGTCCTGTGGCGCAGACAAGGCGTGTTCGGCGCCTTTCAAAACGGTATAGGTGCCTTCGATCACCTTGGCCTGAACGTCACCTGAGTGTCGCACCTTGATTTCCTCGATCTTGCCGGTTTGAGCGACAAGCGAGTTCATGCAGCGAATGCGAAACAGTCCGGCCATGAGTTCGTACGCGCTGGTGCCGTCGTTAGCGTTCTTCAGGAGGATTTCGCAGACGGTATCGCCGACATTGTAGACTTTGCCGTCATCGATGCGACGAAGGCGGATGAGATGTTTCGTGAACTCCGCCTTGCCTTCCGTACGGCTCATCGACTGTTTCGCACCGACCGGAACGAAACCTTCCTTCGTCAGCCCTCTGAGGATTTCGATGGTGGGGATCGGCTGGAAGCGTTCCGAACGGCTTTCATGGGCGGCCGTTGCGAAGATCGACGGTGCGATACGGCGCATTTCATCCTCGGTCATAGCGCGACCGGTGTCGAAGCGGGCAGTCTCAGTGTAAATGCTCATGATAGGGTCTCCAAGGTTTCCGATATCCTTGAGAGCAAGCCCCGCCAGTGGGCGAAGCCTTCACCCACCGTCTCGGTGGATGTGCCCTCACATCCAACCGAACGAAGGGGGGGGAGGGCGACGCCCGCTCCCCGGTGCTCTGGCGGGCTAGTCATGGGTCTGTCGGTGAGAAAACCGGAAGCTTCGGCGCGCCCGCGCTGAAAGCCGGTTTTGTCACCGACCGACAGGCAAAGCCCGCTAGCCCATTGGCGAGGCTGGCGGAGCATCGTAGAGCGGCAAACGAACAGGAGAGGATGGCAGCAAGCGACAAGCGGCTGCACTTTATGGACGAGATCGCCAGGCGGCGATCACCCTTCAAGCGCAGCGTTCGAACGAGCGATCGTCACCATGATCGATTGCGACGGCCGAATATGGGCTCCGTGTCAGAGACATCGTGCGCGCTCGCCAAAGGTGATGTCAACAAAACGAACAGCGAAGGATCACCAAATTGAATCCCTTCCATGCCTCTGATTCAAAACTCTCATTGGACCCGAGCATGGATCGCAGCAACAATTGCCGGCATGACGACACCCCCTTGTTCATTCTATGCCGAACGGATCGACCCGAGCCGAAACATGGCCCGGTTCTATGCGCTTGAGATCGTGCAGGATCTGTTTGGTGCTATGTGGCTGGAGCGCCGCTGGGGCAGGATCGGCAGCTCCGGTCAGAAGAAAGTCGAGCGTCTGCAAGAAGAGGCCGATCTCTTGAAGCGAATGAACGCGCTCGCGCATCAGAAGCAAAGGCGCGGCTATCGCCGCAAATGATGACCGCCGGAACCGGCGGACCGCGTGCGGCAACCGGACGCAAAAGGGCCCCCGGCCGTTGAGGCCGGGGGCCTGGCGTGTCAGTTCCAGGCGATGACCGCCATCAGGCTTTCGTCGTCCTGGCCGGGATAGCGGCCGAGATTGGCGTTGAGCGTGCCGTGACCGGTGTTGACCGTCAGGGTGAGGTAGTGGCCACCGCTCTGGTTCTGCTTCTCCCAGACCCCGCCGATTTCGACGCGGCGGCCGCGCGGCGTCTTGGCGAAGAGGCGATAGACCGGCGCCTTGGCGTTGGTGCTTTCGAAGGCTTCGCCGACGATGTCGATGTCGTAGGCCAGTGATGCGATGTTGCCCGAAAGGGTCTTGTCTTCGTTGAAGCGGATGAAGTTGACGAGATCGGTCATGGCAGTGTCTCCTTTGTTTGCGTTGCCGATGGTCACGCAAGAGCGGCCGGAAGACGGGCGGACTGCACCCGAAGGGGCAAAGCAAAGCGGAGCGCCGCCGGCTGGGGCGAATTTGTTGCGCGAGGAATGGCTGAAGGCCTGGGGAAATTCGTTCCAGCTGGCGGTTGCTGGCTGTACGGCCGGCCGCAGTGACCCATCGACTGAGGCAACGCGAACAAGGAGATACGGGAAGACATGCGGTTTCGTCTTGTTCGCCTCAACGGGGACAATCCCAGCCCGCATAATCATCAAAGCTCTGACGGCCCTGGTCAGATGATGGTCGATCTGGAGAAGACGCCACCTCCCAACGCTGGCGGCGGCGTCCCTAGGGTGAGACACCGCAGCCGTCATGCAAAGTCTCGAAGCTGAAGACCAGGACCCATCGCGACCGTGCTCCCATCATCGCGCAGCGGAAGGCCGGTGACCAGGACAGCCAAGGCTATCATGACGCATCTCGGTTGGCGGAAAAAGTTACTGTCGCTTCGCAGGGATGACGCATCAGCCCTTTGCGCAAAGGGCCGGGGAACCTTTATGGATCGGACAGGTAGAAGGGGCGGGCAGGGGTGCGCGAGGGGAAGGGCCGAAGGGGGTTCCCCTCGCCCGTTTCACCGCACTTGGCACGTCGATCAGGCTGCTGCCCTCAGGTCGAAATTCGCGTGGATCACGTCAAACGGAATCCAAACCTTGCCATCCTCGGCCCGCTCAACGATGCCCATTCCAACAAGGCAGAAACATCGTCGTGAACCCGTTTGATGTTGCGTTGGACGGAGCGCGCAAGACCGCGAATGCTCGATGGGCCAATCTTTTGAAGGTGCTCGATCAATTGCCACCTATTGGGCGTGATGACCGAAAAAAGCTGCGCCGGTGATGAGAACGTAAACACTGCGAAAGCATCGACCGGAGTTCCCGACCGCATCGCACCGGCGGCGCGTTCAAAGGCTTCATCGAGCGCCACTTCGCTGTCAGCGCGAAACTGAATCAAAGCTTCTCTCATGGCGTCTGCCTCTTCTTGGACATTTCCCTCCGAAAATCAGACAGGAGAGCGTCGGTCGTCGTCAAAGTGTATGGATGCTCCTTACCGTCGAGGCGACAACGGTAGCCGTTGCCACGTTCATTGTCGAACCCGACAATGCGGCGACCGTGCTTGCCGTAGAACAGTCGTTACTTAATCAGATGCGTGCTTCCGGAACGCGTTCAGGCACCTTCTAGACAACAACCACCACGATCGCTCCATCTGGCAAGACCGTATTGAATCGATGGAGAAATGGTCGCGGCAATCCTGCTGTCATTTATGCCATCGTCCAAGCCCGTTATCAAACATGCCAACGGGCGGATGCTATCACGACAGCCGGTCGCAATGTGAAGAACACTGCGACCAGCAAGGGCTGGCGTTACTCCGCCGCCTCTGAAAACATGTTCACCCCGTCGTCGGCTTTGGAGCCGTCATCGATGATGTCAGTTGCATCGTCGTAGCCGGCGTTGTCGTGTTCACCACAGCCCAGCGCGGCGTCACCACCGTCGTCCTGCGGAATCGTTGCAGAACGGAGCGGGGTGGGTAGCCATGCGGTTCCCTTGGTCTGTGCCTCCGCATAAGCAGCCGCTTCCGCCTTCTTCATCCGGGCAATTCCGCTTGCAAAGTCTGGTCCCTTGATTTCGGTCAGCGCGACTTCGATGCCATCGCGGGTGAGGTGATTGAAATAGCTCTCCGCCGTCGCCTCGAAATACATCGTCATGTCGAGGTTGAGCGCCTGCGCCAGGGCATCGCCATGAGCGCGCTGTTTCTTGCGGAAATCGTGCTTGTCTTTCACGGCATCGACTGCATGGGATGCGGCGAAGGCCAGCAGTTCGACCAGTTCGTGCTGATCACGCTCAAGGCACCATTGGAAAATGTCGGCGGGATTGCCGGGGACGTGCTCGCCAAAATGCTTCGACAACTCTGCGAGTCCTGCGAGGCCGAGACTGTTTTGAGGGGCCTTCATGCTCGCTGCCAGTGATTTGCTGGTCAGCACGATATCGAGGCAGGAGTGATCGCGAGAATGCGAAAGCACGGTCTGGAGAAGCAGGGCATGAACGACGCTTGCCAGCGCGACGTGGTGGTTGTTGGCGAATTCGAGACGCATCGCCGCCGTCCGCTGCGCCGTCAGGTCTTCCACCAGCGTTGCGGAATGGGTGAAGGCGGGAGCGGCCGGGGCATGAGCGTCATTCTGCGCGGGGAGGCCCGAGCCATCCAGCGCCGGCGCCTCTTCGGGATGCACATAGCCGCGATAGATTTTGGGGTCGCCATTGTGCTCTACCGAAACGATTGCACCAGCGCGGGCCAAATCCTCAGATGCATAGACTTCGCGGTGCAAATGGTTCATGCGGTTGACGATTTCCGTCAGCCGCGCCTCTGCACTCTCGTCGCCTTCGCCGCTTTCGATCGCCGCTTCCAGCTGATCGTGCTCTTCCTGCAGGCGCTCCAGCTCTGCCTCTTCGTTTTCCGTCCTTTCGAGCGGGGCGGGATAGACGCGACCGTAGCTCCGCAACTCTTGCCAGTCGATTTCCGGGCGGATTTCTACCCATAGCCAGCCTTCGGTACGCAGGTCGGCGGCGAGCGCTTCGAGCCTTTCAGATGCAAGGCGTTCCACAAGGGCAAGATCGAGCGCGTAGCCTTGTGCGCGCTCATCGAAGAGGTCGCGCTTCACCTCGCCACCCGCTTGTTCATAGACATCAAGGCCACCGATCAAACGGATGCGTCTGTCAGTCGCAGCAATTGCATCCCGGCGCAATGCGGCCTTGATGGTATGGGCGTAACGGTTCCAGGAGGGCAGGCTCTCCCAGACACGCACCTGTTCCTCGTGGTCGTCGCTGATGGTGAAGGCGGACAGTTGCTCGAAGCTCATTTCATCAATTCGATAAAGGTCGAGAAGGGCGGGGGCGACACGGGCAAGTGCCAGCCTGCGTCTGACGATGGTGTCGGTTGTTCCAAACCGCGCAGCGATATCGGCTATCGAAACGCCTTCGTCAGCAAGCACCTTGAACGCTTCATACTGATCGGCCGGATGCATCTCCTCACGCATGAGGTTTTCGGCAAGGCTGATGCTGGTGGCATCGACACCGTCACGCACTTTCACATCGACCGGAAAATCGAAGGCGATCTCGCCCAACTCGACCAGATACTCAAGGGCAAGGCGGCGGCGTTCGCCTGCGATGACGTAGAAGCGTCCGCGCGTCTCAGCCTTGCGCACCACAAGGTTTTGCAGAACGCGGTAGCCATCGGCGCGAATATTCGCTGCCAGCGTCTCGATACCTTCGCTGCGATAGGTTTTGCGGACATTCTTCGGGTCGCGGTCGAGCTTGTCGAGACGGACAGTGATGATGTCGGGCTGTGTCTTCTGGTTAGTCATGTAAGTTCTCCAAGGTTTCCGATGTCCTTGAGAGCAAGCCCCGCCAGTGGGCGAAGCCTTCACCCACCGTTTCGGTGGATGTGCCCTCACATCCAACCGAACGAAGGGGGAGGGCGAAGCCCGCTCCCGGTGCTATGGCGGACTAGTCATGGGTCTGTCGGTGAGAAAACCGGAAGGTTCGGCGCGCTCGCGCCGAAAGCCGGTTTTGTCACCGACCGACAGGCAAGGCCTGCTTGCCCATTGGCGAGACCGGCGGAGCATCGTAGAGCGGTAAACGAACAGGAGAGGGAGAGCAGCAAGCGGTTAGCGGCTGCACCGCTCAGACGAGATCGCCGCGCGGCGATCAGCCTTCGAGCGCAGCGTCCGGACAAGCGATCGTCACCAGGATCGGCGACGACAGCCGGAGGCTGGCTTCGTGTCAGAGACATAGAGCGCGCTCGCCAAAGGCGATGGCCCAAACAGAAAGAAAGCGGCCGTCACGCAAGACGGCATTTCGTTCCTCGTGGAACGAATTATTGAGACGTCACGCTCGGCTTCTCGTTTGGAGACGTTCCGGTTAGGAGGCGCTTCCAGAACAATTGTTGAACTTGTAAATATTACGGAAAACCCGTATATTCCGGAACAAGGAGTATCGCCATGACATCGACAGTGACGGCTGCGGCAGTTTCGAAGAATTTTGGAGCATATCAGGATGCTGCGGTGCGCGAACCCGTTATTATCACCAAAAATGGTCGCCCGCGGACGGTTTTGATGGCCTATGAGGACTACGTCCGGCTCGCCAAGCGTGACAGGCGTGTCGATCTGACCGCGGATCTCGGCGACAAAGATATCGCAGCGATCGAGGCTTCGACCATGGAGCCGGGGTACGATCACCTCAACGGCGAACGACTGACCGGCAACAATGCTGCCGACTGAGCCTAAGGTAGGCTGGGTTTTCCGCTATTCCTATCTGTGGCATTGGCAACATCTGGAAGGGCGTGAGGAGGGGGACAAAGATCGCCCGGCCCTGGTTTTGGCGATCGTAGCAACCCTTGAGGACGGAACACCGGCTGTGCGTGTTTTGCCTATAACTCATTCGCCACCATCTGATCCCGCGGACGCGGTAGAAATCCCTGCGGCCACCAAGCGCCGCTTGGGACTCGATGATCAGCGATCGTGGATCATTCTTACCGAGAGCAATCGCTTCATTTGGCCGGGACCCGATGTTCGACCGATTGATAATGAGAGCGGTTACCACGGGCCATTGCCGCCAGCTCTGTTTGATGAGGTGAAGCGCCGGTTCGTGGACTTGGCGAGGAGCAGGCGTCCCAAAGTTACAGGGCGCAGCGACTGAACTATTTCTCCGCCGATTTGGAAAGTGGTGCCTATGGCGGCGGGTATATGGATAAGGAAGATGCCACAGCGTTCCGCCGAGGCGAATGTATTGGTATCGATATTTGAAACTTATCGATGGTTTAAATCAAAACCCACGACCATACTATGTGAGGAACCGTAATATTTAGATAGAGTTCGTATAGAAAATCATTTACCATGATTTCAATGGCTTACGATCTTACGAAAATCAGCATGACGGCCTTGATGCGGCCGGCCTTCGACGCCGGTCTCTCGCTTACGCGTCTGGACGAGCGCATCGCCCGTTCACCGGTCGGCCAGGGATGGATCGAACGATCGCATTTTGCCGACGCCTGTGCCTCGCTATGGATCGACGGCGAACTCGTGCATCTCGAAGACCTCGTCCTCCATGACGCCACAAAGGATATTCGCACACCCACCCATGAGCTGACAATCGCCCGCGACGTGCTGCGAACCCGCCGGCGCATTGCCGCCCAACCACCTGGCTGGGCGTTGTCGCCTGACGGCGTCCGCACTCTCAGAAAAACCGCAGAGATTACGTCGGCTGACACGGAAGAGGTGCAGGCGGTCGGTGCCATCCGGCGCGCCGTCGCGGGCGATCCGGAAGGGGAGGGGGACGATGTCGACGACATCGAAAACCTTCCTGGCGTCGACTATGCCGCCATCGATGCGGTTCTGGCCCGATCGGAGGCGGCAATCGAGAATGCAACACGGTCCGGCCGTGGCGGCGTCCAAGAGAAGGATCCGATGATCTACGACCTCGACTGGGACGAGGATGCCCGGCTGGACGAATGGCGGGGCGTGCTGCGCCAGGCAGAAAACTTTCCGGCGGTGCTTCAGGCGATCGTCGCCCTCGATGCCTGGAACGAGCTTTCCGTCCTTCAGCACGCGCCATGGCTCGGACGGCTATTGGCCGCGTCGATCCTGCGCCAGGCCGGTATCACCTCGCACAATCATCTGGCTGCCATCAACCTTGGCCTCAAAACCATTCCGGTCGATCGGCGCCGGCATCGTGACCGGGAGACGCGGTTGCTCGCCATCGCCCACGGACTGATCGCCGCCGCGGAGACCGGACTCAAGGAGCATGACAGGCTGGCACTGGCTCGGCAAATGATGGAGCGTAAATTGTCGGGAAGACGAACGTCGTCAAAACTGCCGGAACTGGTTGAACTGGTGATGGCAAAGCCGCTGGTGTCGGCCGGGATGGTGGCGAAGACGCTGGACGTCACGCCGCAGGCGGCGCGGCGGATTGTTTTGGAATTGGGCCTCAGGGAGATGACGGGGAGGGGGAGGTTTCGGGCGTGGGGCATAATATAGGTTTTTTCTCCGCAGCCTTCATCAAGGGTACGTCCGTCACGACGCCTACCATCCTTATAGTTGATCGAATTGAAGACGCCCAATCCAGTAGGAAAGGTGAAGAAGACCTCTGCCGTAGCGTTGGCCTCTGCCAAAGGAGGCCCTTAGGGACTTTGAAAATGCTGCGGAGAATTTCCTAAATGTTGATTGCCACTGAGAACTGACCCGGCATTTCCACCGAGAATTGGCTCTGACTCACATTTGCTGCTGTGACGGGTGAATCTTTCACTGATTCACCGGAGGACCAGCAAATGCACCATCGATTTCAGCGTGCGAGCCTCGCGCCGGACGGCTTCGCAGTGGATTCGATCAAGACCGTCGGCGAGATCGTCAGTATTCTCTTGAGATCGCGCTCTCTCACGGCGGCTTGTCCGGACTGCGGGCGGCAGAGCGGACGCGTCCAAAGCCGATATCTACGCCGGCCTGCCGACTTACCACTTGGTGGCCGTCGGGTGGAGCTGACGATCATGGCACGCCGCTTTTGGTGTGACGCTGTCCTTTGCGATCGTCGCATCTTCTGCGAACAGTTCGAGGACTGCGTTCTCGCTCGGTACGCTCGGCGCACACAGCGGCTCGATACGATCGTGCACCATCTTGGTCTGGCGCTCGGCGGCCGACCTGCGGCAGCCTTTGCAAATCGTCTCATGGTGCCGGTGAGCAACGATACGCTATTGCGCGTGGTTCGTCGTCGCATCGTCGAACCGAACGATGACCTGTGCGTCATCGGCATCGATGACTTTGCCTTTCGGCGCGGCCAAACCTACGGAACGATCGTATGCGACCTGGAGCGCAGGCGACCCGTCACGCTGCTGCCGGATCGAGCTCTGGATACCTCTCGAGCCTGGCTCGCTGCACACCCTTCAATATCGACCGTCGCGCGCGATCGTGGCGGCGGATATGGCGAAGCGATCGCGAAGGCGCTGCCTGACGCCGATCAGGTTGCCGATCGCTGGCACCTGATGGAGAACTCGAGCCGAGCGTTTCTGGATGCCGTTGGCAAGTCTATGCGTCAGATCAGGCAGGCTGTCGGCAGCAATGTCGTAGACCCCAAGCTTCTCACCTATGCCGAACGGCTGCAATACGAAGGATATCTGCGTCGCCAGGAAACGAATGAGGCGGTCCGGGAACTGTCAAAGAAGGGAATTTCCATTCGCCAAATTGTTCGGCAAACCGGTCATAGCCGGAAGCTTGTGCGCGATGTTCTGCGGGGTCAGCGTTTCGACGTGTTCCGGACGCGACCGAGCTCTCTGGATAGCTGGCTGCCTTGGCTCAACAGTCGGTGGGAGGAAGGCGCGCGGAACGCTTTGGCTCTCTGGCGAGAGATGCGGACAAAGGGTTTTGCTGGACAAAGTGGCGTCGTCTCACAGTGGGCCCAACGCCGACGCCTGGCAGAGAAAGCCAACCAGAGTGGGCTTGCACGGACGCCCTCCGCGCGGGTGATTGCCCGATTGATGACGACGGCGCGCGATGATCTGGCGAAGACCGAAGCGATTTTGGTGTCGGCAATCGAGGTAAACGTCCCCGAACTCGTGACCGCCCGCACGGCCATCGGCGACTTCCACTCCATGATCCGCGCAAAAACCGCGACCAAGCTTGACGAATGGCTCCAGGCGGCCAAGACCAGTTTGGTCGGATCGTTTGCCGGAGGTGTCGAGAAAGACATTGCCGCCGTTCGGAACGCGATCATCTCACCTTGGTCAAATGGACAGACCGAGGGGCAGATCACTCGCCTGAAGCTCATCAAACGCCAGATGTATGGGCGTGCGAAACTCGACCTGCTGCAGGCGAGATTGATCGGCGCAACATAGCTTCTGCTTCAGCAAAAGTGCGTCAGAGCCAATTCTCAATGGAAATATCGGGCTATGCCGGGTCAGTTCTCAGTGGCAATCAACACACTCAGCCATTGCTGTCCATCTGCATCGCTTCAAGGCGATCGCACACTGGAAAACTGTCACCGGAACGGCAGCCTGATCCACGCATCATCAGCCCGCGCGCGCTTCAGCGACGTTAACCTGACATCACCCTTGCCGTGCAAGGGGGCAGCGAAGAGAGCCGTGGGCATCTCACTGCAAAGAAGACAGGCACCGAAGACGGTAACGAATACGGTCAAGCGAGCAGCCGAGCTGCAGTAATCAGCTGCGACTTGCCAGCAGGGCATAATTCCTGCTGGCAAGTAAGGAACAATAGTGATGATTGAGAAGGCAAGAAATCGCAGCGTACTAAGACCCGTGTATCCGTTAAGGGAATTTGCAAGGACTACTTCCCCTTGCGACCTATCCGTATTTTTGATCGGAAGCCTTCCCGAGACCATTCGCCGGCGGTTTCGTGAGATCGAGGAACTCCTGCGAGGACATCAATTCGCGACCTATGCTTTCCGCTATAGTTTTCGTCAGCCTGAAGACGTCGACGTTTTTGTTGATCAGTTCGTCGGTATGCGGCCATTTCCAAACTGTGTCTTCCATGCCGACACGGACGTGGAGCCCCATCAGCATGGCAAGGGTTGCAAGATGCAAGCTCGCCCGGCCACCGGCACAGACGATGATATTGGCATCGGGATCAACTCTGCGGATCAAACCGACCTGACGCACCAGACCATCGATCATCGTTTCCGGGGAATACATGGGGGTACAGCCCGGCAATCCTGCAAGGAGGAGCCAGGTCAGCGGTCCCTTGAGGACGCCACTGTCGATTAGGAGACGGCGGGCATTGTCGACGTCTCCGTCGGTGTATACTGCCAACTGAGGCGTCAGCCCTGCTTCTACCACCCGGCGGGTTTTCTCGATGATCGTGTGGGGCGGTTTAACAAAGAGATTGTCGCCCAGAATGAGCGCCGTGGTATTGACTGGAACCGCGGAGATGAGACGGCGATCGATCATACGCTGCATCTCAACCAGCTCTTCGTCGTTGACTGCAACGAGGCACGCATCGAGCGCAACTGTTGGATGATCCTGGCGGACTTTGCCGAGGACCTCCGCAAAGAGATCTGAATTCAGCACGTTGAACCCATGTTTGCCGCGGACATGGATATGAATGATCTGCGCGCCGGCATCGATGCACTCATTTGCCGAGGCGATAATTTCCTCCGGCGTCTGCGGCTGGTTTGGGTTTTCGGCCTTCGTGAAGAAAGCGCCGTTTATTGCCACCGAGATCGCAACCTTTGGTGGGGTCTGCCAGCGCGGCATCTGCTCGGCGCCGGAAATTCGGCTGGCACCAGCGGACATCATGGTGGGAATCCCATATGGCCGCCAATATGTCGTCGCACCTTCGGCAGTCACATGTTTTTCGACGAGGTCCCAGTTCACTGTGTTTCCGGTCATGTCTCTTCCCTTTTTTCAACGAAGAAAATCAGCCGATTCGGTCGAGGATCGCTTGCCATTGCAGCGATGCTCAGACGAACGACCGAACCGACATTAGCGCTATGGCATGCTCTGTGCGTTGCGGTAACCTGCCAACCATTCTTTCGAATCGGACATTCGAACGTGCCAGAGCCGAGAAGGTGAGCTGTCTGTGAAGTGCGGTTCCGATGCGCTGCATGCTTTTAAAGAGCGAGGAGATCGAAACAACTATGACAAAACCCGCGACATCCTTCGAGCAAATTAAGATTTCCGCTTTCGACTACGAAAGCGGCCAGACGATCAGTCTTCACAAACATCGTCGAGGACAGTTGATCCACGCCATAACGGGTGTGATGGAAGTTGTCGTGGGAGACCGGCTCTGGCGAATTCCTCCGCAGCGGGCGGTCTGGATTGCCCCCGATGTTCTTCACGAAATGCGTGCGCTGGCTCCAGTCGAGTTACGCACGGCCTATGTGCCTCCGCACCTAATCGATGAGCGTTTCGGGACTGAAACCAAGGTTATTTCCGTCAGCCCGCTGTTGCGCGAGCTCCTTTTGCGAAGCGTGGCATCACAGCCGGAGCAGGAGGCATTGAACGCCCAAATTCTTGCCTTGTTCAAAGCCGAACTGGCATTCCTGCTACAGGAAAGCGATAGCCTGACATCGTATTCCGTGCCATTGCCCCGTCTTGGCGACAAGCGGGTCGCAAAGATCTGCCAGGCACTTCTGGCAGATCCCGGCAACCGCATGAGTCTCGATGATTGGTCGCATGAAATTGGGGCCTCGCCTCGGACAGTCGCCCGCCTTTTTCAGTCGGAGTTCGGAATGAGCTTCCTGAACTGGCGACAACAGGTCCGCGTGGTCGCAGCCCTCAATCACCTGGATCAAGGCATTCCGGTCACTGTTGTGGCAGGTGAGCTGGGCTATGAGACGCCGACGGCTTTTTCGAACATGTTCCGAAAAGTCACCGGGGAGGTGCCGAGCGATCGTCGTGCGAGAAAGCCGCTCGCGAAACGACCCAGCTAGAGCCTCTACTGCCTCCCCTCAATCTACATCGAAATTTCCGTAATCAAATCAACGAAATGTCGGATGATTGGCTCCGGATAGGAAAACTGTTGCCAAAAATATGCCTCTCATATACATTCCAACAATCGGAATTGCAATTCCGATTATCGGAACGCTTGGCGGAGCAACGAGCATGGTCGATCAGGAGCAATCGTCTGGCAAACGTGAAAGCCTTCTTGTGCGCAAGGCGATCACGGTCCTTCGCTTGTTCGGCGGAAACGTTAAATCACTCGGCCTTCAAGATGTCGTTGCGGCGACGGGGTATTCGAAGACTGTATGTCACCGGCTCCTTTCGACTCTCGTGAGCGAAAGGTTCCTCGTCCAATTTCAGGGGACGGCCCGGTACTCGCTCGGGCCCGACCTCATTACGCTTGCGCGGAGCAATCTGAGCCACGAAGGTTTGCTGGTTAACGCAGGGCCTGCCCTGTCCTCCATCGCGCGCGAAACTGGCGATGTGGCTATTCTCTATGTTCTCGATGGTGTGAGCGCCCTGTGCATTGACCGCCGTGACGGTGACTATCCCATCCGGACCGCTGGCGTCGCGGTTGGTGGCCGGCTCCCGCTCCACTGTGGTGGCGGACCAATGGCACTGCTGAGCTTCGCTCCGGCGGACGTCGTCAACAGGGTGCTTGAAGGACCGCTAGAGGCAGCGACGCCGCGTACTGAGATAAACCCCGATCGGATACGCCATCGTATCGAACAAGTGCGAGAGAGAGGCTACGCCATCGGCGATGAGGATCTATTCGAATTCGTTGTCGCAATCGGCGCTCCAATTTTTTACCGCGGCAATCTCGTTGCCGCCTTGAGCGTCGGTGGAATCAAGCCGCGCTACGATAAACAACGTATCGAGGAGGTCGGAAGGTTGGCCTTAGCGGGCGCTGAGGAGGTCGCTCGCCGTCTCGACGGCGACTAGGATTGTCAACGTTCATCTGGGAGGAGAACACAAATGAATATTTTCAAAGCAGCACTCGTAGCTGCAAGCGTCTGCATAGCAGCGCCGGCGAGCGCCGAGATCAGCGGTAAAGTGATCAAAATCGGGGTTCTGACCGATATGTCCGGCCCGTTCGCGGACGTGAGCGGCAATGGCTCTGTCGAGGCGGCGCGCATGGCGGTCGAGAAGCTTGGTGGCAAGATCGCCGGCGTGCCGGTCGAGGTGGTGTTCGCGGATCACCAGAACAAGGCGGACATTGCTTCCCAGATCGCTCGCAAATGGATCGACACCGAAGGCGTGGATATCATCGTCGACACGCCAAATTCCGCTGTTGCCCTCGCAGTCAGCGAAATCGTGCGCCAAGCAGACAAGGTGCTGCTTGTCTCGGCGGCGGCAGCCTCCGACCTGACCGGCGAAAAATGCTCGCCGAACACTGTCCATTGGACATATGATACCTGGGCCTTGGCAAATACAACGGCGAGAGCCGTCATTGCGGATGGCGGGAAAAAATGGTTTTTCCTAACAGCGGATTATGCGTTTGGTCATGCGATCGAACGCGACGTGACGACATTGGTAAAGGCTCAGGGCGGGTCGATCGTGGGCGGCGTTCGCCATCCCCTCAACACCTCTGATTTTTCATCTTTCCTGCTTCAGGCGCAAGCTTCGGACGCTCAAATCATCGGTTTGGCGAATGCTGGAGCAGACACGGCAAACACCATCAAGCAAGCCGCCGAATTTGGCGTCACCTCGGACGGCAAAAAACTTGCCGGCCTCTTGATTACCATACCCGACATTCATGCGATTGGCCTCGAAGCGGCTCAAGGTTTGCTTTTTGCGGGCGCTTTTTATTGGAACCGTACACCCGAAACGCGCGCGTGGTCGGAAGCGCTGGCCAAACGAAACAAAGACATTCACCCCGATATGATCCAGGCCGGGGTATACGCCTCGATCCTTCACTATGCAAAGGCAGTGGAAAAGTCAGGGACGGATGAAGGCGTCGCCGTGGTCGAAGCGATGAAGTCCATTCCCACAAGCGATCCTCTATTTGGAGAGGGTGAGGTGAGGGCGGACGGGCGTGCGACCCATTCCATGTATCTGTTTCAGGTCAAGCAGC
>DATMTA010000143.1:0-2701 GCA_035565055.1 Ensifer sp.
CGTTGAGCCGCTGGCCTATCTCTCAGACATCCTCACCAAGATCGTCAACGGCCATTCAAATAGCCAGATCGACGATCTGTTGCCGTGGGCCTACGCCGCAAACGGCGAACTCAAAGCCGTGGCCTGAGAACATCGCTTACCTTTCATGTGGCGCCCTATGAAAGCTACGTCAAGCTGGCCGAGCGGCTGAACCGGATCGTCGATACGGGCGAAGAAAACCGGACCATGCTGGTCACCACAGGCGCCGAGGCGGTCGAGAATGCGATCAAGATCGCACGAGCCCACACGAAACGTTCCGCCGTTGTTGCCTTCAGCGGCGCATTCCATGGCCGGACCATGATGGGCATGGCACTGACCGGTAAGGTAGCGCCGTATAAGAAGGGGTTCGGACCCTTTCCTGCAGAGATTTTCCACGTACCTTTCCCGGCGGCATTCTCAGGCGTTAATGTCGAAACGTCCCTACTAGCCCTGGACAATCTCTTGGCCTCCGACGTGGAGCCGGATCGGGTTGCAGCATTCATCATCGAACCTGTGCAAGGCGAAGGCGGGTTCAATGCAGCTCCTGCGGAGTTGCTCAAGGGATTGCGTGAGCGCGCTGACAAGCATGGCATCGTACTTATCGCTGACGAGATCCATGCGGGGATGGCCCGCACGGGTACCATGCTGGCGGTGGAGCAATCCGGGATCAAACCTGACCTCGTCACTCTCGCCAAGGGGCTTGCGGGCGGTTTTCCGCTCTCCGCCGTGGTCGGCAAGGCCACGATCATGAACTCGACTCAGCCGGGCGGCCTGGGCGGCACTTACGCTGGGAACCCTATATGCGTTGCCGCCGCGAACGCTGTCCTCGACGTCATCGAGAATGAAAAGCTCTGCGCACGGGCGACTTGGATCGGTGAAAAGGTCGGCGCGTACCTGAGAAGTGTCGCATCACGGCAGGGCATGGAACGAATTGGCGATATCCGCGTCAACGGTGCGATGATCGCATTCGAACTGGTGGAAGACGCCGACGGCAAGACCGCTGCGCCGGCGCTCACGTCCCAGATCGTTGCCGAGGCGGAACTGCGCGGACTGATCATCCTGTCTTGCGGCATTCGTTACAACGTCGTCCGGCTTCTTCCTGCACTAACGATCGAAGAGCCCTTGCTTGATGAGGCGCTGCGGATACTGGAGGCCTCGATCGAGGCGGCGTTCTCCAAGGTTGCAAGCATTCTGCCGGGGTCGAAGTAGCCATGACTTTGTTCCAAAACCTGATCGGCGGCTATTGGGTCGGTTCAGAAGGATCCCCCAACACCAATCCTTCCAATACCGCGGACATAGTCGGAACCTACGCAAGAGCGACCGCTGAAGACACGAATGCGGCAATTGCGGCTGCCAAGAAGGCGTTTCCTGCGTGGTCGCGCAGCGGCATCATGGGGCGCCATGCAATTCTTAGAAAGACTGCTGACGAAATCTTCGCCCGCAAGGATGAGCTCGGCCGCCTTTTGTCCCGCGAGGAGGGGAAAACCCTCGCAGAGGGCATCGGCGAGACTGTTCGCGCGGGCCAGATCTTCGACTTCTTCGCGGGCGAATGCCTGCGGTTGACAGGCGAAGCAATTCCTTCCGTCCGACCCGGCATCGGCATCGAGATTACCCGTGACCCGATCGGCGTCGTGGGTATCATTACGCCATGGAACTTTCCAATTGCCATCCCGGCATGGAAGATTGCGCCGGCACTCGCTTATGGCAACACCGTCGTCTTTAAGCCAGCCGACCTTGTTCCAGGTTCCGCATGGGCACTTGTTGACATTCTCGTTCGTGCGGGCCTGCCCATGGGCGTCCTGAACCTCGTCATGGGCAAGGGATCCGTCGTCGGCCAAGCCATGCTTGATAGCCCCGATGTCAACGCACTCACCTTCACCGGTTCAACCGTGACAGGCAAGCGCGTCGCCCTCGCTTCCATCGAGCATAACCGCAAGTACCAACTCGAGATGGGCGGCAAGAACCCCTTCGTTGTGCTCGACGACGCGGACCTCGATGTTGCCGTGGAGGCAGCCGTCAACTCCGCCTTCTTCTCCACCGGCCAGCGTTGCACGGCCTCGTCGCGCATTATCGTCACGCAAGGCATTCACGACAAGTTCGTCGCCGCCGTTGGCGAACGCATGAAAAGCGTGGTCGTCGGCGACGCACTGAAGGCCGGCACACATATCGGCCCTGTTGTCGACGAAAGCCAGCTGAAACAGGACACTGACTACATCGAGATCGGCAGACGAGAAGGCGCCAAGCTTGCCTTCGGCGGCGACCGCCTGAAACGCGACACGCCCGGATTTTTTCTTGCGCCTGCACTGTTCATCGAGGCGACGAACGGCATGCGCATTTCGCGTGAAGAAATCTTCGGTCCCGTCGCCGCGGTCATTCGCGTCAAGGATTACGACGAAGCTTTGGCTGTCGCCAATGACACGCCCTTTGGGCTCTCGTCAGGTATTGCAACGACGAGCCTGAAGTACGCGGAGCATTTCAAACGGAATGCCGAGGCCGGAATGGTGATGGTCAACCTGCCAACGGCCGGCGTCGATTTCCACGTGCCCTTTGGTGGTCGAAAGGGTTCCTCCCATGGATCGCGCGAGCAGGGGCGCTATGCGGCGGAGTTTTTCACCACCGTCAAGACTTCCTACACAAATCCCTAGTTCCTTTCTTCCCCTGTCGGCGACCGCGCCGACTCCTT
>DATMTA010000144.1:0-52250 GCA_035565055.1 Ensifer sp.
GGGTTACGAATTATTCAAACAAATCGGGCTACTGTCCCAAGGAACAACTTCAGGAATCGTGATGTTGCGATGGACGGCCTGAGTCTATCGCAGTCTGCGCGCGCGGGAAACAGCTTCCGGTGTAAACAGGCGGGCGCCACGTTTGCGATCGGGCGGGGCGCGATCGCCTCTCTCTGGCGTCCTGATGTTCGTATGAAAGGCGACGGATAGAAGCATGGTCAAACGCGTGATGATCGTCGAGGATAACGAGCTCAACATGAAGCTCTTCCGAGACCTTATAGAGGCATCGGGATATCAGACGATCCAGACCCGCAACGGGATGGAAGCGCTTGACCTGGCCCGCCAGCACAAGCCCGACCTGATCCTGATGGATATCCAGCTTCCCGAGGTCTCGGGTCTCGATGTGACGCGTTGGCTCAAGGAAGATCCCGAGCTGCACCCCATCCCCGTGATCGCGGTCACTGCCTTCGCCATGAAGGGGGATGAGGAGCGTATCCGTCAGGGTGGTTGCGAAGCCTATGTTTCCAAGCCGATCTCGGTGCCGAAATTCATCGAGACCATCAAAACCTATCTGGGCGATGCCTGAGGAGTGCGAAGATGACAGCGCGCATTCTGGTCGTCGATGACATCCCGGCCAATGTGAAGATGCTAGAGGCGCGCCTGCTGGCCGAATATTTCGATGTCATCACGGCCGAGAACGGCTTTGCTGCGCTGGAACTCTGCGAGAAGACGCAGGTCGACCTGATCCTCCTTGATATCATGATGCCGGGCATTGACGGCTTCACCGTCTGCGAGCGGCTCAAGGCGAACCCTCGGACTGCGCATATTCCCATCGTGATGGTCACCGCACTGGATCAGCCCTCGGATCGCGTTCGTGGACTGAAAGCGGGCGCCGACGACTTCCTGACCAAGCCAGTCAACGACATGCAGCTCATGTCCCGCGTCAAGAGCCTCTTGCGCCTCAAGGCGTTGTCGGACGAATTGCGGGTGAGGGCGGAGACCGCGCGGAAGTTCGGCATGGTCGTCGACGACGCTGCGATCGAAAATGAATCCTCGGAACCTGGCCAGGTGCTGCTGGTTGACGCCCGGGCATCGTCTCAGGATCGCATCACCAAGGCGCTTCGTCCGATTGCCGACGTGACCGCTATCTCCGACCCGCAGGCGGCGCTTTTCCATGCCGCAGAGAATCCGACGGAGCTGGTGATCGTCAATTCGAACCTGGAGGATTACGATCCTCTTCGTCTCTGCTCGCAGCTCCGCTCGCTGGAGCGCACCCGTTTCATCCCGGTGTTGCTGATGGCTGAACAGGATGCTGACGGTGTCATCGTCCGCGCTCTGGAGTTAGGGGTCAACGATTACATTCTGCGGCCCGTTGACCCTAACGAGCTGGTTGCCCGCAGCCTGACTCAGATCCGGCGCAAGCGCTACAATGATCGCCTCCGGGCCAGCGTGGAGCATACGATCGAACTCGCCGTTATGGATGGCCTGACCGGGCTCAACAATCGGCGCTATCTCGACAACCATTTGAAGCTCCTCTTTGACCGCGCCAATGCGCGGGGCAGGGCTCTCTCGGTTTGCCTCACCGATATCGACCGTTTCAAGTCGATCAACGACACCTTTGGGCACGATGCCGGCGATGAAGTGCTCAAGGAGCTGGCTGCCCGCATTCGTTCGACGGTACGGGGCGCCGATCTCGCCTGCCGCTATGGTGGCGAGGAATTCGTAGTCGTGATGCCGGATACGCCGGTGGAGATGGCGACCACGATCGCGGAGCGTTTGCGTGGCGCAATCGAAGACAAGCCGTTTCATCTCAAGGCAGCCAGTCTAGACCTCAAGGTGACTGCCTCTCTTGGGATTGCGGCTATTTCGCAGTCAGTGCAGAGCCCGGCACAGCTCATGAAAGCGGCAGACCAGGCGCTCTACGAGGCGAAGAATGCGGGTCGCAATCGGGTCGTTGCCGCTGCGGCCTGAGACTGTCCACAACTTTTAATTCTGTCGATTGCAAACCTCCCTTACGTGAGGTTCAGGAGGGCGCATTTCTCGGTGAACCTGCCGCCCTGCAGTGGTCAACGGGTCACGTCCCTCTTAAGTAACTGTTTCAATAGTGTAATTTCTTGGATTTGGAATTCGGGTCGATCAGGTTGCACCATTATTGTTCAGTATAAATATTCTTCTCGAAAAGCATAATTCTCGACCCGGGCCCTCGTTTAAGACGAAAAACCGCAGTCAAAACGCCTTAAAATTAACCTTCAAATTATGATGGCGTGTAATCCAGTTAAGAAATCGTTGATTTTTTTTAAAAAACGGGCGATCTTTTGGGCAATGACGGATGTCTGATGACATTCAGTTACCCCATGATGTCAGGTCCGCCGCATCTCCTGGGTCGTGGGGTTGGCTGACCAGCAAGCGGTTTTGAGCGGTTTCCTCGTGCCGCCTCCGCGAGCTGGTCAGCCGCCGTTTCCTGCCAAAACTTCGACAATCACCATCTCCGCATCCCTGGTATCTGTGCGCCACGCGCACGGTGCATTCGGGAGCGTGTAGGAACGACTATGGCAAGCCCAAAAAAGAAACGGGGCCTTGCGGCCCCGGTCTGAAACGAATTCAATGGATCAAGCAGATTACTTGATCTTCGTTTCCTTGAACTCGACGTGCTTCTTGACGACCGGGTCGTACTTCGTCTTCGTCATCTTGTCCGTCATGGTACGGCTGTTCTTCGTGGTGACGTAGAAGAAGCCCGTGTCGGCGGTCGACAGAAGCTTGATCTTGATGGTGGTTGCTTTCGCCATTTCTCTGTGCCTCAATAAAAGCGTCGCCGGAGCGGTCAATCCGGCTCGGCGAAATCTGGCGCGAAACTACAAATCGCGCCCGAAAAGTCAAGCCTTTTTGGGTCGGAAAATCATTCGCACCCCGGAAAGCACGAAATACAGCCCGAAGAAGAAGGCAATGGCCCAGGCAAATCCTTGCTGGCCGTAGCCATATTTTGCGCTCGCATCCATGGCGGCGCCGATAACCTGCGGCCCGGCGACGGTCCCCACGGCATAGCAGAAGATGAAGGCTGCGTTGGCCGCCACGAGGTCCGCGCCTGTCAGTCTTGAGCCGAGATGGCTCAAGCCTACGGTGTAGAGACCTGCCACGGAGCCGCCCCAAAACAGAAGCACGACGGCAAGCAGTTCCCAGCTGTCGGAGAGAAGAGGTAGTGCGAACGCGCCGATCAGGCCGCAGAAGGCCATAATGAACAACAGGATACGCCGATCCTTTAAACGATCCGAAATCAGTCCAAGAGGGATCTGGAAGAGCATGTTGCCGATCCCCATGATCGTGAGAAGCAGCGCCGCCTGCGTCTCCGTGAAGTGGCTTCGGGTCGCGTAGATGGGGAAGAGTGACAGCCCCCCGGCCTCGACCGCGCCGAATACAAAGACGGCCGCCGTGGCGGTCGGCACCAGCAGAATGTAGCGCATGAAGTGCAGTTGCGGCTTCTCGTCGATCACCGGACATTCGCCACGCGCAATGAAGACGGGAATGCCGGCAATCAGCAGAACGACCGCGCCCAGCAGGAAAGGATGCAGCCCGTCGCTGCCGATTCGCGCGAAAATGAGTGGTCCGAGCGCAAAGCCGATGGACAGCACCGTCGCATAGACCCCCAGCGCAAATCCCCGCTTCTTCGGCGGCGCCGAAGCGTTGATCCAGAATTCGGATAGAATGAACAGCGTGGTGGTCGCGCCGTGGAAAATGATTCGCAGCGGAAACCAGAGCCAGAAATTCTCCGCGAAATAGAAGCCGGGCGCACTCAGAGCGGCCAGGAGTGCCGCCCCGATCATGGTGGCCGGAACGCTGAAGCGATGCGCGAGCTTCGTCGTGACGGGGGCGGCCGCCATGGCCGCAATACCAGCCATGGCGGAGTTCAGGCCGATGAGGGTAGAGGGGACGCCGCGCTTTTCGAGAATCATCGACAGAAGCGGAAGACCAAGCCCGATCGCTACGCCGACCGCCGTGACTGAAGCGGTCGCGGCGATGAAGGACCGCCACCGGATATTCTCCTCGTCTTGCGAAGTTTTCTGCACTGGCAATTCCATGAATGTCTCAAATCTCTTCGCGGATAAACTTGCCGCCGCGCATGTAGTAGAAGGGCACAGGCAGGTCGACGGTGAGTTCCGGCGAAATCTTCAGCATCGCACCGATATCCGCGAGGATGGCGAGCGTGATGCCGGGCATCTTGAGGTCGCCGATCTCGTCCACATTGACCCATTCCAGGGCATCGAGCTCGGAACTTGGTCGCAGGCCCGAAAGATCAAGGCTCACTTCGTCCGCAAACAGGGCGAAGAAGCGCGTGTCGAATCGCCGCGAGCGGCCGGGCGGCGTGATGGCGCGTCCGACGAGCCGCAGGGCGGCGATATCGGGCGTGAAGGGCAGTGCCGCATTCGCCTGTCCATGCATGAGGCCGATCGCCAGACCGGCTTCTTCAAAGGTTTCGCGAATGGCCGCCACGGCAAGGGCGCGCATTCGTGCCTCAGTCATGCGCGTGCCGGATTTGTAGGCGAGCTTTCGGAAAATGCTCTCCGACATCATGCCTGAAACGGGAATGCGCGAATCGGTCGGATCCCGTCGCCCGCCCGGAAACACGTAGACACCCGGCATGAACTTATGATGGTCGCTGCGCCTGCCAGAGAGCACTTGGACCTTGCCCTGGTCGCGACGGAGCAACAGAAGCGTGGCCGCGTCGCGTGGACGCATTGGCGGGTATCCGCCCTGGGCGGCCAGCGTCGCCGCGCTGGGAAGGTAGGCCTGGCCGGGCGCTTCGCTCATGTCCGGTCCTCCGGCTCCTCTGTCGGGTCATTGGGGTCAACGCCGCTGAAGCCGTGCATACGCAGCGCCCATTGCAGTCCGATGACACCACCCTTGATGGGCTGGATGATGGCCACGGCGCAAAGGACTGTCAGCGGCACCCAGATCAGGAACTGCACCCAGAGCGCCTTGGGCAGGATGTCATCGGTCAACATATAGGCAGTCAGCAGAACGTGCCCTACGATCACGATGACAATATAGGGCGGCAGGTCGTCGGCGCGCTGCGCGGTGAAGTCGGTCCCGCAGGCCGCACAATTGTCCACCGGCTTCAGGAAGGATTTGAACAGCCGGCTTGAGCCGCAGGCAGGGCAGGTGTTCAGCAGTCCACGGCGGATGGAGCGCCAGAGCGGGCGATGCTCTTCTTCGATCACAATTCCAGCTGCGTCTGTATCTGCACGCATGGTGCTGCCTCCCTGTTGGGTCCGAAGACCCCTCCGCTTAACGGCGCCCGCGTGGCGGCCGTGTTCCCGGCCGTTTAACCGACTTGCGACCCGACTTGTGCGACTTGTGGAACGAGCGGGCTCCCGTCGGCATCCGCCGCCCCTCGCTCAGCATTTCAAACCGTAGCGATCCCGCCAGCGGGATCGCCTCTGCCAGCCGCACCTCGACATTGTCTCCCAGACGGTAGCCAAGACCCGTCTTCTCTCCCGTCAGTGCCTGATGTGCCTCGTCATATATGAAATAATCCATGCCGAGTGTCGAGACCGGCACGAAACCGTCCGCTCCGAACTGCGGCAGCGAGATGAAGAGGCCGGACTTGGTGACGCCCGAAACCCGCCCATCGAAGCTTTCACCGATGCGGCCTGCCAGGTGATGCGCGATCAGACGGTCAACCGTGTCGCGTTCGGCGGCCATGGCGCGGCGCTCGAAGGTGGAGATTTCGGCAGCGATGTCGTCGAGGACTTCTTCCTCCTCCATCGTCAGCCCGCCTTCGCCAAGGCTCAGCGCCTTGACGAGACCGCGATGCACGATCAGGTCCGAATAACGACGGATCGGCGAGGTGAAATGCGCGTATTTCATCAGGTTGAGGCCGAAATGCCCGAGATTTTCCGGGCTGTAGATCGCCTGGCTCTGCGAACGCAGCACCATTTCCGAGACCATGGTCTCCACCGGCGTTCCGCGCGCCTTGTCGAGAATCTGGTTGAAATGGCTGGAGCGCAGATTGCCACGCGCCAGCGACATTTCGAGCGTCCCTAGGAACTCGCGCAGCACTTCCTGCTTGGCCAGCGATGGCGTGTCGTGAACGCGGTAGAGAAGGGGCTGGCGCGCCTTCTCGAGCGTCTCGGCAGCCGCTACATTCGCCTGGATCATCATCTCTTCAATCAGTCGATGCGCGTCGAGACGCGGCGGCACGAAGACGCGATCCACAGTGCCATCGCTCTTCAGCAGGATCTTGCGCTCGGGCAGATCGAGTTCCAGCGGCTCGCGGCGGTCGCGGCCGATCGTCATGATGCGATAGGCGTGCCACAGGGGCTTCAGGATCGTGTCAAGCAGCGGTCCTGTCTTTTCGTCCGGTGCGCCATCGATCGCCGCTTGTGCCTGCTGGTAGGAGAGCTTGGCAGCACTCTTCATCATGATGCGGTGGAACGTGTGTCCCGCCTTGCGCCCATTGTGGGAGAAGGTCATGCGAACCGCAATCGCCGGCCGATCCTCGCCTTCGCGCAAAGAGCAGAGATCGTTGGAAATGCGCTCAGGCAGCATCGGCACCACGCGGTCGGGGAAATAGACCGAATTGCCGCGCTTCAGCGCCTCGCGGTCCAGCGGAGAGTTCGGGCGCACATACCACGAGACATCGGCAATCGCGACCGTCACGATCACGCCGCCCGGATTGTCGGGTGAGGGGTCGTCTTCGGCATAGACCGCATCGTCGTGGTCCTTGGCGTCTGCCGGGTCGATGGTGATGAGGGGCAGTTTCCGCCAATCCTCGCGCTTCGACATGGAGGCGGGCTTGGCGGCTTCCGCCTCGGCCATCACCTTGTCCGGGAAGATATAAGGAATGCCATGCGCATGGATGGCAATCATCGAGATAGCCTTTTCCGACGCCACCGAGCCAATGACCGAGAGAACCTTCGCGCGCGCCAGTCCATAGCGGCCAATGCGCAGCGTTTCGATCTCGACCAGATCGCCGTCTTCCGCATTGTTGGTAAAGTCCGGATCGACGACCAGCTCTTCGCCGCGCCGCTCGATCGGAAGGACGCGGCCGCCACCGCCCGGCGTCACCTTGAAGACACCCATGCCGGCATTCTTGCGCTTGTCGAGAACCTTGATAATCCGCGCGGTATAGGCCGGGCCGCCGCGATCGGTGGCGGGGAAAATCTTTGCAAGCACGCGGTCGCCGAGGCCGGCCACCGGAGCTTTGTCACGGCCCGAACGCCCCGCATTCGATGATTGACGAATGGCGACGGCAGGCGCCACGCCCATTTCATCGAACCATTCCGCAGGCCGGGCGATCAGCTCGCCGTCCTTCCCGCGAACCGTGATGTCAAGAACCGTCACAGGCGGCAGCGCGCCGGGCCGCACCAGCGACTTGCGGTTCTTCTCCACCATGCCTTCGTCTTCGAGGTCGCGCAGCATGTCTTTGAGCGCAATCCGGTCATCACCCTTGATGCCGAACGCCTTGTAGAGCTCACGCTTGGAGGCTTTCTGCGGATGATCGGAAATGAAGCGCAGCACGACCTCGCGCGACGGCAATTCGCCATAGACGAAATCCGGAGCGGGTGCCGCGGCCTTGGTGCCGCGCTTCACGCGCTTGGCCGGTGCCGTGCCGGGATTGACGGCACCATCGATGTCATCGTGCCGCTTGCGTGTCATGCATCAGTCCTTCTTGGCCTTGGGCGCAGCCTTTGCCTTAGCGGGAGCCTTTGCCTTCGCGGGAGCCTTCGCCTTTGCGGGGGCCTTCGTAGCCTTGGCCGCCGCGGGCTTGTCAGCTGCCGCGGCCTTGGTCGTCTTCGCAGCCTTTGCCTTCGAACCCTTCGCTTTGGGCGCCGGTGCCTTGCCGGCCTTCTCCGTGATCAGCGCCAGGGCTTCCTCAACGGTCACCGACTGCGGATCCTTACCACGCGGCAGCGTCGCATTGACCTTACCCCAATTCACATAAGGCCCGTAACGGCCTTCGCGTACGGTGATCGCGCCACCGCTCGGGTGATCGCCAAGTTCCTTCAGTGCCGTTGCGCCGGCACGTGCCGGCTTGCCGCCACGCGCCTGCTTTTCTGCAATCAGCGTCACCGCGCGATTGAGGCCGACCGTGAACACGTCCTCGACGGATTCGAGGTTTGCATAGGCCCCGTCATGCAGCAGGAATGGCCCGTAGCGGCCGATGCTGGCCGAGATGGGCTTGCCGGTTTCCGGGTGAATGCCCACCTCGCGCGGCAGCGAGAGCAGCGACATGGCGCGCTCCAGTGTCGTCGTGTCCGGCTTCCAGCCCTTGGGGAGGCTGGCACGCTTGGCATCCTTGCCGTCGCCGCGTTGGACATAAGGCCCGAAACGGCCGGAGCGCAGCGAGACCTCCTCCCCCGTGTCGGGATCTGTGCCGAGCACGGTCGGGCCGTCGGCGGCTGCCGCGTCATCGCCATTCGCGTCGGCTGAAAGCTGACGGGTATAATTGCATTCCGGATAGTTCGAGCAGCCGACGAACGCGCCGTACTTGCCAAGCTTGAGCGACAGATTGCCCGTGCCGCAGACCTGGCAGATGCGCGGATCGGACCCGTCCTCGCGCTTCGGGAAGACGAGCGGCGCCAGCGCCTCGTTCAGTGCGTCAAGGACGTTGGTAACGCGCAGTTCCTTCGTGTCCTCGATCTGAGCGAAGAAGTCGTTCCAGAATTCGCGCAGAACCTTCTTCCAGTCGAGTTCGCCTGCCGAGATCTTGTCGAGCTTTTCTTCGAGATCGGCGGTGAAGTCGTATTCGACATACTTGGCGAAGAAGTTTTCGAGGAACGCCGTAACCAGTCGGCCCTTGGCATCCGGGATGAGCTTGCGCTTGTCGATGGTCACATATTCGCGGTCACGCAGCGTCGCGATCGTCGCGGCATAGGTAGACGGGCGGCCGATGCCGAGCTCTTCCATCTTCTTGATCAGCGAGGCTTCCGAATAGCGCGGCGGCGGCTCGGTGAAGTGCTGCGAGGCATTCACCTTCTGCTTGTCGAGCTTTTCGCGCGCATTGATCTCCGGCAGGCGGCCATCGTCCTCGCCATCTTCTGCCGGCTCGTTTTCCTCGCGCTGGTCGGTATAGGCGGCAATAAAGCCGTCAAAGCGAATGACCGAGCCGACGGCACGTAGGCCAGCCTTGCGGCCTGCATTGTCAGCAAGGATTTCAACCGTCGTGCGCTCGATCTCGGCACCCGCCATCTGGCTGGCTATGCCGCGCTTCCAGATCAGCTCATAGAGGCGCAGCTGGTCGCTGTCGAGGAAGCGGCGCACCTTGTCGGGCGAGCGCGAGAAATCCGTCGGGCGGATCGCTTCGTGGGCTTCCTGCGCATTCTTCGCCTTGGTGGAATAGAAGCGCGGCTTTTCCGGGCAATACCGGGCACCGAACTGGTCGACGATGGCGGCGCGGGCAGCATCGATGGCTTCCGGCGCCATTTGAACGCCGTCGGTACGCATATAGGTAATGAGACCGACGGTCTCTCCGCCCAAGTCGATCCCTTCATAAAGCCTCTGCGCGATCTGCATGGTGCGCGAGGCCGAGAAGCCAAGGCGCGAGGAGGCGGCCTGCTGCAGCGTCGATGTGGTGAAAGGCGGGCCGGGATTGCGCTTGACGGGCTTTGCCTCGACGGACTCGACCGCATAGGCAGCACCTTCGAGCAGCGCCTTCAGGTCATTGGCCTGTTCGCCGTTGGCGATCGACTTGCTCTGCAGGCGCTTGCCGTCTGCGGAAACGAGACGCGCTTCGAACTCGTCACCACGCGGTGTCTTCAGGATTGCGGAGAGGTTCCAGTATTCTTCCGAAACGAAGCGCTCGATTTCGGACTCACGGTCACAGACGAGGCGCAGCGCCACGGACTGCACGCGGCCTGCAGAGCGCGCGCCCGGTAGCTTGCGCCACAGGACCGGAGAGAGGTTGAAGCCCACGAGATAGTCGAGCGCTCGGCGGGCGAGATAGGCGTCCACCAGCGGGATATCGATGTCGCGCGGCTGCGCCATTGCGTCGAGAACCGCTTTCTTCGTGATGGCGTTGAAGACAACGCGCTTGACCGGCTTGGAGCCAAGCACCTTCTTTTTCTTCAGAAGATCGAGAACGTGCCAGGAAATGGCTTCCCCTTCGCGATCAGGGTCGGTCGCAAGAATGAGGCCGTCGGCGTCCTTAAGGGCGTCTGCGATGTCCTTGACGCGCTTGGCAGATGCGGCATCAACCTCCCAGGACATTTCGAAATCCTGGTCGGGTAGGACGGAGCCATCTTTGGCCGGCAGGTCTCTGACATGGCCGAACGAGGCAAGAACCTTGTAGCCTGAGCCGAGATACTTGTTGATCGTCTTGGCCTTCGCAGGCGATTCCACCACGACTACATTCATCACACTATCCAAATCCGCTTGGCACTTTCGGCGCGGGAAGACGCAAAAAGGCGCGGATGTCCTCGAGGTCGCAATTTTACATCCCGACATGGACAGGGAAATCGCTGCGGTCAAGAGGGCCTGTCCAAATTTCGCCGACGCTCAACCGTATACAACCAACACGGGATTTATCTATAGTTGCAATTATAGATAACTTCACTATGCTTGCGCATCAGGGAAAGTTGCGTCAACGCCCGTAGAATTTGAAGGGAAAGAGAGCGTGGGACATGAATTCGATCCATCGCAGCATTGGTGCCGACGCTTCGAGAGGTAGGGAAAACATCGCCTATCTCAGGCAGATGTTGGGGGAGCTGCGTCTGGTCGCGAAGGGCGAGGGGGCGGACCTCCTCTGCTATCTGATCGAGATGGCCTATGTGGAAGCAGGTGACATCCAGTCTGGACGTAGCCGCCTCAGCCCACAACCAGCCTCGGCCCCTCAATAGTCAAGGCTGACGAGACCGCCTCTGTGACGGACGAGTCGGCCTGCGAGGTCAAGCTCCAGCAGCACGAGATAGACCGCCTGCGGTGAACGCCCCGTATGGCGGACAATGTCGTCAACTTCAGCGGGCGTCGGGCCGAGTGCACTGACGATGTGAAAGCGATCGTCGTCATCAGGGGGCTGGTAACTGTCAAGCGGTTGCTCGGTATCGGGTTCGCGCGCGTCCGCCGCGGAAAACAGATCCGTCTCAACCAGAGGTCTCAACGCCTCGATGACGTCCTCCGGCGTTGTCACGATGGTCGCACCGTCCTTCAGCAACTGGTTGGTGCCGTGGCAGCGCGGATCAAGCGGCGAGCCGGGCACAGCAAAGACCAGCCGCCCAAAATCGGCGGCGCGTGCCGCGGTGATCAGCGAGCCGGAGCGCGCTGCTGCTTCTATCACCACGGTTCCGAGGGAAATACCGGCAATCAGCCGGTTCCTTCGGGGAAAGTCGCGCGCCCGCGCCTCCCACCCAAACGGCATCTCGCTGACGACCAACCCGCCACCGTCGCAGATGGCTTCGTAGAGCGGCAGGTTTTCAGGCGGGTAGGGCCGATCGATCCCGCCAGCCAGAGCGGCGATCGTTCCAGTGGAGAGGCTTGCGCGATGCGCCGCTGTATCGATACCGCGAGCAAGACCGGAAATGACAGCGAAGCCGGCCCGGCCCGCCTCCGTCGCGATCATCGCCGCAAACTTTGCACCGGCGACGGAGGCGTTGCGCGAGCCAACGATGCCGAGCGCAGGGAGGCGAAAGGCCGTGGGATCGCCCTTGACGGCGAGAAGCGGCGGTGCGCCATCGATCTGCCGAAGCGCTGCCGGATAATCCGGCTCGCCAATTCCGATGAATTCAGCACCGCATCGACGCGCCGTTTCGAGTTCGGCGAGAGCTTCCTGTTCACTGGCGACGCGAATGGCGCGCGAGGAACCGCCGCGTGCGGACAATTCCGGCAGCATGGCGAGCGCTGTCTCGGCGGTGCCAAAATGGTTGATCAGATCGCGGAAGGTTACAGGGCCGACATTGTCGGAGCGGATGAGCCTGAGCCAGGCGATGCGCTGCTTGTCCGTGAGCCTGATGCCCTTCGCCGCGCGCTCCGCCATTCAGGATTCTCCGTTATCCCTTCTGACCGATCCTGCTTTCGGTCCCGGCCAGAAGTCGCTCGATGTTTTGCTTGTGCTTGATCCAGGTAATGACCGTCATCACGGCAAGTGCGACGGCAATCCTGTGGTCCCCTGCAAACCACTCTACAACCGGAACGATGAGAGTTGCAACCAGGGCGGAAAGCGAGGAGTAGCGGGTGATCTTGGCGCAGCCGAGCCAGAGGACGGCAAAAACGAGAACCATGAGCGGCGCGAGCCCGAGAAGCACGCCGATATAGGTGGCAACGCCCTTGCCGCCCTTGAACTTCAGCCAGACGGGATAGAGATGACCGATGAAGGCCGCGAAGCCTGCGGCAATCCCGGCTTCGAGTGAGATAAAATGCGCCGCGATGACCGCCGCCACGGTCGCCTTCAGCGCGTCCAGCAGCAGCGTGGCTGCCGCCAGCTTCTTGTTGCCGGTGCGCAGGACATTCGTCGCGCCGATATTGCCGGAGCCGATCTTGCGCACATCACCCAGCCCCGCCGCGCGGGTCAGGATCAGGCCGAAGGGGATCGAGCCGAGAAGGTAGCCAAAGACGACGGAAAGCAGGATGGGAGGGGTCAGCATGTCCACGGGAGTGCACCATATAATGAGTCAAGTGCTCGGGTCATACCGCTATCCGGCAAAGACTTAAAGCATGTGGCGGTCTGCCCAACAAAAAAGCGGAGGATTGCTCCCCCGCTTTTCGTTGGTCTTCGCTGATCGAACGATCAGATCGAATAGTACATGTCGAATTCGACCGGATGCGGCGTCATTTCGAAACGCATGACCTCGACCATCTTCAGTTCGATGAAGGCATCGATCTGGTCGTCGTCGAACACGCCGCCAGCAGTCAGAAACTTGCGATCCTTGTCGAGGCTTTCGAGCGCTTCGCGCAGCGAGCCGCAAACCGTCGGGATCTTCTTCAGCTCCTTCGGCGGCAGGTCGTAGAGATCCTTGTCCATGGCCTTGCCGGGATGGATCTTGTTCTTGATGCCGTCGAGGCCGGCCATCAGCATGGCGGCAAAGCCGAGATAGGGGTTCTGGGCTGGATCGGGGAAGCGGACTTCCACGCGCTTCGCCTTCGGCGAGGAGCCGAACGGGATGCGGCACGAAGCCGAACGGTTGCGGGCCGAGTATGCGAGCAGAACCGGCGCTTCGTAACCAGGGACGAGACGCTTGTAGGAATTCGTCGTCGGGTTGGTGAAGGCGTTGATCGCCTTGGCGTGCTTGATGATGCCGCCGATATAGTAGAGGCAGGATTCAGACAGGCCGGCATATTCGTCGCCTGCGAAGGTCGGCTTGCCGTCCTTCCAGATCGACTGGTGCACATGCATCCCCGAGCCGTTGTCGCCGAAGATCGGCTTCGGCATGAAGGTGGCCGTCTTGCCATAGGCGTTGGCGACCTGGTGCACGACATACTTGTAGATCTGCATCTTGTCGGCGTTGCGCACCAGCGTATCGAACTTCACGCCGAGCTCGTGCTGCGCAGCAGCCACTTCGTGGTGATGCTTTTCGACGACGACGCCCATTTCGGCGAGGATCGTCAGCATTTCCGAGCGCATGTCCTGCAGGCTGTCGACCGGCGGAACCGGGAAATAGCCGCCCTTGACGCGCGGACGGTGGCCAAGGTTGCCGGTCTCGTAATCGGTGTCGTCGTTGGACGGCAGTTCGGACGAGTCCAGCTTGAAGCCCGTGTTGTACGGGTCGGCCTTGTACTTCACGTCGTCGAAGACGAAGAATTCCGGTTCGGGGCCGACGAAGATCGTGTCGCCGATGCCGGACGCCTTGAGGTAGGCTTCAGCCTTCTTGGCTGTGCCGCGCGGGTCGCGGTTATAGGGTTCGCCGGAGACGGGGTCGAGAATGTCGCAGACGATCGCCATGGTTGACTGCGCGAAGAACGGGTCCATGTGGGCCGTTTCCGCGTCGGGCATCAGCACCATGTCGGATTCGTTGATGGCCTTCCAGCCGCCGATCGACGAACCGTCGAACATGACGCCGTCGGCAAACATGTCTTCATCGACGCAGGATACGTCCATGGTCACATGCTGCAGCTTGCCCTTGGGATCCGTGAAGCGGAGGTCAACGAACTTCACGTCGTTGTCCTTGATCTGCTTCAGAATATCGTTCGATTTCGCCATTTGAGTTTATCCCTTTTTGATGACGACAGGTGTTTCCAGTCCCTAATGTCTCGACCCGTATCCGGGTCAAGGTCAGATCGCGTCGAGGCCCGTTTCGCCGGTGCGGATGCGGATCACTTCCTCGATATTGGATACGAAGATCTTTCCGTCGCCGATCCGGCCGGTCTGCGCCGCCTTGCGGATCGTCTCGATGACGGTTTCCGCATTCTCGTCCGCAAGCACCACCTCGACCTTCACCTTGGGCAGGAAGTCGACGACATATTCGGCGCCGCGATAGAGTTCAGTATGGCCCTTCTGACGCCCAAAGCCCTTGGCTTCCGTCACAGTAATACCCTGCAGACCAACTTCCTGCAGTGCTTCCTTCACTTCGTCGAGCTTGAAGGGCTTGATGATCGCTTCGATCTTTTTCATGAGAAAATACTTCTCCGCTTCTCCCGTTGACGTGAGGCGAATATTCGCCCCGCGCCCCAATCAATGCAGATATCGTGCCAATTGCCTGATGTTGCGGCAAAATTCGGTTGATATCCGACTGGTCATAAAGAGTTTTCACCCAAATCGGCTTAAAAGGCCAGTGGCATTCGATGAATTCTCAGCGAAAATGCGACGCATGGGTGTAGGCCGATGCGGCGCAGGTTGGAGAACTAAGCCGGCTTCGCCTGGAATATGCATTTATATTCATCAAATGCACAAAAATAGTTCAAAACTGAACCTCTGAAGTGCCTCTTTCGGGAAGCGGGGAATTGGATGTCGGACGAATTTGAACGAATTCTGATCGGTCCTCGGGAAATGGCGATGGTGGATGCGGATGCGGCAGCATCGGGCATCGACTCGTTTCGCCTGATGCTGAACGCCGGAGAGGCCGTAGCAGCCGCTGCCCTCTGTCATTATCCGGATTCGCTGCGCTTCGTGGTCCTTTGCGGGCCAGGAAACAATGGCGGCGACGGCTATGTCGCGGCAGCAGCAATTGCACGCTCAGGCGCGAATGTCTCCGTCTACGGTCTCGGCGTCGAGGCATTGAAGGGCGACGCAGCGGTTGCCCGCGAGGCATTCGGTGGCGATGTGCAGCCACTGGCATCCTACGGAGCACAGCCGGGAGACGTTATCATCGATGCGATTTTCGGGGCCGGGCTCAGTCGCGACGTTCCCGACGAGGTTGCGCGGATCATCGCCGAGTCTGGCAGGCTTCAAGTGCCGGTCGTCGCTGCCGACGTGCCGTCCGGTCTCGATGGTGAAACGGGCGAGGTTCGGGGCGCTGCCTTCGCCGCCCGCCACACCGTCACTTTCATGGCGCGCAAGCCCGGGCATCTGCTTTTGCCGGGCAGGGAGCTGTGCGGCGCGCTTCAGGTCTTCGATATCGGCATCCCTAAGCGGTTGGTTGCGGCGCGCGGCGGCGCCCTGTTCGAAAACGGTCCCGGCTTTTTCGCCACCGCGCTTGCCGGACCCAAGGCCGACAGTCACAAATATGCGCGCGGCCATGTTGCGGTCTTTTCGGGCGGCGCAACGAGTTCGGGCGCGGCGCGCCTCTCGGCGACGGCAGCGCTGAAGGCCGGCGCGGGCGCGGTGACCCTGGTTTCGCCCCCCGAAGCACTTGCGGTGAACGCCGCCCATCTGAATGCGGTCATGCTGCGTGAGGCTGACAGTCGCGCCATCCGCTCCATGCTGAGCGATCATCGTGTCAGTGCCTTTGTCGTGGGTCCGGGCTATGGCGTCAGCGCGCACTTGCGCGAACTGGCGCTCTCTCTCCTGACAAAGCCGACCGTTCTCGACGCCGATGCGCTGACGGCCTTTGCGTCCGAACCGAAATCTCTGTTCGAGGCGATCCGCGCAGAAGGCGCGACTGTCGTCATGACCCCTCATGAGGGCGAGTTCGGCAGGCTCTTTCCCGACCTTGCCTCGACTGGCGGTTCGAAGGTCGATCGCGCCCGCAAGGCCGCCGAGCGGTCGGGCGCAGTCGTCGTCTACAAGGGCTCTGACACGGTCATTGCCGCGCCGGATGGCAGGGCGGCCATAAACTCCAATGCGCCTGCGGATCTGGCGACAGCCGGGTCGGGCGATGTGCTGTCGGGCATCACGGCGGCCATGCTCGCCCATGCCGCACCCGCCTTCGAGGCCGCCTGTGCGGCGGTCTGGATTCATGGTCGGGCCGGGCAGGTTGCGGGCAGGGGGCTGACGGCCGAGACGCTGGTCGACGCGATCCCGCAGGCCTTTCAGCAACTGGCATGCTCAACTGCGCCCGGTTTCAGACAGTTTCCGGTTCACGCAGGATGATGGCGCGCGCCGTTTCGCCGGTCGCGAGCGGTGGCGCGAACGGTTCGCGAATGATGAGGCAGCCCGCCTGGGCCAGCACGTTCATCATCGAGGAGTCCTGTTTGGCGAACGGCTCTGAAACCAGCCGACCCCGCTCATCGCGTGCGAGCCGCGCGCGAAGATGATCGCGCCGCTTGTCGTTCTCGCCAAGCGGCCGTGTGACGATGACGTCACTCTCGCGCCTCGGGGCGGGCAATCCGGCGAGCTTCGCCAGGACCGGCTCCAGAAACAGCAGGCTGCAGACAAGGCTCGAAACGGGATTTCCCGGAAGGCCGATGACGATCATGTCGCCCAAAGAGCCGACCATCAATGGTTTGCCCGGTCGCATGGCGATCTGCCAGAAATCGAGTTGCATTCCGGCGTTCTTCAACGCCTTTTGCACCAGGTCGTGATCACCGACCGAAGCGCCGCCGAGCGTCACCAGAACATCAAGCCTGGCTGCGCGTGCGGCTGCGATCTTCACCGCGAGATCATCCATGGTGTCGCGCGCGATCCCCAGATCGACGACCTCCGCGCCGCAGTCCCGCGCGAGGGCGGCAACGGCGAATGTGTTGGAGGCGATGATCTGGCTGACGTCGCGCGGTTCTCCCGGCCGCACCAGTTCGTCGCCTGTCGCCAGCAGGCCGACGCGCGCGCGTCGGCGGACGGCAAGCGCCGCATGATCCATGGCTGCGGCGACCATGAGGCGTGGAGCCGTGAGGACGGAGCCGATCTTGAGAACGGTTTCCCCCTCGATGAAATCCTGCCCCCTTGGGCGGATATGGCGACGAGGCTCGGGAAAGAATGTCATGCCAATCGTGCCATCCTCATGACGGATGGCATCCTCCTGCAGAAGCACCGCATCCGCGCCCGCGGGAACGGGAGCGCCGGTGAAGATCCGCACGGTTTCCCCAGCGCTGACCACGCCCTCAAACGCATGGCCGGCAGCCGATTCGCCGATCAGTTTGAGCCGCGCATCAGCATTCGCGTCGCCCGCTCGGATCGCATAGCCGTCCATGGCAGAGGAATCGAAAGGCGGTTGCGTGAGCTTCGCCTTCAGGTCCGATGCGAGGACGCGACCGGCGCAGGCGTCCAGCGGAAGGGTTTCGCTTTCGGAAACGGGGTTCGCCAGCGCAAGAAGGCGCGCAAGTGCTGCGTCAACCGGCAACAATGTCATTGCCCGCTCCGCCCTCGTAGGAATAGTCGCCGGACTTTCCGCCCGATTTCGTGAGCAGCCGGATGGGGCCGATTTCCATGCCCTTGTCGGCGGCCTTCGCCATGTCGTAGATCGTGAGACACGCGACCGAACAGGCCGTCAGCGCTTCCATCTCGACGCCCGTCTTGCCCGTGAGCTTGGCCGTCGTCACAATCCTGTAGCCGGGAAGCGAGGGCGCTTCCTCGATCTCGACCGTGACCTTCGTCAGCATCAGCGGATGGCACAACGGGATCAGGCTGGAGGTCTGCTTGGCCGCCATGATGCCGGCAATGCGCGCGGTCGCCAGGACGTCGCCTTTCTTGGCCGAGCCGGAGCGGATCAGGGCGAGCGTTTCGGGCTTCATCCGAATGAAGCCTTCGGCGCTGGCCGTCCGCTCGGTATCTGCTTTCTCACCCACATCGACCATGTGGGCGTCACCCTTTTCGTTGATATGGGTAAGTCCGCCGCTCATTCGGCTGCAACGCTTGCTGTCTGGCCTGTCAGCAGCAGGCGCGTTGCCGCCGTCACGTCGGTCTGCCGCATAAGGCTTTCGCCGACGAGGAAGGTGGAGATGCCGCTCGCCTTCAGGCGCAGGCAATCATCGTGCGTGAAGATGCCGCTTTCACCGACAAGCAGCTTGTCGGCCGGTACCATCTTCGCCAGCCGCTCGCTCACGGTCAGGCTGACTTCGAAGGTTCTGAGATTGCGGTTGTTGATCCCGAGAAGAGGAGAGGCGAGCTTCAATGCACGCTCCGTTTCTGCCTCGTCGTGCACCTCGACCAGAACATCCATTCCCAGCGCAAAAGCTTCGTCTTCCAGTTCTCGTGCCTCGTCATCCGTCAGGCTCGCCATGATCAGCAGGATCGCGTCAGCACCCCATGCACGCGCTTCATGCACCTGATAGGTCTCGAACATGAAGTCCTTGCGCAATGCCGGCAGTGCGCAGGCCGCTCGCGCGGCGGTGAGAAATTCGGGTGCACCCTGGAAGCTCGGCGTATCGGTCAGAACCGAGAGGCAGGCCGCGCCGCCGGCTTCATACGCTGCGGCCAGCGATGGCGGATCGAAGTCCGGGCGGATAAGCCCTTTGGAAGGGCTGGCCTTCTTGATTTCGGCAATGAGGCCAAACACACCGGCCGCCTGCTTCGACTTCAGTGCCTTTGCAAAGCCGCGCGGGGGCAGCTGGTCGGCCGCACGTGCCTTGAGCTCCGCAAGTGGCACGGCTGCTTTTGCGGCGGCGATTTCCTCGCGCTTGTAGGCTTCGATCTTTCTCAGAATGTCGGTCATGGGAGTTCCTGCGGCCATCCGTTCATTCGGCGGAATTGGAAACGGCGATCAATGTGTCGAGCGCGCCAGCGGTAGCGCCGCTTTCGAGCGATTCGATGGCGAGCGTCATGCCTGTCTTGATGTCTTCCGCAACGCCGGCCACGACCAGCGACGCGGCAGCATTGGCGAGCGCGATGTCCCGATAGGCGTTCCTCTCGCCGTCGAGCACCGCCCGCAGAGCGCGCGCGTTCTCCTCGCCATCACCACCTCGGATATCGTCGAGCGTGGCTGTTGCAACACCGAAATCAGAGGGAGTGAGCTTGAAGGCGCGAATCTTGCCGTCTTCGAGCGCGACCACGTCCGTAGTCCCCGTCGTCGTGATTTCGTCGAGGCCGCTGCCATGGACGACCCAGACGCTCTCCGAGCCGAGTTCGCGCAGCGTTTCGGCGATCGGATGCAGCCACTGTGGCGAGAAGACACCAACCAGCTGCCGCTTGACGCCGGCCGGATTGGCGAGGGGCCCGAGAATATTGAAGATCGTCCGGGTCCCGAGTTCCGCGCGGGCGGGGCCAACATGGCGCATCGCCGAATGGTGAAGCTGGGCGAACATGAAGCCGATCCCGGCCTCGCGAATGCATGTCGCAATGGCCTCCGGCCCGATGTCGAGCTTGACGCCGAGCGCTGTCAGCGCGTCGGCTGCGCCCGATTTCGAAGAGAGGGCGCGGTTCCCGTGCTTGGCGACCGGAACACCCGCGCCCGCCACGATCAATGAAGCCAGCGTCGAGATGTTGTAGGTCTTCATGCCGTCGCCGCCGGTGCCGACAATATCGACCGCGTTGGCCGGAGCATCAACGCGAAGCATTTTCTCGCGCATCACGCCGACCGCTCCGGCAATCTCCGGAACGGTTTCGCCGCGCACGCGCAGCGCCATGAGGAAGCCACCGATCTGCGCCAGCGTCGCCTCACCACTCATGATGATCGAGAAGGCGTCGCTGGCTTCCTGCGCATTCAGGCTTTCGCCAGCGGCGACCTTTGCGATGTGCTGCTTCAAGTCAGGCATGAATAACTCCTCGGCCGAACGCCGCCTTAACGCGCCATCGCCTGCTGGGCGAGCGCCTGGTTGACCGCGACACCGTACTGGCCTTGCAGCTTGGTGACCATTTCGTCCAGCATGTCGTCGCCGGCGGAGTTGGCGAGCTGTTCGATCTGGCGGTTATCATCAGCCAGCGGATCGGCATTGGTGTCGGTGCCGGTCGCTGTCACCTGAAGAACGATCTTTTCGCTCTTGTCGGCAGTCCAGGCTGCGGCGGCATGCCCCTCTGCGCCGCCGAAGGCCGCGCTGATGGCCTGCTGGCTCAGCACGGCGTCTTCGGTATTGCGCTTGATCCCGCTCTTGTCCTCGAGATTTACACCGAGGCCTGTGGCGATGTCGCTCAGGGCCTTGCCGTCCTTGATGTCCTTGAGGATGGCGTCCGCCTTGGCGTCGAGTTCCTTCTGCGTCTGCTCTGTCGTCCAGTCGGCGAGCACGCGATCGCGCACCTCTTCCAGCTTGCGGTCCCGGGCCGCGATCACGTCCTTGACATCGAACCAGACGTAGCCGTCCTGACCGATGCTGATCGGCAGGGCGTCGACGCCCTGTTCGGTCTTGAAGACTTCACCCAGCAGCTTCTGCTGCGCGGGCAGGTCCTTGACGGGCTCGCCCTTCATGTCCTTGCCGGACGCATCGACGGCCTCGACCGTGATGGAGCTGAGCTTGAGCTGCTTGGCGGCCTCTTCGAGCGAGGCGCCGGAGGCGCGCAGGTCCTCATAGCGGTCACGGACATTCATGATGTCCTGAGCTGCCTGGGCCAGCGCCATATCGCGACGGATCTTGTCCTTGACCTGTTCGAACGGAGCCTGGCTGTCGGGCTTGATATTGGTGACGCGCAGGATGACCGGGCCGAAGGCGCCGTCGACCACACCGCTGACGCCGCCGTCGTTCGGGATCGCGAAGGCCGCATCGGCGATCTTCGGATCCGGCACCTTGGACTTCTCGAAGTTGCCGAGCATAACGTCGGCGGGCTTGCGGCCCGTTTCCTCGATGAACTTGTCGAAGGTAATTTCGCCCGACTTCAGGCGCTGGTCGGCTTTTTCGGCAGCGGTCCTGTCGGGGAAGGGCAGCAGTTCGATCGACCGCGAACCGGGCGTCGTATAGCGCGCCTTGTTTTTCTCGTAGTCGGCCTTCACGTCCGCATCCGAGACTGTCGCCGCATCGAGGATGTCGGCTGGCTCAAGCTTCATGTAGGTGAACTTGCGGTATTCCGGCGCGCGATACGCGCCCTTGTGCGCGTCATACCACTTGGCAAGGACGTCGTCCGCCGGCGGCTTCACCGCGTCGACATTGGACGACGACAGGAGGATGTACTTGATGTCCCGCGTTTGTGCGCGATACTGCGCCATCGCGTCCGTCAGCGTCTTAGGCGCCTTGAAACCGTCTGCGATCGCATCGACGAGCTGGCTGCGGATCGCAACCTTCGTCTGGCTCTGGATATAGTCGGCTTCGGTGAAACCGGCATTGCGCAGCGTCGCGGCAAAGACCTGCCGGTCAAACTTGCCGTTGGCTGCGCGGAACGCGGGCTCCTTGGCAATTTCTTCGGCCAACCGAGCCTCTGAAAGTCCGAGATTCATCTTGATCGACAGCTGGTCGAGCGCGGCGCCGGCCGCAAGCTGGCCGTAGACCTGCGATTCGATTCCGAAGGCGCGCGCCTGGTCTGGCGTGATGCGTTGGCCGAGCTGCCGGGAGATGCCGGCGATCTGCCGTTCATAGGCAAGCCTGAATTCATGCGTGCCGACCTTCTGGTCACCGACCGTGATCACGGCATCCGGTGTGCTGGCCACCAACGAACGGGAAACGCCCCATACACCGAAGGAGCCGACCAGCAGCACGAAGAAAATTTTGGCGACCCAGGTTTGCGCGCCGCGCCTCAGAAGATCGAGCATTGACGAAGGTGTCCTCGCATTGATCCGGGCCGATCAGCCCGACATGAACCGTTTTTTGCGTGTTCCATAAAAGAAAAGCAAGGCAACGGGAAGCCATAAGGCAGCAATCTTGCCGCCCCGGGCTGAAATTGATCGGAGGAGAACTGCTCAGGCGATCCGCTTGCTGGCGCCCAGCTTGACGACATCCTTGCCGACAAGCTCGCGCTGGGCGAGCCACAGCGCTGCATCGGACGGCGTGAGTGCCTTGGAGAAGAGGAAGCCCTGCGCCTGATCACAGCCGAGTTCGATCAGCTTTTCGGCTTCTTCGCGTGTCTCGACGCCCTCCACAAGGATCGCAAGATCGAGCGCCTTGCCGAGCGTCAACAGGGCAGTCACCAGCGCCTGGTTATGTGGATTGTGCGCGATGCCGGTGATGAAGTTGCGGTCGATCTTCAGCCGGTCGATGCGCATGTCGATCAGATAGGAGAGGGACGAATGCCCCATGCCGAAGTCGTCGACTGCAATCTTGAAGCCCGCCTTCTTCAGCCGAACGAGCTGATGGTTCGAGTTCTTGGTGTCAAACAGCGTCTCTTCGGTGATCTCGATCTCAATGCGATCGGGGTCGATCGCGTATTCGGCCGCAACCTCGATAAACATGTCCGCCGGCGAAACGTTGGCAAATTCTCGCGGCGAGATATTGACCGCGACCGGAATATCCAGACGTCCGGCATCGCCGATGGCGCGAAGAAATTCGCAGGCTTTGATGAGCATGAAGCGGGTCACGTGGTGGCCCATATGTGCGTTGGCCGCGACCTCGCCGATTTCCTGCGGATTGACGTGTCCCAGAACCGGGTCGTACCAGCGCATCAAGGTTTCGAAACCGATGACGTCGCCGTTGATCAGCGAGACCTGCGGCTGGAAAACGGCGCGCACGTCGCCATTGGCAATGGCCGTCGGGAGCGTTGCTTCTATGAGCCGCTGTCGGTTCAGACGTTCTCGAAGCTTGCTGTTGAACACTGAGACAAGGCGTCGTCCGCGTTCCTTGGCGTCGTAGAGAGCCATGTCTGCCGCGGCAAAGAGGCCGTCGGGCTCACGGGCATGTTCAGGTGCGAATGAAACCCCGGCGCTGGCGCCGCTGCGTGTCTGAAGGTTGCCGTCTATGATCGGGTCACGGAACCCCTCGACCACACGCGATGCAAAGTGACGCGATCGTTCGGCTGCATCCTGACCGCAGATGATGGCGGCAAATTCGTCGCCGCCCAGCCGGGCCAGAAGATCCTCCGGTTGTGACATCAATCTCAGCTTTCGGGTGAAGGCCAGAAGCAGCTTGTCGCCAGCACGGTGTCCATAGGTGTCGTTGACTGCCTTGAAGCGGTCCAGGTCGAAGAGGACCAGCGCCAGTTCGTCGCTTCCACGCAATTCAGAGAGGCGGGAGTTCAAGGCCTCGTTGAAGGAGGCGCGGTTGGCCAGGCCCGTGAGGGCATCCTGCCGAGCGAGAACTTCGAGCTGCTTGTTCGAATCCACGATGTGGGCGTTTGCGTTATAAAGCGACTTTGCAAGCGCTCGCGCTTCCAGCGCGCTACGTGTCCGGGCCAGGAACTGCCGTTCCGCCTCGAATGTGTTGCGCACGATGATGACGGTGAGAACGACCGCATTCGCGCCGATCAGGAAGCCGGTAGAACTCCCTGAAAACAACATGATCGTGTCGAGCGCAAAGAGCGGCGGCATCAGGAAGGCGAGCGCGGCAATGGCATAGGCGGCATCTTGTATCAACGTGCCGGCCGTGATTCCGGTGATGATGAAGATGACGTAACTGTCGTGACTGTCCGCAATATTGGAAAGCCCGATGGGGACGATTGACCAGCAGATGCCGCTCATGAGAGCCCCGATCGCCAGGAAATTCAGCACCAGTTGCGGGTTGCGCTTGAGGGTTTCGCGGCGGCGTATCCCGAGAACGTAGGCAAACCGGACGGCATTGATCAGAAGCACGCCGCCGAGCCAATAGAAGACAGGCCGGCTCGGTCTGTCGAGCACGAGGAGTGCTGCGAGGGAAATCGCGATAAAACTGTTCATGGCGAGCGACAAGAACAGGCCGGACAACGCCGACTTGGCCTGCGCGACCTTCATGGCTTTTTCAAATCTGCTTGCGTCTGACAAAAATCGGCCCGCCATTCCTCAATGGCCCCAAAGATAGTGAGTCACCTATAAAAATGGATTAATAGTTTGCCGATCAAAACGTGCAATTTCCATGTGGTTCGCGTCGCGTCTGTCCACTCTGGAACTGGTCGGGGTTTACAGGCTAATGTGCTCTATGCCAAAAGCCGGCCATCCCTTTCCCCGCAATGATAAGAAGGACGATGTCGTGAAACCGGAAGAAATCCGCAAGCTCGAGGCCTACCTGAAGCGTAATCTGAACCCGGCGCTGGTCGTCAAGGCGCGTCCGCGGAAGGACGATTCCGCTGAAGTTTATCTCGAAGACGAGTTTCTCGGCGTCATCTACAAGGACGAGGACGAGGGGGAACTGTCCTACAATTTCTCCATGGCGATCCTCGACATCGACCTCTGAGGCGAGGACGTACCCGGTCTGCGGCGCGCGTTTCTCCTTCGCGTCGCAGCAATTGGCGGATGCCAATAAATTCATAAATTTGATATATTTATCTCTGCCGTTTCCTGAAGGGAAATGGTCTTTCGGGTTGACTTTTTGTGCACTGCATATAAGAATGTGGCTTCTTCTCGAACTCAAGGGTGAAGCAATGTTCAATTTTGATGAAGCCGGCCTCAAGAGCAAGGAAGCCATGGACGCGATGCTGAAGAACTATTCGGCGGTGACCAAGGGTTTCCAGGCGATTGCGACTGAAGCTGCGGATTTCTCGAAGAAGTCCTTTGAGGAAAGCGTGGCGCACGTCGAAAAGCTTGCAGGCGTGAAGAGCATCGAGGCTGCTGTCGAGCTGCAGACGGCGTTTGTAAAGGCATCCTTCGACAAGATGGTCGCCGAAGCAACGAAGATGGGCGAGATGTATGCGGACGTCGCCAAGACCGCTTACGCGCCCTACCAGGCCGCCATGAACAAGACGAACGTTCCGGCTCCGCAGTTCAGCGAAGCTGCCTGACCCTCCGACTTTCGGATTGCAGAGACAAATTTTCGGGAACCGGCTCCATCGTGGGCCGGTTTTTGTTTTGTCGCTTGTCGGGATCTGTATTGTCTTCAATCTGAGACGGCGCAGTCACGAAGAAATGTAGGGGCTCGCGGTCCTCAGCCATCATTTCCCGTTGCGGACCGCCGGGAAGGCCTTAAAATAGCAGAACGGCGCACTTAGATAGGAGCTTCGCCTCCCAGGTCGGCGCGTCTCGTTTGCCGGCCGAAAGAATTGAAATGCCGAAGGAGTTTATCTGGAAATGATCGTCATGCCGGTCCAAATGCAGGCTGAAAATGATGATGACAACAGGACGGGCGGCAATCGCGGCACCGCCGTGATCACGCGAACCAAGCCCAAGACAAAGCGCCCAAGCCTTTACCGGGTCCTGCTTCTCAACGACGATTATACCCCGATGGAATTTGTGATCCACATTCTGGAGCGTTTCTTCCAGAAGGATCGGGAGGCCGCGACCCGCATCATGCTGCATGTCCACAATCATGGCGTCGGCGAATGCGGAATTTTCACCTACGAGGTGGCGGAAACAAAGGTGACGCAGGTGATGGATTTCGCCCGGCAACACCAGCATCCGCTGCAATGTGTCATGGAAAAGAAGTGAGGGAAAATCGTGCCGACATTTTCGCCAAGTCTGGAAAAAGCGCTCCATCAGGCCCTCACGTTTGCCAACGAGCGCCATCATGAATACGCAACGCTGGAGCATCTGCTTCTCGCGCTGATCGAGGACACGGATGCCGCCGCCGTCATGGGCGCCTGCAATGTCGATCTCGACGCGCTGCGCAAGACCGTCATCGACTATATCGATACCGAACTCGGCAGCCTGGTTACGGGCTACGAAGAGGATTCCAAGCCGACCTCGGGTTTCCAGCGCGTCATTCAACGTGCCGTCATCCACGTTCAGTCCTCCGGCCGCGAGGAAGTGACGGGGGCAAACGTTCTTGTGGCCATTTTCGCCGAGCGCGAAAGTCACGCTGCATTCTTCCTGCAGGAGCAGGAAATGACCCGCTACGATGCGGTCAACTATATCTCTCATGGCATCGGCAAGCGTCCCGGTTCCAGCGAAGTCCGCGCGCCGCGCGGCGTCACCGAGGAAACCGAGAACGGCCCGACCGCCCAGCGCGGCGGCAACGATCACGAGGAAGGCGAGGGCAAGAAGAAGCAGGATGCCCTGAAGGCCTATTGCGTCAACCTCAACGAGAAGGCCAAGGTCGGCAAGATCGACCCGCTGATCGGTCGTCACGACGAAGTCAACCGCACGATCCAGATCCTCTGCCGCCGCTCCAAGAACAACCCGCTCTACGTGGGTGATCCGGGCGTGGGCAAGACGGCGATTGCCGAAGGCCTTGCCAAGCGCATCGTTGAGAAGAAGGTTCCGGAAGCGCTTGAAAACGCAACGATCTTCTCGCTCGACATGGGAACTCTCCTAGCGGGAACCCGCTATCGCGGCGACTTCGAGGAACGCCTGAAGCAGGTCGTCAAGGAGCTGGAAGACTATCCCGGCGCCATCCTCTTCATCGACGAAATCCACACGGTGATCGGGGCTGGCGCTACGTCCGGCGGGGCGATGGATGCCTCCAACCTGCTGAAGCCGGCTCTGTCGTCGGGTGCGATCCGTTGCATCGGCTCGACCACCTACAAGGAATATCGCCAATTCTTCGAAAAGGACCGCGCGCTCGTTCGGCGCTTCCAGAAGATCGACGTCAACGAGCCGTCCATTGATGATGCCATCGACATCATGAAGGGCCTGAAGCCGTATTTCGAGGATTACCACAAGCTGAAATACACGAACGACGCCATCAAGGCGGCGGTCGAGCTTTCGGCGCGTTATATCTCCGACCGCAAGCTGCCGGACAAGGCGATCGACGTGATTGACGAAGCCGGTGCCGCACAGATGCTGCTTCCGGCCTCGCGCCGCCGCAAGACGATCACCGACAAGGAGATCGAGGCAACGATCGCGACCATGGCCCGCATCCCGCCAAAGACCGTGTCCAAGGATGACGAGGTGGTTCTCGCCAATCTCGACAAGGAACTGCGCTCGGTTGTCTACGGCCAGGACAATGCGATCGACGCGCTGTCGTCGGCGATCAAGCTGGCACGCGCTGGGCTCCGCGAACCGAACAAGCCGATCGGCTGCTATGTCTTTGCGGGTCCCACGGGCGTCGGCAAGACCGAAGTCGCCAAGCAACTCGCCTCGTCGCTCGGCGTGGAACTGCTGCGCTTCGACATGTCCGAATATATGGAACGGCATACCGTGTCGCGCCTGCTCGGTGCGCCTCCCGGCTATGTCGGCTTCGATCAAGGCGGCCTGCTGACCGACGGCGTCGACCAGCATCCGCATTGCGTGCTGCTGCTCGACGAAATCGAGAAGGCGCATCCGGATATCTTCAACATCCTGCTGCAGGTTATGGACCATGGGTCTCTGACCGATCACAACGGCAAGAAGATCGACTTCCGCAACGTCATCCTGATCATGACGACCAATGCGGGCGCGGCCGAAATGGCGAAGTCGGCCATCGGCTTTGGCTCGTCGAAGCGGACGGACGAGGATGTCGAGGCGATGAACCGCCTGTTCACGCCGGAATTCCGCAACCGTCTCGATGCGACGATCCAGTTCGCGCCGCTGCCGCCGCAGGTCATCCATCAGGTGGTGCAGAAGTTCGTGATGCAGCTCGAGGCCCAGCTCTCGGAACGCAACGTGACCTTCGAACTCACCGACGAAGCGACCGACTGGCTGGCCAAGAAGGGTTACGACGACAAGATGGGCGCCCGCCCGCTGTCGCGCGTCATCCAGGAAAACATCAAGAAGAAGCTCGCCGACGAAATTCTCTTCGGCCGGCTCAAGAAGGGCGGCGTGGTCCGCGTTTCCGTCGATGGCGCCGAGCTGAAGCTCGACTTCATACCGGAAGGCGCCAAGATTGAGCCGAAGCCGGAAGCCGAGGAAGAGGCCGCCGTGAAGGCAGCGGCCAAGGTCCCGGCCAAGTCCAAGGCCTCGCGCTCGAAGAAGAAGTCGCCGTCAGACCTCGACGCCTGATCATCATCCGGACGCGGTTCGAAAGGGCCGCGTCCTTCCCACCTTTTCATCCCCGGATTTCCTGACATGAGTGCACGATGACGGACATGCTCGCAGAGCGGTCCCGCCGCTACTGGTTTGTCCAGGGAATGAAGGGGCTCTTCTCGCTCCCCGGCTTCATCCTGATGTCCGCCTTTGTCGGCTTCACCGCGCTGGCCTTTCAGTCGGGCCTGACACGCGGGGAGGCGACTTTCCTCACCTTCTTCGTCTGGGCGCTGCCCTCACAGATGATCGTTGTCGGCGCGATTTCGTCCGGCATGGGCGTGCTCGCCGCCTTCCTCGCCGTCAGCCTCGCTTCAATCCGCATGACGCCAATGGTCGCCGCCCTCGTGCCGGAAATCCGCGAGAAGAAGACCTCGTCGGCGCTCCTGATCTTCCTGTCGCATTTCGTGGCCATCACGGCCTGGGTCTATACGCTGAAGAAGGTCCAGGACATTCCGCGCGAGGGCCGGGTGGCCTTTTTCGCCGGGCTCGGGATCACGCTGACGCTGGTCAATACCGCCATCGTTTTCAGTCTCTATGGAGTCGTCTCGCAACTGCCGCCGATTGCCGCCGGCACGCTCTATTTTCTGACGCCGATGTATTTCGTCATGTCGATCTGGGAATCGGCGCGTCAGACGGTCATCTACTGGGCGCTGGCATTGGGCATAATCGTCGCGCCCGCCTCGCATTATGTCGCGCCGCAGATCGACATGCTGGTCACGGGTCTCGTCGCCGGCACCTTCGCCTATGTCATCGATCGCTCCAGACGGAAGCGCGCGTCATGACCGCACAGGAAATCGGCGTCTTCGTCTTCATCCTCATTGCTGGAACGCTGGGCACCGACATCTGGCGCTGGCTCGGCGTTTTCGGCGGCAAGCAGCTTTCGGAGGAGAGCGAGGCGCTGATCTGGGTTCGGGCAGTGGCGACCGCGCTCGTCGCGGGTGTGATTGCAAGCCAGGTTCTCTATCCCGGCGGCGTACTGGCCGGCACGCCTGTGACGCTCCGCATCGGCGCGGCTGCGGCCGGCTTCGCGGTCTTCCTCTTGCTGAAGAAGAACATGCTCGCCGGCATCGCCGTATCGCTGGCCGTTCTTGCGGCAGGCCTTTACTGGCTAGGCATCTAAAGGGGCTCAGAGCGCCGCCTTCAGCTTTTCGGCATTCGCTTTCAGCACGTCCATATCCTCCATCTTGCCCGTATGCGGCTTGAGCGCCACGCCCTCGAAGCGCGGGATGATGTGGAAATGCAGGTGGTAGACGGTCTGGCCGGAGGCCGGTTCGTTGAACTGGACGAGCTGGACGCCATCGGCCGCAAAGGCCTTCTTGGCGGCAACCGCAATCTTCTGCACGACCGGGATCGTCTTGGAAAGAACGGCTGGATCGGCATCGAGCAGGTTGCGCGACGGCGCCTTCGGGATCACCAGCGTGTGGCCGGGCGATTGCGGCATCACGTCCATGAAGGCCAGCGTGTCGTCATCCTCATAGACCTTGAAGGCCGGAATTTCGCCGCGCAGGATCTTGGCGAAGATGTTGTTGTCGTCATAGGTCGCGGACATGTCTTGTCTCCCTGTCGTATAAGCCGATTTCACGGCTGCTCTTCGCCCTTCCGGAAAGGGCTGTGTTCGGAAAGATATTCGCCGGTCTCGGCAATCGCCTCGCGTTCGCGCTCGAGATAATCGGCGACCGCGTTGCGCAAACCGGGATGGGCGATGTAATGCGCCGAATGCGTGGTCACCGGCAGATAGCCGCGCGCCAGCTTGTGCTCGCCCTGCGCCCCGGCCTCGACGCGGTCGAGCCTGTGCTCAATCGCAAAGTCGATGGCCTGATGATAGCAGACCTCGAAATGCAGGAACGGGTGATCCTCGACACAGCCCCAGTGCCGGCCGTAAAGCGCATCCTCGCCGATGAAATTGATTGCGCCCGCGACATAACGTCCCTCGCGCTTGGCCATGACGAGCAGAATGTCGTCGGCCATTCGCTCGCCGATCAGCGAATAGAATTCGCGGGTGAGATAGGGCCGTCCCCATTTGCGGCTGCCCGTATCCATGTAGAAGGCGAAGAACTGGTCCCAGATGTCTTCCGTGAGATCACGGCCGGTCAGCCAGTCAATGCTGATCCCGTTTTCCAGCGCTGCGCGCCGCTCCTTGCGCAGGTTCTTGCGCTTGGAGGAGGAGAGTTCCGCTAGAAAATCCTCATGAGAGGAATAACCCTTGTTGAGAAAATGGAACTGCTGGTCCGTGCGATGCAGATAACCATCGGCTTCGAGAACCGACAGATCGTCCTGCTGCAGGAAGGTCACATGTGCCGAGGATAGACCTAGCCGGTCGGTCTCCTCGCGCAGCGCTTTTGAGAGCTGCTTCTTCAGCTCCTCCCGCCCGTCCGCAACAAGCAGGCGAGGGCCGCTTGCCGGGGTGAAGGGAACGGTGCACTGGAACTTCGGATAATAGCGCCCGCCGGCCCGCTCATAGGCATCCGCCCAGGCATGGTCGAATACATATTCGCCCTGGCTGTGCGACTTGCCATAACAGGGGACGACGGCCGCGATGCGCGCATTTTCATCTTCCAGCGCGATGTGACGCGGCTGCCACCCGGCGCGGGAAACGGCAGAGCCCGAATCCTCCAGCGCCGAAAGATAGGCATGTGACACGAAAGGATTGTAGGGAATGCGCCCGCCGCGCGCCGCACCGTCGACCCGATCCCATTCCGTCCTCTGAACGGAGGAAATCTTTTCAATGATGCGGCGTTTGAACTCTGTCATCAGGCAGCTTTTGTCTCGCGGGGATCAAAGCCCTCGAAGGTCATCTGGTCCGCATTCTCGAAGGTCTGCGTGATCGCAGCCTCGTCCCGCACCGTCCAGGTGATGATCGGAACGCCTCTTTTGCGTAGGCCATCGGAGAACGGATTGGGCAGATGGGCATAGTGATAGGAGGTGAAGTCGAGACCGATTTCCATCTCCTCAACCTGCCGCTCCCAGATTTCCGGCTTGTCGCCATAGGCGGTGAGGCCGACAGGGTAGGGCACGCCGATCTCCTTCAGTTCCTTGAGGAGCCAATAGTCGAAACTCATCAGCGCGACGTGGCCCTCATAGCCTTCCAGAACTTCGAGAACCGATTCGACAAAACCTTCGTCGTCGCCTTCGCGGCCCTTGAGCTCGATGACCAGCGGCACCTTGCCCTTCACGAGGTTCAGCATGTCCTTGAGCTTGGGCACGCGATCCTTGGTACCGCCGATGCTCATCAGAGAGAGTTCGGCAGACGTCTTGGCCCGCACATCCCCCGGGATGTTGCAGAGCCGCTGCAGGTCGTCGTCATGGAAGACGACCGGCACGCCATCCGACGCATATTGCAGATCGCATTCGATCGCGAAGCCGGCATCGACGGCGCGCTGGAATGCCGAAAGCGTGTTCTCCCAGATCGTCTTGTTCATGTCATGATAGCCGCGATGCGCGATCGGGCGTTCGGTCAGCCAGGCAAATTTTGACATCAGGCAATTTCCAGAATGGCGTCGATTTCGACGGAGGCGTTGAGGGGCAGGCAAGCCATTCCGACGGCGGCACGCGCGTGCTTGCCGGCTTCGCCGAGCACGTTGACAAGAAGGTCGGATGCGCCGTTGATGACGAGATGCTGGCTGGTGAAGTCCTGAGCCGAGGCGACAAAGCCGTTGATCTTGATCAGCCGCTTGACGCGCGAAAGGTCTCCACCAAGCGCGGCCGAGGCCTGGGCAAGAATGTTGATGGCGCACAGCTCAGCTGCGCGCTTCGCAGCGTCGAGTTCGACATCCTTGCCGACGATCCCGGTCACGGCGACCTTGCCGCCTTCCATGGGAAGCTGCCCCGATAGATAGAGTGTATTGCCAGAAATGACATATGGCACGTAATTCGCGGCCGGCGCAGCCGCGACGGGGAGGGTGATCCCCAGGTTTTCAAGCCGCCTGGAAATTTCGTCAGTCATTTCTCACTCCATCTTGCCGGTCGTCCTTGCACGGACAATCGGTCTATCCTGTGTCCCGGCAATCACCATTGCCTGATTCCGACGCTCGGTCTTCATCATGAAGGTAATTTGACGCTCGCCTTTTTAAAGGCCAATCTTTATAGCATCGGGAAAATCATGCGGATCCGCTCCGGAGGAATAGAATGTTTCGGCGACACCTTGCAAAGGCTTTTTGGGCAAGTGCGGCGATCACGGCTCTTGGGCCATTGCAAGCGACTGCCGGAGCCGCGGACGGCCTTGCCGCGCACAGGGCGATCTACGATCTCGTCCTGAAACACTCTTCGGAAAATTCCGGCATCGACGACATGTATGGCCGCATGGTCTACGAATTCACGGGGTCCGCCTGCACGGGATTCAACGTGAAGTTCCGTTTCGTGACCGCCGTCGACATGGGCGGAGAAAAGCGCCTGACGGATCAGCAGACCACGACCTTCGAGAACCTGCCGAAAGGCCAGTTCCAGTTCGAGACAAAGTCCTTTTCCGACGACAAGCTGAGCCAGAACGTGCAGGGTGAGGCTCAGGCCGGGAAGACCGGTCTTGAAGTGCGCCTCAATGAGCCCGATCGCCGCAAGCTGGAACTGGCCAAGAGCAGTTTCCCGACCGAACAGATGATCGAGGTGATCGAAAAGGCCCGCGCCGGCGTCCATTTCTTCGAAACCCGCGTCTTCGACGGCTCCGACACCGGTGACAAGTCACTCTACACGACGACGATCGTCGGTGACCTGGTGAAGCCGGATGCGGCCAAGCCCGACACCGACGGCGAGAACCCTGGCGTACTCGCCAAGGAAGCCTATTGGCCGGTGACGGTCGCCTATTTCGACGACAAGACGGGCAAGGACCAGCTGCCGACCTATCGGGTTTCCTTCAAGCTCTACGAGAACGGAATTACCCGTGATCTCGTCATGGACTATGGCGACTTCATTCTGTCCGGCAAATTGGCCGAACTGGACCTGCTGAAGAGCGACGCCAGCTGCAAGTGATGCGATTGGCCTGAAAAATCGCCGTTTCTCCGCGTCGGGGCTTGTGTTTTTCGCGACTCCATTATAAAGGCCGCCCATTCCACACGTGGGGCTAGGGACTTTCCGGGAGAAATCCGGATGTTCCGCCGGTGGCGCGTAAGCGTCGTTGTCCCACGGAGGTTCAACCGGAAAAGGACACGATAAGCATGGCATTGCCTGATTTTTCCATGCGTCAGCTGCTTGAAGCTGGCGTACACTTCGGCCACCAGACTCATCGCTGGAACCCGAAGATGAAGCCGTATATCTTCGGCGACCGCAACAACGTTCACATCATCGACCTCGGCCAGACCGTTCCGATGCTGCACACCGCCCTCAAGGCTGTCAGCGACACGGTTGCCGGCGGCGGCCGCGTTCTCTTCGTTGGTACGAAGCGCCAGGCGTCGGAAATCATTGCTGACGCTGCCAAGCGTTCGGCCCAGTACTACGTCAACTCGCGCTGGCTCGGCGGCATGATGACGAACTGGAAGACGATTTCGAACTCGATCCAGCGCCTGCGCAAGCTCGACGAGATCCTCAACGGTGAAGCCCAGGGCTACTCCAAGAAGGAACGCCTGAACCTCGAGCGCGAACGTGAGAAGCTTGACAAGGCTCTCGGCGGTATCCGCGACATGGGTGGCACCCCGGACCTGATGTTCATCATCGACACCAACAAGGAAAAGATCGCCATCGACGAAGCAAAGCGTCTCGGCATCCCGGTTGTTGCGATCATCGACTCGAACTGCGATCCGGATGCGATCGACTACCCGATCCCGGGTAACGACGACGCCTCGCGCGCCATCGCTCTCTACTGCGACCTGGTCGCACGCGCTGCCATCGACGGCATCGCGCGCCAGCAGGGCGCTTCGGGCCGTGACCTCGGCGCTTCGGCTGAAGCTCCGATCGAGCCGGCTCTCGCAGAGGCAGAAGGCGACGCCTGATAGGCCTATATTGACGGCGCGGGTTATCCCGCGCCCGACAGGGGCTTTTTGAAGTCCGGGGCCGCCAGCAGCATATGTCTGGCGGCTTTCGTTTTATCACGACGCGGTTCTTCATCACCCTGTAACAATTCGCGGGCGAGTTAGGCCCAAAATGAAATGGTGCGCGATTCCGCACCGATTGAAATAAAAGAGGCGAGACATGGAAATTACCGCTGCAATGGTCAAGGAACTGCGCGAAAAGAGCGGCGCAGGCATGATGGACTGCAAGAAGGCGCTTGCCGAAACCGCCGGCGACATGGAAGCCGCAATCGACTGGCTGCGCGCCAAGGGCATCGCCAAGGCCGACAAGAAGTCTGGCCGCACGGCTGCTGAAGGCCTCATCGGCATCGCTTCCGCCGGCCACAAGGCCGTTGTCGTCGAAGTCAACTCCGAAACCGACTTCGTTGCCCGTAACGACGCCTTCCAGGACCTCGTCCGCGGCATCGCTCAGGTTGCTCTCTCCACCGATGGCACCGTTGAAGCTGTTGGCGAAGCTGTTTACCCGGCAACCGGAAAGTCGGTCACCGACTCGATCAAGGACGCGATCGCCACGATCGGCGAAAACATGGCGCTCCGCCGCTCGGCTGCTCTGTCCGTCGAACACGGCGTTGTTGCATCCTACATCCACAACGCTGCTGGCGATGGCATCGGCAAGCTCGGCGTTCTCGTTGCCCTCAAGTCGGTCGGCGACAAGGCTGTGCTCACCTCGATCGGCCGTCAGGTTGCCATGCACATTGCTGCAACGAACCCGCTCGCCATCCGCGCCGAAGAAGTGGACCAGGCTGCAGCTGACCGCGAACGCGCGATCTTCATCGAGCAGGCCCGCGCTTCCGGCAAGCCGGACTCGATCATCGAAAAGATGGTTGAGGGCCGTATGCGCAAGTTCTTCGAAGAAGTTGCCCTTCTGTCGCAGGCTTTCGTCGTCAACCCCGACCTGACCGTCGGCGCTGCCGTCAAGGAAGCTGAAAAGGAAGCCGGCGCGGCAATTGAAGTTGTCGGCATGGCTCGCCTGCTTCTCGGCGAAGGCATCGAGAAGGAAGCCTCCGACTTCGCAGCCGAAGTGGCTGCCGTCGCCAAGGGCTGATCGAATTCCATTAAGGAAAACTAAAGGGCATCGCGTGACAACGCGGTGCCCTTCGTGTAAGCGGCGATAGGTTCTATCTATGCTGCGGCCACGCCGCGCCGATGCCAGCTGGTCTTGCTGCATCTACTCAATCACGGAGCGTCCATGTCGTCCTCACCCCTCTACAAGCGCGTTCTCCTCAAGGCCTCCGGCGAGGCTCTCATGGGCGATCAGGGCTTCGGGATCGACGTCAATGTCGCGGACCGGATCGCTGCCGACATCGCGGATGCCCGCAAGATGGGCGTTGAAGTTGGGGTGGTCGTCGGCGGCGGCAATATCTTCCGGGGCGTGGCAGTTGCCTCCAAGGGCGGCGACCGCGTGACGGGCGACCACATGGGAATGCTCAGCACGGTGATCAATTCACTGGCGCTCGCCACATCACTGCGCAAGCTGGACATCGACACGGTCGTACTTTCGGCGATTGCCATGCCGGAAATCTGCGAGAGCTTCTCGCAGCGTGCAGCCGTATATCATCTCTCTCTCGGCCGCGTCGTGATTTTCGCTGGCGGCACCGGAAATCCCTATTTCACCACCGATTCCGCGGCTGCGCTGCGTGCTGCAGAAATCGGCGCACAGGCTCTTTTCAAGGGTACCCAGGTCGACGGGATCTATTCCGCCGATCCCAAAAAGGTTCCCGACGCGACCCGCTTCGACCGATTGACGCACAAGGAAGTCCTCGATAGGGGTCTTGCCGTTATGGACGTCGCGGCAGTTGCACTGGCGCGGGAAAATTCGATCCCGATCGTTGTTTTCTCGATCCACGAACGTGGCGGCTTTCCGGCAATCTTGACCGGCGGCGGTCGCGGGACCATCGTAACGGACAACTGACGGACACACGGCTCGATTCTTGTCGGGCTCCCGTGTCACACGAATAATGGAGTAAAGACCATGGCAGGCGGTGCCGATCTCAACGATATCAAGCGCAGGATGGATGGCGCCGTGACGGCGTTCAAGAGCGATATCGCGTCGCTGCGGACCGGACGCGCGTCCGCCAACCTCCTGGATACGGTCATGGTGGAAGCCTACGGTTCGCGCGTGCCGCTGAACCAGGTCGCCAACATCACCGTACCCGAACCCCGTATGCTGGGCGTTTCGATCTGGGACAAGCAGATGGTCGGCGCCGTGGACCGCGGTATCCGCGAATCCAACCTCGGCCTCAATCCGATCGTGGACGGCCAGAACCTGCGTATCCCGCTGCCGGAGCTGAACGAAGAGCGCCGCAAGTCGCTCGTCAAGCTCGCGCACGAATATGCCGAAAAGGGCAAGGTTGCTGCCCGCCACGTGCGCCGCGACGGCATGGACGCCTTGAAGAAGGCTGAAAAGGATGGCGATATCGGTCAGGACGAAAGCCGCGTGCTTTCCGACAAGATCCAGAAGATGACCGACGACACGATCGTTGAGATCGACAAGGCTCTGGCCGAGAAGGAAAAGGAAATCATGCAGGTTTGAGGCATGTCCTCAGGCCTTTGGGGGCGCTCAAATTTGGACGGGGCGATGGAAAACGCGGGGCAGGCAGGGGTTCCCAGGCATGTCGCCATCATCATGGATGGCAACGGGCGCTGGGCCAAGGCACGAGGCATGCCTCGCGGTTTTGGACACCGCAAGGGTGTGGAAGCCGTGCGCGAGGCTGTGAAATCCGCTCGGCAGTTCGGCATTTCCTACCTCACGCTCTATGCCTTTTCTTCCGAAAACTGGCGCAGGCCCGCAGATGAAGTCAGCGATCTGATGGGGCTCCTCAAGCTCTTTATCAAGCGCGATCTCGCCGAGCTTCATGCCGCCGATGTGCGTATTCGCATCATCGGTGAACGCGAACGTCTTTCGAGCGATATCCTGCAGCTTCTGCTGGAGGCAGAGGAAACGACGAAAGTCAACAAGGGCCTCGTTCTCGTGATCGCTTTCAACTACGGCGCCCGTGACGAGATTGCACGCGCCTGCCGCCGCATTGCGCTGGACGTTGCGGCGGGAAAGATTGACCCCGAAGACATTTCCGCGGAGATGGTCAATGACCGCCTCGATACGGCCGACATTCCCGATCCGGATCTGATCATCCGCACCAGCGGCGAGGAACGCCTATCGAACTTTCTTCTTTGGCAGGCCGCCTATAGCGAGCTGGTATTCGTGCCGGAGCTCTGGCCGGACTTCGATCGTAGCGTCTTTCGCAAGGCGCTGGACACATTCGCCGCCCGCGACCGCCGCTTCGGAGGCGTAGAGAGTGCGGAGAAGGCTGTCGGCGTCCCATGAGCGAGGAACTGCGGCTCCGCATCATCTCTGCGATCATCCTCGGCGTTATCGTTCTGGCTGCCACCTGGGTGGGCGGCATTGCATTCGCTGTGCTTTCAATCGTGATCGCTCTGCTGGTCTACTATGAGTGGACGAAGATCACCGACGCGCGTAACCTCGATCCGGAAGCCTATTGGCTGGGATGGGTCGCCATGGTGCTCGTCGCGTTCGACGTGCTTGACGAACTCGGTAACGAGGTCTGGAACGACTACCTCTGGAGCGCGGTCGGATTGCTGTTCGTCTATCTCCTGTTCCGTTCCAGGAATCGCTGGAACCCTGCAGGGATTGTCTACGCTGGCCTCACCGGGGTGTCGCTGGCCGAGATCCGGGGCGACGATTTCACCGGCTTCATCGCGATGATTTTCATCTTCGCTGTCGTCTGGGGTACGGATATCGCGGCCTATTTCACCGGTCGCGCGATCGGCGGCAAGAAGCTGGCGCCCTCGATTTCTCCCGGCAAGACCTGGTCTGGCGCGATCGGCGGCGCTGTCGCGGCCGTGATCTGCGGTTCTGTCGTCGTGCTGTCCTACATGAAGCAGGTGTCCGGCTGGATTGTCGGACTGGCGCTTTTGCTCTCGGTTCTAAGCCAGATCGGCGATCTGTTCGAATCCTTCATGAAGCGCCGTTACAAGGTGAAGGACTCGAGCCATCTCATCCCGGGCCATGGCGGTGTCATGGATCGCATTGACGGCCTTGTTTTTGCCTGCTCCGGCGCCTTCATTCTCAAAATGTTTCTCTCATCTTGGAATCACGGTGTGGGAACATTTATATTGGGCGCTGTTTCGCAATGATGTCCGGAAGCCGCGATCAGGCGGATCTTTCAACCAGGAGGAATTCCGATGAACGCGGTTGAAACAGTGGCCGGATTTATGGGCGGCTACATTGTCCCCTTCATCCTCGTCCTCTCCTTGCTCGTCTTCGTTCACGAAATGGGACACTACCTGGCGGGTCGCTGGTCTGGTATCCGCATCCTGGCCTTTTCGATAGGCTTCGGCCCGGAACTGGTCGGATGGACAGACAGCCACGGAACACGTTGGAAAATCTCCATCATTCCGCTCGGCGGCTATGTGCGATTCTATGGCGATGACGATGCATCCAGCCGTCCCGATTTCGAGACGCTTGAAACGTTGAGCGACGCGGAACGGGCGCGAACATTCCCCGGCGCAAAGCTGTGGAAACGTGCAATCACCGTCGCCGCCGGCCCGATCGCGAACTTCATCCTCGCTATTGCGATCTTCGCGGTCATCTTTTCGATCTACGGCAAGCCGGTCAGTGATCCGGTCGTGTCGGAAGTCAAGGCCGGGAGCGCTGCAGAACAGGCCGGTTTCAAGCCAGGCGATCGCATTGTTTCCGTCGATGGGAGTGCTGTCGCGACCTTCAGCGACCTGCAGCGCTACGTCAGTATGCGTCCCGGCATCCGCATTGACGCCAAGGTCGAGCGGGCTGGACAGATGATCGATCTCTCCGTGACTCCCGTTTCCACGGAAATCCCGGATAATTTCGGCAACAAGATCGAAGTCGGCATCATTGGCATCATGAGCAATGCCCAGTCGGGCAATTTCCGGGTGGAGAAGCTCAATCCGATCCAGGCGGTCGGGGAGGGCGCGCTACAGAGCTGGCACGTCGTGACCGGCACGTTCGACTACATCTCCAACATGGTCGCCGGACGAATGAAGGCCGATCAACTCGGCGGTCCGATCCGGATTGCCCAGGCTTCCGGCGAAATGGCGTCGCTCGGCGTTGCCGCTCTTCTTCAGCTTGCCGCAGTGCTTTCGGTTTCCATCGGGCTTTTGAACCTTATGCCCGTTCCGGTGCTTGATGGCGGCCATCTTCTGTTCTATGCAATCGAAGCCGTGAGGGGACGGCCAGTGGGACCTGCCGCGCAGGAGATTGCGTTCCGGATCGGTCTCGCTATGGTTTTATCTCTTATGGTGTTTGCAACCTGGAACGACATCGCCCGGCTTATAAGCTGATTTTGTTTTGGAAATGGTTTGTTTACCCTGTTTGAAGCGAGGCGTGTCGATTGAGCCACGCTTTGAATTGAAGTAAACAGAATTTAACCTCCGGCCTTGCTTGTATGGCAAAAGCCGTTAAAACGGCAAGCATGACCGGAGTCGTTCTTTGGGCTGTCTACGGCCAAGGTAAAAAAGGTAAAGTTTGAAATGAAGGCTGGTTCAAGATTTTTGAACGCTGTATCGGCAGTTGCGTTGTCTGCCGGCATTGCGGGTGCGGGCGTAGTCGTTTCGCTGCCCGATGATGCAGCAGCAGCGGTCATCCGCCGTGTCGAGGTTCGTGGGGCAAACCGCGTCGGTGCTCAGACAGTCAAAGACAATTTGACGATCCAGCCTGGCAAGGATTTCAGCCCGTCCGATATCGATGCGTCCGTGAAGCGCCTTTATTCGACAGGCTTCTTCTCCGATGTTCGCATCAGCGTGTCCGGTGGGACGCTCGTTGTGAGCGTGAACGAGAACCAGCTTCTCAACGCGGTGGTCTTCAACGGCAACAAGAAGCTCAAGGATGAGAAGCTTGCTGCCTCCGTCCAGTCGCATCCGCTCGGGCCGTACAGCCAGGCGACGATCGATTCCGATATCGCTGCGATCAAGAAGGCCTATGCCGCAATCGGTCGGTCCGACGTCACCGTCACGACCCAGACCTACAATGTCGGCAATGGCCGCGTGAACCTGGCCTTCAATATCAACGAAGGCGAACGCACCAAGATCGCGCACATCAATTTCGTCGGCAATCGCGCCTTTGGCGATACGCGCCTGCATAGCGTACTTGCCACGAAGGAGTCGGGCATCCTTTCCTTTATCACGCGTCAGGACATCTATGATCCGGCCAAGATGAAGGCTGACGAGGATACGCTGCGCCAGTTCTACTACAACCACGGTTACGCCGATTTCCGCATCGTCTCCGATGATGTTCAGCTGAACGAGAAGACGAACGAGTACACGATCACGATTACGGTCGATGAAGGCGAGCTCTACAAGATCGGCAATGTGAACGTTCAGTCGACGGTGCCCGGCGTCAACGGCGACGATCTGAAGTCGCTGATCGTCAGCAAGCCCGGCGACACTTACAAGGCGCGCGACATCGAGAAGTCCGTTTCGGCGATTTCCAAGCGTGTTGCGTCCGCTGGCTATCCGTTTGCCCGCGTCACACCGCGCGGCAACCGCGAAGTGGGCAGCAATGCTATTTCCGTGGACTACCTGGTAGACCAGGGCGAGCGCGCTTATGTCGAGCGCATCGAAATCCGCGGCAACACCATCACGCGTGACTATGTCATCCGTCGCGAGTTCGATCTCGCCGAAGGTGATGCATTCAACCAGGAAGCTATCCTAGAAGCCAAGCGTCGTCTTGAAAAGCTGGGCTATTTCTCGTCGGTCAACATCTCGACGGCACCGGGCAGCTCTCCGGACCGCGTCGTCATCATCGTTGACGTTCAGGATCAGCCGTCCGCTTCGTTCGGTATCGGCGCCGGTTATGTCACGGGTGGCGAGGGCTTCGTTCTCGAAGCCTCCATCGAAGACAAGAACTTCCTGGGTCGCGGCCAGTACATTCGCGTGGCCGCAAGCGGCGGTCTGAAGACGCGCAACTATTCGCTGTCCTTCACCGAGCCTTACTTCCTCGGCTACCGCTTGGCAGCCGGTTTCGACGTGTACAAGACGACTGACTCGAGCCAGTCGAACTACAGCTTCGACACCGAAGGCTTCAACCTTCGTATGTCGGCTCCGATCACCGATGAGCTGACTGCATCTGCGACTTACGCGTTCGCGAAGATCAAGTACACGAGCAGCAACACGGCCGCTCTGTCTGCACCCTATGTGAACGTTGTCAACAACAGCCCGTGGTATCGTTCTTCGGTCGCGACGACGCTGTCCTACAACTCTCTGGACGACCAGAAGCTGCCGCATGATGGTTTTGTGGGGAATATCACGCAGGAAATCGCCGGCCTTGGTGGCGACTCGCGCTACTACAAGCTGAGCGGCAAGCTGCGTTATTACCACACGATCTCCGATGAGGCCGATATCATCGGTTCGTTGAGCGTCGGTGGCGGCACCATGCGCTCGCTCAAGGGCGGTGCCCTGGTGTTTGACCAGTTCAAGATCGGTTCGAACGAAATCCGTGGCTTCTCGTCGACCGGTATCGGTCCGCGCATGGCAAACGGCGACGTACTCGGCGGTCTGAACTATGTCACGGCCTCTGCGGAAGCGTCCTTCCCGATGCCGGGCATTCCGGAAGACTACGGTCTGCGTGGAGCTGTCTTCGCCGATGCGGCGTCCCTCTGGGGGAACTCGGTTGACCTCGGCGGTCAGGCCGCCAATGGTATCAGTCAGTCGTGGCGTGCGTCTGTCGGCGCCAGCGTGATCTGGGCGTCGCCCTTCGGTCCGCTGCGCGTGGATTACGCATTCCCGGTCAAGAAGCAGTCTTTCGACCAGATCGAAAGAATCAAGTTCGGCATCCAGACGAATTTCTGATAAAGCCTGTCCGGATCACGAAACACGGTTATCCGTTCTGGGGCTTGGCCTATGGAAAGAGACATGTTTTTCCCGCGTCACGAAGGTGTGACGCTGGGAAAGCTTGCGGAGCGTATCGGCGCTTCGCTCAGCAAATCTGACAGCATTGATGTGACTGTTCGGTCGGTTGCGCCTGTTTATCGCGCGGTCGAAGGCGACGTGTGTTACATGCTTTCGCGAAAGAACCGGGACGAGCTTGAGACCTGCCGGGCCTCCGCCATCATTTGTGATGAAGCGCTTGTCTCTCTGGTTCCGGACCACATTCACGCGCTGATTTCGAAGAACGCGCACGCAGCCTTCGCGCTTGCGGGGCAGATCCTGCATCCTTCGGCGGTTCGCCCCGAGACGATTGCGCAGGCGGAAGGCGTTTCTCCGCTCGCCGTTATCCATCCTTCGGCAGTGCTCGAACCTGGGGTGACTGTCGAGCCTCATGCCGTGATCGGGGCTCACGTCGCGATTGGCTCCGGGACGAGGATCGGTCCTGGCGCATTAATCGGCAATGGTGTGAAGATTGGCCGCGACTGCACGATTGCCGGCGGGGCGAGCATCCTGTGCGCGCTGATTGGCAACGAAGTGATCATTCACAATGGCGCGCGTGTCGGTCAGGATGGCTTCGGTTATGCTCCGGGCCCTGCCGGCATGATCAAGATCGTTCAGATCGGTCGCGTTATCATCCAGGATCGCGTGGAGATCGGTGCGAATACCACCATCGACCGCGGCACGATGGACGATACGGTGATCGGTGAAGGCACCAAGATCGACAACCAGGTTCAGATCGGACATAACGTGCGGATCGGTCGTCATTGCGCATTGGTGAGCAAGGTCGGTGTTGCCGGAAGCGCCAAGATCGGCAATGGCGTTCAGATTGGCGGCGCTGCAGGCATCAATGGTCACATCACCATCGGCGACGGGGCGCAGATTGCCGCACTGAGCGGTGTCATGAGCGACGTGCCGCCGGGCGAGAAGGTTGCTGGCCAGCCTGCGCGCCCGATCAAGGAATTTTTCCGCGAAATCGCCGAAAGAGCGGCGAGGTCGGGCGGCCGAAAGACGAAAGGCGGAGAGAGCGCATGAGCGAAGAGGCGAAGTCGCAACTGGCAACCGCGGAAATCCAGGAGCTGATGGCTCTTCTTCCGCATCGTTATCCATTTCTTCTGGTGGACAAGATCGTCGAGATCGACGACGACAACTCCGCGATCGGTATCAAGAACGTCACGGCGAATGAGCCGCAGTTCATGGGACACTTTCCTGGCGAGCCGATCATGCCGGGTGTCTTGCTCATCGAGGGTATGGCACAGACCGCTGGCGCTATCTGCGCTCGCAAGCAGGGTGGGGGCGCGAAGCTCGTCTATTTCATGACGATCGACAATGCGCGTTTCCGCAAGCCGGTCCGTCCGGGCGATCGTGTTGAGTACCACGTGACCAAGCAGAAGCAGCGCGGCAACATCTGGAAGTTCCATTGCGACGCGAAGGTCGATGGCCAGCTCGTGGCGGAGGCCGACATCGGCGCGATGCTGCATAACAAGGAATGACAATGAGCAAGATCGCAGGCAGCGCGAAGATTCATCCGATGTCGGTCGTCGATGATGGCGCCGAAATCGGTGAAGGCGTTGTCATCGGGCCGTTCTGTCATGTTGGCCCCAAGGTCGTGCTTGGCGCGAACGTTGAACTGGTCAGCCATGCCGTTGTCGTCGGTCGCACGACAGTGGGTGAGGGAACCCGGATCTTTCAGAACGCCGTGATCGGCGGCGATTCCCAGAGTGCCAAGCATAGTGCCGTTGATACCACGCTGGAAATCGGACGCAATTGCACGATCCGCGAAGGCGTCACGATGAACACCGGCACCGTGGAACATGGCGGGCGCACAGTCGTCGGCGACAACTGCCTGTTTCTGGCCTATTCGCATGTTGCGCATGATTGCCGGGTCGGCAACCATGTGATCATGTCGAACAACGTTCTTCTCGCCGGTCATGTTATCGTCGGTGATCACGCCATCATCGGCGGCGGCGCGGCCGTTCACCAGTTCACCCGAATTGGCCGCAGCGCCTTTATCGGTGGTCTCTCTGCCGTCTCCTACGATGTCATTCCCTACGGCATCCTGAATGGAAACCCCGGCCTTCTTGAAGGGCTGAACGTTGTCGGGATGACACGCGCCGGTATCGACCGCGCGGTCATTCACCGCGTCCGCCATGCCTATAAGGCGATTTTCGAAGGCGAAGGGTCCGTACGCGACAAGGCGGCGGCCGTTCGCAGCGAGTATGCGGATTGCCCCCAGGTCATTGACATACTCGACTTCATCGCTGCCGACGCTGACCGTGCGCTGTCAACGCCCGCCCGTCGCCGCAAGGGTTGACGCGCCATGCTGGCCGGCGATCAGGCAGCGTCCGGCAGGTTGGCGATCATCGCCGGCGGTGGCTTGCTTCCGCATTATCTGGCCGATGCAGCCAGACGCAACGGTGAAAACCCGCTGATCATCCAGCTGCTGGACGAGCCTGCACCGGTCTGGCACGGCTTTGACGTCGAGGAAGCCTCCGTTGGCGACTTCGCCGGAATGCGCCGGCTATTCGCTCGCTATTCCGTTTCCCGGGTTGTCCTCTCCGGATCAGTGCGCCGTCGCCCGGAATGGCGACAGATACGCCCGACCTTGGGATTTCTTGCAACCGTTCCTTTCGTCCTGAAGACCCTTCGCCGCGGTGGGGACAATGCGGTCCTCGAAATGGTGATCGGGCTTCTGGAGGCGCTGGGATGCAAGGTGATCGGCGCCCATGAAATTGCGCCGGATCTTCTGGCCGTTCAGGGCCCCGTGGGGCAGCTGGAGCCTGATGCAGAGGCGCAGGAAGACATTCGTGTCGCGATCGACGCCGCCCTTCAGCTCGGCCGGCTTGATATCGGCCAGGGGGCGGTTGCTGTTGGCGGGCGAGTGGTCGCGCTTGAGGGACCTGAGGGGACTGATGCGATGCTGGCGCGCGTGGCCGAAATGCGCACCAGCGGGCGCCTGTCCCGTCGCCGCAGGGGTGTGCTGGTGAAACTCGCCAAGCCGCAGCAGGATGAACGCGCTGACCTTCCAGCCATCGGTCTGACAACGCTGAAAAACGCTTCCCTTGCCGGGCTCTCCGGAATTGTCGGCGAGGCGGGGCGCTCGCTCATCCTGGATCGCGCCGAACTCGCCTCTGCTGCCGACGCCGCAGGCATGTTCGTCATGGGCATCGAGGTCGTCCGGCCGGAGGTCAAATGATGCGTCCGCTAAAGCTTGCAGTCGTTGCCGGCGAAGTTTCCGGGGACATTCTCGGCGGAGATCTTGTGGCCGCCCTTCGCAGGACCGGTCGCGAGGTGGAGCTTATGGGGGTCGGCGGCGAGAGACTTCAGCGCGAGGGGCTCCAGTCTCTCTTCGACTTCTCTGAGCTTTCGGTCATGGGCATTGCCGACGTGCTGGGCAAGCTGCCGTCGCTTCTTGGCCGCATTCGGCAGACGGCAGCCGCGATCATCGCGCAGCGGCCGGACGCGCTCCTCATCATCGACAGTCCGGATTTCACGCATCGCGTCGCAAAGCGCGTGCGCAAGGCTCTGCCCAACGTTCCGGTCATCCAGTATGTCTGCCCCAGCGTCTGGGCCTGGAAGGAATATCGTGCGCAGGCGATGCTCGGTTACGTTGACCTGGTTCTTGCCGTACTTCCCTTCGAGCCCGCTGTCATGCAGCGCCTCGGCGGCCCGAAGACTGTCTATGTCGGGCATCGACTGGCGGCGGACCCGGATATTCTGCGCGTAAGGGCTGCTCGACAGACGCGGGTCCCCAGCCCGGCGCCCACGATCCTTCTGCTGCCCGGTTCGCGCAGCTCCGAGATCAAGCGGCTCGCCGATGTGATGGGTGAGGCCGCCGCCGAGATCAGGTCCCGTCATCCGCAAGCCCGTTTCCTGCTTCCGGCGGTCGCGAGGCAGGAGGCGTTTATCCGGGAAAAGATTTCAGGATGGAGTCTAACCCCGGAATGCGGGACGGGCGACGCATTCAAATGGGATGCATTTGCGCGCGCCGATGCCGCGATTGCAGCCTCCGGAACCGTCATCCTGGAGCTTGCCATGGCCGGCGTCCCGGCCGTATCGATTTATCGGACCGACCCGATCATCAAGTTTCTCGCAAGCCGGATCAAGGTCTGGACTGCCGCGCTCCCGAACCTGATCGCCGATTACCCGATCATTCCGGAATATATCAACGAGTTGCTTCGCCCTGCCGCGCCGGTGCGCTGGGTAGAGAGGCTGATGGCGGATACCCCGCAGCGGGCTGCCATGCTGGCAGGCTATGCGGATGTGTGGGACAAGATGTCGGTTCCGTTTCCGTCCGGTGAGCTGGCCGCGAGCGCCATGCTCGAACTTCTGGATACGAAAAAGCCGGCTTAAACCGCCGGCTTCTTCATTTCTATCCGTGGAGTGAAGCCGACGCGCTTAGCGCTTCTCGACCTTCACATAATCGCGCTTGGCAGCACCGGTGTAGAGCTGGCGCGGACGGCCGATGCGCTGCTGCGGGTCTTCGATCATCTCGTTCCACTGTGCAACCCAGCCGACGGTGCGGGCGAGCGCGAAGAGAACGGTGAACATCGTCGTGGGGAAGCCGAGCGCGCGCAGCGTGATGCCCGAGTAGAAGTCCACGTTCGGATACAGCTTCTTCTCGACGAAGTAGGGGTCGTTGAGCGCGATCTTTTCGAGCTCGAGCGCAACCTTCATCAGCGGATCGTCGCCATGGCCCGTCGCTTCCAGCACTTCATACATGGTCTTCTGCATGATGCGGGCGCGCGGGTCGTAGTTCTTGTAGACGCGGTGACCGAAGCCCATCAGGCGGAACGGATCGTTCTTGTCCTTGGCCTTGGCAATATATTCCGGAATGCGGTCAACCGTGCCGATTTCCATCAGCATGTTGAGGGCTGCTTCGTTGGCGCCGCCGTGAGCCGGGCCCCAGAGGCAGGCAATGCCAGCCGCGATGCAGGCAAACGGGTTAGCACCCGACGAGCCGGCGAGGCGAACCGTCGAGGTCGATGCGTTCTGTTCGTGGTCGGCATGGAGGATGAAGATGCGGTCCATGGCACGGGCCAGAACCGGGTTCACCTTGTACTCTTCGCACGGAACGGCGAAGCACATGTGCAGGAAGTTGGCAGCGTAATCGAGGTCGTTCTTCGGATAAACGAAGGGCTGGCCGATATGGTACTTATAGGCCATCGCGGCGATCGTCGGCATCTTCGCGATCATGCGCAGCGAGGCGACCATGCGCTGGTGAGGATCGGTGATATCGGTCGAGTCGTGGTAGAAGGCCGAGAGCGCGCCAACCGTACCAACCATGACGGCCATCGGGTGGGCGTCGCGGCGATAGCCGGTGAAGAAGCGGCTCATCTGCTCGTGAACCATCGTGTGGCGCGTTACGCGCGTGTCGAAATCCTTCTTCTGCGCAGCCGTCGGCAGTTCGCCGTAGAGCAGGAGATAGCAGGTTTCGAGGAAGTCGCCTTGTTCGGCGAGCTGCTCGATCGGATAGCCGCGGTGCAACAGAACGCCTTCGTCCCCGTCGATATAGGTAATCTTGGATTCGCAGGATGCCGTCGAAGTGAAGCCCGGGTCATAGGTAAACATGCCGGTATTCTTGTAAAGAGCGCCGATGTCGACGACGTCCGGCCCGATCGTGCCCTTTCGGACCGTCATTTCTGCCTTCTTGTCGTCGAGTGAGAAAACCGCATTATCGGCCATGTTTGCCTCCGGGAGTTCGATGGGAGCCACGGCGATTGCCGTGGTCATGAGTGAGACTATGGCGAATTTGCTATCCGATTTATTCGCCCCTGCCAAGCACTCCTTGGTGCGAATTGTGCACGCGCGAAATCAACTTTTGGAAGTTTTTGGCCCTTGATCGCATTTTGTGAAAGCACTGTTTTTATTCAATCGATTGAAAACAACATGCTGAAAATTCGGCGCTTTTTTCCTTCGGGTCGGCTGCACTTGCGTGAAGCCAGTTTAGGTTGCAATCTGTATGCATTACGGGGCCGGGGGCGGCGGCGTGGGGACGGATGACGACATTCTCGAGGTGGATGACGCGCCGCAGCGAAGCAGTGCGCGCGCGTCCCCGAAGGTTGTCTTTGAAGCGGGGCGGAAAGGGCGCCGGCAGCGTTTCCAATGGCGTCTCTTAACTCAGGTTTGGACGCGGCTTCGTCTGTCCATTCTGGCGGCATTCGAGGAAGAGGTGGCCCACGGTCATCTGTTTCTGCTTTATCCCGTCTTCATGATTATCGGGGCGGTCTGGTGGTTCAACATGACGTCCGATCTGCCGCCGCTGCGACTTGTCGCATGGGCAGCCGTGCTGTTGCCTCTCGCCGTGATCACGCGTCATGGGGCCCCGCAGGTCCAGATTCCCGTGCGGCTTGCCACCTTCATTCTCGCCGGCGCATTGGCGGCATGGTTCCAGACCGCGCGCAGCACGACGGTTGTCATCGACAGCCCGATATCCACGACGATCACCGCGCGCGTCATCGACGTCGAAATGCGCGAGGCGGGCCGTTGGCGTTACACGGTTGAGATACTGCAAACGGAAAGGCCGAGACTGAAGAGGCCGCCGACGGCGGCGCTGCTGGGTGTGCGGGGCCAGGGGGAGGCGTTTCCGCCCGGCACTGTGATCAAGGGTCTGGCGCGACTGCAGCCGCCGGCGGGGCCAGCGCTTCCGGGGCTCAACGATTTCGCGTTCAGCAGCTATTTCAACGGGATCGGGGCGATCGGCGGGTTTCTGGGTGCACCGCAGGCGGTTGAGCAGGCGCAGCCTTCCGCTCCCACCTTGGCAAAGGCCTTTCAGGATGGGCTGTCGAACCTCCGAAGCGCCATCAACCAGAGAATCCTGTCAGTCCTGCCCGGCGACACTGGCGCGTTTGCCAGCGCTCTGATCACGAACGACACGGCGGCCTTTTCGAAGGAGGCGCTGGAGGCCCTGCGCATCTCGGGGCTGGCGCATGTCTACTCCATTTCGGGACTGCATATGGTGCTGGCTGCGGGCATCTCGTTTGTCGGACTGCGCATGGTGTTCAGCCTATTTCCCGGTTTCATTCAGTCGCGCCCCGCAAAGACCTACGCCGCACTGGGCGCCATCACGGCGAGCGGTCTCTACCTGCTGATTTCCGGGATGCCCGTGCCCGCTGTCCGTTCCTATATCATGCTGGCAGTCGGCATGGGGGGCGTTGTGGCGGCTCGAACGGTCCTGACGCTTCGAAGCGTGGCGTTCGCGAGTTTCGCCATCCTCCTTGTTTCACCCTCCAGCGCTCTCGGACCGAGCTTCCAGATGTCCTTTGCCGCGGCCGCAGCGCTGATTTCCGGCTATTCACTTTGGCGACTGAGGCCGGCCGAATTCACGCGACTGCGCGGGCTGCCGTTTTATGCGGCCGCGCTTCCGGTTATTCGTGCGGTGGGCGGCGTCATGCTCACCTCCGAAATCGCCGGTGTCGCGACGGCGATCTTCTCGGTGACCCACTTCCAGCGCCTGACCCTGCTGGGCACTCTGGGCAATGTTGCCGCCATGCCCTTCATATCCTTCATCGTTATGCCGGCAGGCTTTCTCGCTGTCCTGCTGATGCCTTTCGGGCTCGACTATTATCCGCTCCGTCTGATGGGTCTCGGTCTTGAGGCAACCATGGCCGTCGCGCGAACGGTCTCCTCGCTCGGTGGCGATATCGTGACGGGGCAGATGTCGCCGTGGGTTCTACCCGCTGCGAGCCTGGCCTTCGTTGCCGCGATCCTACCCCGCAGTCGTCTTTTCAGACTCGCGGGCGCCAGCCTCTTTGCCGGCACGCTCGCCTTGATCCTCGCCTTCGGCCCAGCCGAAAGGCCCGACATGGTTGTTGCGGAAACCGCCGACCTGGTCGGCCTCCTGTCCCGGCATCAGCTTGCCACCAACGCCAACAAGCCTCCGAGCTTCATCATGGATCAATGGGCGAGGGCGCTGGTCGTGAAGGACGTCGTAAAACCTGATCCGGTGCCGAAGCTGACCCTTGAGCGAGAAGGCCCGCGAAGGTCATTGACCGAGGCCGACGAGTGGAAGGTCGAAGATGCGATGGAGGCTGCGGGCAAGACGGTCCAAACAGGGCGGTTCATCTGCTCCGGCCGCGACTGGTGCATCGGCAGGCTCGCCGAGGACCTGCTGATCGCCACCTTCAGCGATTTCGCATTTCAGGGCGCGGCATGTCGCCAGGCCCAGATCGCCATTGCCGCCGCATTCCTGCGTGAGCCGCAATGCGCGCAGGGCGAGGCGCAACTCTTCGATCGCAATGCGCTGCGCCGACGCGGGGCGCTCGCCATTTATCTGCGCCCAACCGAGTATAAACAGCCGCCGGGCCTCTGGCAGCAGAGATCATTCCACATCGTGGGAGCCCTCGATGGGCACGATCGCCCCTGGCTCCACCACCGCTATTACAACTGGCGAAGCAATTCCTATGCGGAATCCTATCAGCCCGATCAATGATAGCGGCGGATCAGACCGACGAGTTTACCCTGGATCTTGACGCGATCCGGTCCGAAAATACGGGTTTCATAGGCCGGGTTTGCCGCTTCAAGAGCAATCGACGCCCCCTTACGGCGGAACCGCTTCAACGTCGCTTCCTCATCGTCGATCAGCGCGACGACGATCTCACCCGGGCTGGCGTTGGACGTGTTGCGGATAATGACGGTATCGCCATCGAGAATGCCGGCGTCGATCATCGAATCGCCCTTGACCTCGAGTGCGTAATGCTCGCCATTGCCCAGCATCTGCGAGGGTACGGCAATCTCATGCGTATTGTTCTGGATGGCGGAGATCGGCACGCCCGCCGCAATGCGCCCCATGACCGGAACGGAGACGCTGGCGTCGTCATTCGCAGCGGCCTGCGGCGCCTTCGGCGGCTCGGGCGCCTTGCCCAGGCTTCCCTCGATCACGCTCGGCGAGAAGCCGCGCCGCGGCTGCAGGCTTGCCGTATAGGCTTCGGGCAGTTTGATCACCTCGAGCGCGCGTGCACGATTCGGAAGTCGCCGGATGAAGCCGCGCTCTTCGAGCGCCGTGATCAGCCGATGGATACCCGACTTGGAGGCGAGATCGAGCGCATCCTTCATTTCGTCGAAAGAGGGCGGAATGCCGGACTCCTTCATCCGCTCGTGGATGAACAGAAGCAGTTCCTGTTGTTTGCGCGTCAGCATGGGGACACCCCGAAGAATCAAATGAAACAAATCCAGAACGGACACTATATGTTCCATTTGTGTTCCGCAAGGTGCTAAGGGGCTGTTAACGCCGAGGCCTTTCGCGAAAAAATAGATGCGGCGAAGCCTCGACGGTTTCGGGCGGGATGGATTGGCCGTTCATGGTTGGCAGGAAACCGGCAAATCTCTGCAGGCGCCAGATTTCTAGTGTAAAGACCGGAGGCTCGCCATGCCGGCCCTGAAGCCAGGCGGCGGTCACAATGAACGCCCCCTGCGACACAAGGTGGTCACCCAGGCCTTCGGTTCGATCTGTTACCTATCTCTCCGGTACGGACGACGGTTTCCTTCCTCTTTCGGGTCCGCAGGATCCTGCTGGAGCTGCCCAGTCGTTTCTTTCAGAGGGCCGCGACACGTCGCCATATCAAGATGGCGCTTGCCGTCCCAGACTCCGTTTCCTTCTTTCTTGCTTGAAAAAACCAGGTCTCTGTCTACAAAGCAGAGCAATGTCAAGGAAAATTCTAATTATAACGGATTATTCGAGCAAAAAATGTAATCAGAATTGCTTATATATTTTGAAATAATGGTACTCAATAAGAGTTAAATAGGTAATATTTTTGGATTAATATTGGCTATACGTTGATCGCCATCAACGTCAATTATTACTATGTTTTGTTATCTTCGATCCATATTCCTTGGAAAGGAGAAATACAATGTTATCCCAAAAGACCTTGGCGATTGGATTCGCATACTTGATGGCAAGCGTAGCGGTGACCGGGGCGTCGGCCCAGGTGCCCAAGGATCGGCCCGTTCGCGATGCGGCGGCCGAGGCGGCTTGCAAATCTGCCTTGGCGCAGGATACGGAGCAGGCGCTGCGCAAATACCTGGCGCGGTATCCATCGGCCAACACCGCATGCAATGCTCTGGCGTTTGCACGCAATATTGACCTGAGCGATGGCGCAAGAGGTGGCGACGGTCAATCTGGTAACTTTGCGACAGATAGTGTCGCCGCTCAAGGTACCGCTTCCAACGGCGGAGGCCATGACGATGGTCACAGTGGCGGAGGCCATGATGGTGGCCACGGTGGTGGCGGTCATGACGGTGGACACGGTGGCGGCGGCCATGACGGTGGACACGGTGGCGGCGGTCAGGGCGGCGGCCATGGAGG